>NZ_JBIAQC010000006.1:0-515331 GCF_042888685.1 Streptomyces sp. NPDC002779
AAGCTAAGCCTTACAGCGCCGATGGTACTGCAGGGGGGACCCTGTGGGAGAGTAGGACACCGCCGAACAAATTGTGAGAGAACCCCCGTACCGTTTATTCGGTACGGGGGTTTTCTGCGTTTCGGCTACGGTGTTCGGCATGAACTACAAGGTCCGTTCCATACACGCCGACGAGTGGCCGCGGGCCAAGGCTCTGCGGCTTGCCGCCCTTCAGGACCCCGTGGCGCATCTCGCCTTCCTGGAGACCTACGAGGCGGCCGTGTCCCACCCCGACTCGTTCTGGCAGGAGCGTGCCGCGGGAAGCGCCGAAGGGGCGTCCGGCGCGCAGCAGATCATCGCCGAGGGGCCGGACGGGGAGTGGGTCGGGACGCTGACCGTGCTGATCGAAGAGGCCGGGACGACCGACTGGGCCGGGTTCCCCGTCGAGCGCAAGCAGGGGCATCTCGTCGGGGTCTTCGTACAGCCCGAGCACCGGGGCATCGGGCTCACCGAGGTGCTCTTCGACGCCGGCCTGGAGTGGGCGTGGGCGCACGGCGCCGAGCGGGTGCGGCTCATCGTGCACGAGGACAACGGGCGTGCGCAGCGGCTGTACCGGAAGGTGGGGTTCGAGCCGACCGGGGTCACCGTGCCGCTGCCGCAGACGCCGGGCGAAACCGAGCTGGAGTTCGCGATCGAGCCCGAGTAGGGCTACACCGGCAGTTCGTCGTGCGGCCAGCGGGCGCGGGCCTGTTCCCGGGACCGCAGCAGGGCCAGGGTCGGCAGGCCCCGGTCCGCGCCGGTGGCCAGCAGCTCGGGGAGCTGGGGCAGCGGGGCGACGGCCGCGACGTCGTCCAGGACGAGCGTCAGTGGTGGGTCGAGGCGACCGGAGGATGACCGTTCGGCCATGTGCCGGCCGCGCTCGACCACGCTGGAGGCCAGGGCGGTCAGCAGTGGCATCGCGCCCGGGTTCGTGCGGGGATCCTCGATGGATTCACCCACCACATAAAGCGTGCCCCCCTCGTTCACGAAAGAATCCAATGCGAGCGCATCAGTTCGGTTGGGGGTGCACGCCTCGCGGATGTTCACCGTGAACAGGGCGGACAGTGCCCGCGTGGTCAGCTGCTGTGCCATGTCCCGGCGCTCGGGGTGCGCGGTCAGGGCGGCTTCCAGTTCGCCGGCGGCGCCGGGGGCAGCCTTCGGGCTGGTGCGGAGGATGCGGACCGCGTCCTGGAGCTGGGTGCCCTGGGACCAGCGGTGCACGTGCCGGATCGTACGGCCGTCTATGGCGGCGGCGTGCAGGGCGCTGCGCAAGAGGGTTTCGGCGGTGTCCGCCACGGCCTGGTCGATCTTCGCGGTGGGCCGGACCGGGGCGAGCAGCGCGGCCGCTCTTGCCGCCGCCGTCTGCTTGTCCTCGCAGCCCGTCGTCGGCGACCAGTGGAGGCGGGACGGGGTGTCGCAGAGGTGCGCGGGGTCGTAGAGATGGACCGGGCCCAGTTTGGCGCGGGCGTCCTTGGTGTCCTGCCAGACCGCCGGGTTGGAGGTGATGACCAGCGCCGGGCCCTCGGCGTCGCGTACAGCCTGGGTCGCGGTGGTGCGCCGGGTCTCCCGAGGGGCCACGAAGACCTTCTCCCAGGCCGGTAGCAGCGTCGGGGGTGTGAGTGCGGCAGCGGGAGCGGCGGGCTGCTGGACCGGCTCGGGTCTCGGTGCGGGTACCTCGTGCTGGACCGGGACCTGGTGCTGGACCGGCGCCGGGATCGGCCGCGGCACCGGTTCCGGGATCGGCTCCGGCTCGGGCGGTGCCGGCCTTTCCTCCCGCCGCCGTGCCCTGACCGCACGCCACCGGGTCACCGTCCCCATCACGAACACGGTGAGCACGATCAGCACCATCAGCTGGCCGATGAACAGCCCCCAGAACAACCCGTACCCGGAGAGCTCCGCCTCCGGTGTCTCCGGCCAGGCGCCGGTGATGTCCTGCGGGGCGCCGAAGAGGTGGCGCAGGGCGAGCGGGGTGCGGGCGAAGGTGACGCCGGTGGGCCAGGCGCCGTGGGCGAACAGGCCGGCCAGCCCTGTCGCCGTCCACACCATCGAGGTCAGGCCGAGCAGGAACGCGAGCAGGCCGAGCACCAGCCCGTCGGGGATGCCGCCCGCTGTCTCCTGCCGCCGGTCGTCTGCGCGCACGCCGTCGCCCCCTCTACGCCACCGTCGACTCGTCGCCGAGGTGTTGTTCCACGAAGGCCGCCGCCCGCTCCTCCGCCTCCAGCTCGGCGGCGCGCAGGGCGTCGTCGTGCAAGTGGTCGGCGGACGATTCGGTCATCGCGCGGTCGGTGAAGACCAGCGGCCGTTCGGTCTCCGTGACCAGGTGTTTGACCACCTGGACATTGCCGTTGACGTCCCAGACGGCGATACCCGGGGTGAGGCTGGGAATGATCTCCACCGCCCATCTGGGCAGCCCGAGCACCCGGCCGGTGGCCCTCGCCTCGTCCGCCTTCTGGGCGTAGATCGTCCTGGTCGACGCCATCTTCAGGATGGCCGCTGCCTCCTTGGCCGCAGCCCCGTCCACGACGTCGGACAAGTGGTGGACGACCGCCACGAAGGACAGACCCAGCCGTCGGCCGAACTTCAGCAGCCGCTGGAACAGCTGGGCCACGAAGGGGCTGTTGATGATGTGCCAGGCCTCCTCGACCAGGAAGATGCGCTTCTTCCGGTCGGGGCGGATCCAGGTGTGCTCCAGCCAGACCCCGACGATCGCCATGAGGATCGGCATCGCGATGGAGTTGCGGTCGATGTGGGACAGGTCGAAGACGATCAGCGGCGCGTCCAGGTCGATGCCGACCGTCGTCGGGCCGTCGAACATGCCGCGCAGGTCACCGTCGACCAGTCGGTCCAGTACCAGGGCGACATCGAGCCCCCAGGCCCGTACATCGTCTATGTCGACGTTCATCGCCTCGGCCGACTCCGGCTCGGGGTGCCGTAGCTGCTCGACGATGTCGGTCAGGACCGGCTGGCGTTCCACGATGGTCTCGTTGACGTAGGCGTGGGCGACCTTGAGCGCGAAGCCGGAGCGCTCGTCGAGGCCGTGGCCCATCGCGACCTCGATGATGGTCCGCAGCAGCGCGAGCTGCCCGGTCGTCGTGATCGCCGGGTCGAGCGGGTTGAGGCGGATGCCCTGGTCGAGCGCCGCCATCGGGTCCAGCCGGATAGGAGTTATCCCCAGCTCCTGCGCGATGAGGTTCCATTCGCCGGCGCCGTCCTCGCCCTGCGCGTCCAGCACGACGACCTGGCGGTCGCGGAAGCGCAGCTGGCGCAGAACGTACGTCTTCTCCAGCGCCGACTTGCCGTTGCCGGACTCGCCGAGGACGAGCCAGTGCGGCGCCGGGAGCTGCTGGCCGTACAGCTGGAAGGGGTCGTAGATGTACCCCTTCCCGGAGTAGACCTCGCGGCCGATGATCACGCCCGAGTCGCCGAGGCCGGGCGCGGCGGTCGGCAGATAGACGGCCTGGGCCTGCCCGGTCGAGGTGCGCACGGGCGGCCGGGTCGTCTCGACCTTGCCGAACAGGAACGAGGTGAAGGCGTCGGAGAGGATGGACATCGGATCCCGCATGCGGCGGCCCTACCTTCGAATGCCGGTGGCGAACGGGAGCGTGTTCACAAAGGCGCGGTGGTGCTCGCGGTCGCACCACTCCAGCTTCAGGTACGACTTTCCGGCCGAGGCCCGGATGGTCCGCTTGTCGCGGGCCAGGGCCTCGGGGGAACGGGAGGAGACGGTGATGTAGCCGACCAGGTTCACGCCCGCCGCGCCGCTCGCCAGGTCCTCTCCTCGCTGGTCGAGGCGGTTGTGGGCGGCGACGTCGCGCGGGTCGACGGTGCGGTTCATCTTGGCGGCGCGGGACGCCTCGGCCTCGTCGTTCGTCTTCTCCGTCAGCATGCGCTCGATGGCGATCTCGGTGGGTTCGAGGTCCATCGTGACGGCGACCGTGCGGATCACGTCCGGGGTGTGGACCAGCAGCGGCGCGAGGAAGTTCACGCCGACCGGGGTCATCGGCCACTCCTTCACCCAGGCCGTGGCGTGGCACCAGGGGGCGCGGGTGGAGGACTCGCGGGTCTTGGCCTGGAGGTAGGTGGGCTCCATGGCGTCGAGCTCGGCCGGCCAGGCGTTGCGCTTGGTCATCGCCTGGATGTGGTCGATCGGGTGGTCCGGGTCGTACATGGAGTGGATCAGCGAAGCCAGCCGCCCCTGACCGAGCGGCTGCCGTACGCGGATGTCGGCCTCCTGCAGCCGGGAGCAGATGTCGGTGAGCTCACGGGCCATGACGACGGCGAGCCCGGCGTCCTTGTCGACCTTGCGGCCCTGCTGCGGTCGCGCGGCCCGGGCCATGGCGTGCGCCTCGGCGGCCAGTTCGCGCGTGTAGTGCATGCACGCGACGAGATAGGCGCGGTGCTGCTCGCTGCTGGTGGACACCATCGACTGCAACTGGTCGTAGGACTGCTGGAGCCACGGCAGCGACTTCTCGTCCCCGCGTACGGCGACGTCCTTGGCGTGGGCGTCGGGGTCGGCGGGGAGGGTGCGGGCGAGCATCTGGATGCGGGTGACGAAGCCGTCGCCGTTGGCCACGTGCTTGAGGAGCGTGCCGAAGCGGTCGACGAGGGCTTCCTGGTCCTCGGAGTCCCGCAGACCGACGCCCGGTCCCTCGATCTCGATGGCCGCGGTGACGGTTCTGCGGTCCGCGTGCAGCAGTACGGCGATCTCGTCGGGCCCGAACGGGGCGGCGAGCCAGGTGATCCGGCCGATGCCGGGCGGCGGGCCGATCTCCACCTCGCGCCCGTCGATCCGGATGCCGGCCTCCATGACCGCCGAGCGGTAGACGGTGCCCCGGCGCACGGTGCGCTTGAAGCTGCGGTTGATCTCGAACCACTTGTAGAACGTCCGGCGCTTGTACGGCACGTAGACCGCGGCCAGCGCCAGCAGCGGGAAGCCCATGAGCAGCACGATGCGCAGGGAGAGGACGGGGACGAGGAGCCCGCACATCATGCCGAGGAACGCGCCGCCGATGATCAGTGCGATCTCGCCGGTCTCGCGATTGCGGCCGACGATCGCGTTCGGCCGGGCGCGGCCGATCAGATATGTACGGCGGGGCGTGACCGGATGGGACACGTGGGACTCGGTCGTCAACGCCCTTCACCTCCCGTGCGGTTGGTACTGCTGTTGCGGGTGTTGCCGGCGTGGGGCGAGTTCAGCGCGCTGCTGGCGGAGCGGGGCACGGGTGCGGCGGAGGGGACAGTTCCGCCGCCTCCGTTCGCGGTGCGGGAGCTGTGCGCGGCGACTCCGCCGGCCGCCTGGTTGGCGGGGCGGGGGCCTCCGGCGGACTGGCCGTTGCTGTCGGCCCGGGTGCTGTGGGTCTTGATGCCCTGGGCGACGAGGGTCGCGGGGGAGCTCATGACGGCCGCGGCCTTGCTCTCGGCGCCCTGCATGATGCGGTTGCTGCGGGAGCCGGCGATCTCGTCGCCGAAGCCCGGGACGAAACGGTAGATCATCGCCGAGGCGAAGATGGCGAGCAGGATGATGGCGAGGCCGGAGACGACGGCGGAGAAGGCGTCGGGGCCGTCGTCGGCGGAGAGCGCTCCGGCGAGGCCGAGGACGATCACGATGACCGGCTTCACCAGGATGACGGCGATCATGATGCCCGCCCAGCGGCGGACGTGGCCCCACAGGTTCTTGTCGACCAGGCCCGCGTAGACGACGGTGCCGAGCAGGGCGCCGACGTACAGCAGGGCGGCGCGGATGACGAGTTCCAGCCAGAGGACTCCGGCGGCGAGGATGCTGACGAGGGAGACGACGATCAGCATGATCGGTCCGCCGCCGATGTCCTCGCCCTTCTCCAGGGCGCCGGAGAAGGTGCCGAAGAAGGTGTCGGTCTGGTCGCCGGTGGTCTTCGCGAGGACCTCTGAGATGCCGTCGGTGGCGGAGACGACGGTGTAGAGGATCAGGGGGGTGAAGGCGGACGCGAGGACGGTGAGCCAGAGGAAGCCGATCGCTTCGCTGATGGCGGTGGTCACGGGTACGCCGCGCACGGCACGCTTGGCGACCGCCAGCAGCCACAGCAGGAGGGTGAGGATGGTCGACGCCGCGAACACGACCGCGTACTGCTGGAGGAACTTGGGGTTCGTGAAGTCGACGGTCGCGGTGTCCTCGACGGCCTCGCTGAGCTTGCCGACGGTCCAGGCGGCGGCGTCGGCGCAGCCCTTGGCGAGGGAGGAGAGGGGGTCGAGGGTGGTGGTGGGGTCGAGGGTGGAGGATCCGCCGGAGCGGCCCGAGCCGTTGTCGCTTTCGCAGTAGTCCTTGGCGGGGCCGACGATGAGGTCACAGTTGTCGTCCGACGGGGTCGGCGACGGTGTGGGTGCGGCCACGGCGCGCGTGGCCATCAGCACAGCCGCTGCCTGTACGGCGGTGAGAGCGGCGGCGACCTTCAGTACGCGGTGCGGGCTACCGGGCATACGTGAAGCCTCCGTACTCCTCGACGGCCTTGGCCATCTCGTCGGCGCTGGACGCCTTGTTGTCGCCGGGGACCGGCGCGGGCCCGTCCTTCTGGGCGAAGCTGTCGACCTTCCAGTCGCTGTCCGCCCAGCGCAGCTGAAGGGTCATGGTGAACCAGTCGCTGCTGACCGGGTCGGTGGAGCCCTCACCGGCCGTGCCGAACACTCCCGTGCACCAGACCTCGACGGCCGCGGCGGTGTCCGAGTAGCTCGTGACCTTGGTGCCGATCGGCATCGTGCGGGAGACGTACGTGTTGCCCCCCGTGGAGTTGCCGTTCTCGTCGAGGCCTAGATTGCTCAGGAACTCCGTGGAGTAGGCGGCGTTGAACTTGTCCTCCAGCTCCGCCTGCTTGTCAGTGACGAAAACTTGCCGCACGATCTCGGAGCGCCGGGCCGCCTTGAGCATGTCGGCCGACACCAGCGTCACCGCATAGTTGGCCGCCGCGCTCTGCGCCCCCTGCTCATCCTGCGCGAAGCCCGCCTCCACCGGCCGCTCCCCGCTCGCCGCCGTAGCCGCTGCCTGGGGTTTGTTCTCGGGGTCCGGGTTGGGTGATGAATCGTCTCCTCCGCGGTTCGCGAAGGCGATTGCCGCGATGAGGAGGACTACGACGCCGACCACCGTGACCAGGCTCCGGGACGACGAGCGGCCGGCTCGTCGTGGGGTGCCGTACGCGTCGCCGCCGCCCTCGGGCAGCCGTGTGCGGGTCTGGCCCGTGCCTCCGTAACCGCCGGAGGCCTCCCGCTCGTCTCCGAGACTCATGCCGCGTACGCCCCCTCACCGTCGTACCCAAAGCCGTGGAAGCCGTTGGAGTACGACGGTAGCCGTGCTGGTTCCCGCGCGGGCGCGGTGTGGTGACTCGACATCAGGGAAACGCAACCTCAGCCGGTGGGCACGACGGGGGGTGGGAGGGGAGGGGTGATCGTTGCTACACGGCCATGCCGTACACGATGGTGAAGAGCGTGCCGAGAGAGCCGATGATGAAGACTCCCGTCAGGCCCGCGATGATGAGGCCCTTGCCCTGCTCGGCGCTGAAGGTGTCCCGGAGGGCAGTGGCGCCGATGCGCTGTTTGGCCGCCCCCCAGATGGCGATGCCGAGGCACAGCAGGATGGCCACTGCCATCACCACCTCGATCATCACCTTCGCTTCGTTGCCCAGGCTGCCGAAGGGGCCCCAGTCCGGAGCGATCCCCCCGATGATGGTGTTGATGTCTCCCTCGTCGGCCGCAAAGAGCATGTAAGTCACCGCCCCTGGTGGGTAGTTCCGTATCCCCCTGCGTGGGCGCAGAGGTCAGGCCTCATTCTCGCTGACGATGACGCCGTCGTATGTCGACTTGGCGTCATTGATTGGCGGGTTTCGTACGAATACCTTGTGAGGAGTCGTATCGTCACTCTGTGTATCACGGCTGGTCACGCCGGGCAATGAAGTGGGAGCGGAACCTGCTGGGTGATTCCGTCGTTGTCCCCTCTTACCGCTGCTCGCCCGACCCGTACGGTTTCTGACGGCCGGTCGGGTGACGGGTCGGGGAGATGTTCCCCGGGTGAAGGCTATCTTCCGATCGTCCGGCGGTCGCGGTGAGCCGGACAGGGCTAGTCGCCCCCGCCCCCGCCCCCGCCGCCGTCACCGCCCCCACCTCCGCCGTCGCCTCCGCTGTCTCCTCCGTCGCCACCGTCCGAGCCCCAGCCGTCGCTGCCGCCGGGTTCGTTGTCGTCGCGGCCGCTGCCGAGGTTGCTGAACCAGGGGCGGTTCCAGGTCTCGTCAGGGGCGAACGGCTCGCCCCCGTAGCTGCGGTGGCGCTCCGAGCGGAACCGGGCCGAGCCCGTCGTGTCCCCGAGCCCGAAGGTGACGGCGAAGGCGTGCGCCATGACGGCGTCCAGCGGGTCGGTGCTCTCGTGGCGCACCGGGGAGAGGGGCACCAGGACGCTGTGCGGATCGGGGGTCCGCCTGCGCGGGGGGCGGCTCAGCAGGGCGACGCGCCGCTCGTCGCGCAGCAGCCACGAGCTGGTCGCGTTCTCCCGGCGCAGCATCCAGTGCTGTCCGGGCAGCCGCAGCTCCACGTAGTTCTTCGACTTGCGGAGCTTCCTGCTGAGGTGGGGCTGCGCGGTGACCGTGCCGACGGTCACGCGCAGGCCCTGGGAGGGGTCGGTGGTCCGCGAGCTGAAGCCGTGGGGGGCCCGGACGCGTACGACGGGCGCGTGCGGTCCCCATACGTCCACGCGCACCAACTTCCGGTCCACGGTGACGGTGATCGGTCCGGCCGGCCCCGGCGCGTACCGCCGCGCGATCCACAGGGGTACGCCCTCGGACCGGGCCCGGTCCGCCAGCGCCGCCACCTGCCCGGGCCCACCGCACCGCCGTACCGCCAGCTCGCCCAGCTCGCGCGCGAACGGGGCGGCCTGACGGAGCTTCAGCGGGGTGCAGGTGCCGGTGATCCGGGTGACCGGGACGGTGCCGGGGCCGTCCGGCAGCCGGTTCAGCGGGCGTTCCGTCCCGCCGCCGCCGAGCCAGTACCCGCGCCGGTAGGCGTCGGCCATGGCGGCGAGGTTCAGCTCGCCGAGCGGGGTGGTCCGGCCGCCCCTGCGCAGCGCCTCCTCGGTCAGTGCCACGGTCCGTGCCAGCGGATTCCATGACTGCTCGCCGTAGAGCACGTGATGCATGCCGTCCCCCGTCCCTTGCTCCCCTACGGGAGTGACTGTCGGCCGGGGGCGTTCGGTTCCCGGCGACGGCCCCGGGGGTGCCGTCAGCGGGGTTTGAGGCCGTGCAGGAGGGTGTGGACGAGGTCCTCCAGGCCGGCCAGGGCCGCCTCGGGCGCGAGCATGCCGCCGGCGGCGAAGGCGGCGAGGCCGTGCAGGCTCGCGCCGGCGATGAGGGTGAGCTGGGCGGGATCGCCCTCGACGATCTCGCCGCGCCGCTGGGCGTCGGCCAGGACCCGCTCCAGGATGCCGACCGTGCGGTCGATCGCCGACGCCATCTGCTCATAGGCGTCGGGGTCGTGCTTGCGGGCGTACATCAGCTCCAGCAGCTCGGCGTTGTCGAGGGCGAAGCGGAGATAGGCGCGGGCCAGGGAGGTGATCCGCGGTTCCAGGGGGAGGGCGGGGTCGTCGGCGGCCTGGAGGGTCTGCTCCAGGCGGTCGTAACCGGCGAGCGCGAGCGCGTTGAGCAGGGCCTGCTTGTCCTTGAAGTGGCGGCCGGGCGCGGCATGGCTGACGCCGGCCTCGCGGGCCAGTTCGCGCAGGGAGAGCGCGGTGACGCCCTTCGTCCGCAGGGTGCGCTCGGCACCGGCGAGCAGGGTGGAGCGCAGGTCTCCGTGGTGGTAGGGGCGGCTTTCGGGCATGGGCCCATCGTAGCCGGATGTTGTCATCGTCAGCTTTGTTGTCAGCGCCATCATTGTTGTCATTGACAGCATTGTTGTCGGCGCCTACATTCGAGGGCATGACCCAGACGCAGAAGTGGAACGCGACCGACCTGCCCGATCTCAGCGGCCGTACGGCCGTCGTCACCGGTGCCAACAGCGGCATCGGTCTCACCGCCGCCCAGGCGCTGGCCGGGGCGGGCGCGCATGTCGTCCTCGCCGTACGGGACCCCGAGCGCGGCCGGGCCGCCGCCGCGACCGTGTCCGGCAGCACCGAGGTGCGGCGACTCGACCTGGCCGACCTGGCGTCCGTGCGGGAGTTCGCCGCGGGGTGGGCGGGCCCGCTGCATGTGCTGATCAACAACGCGGGCGTGATGATGATCCCGCGGCAGCGGACCAAGGACGGCTTCGAGATGCAGTTCGGCACCAACCATCTCGGGCACTTCGCCCTGACGAACCTGCTCCTGCCGTACGTCACCGACCGCGTCGTCACCGTCTCCTCCTCCGCCCACCGCTGGGGCGACGAGGCGATTCACTTCGACGACCTGAACAGCGACACGGCCTACGACCCGCGGGGCGCCTACGGGCAGTCCAAGCTGGCGAACCTGCTGTTCACGCTGGAACTCCAGCGCCGGCTGACCGAGTCCGGCTCCCGGGTCCGCGCCCTGGCGGCCCACCCGGGGTATTCGGCCACCAACCTCCAGAGCCACGCCGCGAGCCGGGTGGCCCGGCTGGCGATGCGGTTCTCCAACAGGTACGTGGCCCAGAGCGACCGGGCGGGCGCCCTGCCGACCCTGTACGCCGCCACCCAGGACCTGCCCGGCGCCTCCTACGTCGGCCCCGACGGCTTGGGTGAGTGGCGCGGCGGCCCGACCCTGGTGAGCCGGTCCCGGGCGGCGAGCGATCCAACGACGGCCCGGCGGCTGTGGACGGTCTCCGAGGAACTCACGGGTGTGCTGTGTCCGTTGGAGATGCAGGTGGCCTGAGCCCCGTGGAGGTGGTCGATCGATGCCGAGTCTGCTCGCCGTGTTCGGACACCCGGACGACGAGTCGCTGTCCGCGGGCGGAGTGCTGGCCCGCAATGCCGCGGAGGGCTCTCCTACGGTGGTGGTGACGGCGACCTGGGCCGAGCACACCCACCGGGCCGCCGAACTCGCCGAAGCGCTGCGCCTCCTCGGCATCCCCGAGCAGCCCCGGATGCTCGGCTACGCCGACTCCCGCGTGCCCGCCTCGGCCCCCGGCAGCCCCCGGCTGTGCGACGCGCCGCTGGACGAGGCGGTCGGACGACTCGTCGCCCATCTGCGGGAGTTCCGTCCGGACATCGTCGTCACCCACGACGCGTACGGCGGTGTCACCGGTCACGAGGACCATGTGCACACCCACCGCCTGACCGTGCTGGCCGTGCAGGCGGCGGGGCTGGAGCGGCTGTACCCGGAGGCGGGCGACCCCTGGCGGCCGCGGGCGCTGTATCTGGCCACCCACCCGCACTCGGCGGTCCGGGTGCTGGGCGACTTCGCCGAGGCCGGCAAGGGCATGCGGACGGTGCCGGACGAGTGGGTCACCACCACCGTGGACGTCCGCCCCTGGCTGCAGCGCAAGTGGGCGGCCGTACGGGCCCACCGCAGCGAAGCCGAGCGAGGCGCCGCGCCGGGCCTGCTCGCCGCGCTCCCGGCACAGGTACGTGAGGGCATCCTCGGCACGGAGTGGTTCATCCGCCAGGAACTCATAACCGGAGCGCGGACCGAGAGCGCACTGAGGGCCTAGGACGGCAGGGAGTCCCGCAGGGCCTTCGCGGTGGTGGCCGGGTCGTAGTCCTCCGTCACGCCCTCGACCAGGATGATGTCGCCCTCGATGTGCCGGGCGCGCAAGGGGGCGATCTCCTGATAGGCGGGCGAGTCCCACCACTGCCGTGCCTCGGCGATCGACGGGAAGCCGATCATCACCACGTCCCCGGCCCAGTCGCCCTCCATCGTCTCGTGCCGCCGTCCGTGGACGAGGAAGCGGCCGCCGTACGGCTCGAAGGTGGCGCTGATGCGCTCGATGTACTCGGCGATCTCCGGGTGCGGGGTGATCTTCCGGAGATGGGCGATGGCGTACGCGGTCATGGCGGGCGTCCTTCCGTTCGGGCGGTCGGGCTCCTTACGTCCACGATCGTGTCAGCGGGGCATGGCCCGGGTCGATGACCTCTCGGGTAATGCGCCGCGGCCGGTTGCCCGGACGGGCCCTGGTTGCGCCGGAATTCCCGTGGGAAGCTCCTAGACTGACGCGGGCGGACTCCCGGCGGGCGAGGGGCGGTTGACGGTGCGTAAGGCGTGGATCGTGGCGGGTGCCGCTCTCGCGGCGGGGCTCAGCTTCGTGATGCTGCTCGTCGTCGGGGTGTACGTCGTCGCCGGGAACCTCGCCAACGGCATCGGCGGCGGGGCCAAGGCGCTCGCCAAGGGGGCGGTGCCCGCCGCCTACCAGGCGCTCGTGCAGAAGTGGGGCAACCTCTGCCCCGCCATCAACCCGGCGCTGCTCGCCGCCCAGCTCTACCAGGAGAGCGGCTTCAACCCGAAGGCGCAGAGCCCGGCCGCCGCGCAGGGCATAGCGCAGTTCATCCCCGGGACCTGGGCCACGCACGGCATCGACGGCGACGGCGACGGCGACCGGGACGTCTGGGACCCGCAGGACGCGATCCCGTCGGCCGCGTCGTACGACTGCGAACTCGCCTCCTACGTCAAGGACGTGCCGGGCGACGCGACGAAGAACATGCTCGCCGCCTACAACGCCGGGGCGTACGCGGTCATCAAGTACGGGGGCGTGCCGCCGTACCGGGAGACCGAGAACTACGTGAAGACCATCACGACCCTCCAGGACAGCTTCGCCGCGCCCGTCGGGCGGGTCGACCCCTCGAAGCAGGCCGCGGGCGCCATCTCCTACGCGCAGCAGAAGCTCGGGACGCTCTACCTGTGGGGCGGGGACGGCACGCCGGAGGACGGCGGCCGGTTCGACTGTTCCGGACTGACCAAGGCCGCGTACGAAAGTGTCGGGATCTCGCTGCCGCGTGTGGCCAACGACCAGTACAACGCGGGACCGCATCCGGCCAGGGACGAGCTGCTCCCCGGGGACCTCGTGTTCTTCTCGGACGACCTCACCAACTCGCGGGCCATCCGCCATGTGGGGATTTATGTCGGTGGCGGGTACATGATCGATGCCCCGAGAACAGGTGCTGTGATCCGGTTCGACCCGATCGACACCCCCGACTACTTCGGGGCCACCCGGGTCACCGAAGATGGCGCGAAAGCGCTCCCCACCGAGGTGTGAGCGCAGCGTGAACCCACCCCCTGAGCTGCGGCGATGTGTCTCTCTTCGATAACGTCTGAGTGATCATTCAGTGGAGCGTGGAACGTATCAACAGGAGCCGTGCGTTCCTGATGACGTAGCGGGAGACACGACGAAGGGGCCGCAGCACCATGGCTGGACTCGCAGCATCCGGGTCGAACCCCGACGTCGACCTGCTCTATGACATCAATGGCCTGGCCAAGGACGCGCCGGAGTGGTTCGACCGGGTGATGGCGTACGTCGGTGAGTACGGGCTGCTCATCGCCATGGTGCTGCTGGTGCTGTGGTGCTGGTGGTCGGTGCGCAGGCGGGGCGGGGAGGACGCCGCCCCGTCGGTCGCCGCGCTGGTGTGGGCGCCGCTCGCGGCCGGGCTCGCGGTGCTGGTGAACGTCCCGATACGGGGCTTCGTGGAACGGCCCCGGCCCTTCCTCGACCACCAGGGCCTGGACGTCCTGGTCTCCGGCAAGACCGACTTCTCCTTCGTGAGCGACCACGCGACGATCACCATGGCCATGGGGGTCGGGCTCTTCGTCGCCCACCGCAGGTTCGGGCTGTTCGGCATCGGGCTCGCGCTGCTCGAAGGCTTCTGCCGGGTCTACATGGGCGTGCACTACCCCACCGACGTCATCGGCGGGTTCGCGCTCGGTACGGCCGTGACGCTGCTGCTGTCCCCGGTCGCCGCGGCACTGCTGACCCCGCTGACGAAGGCGATCGAGCGGTCGCCCCGGGCCGGATGGCTGATCCGCTCCCGCAAGGAGCCGTCGTACGACGGACGGGACGCCCTTGTCCCGGGTGCGCGCGCGGAGAGCGCCGACGCCGCGGAGCGGGACCTGGCCGCCTGAGGCCGCCCCCTCACAGCGCCTGGGGGAAGGAGAAGAACCCCTCCGGGTCGTACTGCCTCTTCAGCCGCGTCAGGCGGGGGGCGGCGTCGCCGTAGTACGCCTCGCGCCAGTTCTTCAGGCCCGGGTCCGTGTAGTTCTGGTACGCCGCGCCGGACGCGTACGGACGCATCGCGGTGTGGGCCTCGGTCAGCCAGGACCGGGCCCTGGCGCCGCTGGTGCCCGCCCGCCAGGCGGCGATGTACTGGGCGAGCATGCGGGAGCGGCGGTGGACGAACGCCGTGGCGGTCGGCGGGACACGGTTGACCGCGCCGCCGAGGGCCGTGAGGGCGACGCTGCCGGAGCCGCCGCGGACCGACCTCATCCCGGTGAGCAGGGTCTGGATGCCGGCCGGGGAGAGCGAGCGGTCGAAGAAGTCGGACTTCGCGGCGTACGTCTCGCGGCCCAGGGCGCCCTGCGGGAAGCGGCCCGGGGTGGCGCCCGGGAGGTGGCACTGGGCGTCGGTGGCGAAGGAGGAGCAGCCGGCGTAGAGCTCCATCGACTCCTCGTAGGAGCGGCGGCGCAGGGAGACGCTGGTGGCGGAGGCGCCGACGCGGTCGGCCAGCCGGTCGACGGCGTTCTGGAGTTCGCCGTGGGTGCCGAGGGAGAAGGCGGTGACCGAGACGGTCGGGGTGCCTCCGGTGGCGTTCGCCAGATGGAAGGACGACCAGATCTCGTCGGGCTGGGCGGGGCCCCATTCCTGCCAGGCCTTCAGTACGGCGGCGGCCCTCGACCAGGGCCAGGACAGGTACGCGATGACGGCCTGGGGCGCGGGGTGGGTCGTGAACTGGAGCTCCGTGACGATGCCGAAGTTGCCGTTGCCGGCGCCTCGCAGGGCCCAGAAGAGGTCCGTGTTCGTGGTGGCGTCGGCGGTCAGCTGCTTGCCGTCCGCGGTGACGAGGGTGGCGCGGGTGAGGCTGTCGCAGGTCAGCCCGTAGGCGCGGGAGACGACGCCGTGGCCGCCGCCGAGGGTGAGGCCGCAGATGCCGACGGTGGGGCAGGAGCCGGCGGGGAGGGTGACGCCCTTGGCGGCGAGGCCGCGGTAGACGTCGATGAGTTTGGCGCCGCCGCCGATGACGGCGGTGCCCCCGGAGACGCGGATCCTGTTGAGCTGGGAGACGTCCATGACGAGGCGGCCGTTGCCGGAGGACCAGCCCGCGTAGGAGTGGCCGCCGTTGCGGATCGCTACGCGGAGGTTGTGGGCGTGGGCGTAGGAGAGGGCGGTGCGGATGTCGGCCTCGTGGGCGACGTAGGCGACGGCTGCGGGCTTCAGGGAGTCGAAGCGGGTGTTGTAGAGCTGGCGGGCGGTGGGCCAGGCCTGGTCGCCCGGGCGGACGAGGAGGCCGTCCAGGGCGCGGGCGAGGGCGGACCAGGTGGTGGGTGTGCTGGGGGTGCGGGGGGTGCTGGGGGTGGTGGCGCTGGTGGTGCGTAGTGGGGGGCGGGTGCCGGTGGCTGTGCAGGCGGCGGTTGCTGTTGCTGTGAGAGCGGCTGCGCCGCCGGCGATGAAGGTGCGCCGTTCCATGTCGCCTCCCGGGGTTACGTGGAACGAGACGGGGTGGTGGGGGTGGGGGTTCCATGTCGGGTGCGGCTATGGGTTGTTTTCGCCCCCGCCGCCCCTACCCGTCCCCTCCCTGGGGGCTGCGCCCCCAGACCCCCGCTGTCGGCCCTGAAAGGGCCTCGTCCTCAAACGCCGGACGGGCTGATAGTGCCGGTGGTGCTCAGGGTCGTGTGGTCCTCTGCGTCTCTTCTGGCCTGGCTTCTGGCTCTTCTTGCCGGGCCCTTCCAGCCGCAGGTGCACCGGGCCGTGCAGAACGGGCCCTGTTCGATCGTGGCCGTGCGGTGGGGCGGGGGCGCGGGCGGGGCTTCGTCGTGTGCCACGGGGACAACCGTACCGAGGGGAGGTGAAGGGCTTCTATGGGCGTCGGGGTGCGTTACGGCGGGCTCCCGGCCGTCGTTAGGGACGACGACGAGGGGCCCGTGACGGACGTACCCGCTGGGGGGTAGGCAGGCGATGGCGGAGCGGCGGTTCAGGCGGCGGGGAGCCGTGGTCGCGGCGGGGTTCGTGGCCTGTGTGGGGGGTTGTGGGACCGCTCCTGACGACGGGCGGGGCGGGGAGCCCGCGGAGGTCGTGCGGCGGGCCGCCTCCGCGCTGGTCGACGCCCGGAGCTCCAAGGCCCGTACGTCCATGGAGATGGCCACCGGCGGGACCCGCGTCACCATCCGCGGCGAGGGCGTCTACGACTTCCGCCGGCAGGTCGGGCGGCTCAAGGTGCTGCTGCCCCAGGATCCCGCCGGGGACTCCGCCCACCGCCCCATCACCGAACTCCTCGCGCCCGGCGCCCTCTTCATGAAGAACCGCGGCGCCGGGGTGCCCGCCGACAAGTGGGTCCGGGTGGAGACCGCTTCCATGGCGGACGGAAACCTGGTCACCGGCGGTGCCACCGACCCCCTCACCGCCGCCGAACTCCTCCTGGGCGTACGTTCCGTCACCCTCGTCGGGGAGGGGCGGCTCGGCGGGGCCGACGTCACCCACTACCGCGGTACCGCCGATCTGCGGCGCGCCGCCGACCTCGCCTCCGACGGATCCCGGGGCGCGCTCGCCGCCGCGGCGAAAGGGTTCGCCACTGCCCAGGTGCCGTTCGACGTGTACCTCGACGACCAGGGGCGCATCCGGAAGATCCGGCATCGGTTCAGCTTCGTCAACGGGCAGCGGAAGGACGCCGTCGCCGTGACCTCGACGACCCTGCTCTTCGACTTCGGCGTCCCCGTCGACGTACGGCTGCCCGACCGCGACGACATCTACGCCGGACGCATCGCCGAGGAGTGAGGATCCCCGACGGTCGTCAAGGACTAGCCCGTCCGTGCCATGCGCGGTGTGTAGGCCGCTCCCTACTCTAGGAAGCCGGTAGCGGCAGAGAAGAGGTGATGCGCGTGGCTCCGGTCGGCGGTACGGCAGTTCAGGACCACGTGGCCCTCGCCGAGATCGAGTTGTGCGGTGAGCTCATCATCGCGGCCTCGGCCGCCGAGGACCGGCTCAGCCTGGAGAGCATCGACGAGGTGCTCCGGGTCGCGGAGGAGCGGGACGCCCGCGGTCCCGGCTCCCCCGACCGATGATTTTCGGCCTCAGGTCCGCAGCAGACGGCCGATCGCCTTCGTCGCCTCTTCCACCTTCGCGTCGATCTCCTCGCCGCCCTTCACGGCCGCGTCCGCGACGCAGTGGCGCAGGTGCTCCTCCAGGAGCTGGAGGGCGAAGGACTGCAGCGCCTTCGTCGATGCCGAGACCTGCGTGAGTATGTCGATGCAGTAGACGTCCTCGTCGACCATCCGCTGCAGGCCCCGGATCTGGCCCTCGATCCGGCGCAGCCGCTTGAGGTGCTCGTCCTTCTGCTTGTGATAGCCGTGCGTGGCGTGCTCATGCTCGGAGGGCGCCGTGGCGCCGGCCTCGGTCGTCGTCATCGCGTCCTCCAGACATATACCCCTACTGGGTATATCGTACCGAACTTTGCTGGGTATAGGGCCCTTGGTACGCCCCCGTGCTGATCACTGTGCCTGATGGGCGACACTGGGGGACGGCCCATTAGCCGTGGCCGGATGATGCGCCTAGCATCAGCCTGACCGAAACCGAAGCACCCCGAGGACCCCACGTGCGCTTTCGTCTGACCCCCAGGGAGACGAGCTTCTACGACATGTTCGCCGCGTCCGCGGACAACATCGTCACGGGCTCGAAACTCCTCATGGAACTGCTCGGGGCGGACACCGCCGGCCGGGCCGAGATCGCAGAGCGTATGCGGGCCGCGGAACATGCCGGTGACGATGCCACGCACGCGATCTTCCACCAGCTGAACTCCTCGTTCATCACGCCCTTCGACCGCGAGGACATCTACAACCTCGCGTCGTCCCTCGACGACATCATGGACTTCATGGAGGAGGCCGTCGACCTCGTCGTCCTCTACAACGTCGAGGAACTACCCAAGGGCGTCGAGCAGCAGATCGAGGTGCTGGCCCGGGCCGCCGAGCTCACCGCCGAGGCCATGCCGAACCTGCGGACCATGGACAACCTCACGGAGTACTGGATCGAGGTCAACCGGCTGGAGAACCAGGCCGACCAGATCCACCGCAAGCTGCTCGCCATGCTCTTCAACGGCAAGTACGAGGCCATCGAGGTGCTCAAGCTCAAGCAGATCGTGGACGTCCTGGAGGAAGCGGCCGACGCGTTCGAGCACGTGGCGAACACGGTGGAGACGATCGCCGTGAAGGAGTCCTGAGGCGCCTCCATGGAGACCTTCGCTCTGGTCGTGACCATCGCGGTCGCGCTGTTCTTCACGTACACCAACGGCTTCCACGACTCGGCGAACGCCATCGCCACCTCCGTCTCCACCAGGGCGCTCACTCCTCGGGCCGCGCTGCTCATGGCCGCGGTGATGAATCTCGGCGGCGCCTTCCTGGGGTCGGGTGTCGCCAAGACCGTCAGTGAGGGCCTGATCGAGACGCCCGAGGGCTCGAAGGGGATGGGAATCCTCTTCGCGGCCCTGGTCGGCGCCATCACCTGGAACCTCATCACCTGGTACTTCGGCCTGCCGTCCTCGTCCTCGCACGCCCTGTTCGGCGGCATGGTGGGCGCCGCGCTGGCCGGCGGGACCACCGTGTACTGGCACGGGGTGCTGGAGAAGGTCGTCATCCCGATGTTCATCTCGCCGCTGGTGGGGCTCGGGGTCGGCTATCTGGTCATGACCGGGATCATGTGGATGTTCCGGCGGTCCAATCCGCACAAGGCCAAGCGCGGGTTCCGGATCGCGCAGACCGTGTCCGCGGCGGGCATGGCCCTCGGCCATGGTCTGCAGGACGCGCAGAAGACCATGGGCATCGTGGTGATGGCCCTGGTCATCGCCGATGTCGAGGATTACGGCGATCCGATCCCGATCTGGGTGAAGATCGTCTGCGCGGTGATGCTGTCGCTCGGCACGTACGCCGGCGGCTGGCGGATCATGCGCACCCTGGGCCGGAAGATCATCGAGCTGGACCCGCCGCAGGGCTTCGCGGCCGAGACCACCGGCGCGGCGATCATGTTCACCACGGCGTTCCTGTTCAAGGCGCCGATCTCGACCACCCACGTCATCACCTCCGCCATCATGGGCGTCGGCGCGACCAAGCGGCTGAACGCCGTGCGCTGGGGAGTCGCCAAGAACATCGTCCTCGGCTGGTTCATCACCATGCCGGCCGCGGCGCTGGTGGCCGCGGCGGCGTTCGGGGTCGTGCACCTCGCGTTCCTGTAGCGGAGCGGGTGGCCGGGCCAACGTACTGAAGAAACGAATCAGCAGACCGGCGTACGGGTCTGCCGCCGCGGGAGACGACACGGGCCCGCCCCCCGGGAGCCGGGGGGCGGGCCCTTATCTGCCTCGCGGTGGCACCGCCATGCAGCACCGCGAGGGGTCTTGCGGGCTCCGGCCTAGCCGAAGCGGCCCGAGATGTAGTCCTCGGTGGCCTGGACCGACGGGTTGGAGAAGATGCGCTCCGTGTCGTCGATCTCGATCAGCTTGCCGGGCTGGCCGACGGCCGCCAGGTTGAAGAAGGCGGTGCGGTCCGAGACCCGGGCCGCCTGCTGCATGTTGTGGGTCACGATGACGATCGTGAACCGTTCCTTCAGCTCGCCGATCAGGTCCTCGATCGCCAGCGTGGAGATCGGGTCGAGGGCCGAGCAGGGCTCGTCCATCAGCAGGACGTTCGGCTCGACCGCGATGGCGCGGGCGATGCACAGCCGCTGCTGCTGACCACCGGACAGGCCCGAGCCGGGCTTGTTCAGGCGGTCCTTGACCTCGTTCCAGAGGTTGGCGCCGCGCAGGGACTTCTCGACGACGTCGTCGAGCTGGGACTTCTTGTACGAGCCGTTCAGCTTCAGGCCGGCCGCGACATTGTCGTAGACGGACATCGTCGGGAACGGGTTCGGGCGCTGGAAGACCATGCCGACCTCGCGCCGCACGGAGACCGGGTCGACCCCGGCGCCGTACAGGTTCTCGTCGTCGAGCATGACCTTGCCCTCGACCCGGCCGCCGGAGGTGACCTCGTGCATGCGGTTGAGGGTGCGCAGGAAGGTGGACTTGCCGCAGCCGGAGGGACCGATGAAGGCGGTCACGGAGCGGGGCTCGACGGTCATCGAGATGTCTTCGATGGCACGGAAGGAGCCGTAGTAGGCGCTGAGGCCGCTTACGTCGATTCGCTTGGCCATGGGTATCACTGCTTCTTTCAGGAAAGTCTTGCGATCGGTCGCTGTCTGGCCGCCGCGCGGCGGGGAGCCGCGCACAGATGCATCAGCGACCGGTGTTCGGGGCCTTCCAGCGGGCGATGCCGCGGGCCGCGAGGTTGAGGAGCATCACGATGGCGATCAGGGTGAGGGCCGCCGCCCAGGCGCGGTCGTACGCCGCTTCCGAGCCCGCGCTGTTCGCGTACTGCTGGTAGATGTACAGCGGCAGCGAAGCCTGCGCCCCTTCGAAGGGGTTGTTGTTGATGAACGGGTTGCCGAACACCAGCAGCAGAACCGGGGCGGTCTCACCCGCGATACGGGCCACCGCCAGCATCACACCGGTGGTGATACCACCGACGGCCGTCGGCAGGACCACCTTCAGGATGGTGCGCCACTTGGGCACGCCCAGAGCCAAGGATGCCTCACGCAGCTCGTTCGGGACGAGCTTGAGCATCTCCTCCGTGGAGCGGACCACGACCGGCATCATCAGGATCGCGAGGGCCAGGGCGCCCGCGAAGCCCGAGAAGCTCATCTCGAAGATCAGCAGGATGCTGAGGATGAAGAGACCGGCGACGATCGAGGGGATACCGGTCATCACGTCGACGAAGAAGGTGACGGCGCGGGCGAGGTTGCCGCGGCCGTACTCGACCAGGTAGATCGCGGTGAGCACACCGACCGGCGCCGCGATCAGGGTGGCGATGCCGACCTGCTCCATGGTGCCGATGATGGCGTGGTAGATGCCGCCGCCGGGCTCGGTGTCCGCGACGACGCCCATGGAGTGGGTCAGGAAGTAGACGTCGAAGACCTTGATGCCGCGCTGCACGGTCGACCAGACCAGGGAGACCAGCGGTACCACGGCGATCAGGAAGGCGACCCAGACCAGCGAGGTCGCGATGCGGTCCTTGGCCTGGCGCGTGCCCTCGACGCGGGCGGCGAGCGCGTACGTACCGAAGACGAAGAGCAGCGCGGCGATCAGGCCCCACTGGATCTTGCTGTCGAAGCCGGCGGCCAGGCTCAGGCCGATGGAGACGGCGAGGGAGCCGGCCGCGATGGCCACGGGGGACCACTTCGGCAGCCGGGCGCCCTGCAGGGAGCTGGGGTGCTTGACGACGGTGCTCATGCGTTGGCCCCCGAGTACTCCTTGCGGCGAGCGATGATCCATCGGGCCGCGCCGTTGACCAGCAGGGTGATGACGAACAGGACCAGACCGGAGGCGATCAGCGCGTCCCGGCCGAACTCGTTGGCCTCGCCGAACTTGCTGGCGATGTTCTGGGCGAAGGTGCCGCCGCCCGGGTTGAGCAGGCTGCCGTGGATGAGGAAGTCCGGGGAGAGCACGGTGGCGACGGCCATCGTCTCGCCGAGCGCGCGGCCGAGGCCGAGCATCGAGGCGGAGATCACGCCGGAGCGGCCGAAGGGCAGCACCGCCATCCGGATGACCTCCCAGCGGGTGGCGCCGAGGGCCAGGGCGGCCTCTTCGTGCATCTGCGGGACCTGGCGGAAGACCTCACGGCTCACGTTGGTGATGATCGGCAGGATCATGATCGCGAGCAGGATGCCGACCGTGAGCATCGAGCGGGCGGGCCCGCCCTCCCAGTCGAAGATGCCGGTCCAGCCGAAGTAGTCGTCCAGCCAGCCGAACAGGCCGTCCATGTGCGGTACGAGGATCAGGGCGCCCCACAGGCCGTACACGATGGACGGCACCGCGGCGAGCAGGTCGATCACGTAGGCGATCGGGCCGCTCAGCCTGCGCGGGGCGTAGTGGGTGAGGAACAGCGCGATGGCGACGGCGATCGGGACCGCGATGACCATGGCGATGATCGACGAGACGATCGTGCCGTAGGCCAGGACCGCGATGCCGAAGACCGGCTCGGTGCCGGTGGTGTTCCACTCGAAGGTCGTGAGGAAGTTGCCCTCGTCCTTGCTGATGGCGACGGCGGCCCGCCAGGTGAGGAAGACCGCGATGGCGGCCATGATCACCAGCAGGAAGATGCCGGAGCCACGGGCGAGACCGAGGAAGATCCGGTCTCCGGGACGGGTGGCGCCGCGGGCGTTGCGCTTGAGCTCGGCCTCGGACGGCTGCGGTGGTGAGGGTGCGGGAGTGTTCTTGGTGGTTATGTCCATCGGGTTCTCCGGTCTGCGGCGCCCTGCGTGGTGGAGGGCTCCTGGCGGCGGTGCACCGGACGGTGCGGCCCGGCCCCGGTGGGGAACCGGGCCGCACACTCAGGTCAGCTCAGGCCCGCGACGGTCTCGCGCACCTTGGCGATGATGTCGTCGGGCATGGGGGCGTAGTCGTTCTCGGCGAGGATCTGCTGGCCGTCCTCGCTGGCCATGTAGCCGAGGAACGCCTTGACGGTCGGCAGGGTCTCCGCCTTGTTGCCCTTGTCGCAGACGATCTCGTACGTCACCAGGGTGATCGGGTAGGCGCCGTCGGCCTTGGTGGCGTAGTTGAGCTCCAGGGCCAGGTCCTTGCCGGTGCCGACAACCTTGGCGTCCGCGATGGCGGCGGTGGCGGTGTCGACGGAGGCCTTGACCGGCTCGGCGGCGCCCGTGTCGAGGGCGACGACGGAGGTGTCCTTGGCGTAGGAGAGCTCCATGTAGCTGATCGCGCCGGCGGTCTGCTTGACCTGCTGGGCGACACCGGAGGAGCCGGACGCGGACTGGCCGCCGGGGGCGGTCCAGGCCTTGCCGCCCTCGTACTTCCACTGCTCCGGGGCGGCGGCGGTGAGGTACTTGGTGAAGTTGTCCGTGGTGCCGGACTCGTCCGAGCGGTGGAACGCCTGGATCTTGAGGTCGGGCAGCTCGGCGTCGGGGTTCAGCTTGGCGATCGCCGGGTCGTTCCAGTTCTTGATCTTGTCGCTGAAGATCTTCGCCAGGGTCGGCGCGTCCAGGACGAGGTCGTCGACACCCTCGACGTTGTACGCGAGGGCGATCGGGCCGCCGACCATCGGGAGGTCGATGCCCTGGCCGCCGGAGCAGACCTCCTTGGAGGCGGTGACCTCTTCCGGCTTCAGCGCCGAGTCGGAGCCGGCGAAGGCGACCGTGCCCTGCGTGAACGCGGTGATACCGGCGCCGGAGCCGCCGCCCTTGTAGTTGATCTGGACACCCTTGCAGGCCGCGGTGAACTGCTTGACCCAGGCGTCGATCGCGTTCTTCTGGGCGGACGAGCCGTCGGCCAGCAGCTGGCCCTTGGCGTCGTCGCACTTGATGTTGTTGGCCTGCGTGCTCGTGGTGGAGTCGCTGCTGCCGCTGTCACCGGTGTCGTCGGAGCCGCACGCCGTGAGGGCCAGGGCGCCGGAGACGGCGAGAGCACCGAGAGCGAGGGCCCGCCGGTTCATGCGCTGAAGCTTCACTTGAGGGAGTTCCTTCCAGGAGCCGCCGTCCTGAATCCGGCGGCGTGCGAAGTCTGTGAGGTGTGGGCGCCTGGCCGAGCCACGCGCCACACCGCGTAAGGCTGAAATTAGGCAGAAGAGGTGAAGGCGCCGACGGCCATAAATGAACGAGGGGTGAACCCCTGGGGACGGTGTGGTGAGGTCACGGAACGCTTACGTCGAGGACACAGGGTGATCCCGACCCGGGCCTCGAATGGTTACCCTACGCAATCGGGTGACTCCGGAAGTGGCGTGGGCGCCCGGCGTGTGCCGCCGGACCCCACATTCGGCCCAGTCATCGG
Organism: Streptomyces sp. NPDC002779; assembly: GCF_042888685.1. NCBI lineage: Bacteria > Bacillati > Actinomycetota > Actinomycetes > Kitasatosporales > Streptomycetaceae > Streptomyces > Streptomyces sp. NPDC002779. The sequence goes on from NZ_JBIAQC010000006.1 coordinate 23,969, forward strand.
CCGTTGCCTCGCTCGGCCGGGGTGACCAGCTCGTCCATCAGCTCCCGGTCCCGGGGCTGCGTCAGCCGGAGGCGGGCCGCCTCGGGGCGCAGCCAGACGATGCGGTCGACCTCGGTGGTCGGCACGAAGGTGCCGGGGCCGGCCTCGGCCGCCCAGTAGCGGACCTCCTTGGGGCGGCCGCCTGCCATGTAGGTCAGCGTGGAGAGCTCGCCGCCGGGCGTGGCCCGGTAGCCGGTCTCCTCCTCGACCTCCCGCAGGGCCGCGGCGAGCGGTTCCTCGCCGCGCTTCAGCTTGCCCTTGGGGTGTGACCAGTCGTCGTATTTCGGCCGGTGGACGAGGCAGACCTCCAGCTCGCCGTCGACCGGGGAGCGGCGCCACAGCACACAGCCGGCCGCCCGGACCGGGGAATCGTTCGTCGCGGTCACCGGGGCGCGGCCTCCTTCCTGTGTTCGGTCCTGTGCTCGGTGCCCCTCAGGGGGCGCTGACCTTCCGCAGCTGCCAGGACCCCCAGCACTGCTGGAAGGCGAAGCGGGCCGCCTCCACCTCGTGCCGCTGGTCGGCGTGGAGCACCCCGAGCGCGTACGCCGTGGCCGGGGCGATCCGCGGGGTGCGGGCCGCTGCGGCCGCCGCTGCCGCGGCCTCGGAGGCATCGCGGTGGCGGTCCAGGGCCTGGCCCGCGGTGAGCAGGCGTACGTCGACGGGGGCGTCCTCGCCGAGCAGGCACTCGCGGGCGTAGCGGTGCAGGCGGAGCAGGAGGCGGACCTGGTGCCAGGGGGCGTCCTGGGGGTGCGGGGCCGGGTCCGGGGAGAGGCCGTGGACGAGGGCCTCGGCGTTGTACGGGTTGCCCGCGGTGACCAGGGGCAGGGCGCCGACCGCGTCGGTGAGGCGTTCCTCGGCCGCGGCGGCCAGGGGGTGGAGGTCGGCGGTGGGGGCCGCGGTGGTGAGGGGGACCTCGCTCGCCAGTACGGCGATGTGGTCGGCGACCGCGTGGAAGCGGCTGGAGCCGAGCGCCTGGAGGGCGGTGCTGTGGGCCCTGGTCCGGGCGAGGGTGAGCTGGCGCTCCAGCAGGGCGCCCGCCTTCGCCGCGCCCACGGTCAGGTTGCCGCGCTCCGCGGGGGGCGCCGCCCCGGCCCGGCCGCCCGCCGCCGGGTCAGGGGTGCCGGCCGGGCTGCTCGCGGCCGCGTCGGTGGCCTGCGCCGGGAAGCTCGTCGCCCCCGACAGGCGGTGCAGCGCCAGCAGCAGGCGCTCCAGCCGGGCCGCGAAGGCGTGCTCCATGGCCAGGGTGCCCGACAGCCAGGCCAGTTCCGGGCGGATGCGTTCCGACCAGTCGGGGTCAAGGAAGGTGCGGAAGGTGTGCAGGCTGCCGCTGATGCGGCGGGCCGAGCGGCGCAGGGCGCGGGCCGCGTCCACCGACTCCGCCGAACCGTTCTCCCCGGGCCGGGCCCTCGCCCGCCCCAAGGCTCCTGAGTCGCCGCCGGTCTCCCGGTGCAGCCGCAGCGCGCGGAGGAACTCCAGGGCCTGGGTACGCAGGTATGCCTCGAGTGCCTCCCCGGTCACCGGCCCGGCCGTGGAGTTCGTCGGGTCAAGGTGTTGCTGTGCCACGCCGGCGCCTCCGGGCGTCTATGAGCATCTCCTGGACGTTCCGCAGGGGCTGGCCTTCCGCGTCGGTCGCGTGCCGGGTCCACTCGCCGTCCGGGCCGAGGTGCCAGGAGGCCGTGGCGTCGGACATGCCGGTCTCCAGCAACCGGTTGAGGGCCGCCCGGTGGGCCGGGTCGGTGACCCTGACCAGTGCCTCGATGCGGCGGTCGAGGTTGCGGTGCATCATGTCGGCGCTGCCGATCCACACCTCGGGTTCGCCGCCGTTGCCGAAGGCGAAGACCCGGGAGTGCTCCAGGAAGCGGCCGAGGATCGAGCGGACCCGGATGTTCTCCGACAGACCCGCCACACCCGGGCGCACCGCGCAGATGCCGCGCACCCAGACGTCGACCGGCACACCCGTCTGCGACGCGCGGTACAGGGCGTCGATGAGGGCCTCGTCGACCATGGAGTTGACCTTGATCCGGATGAACGCCGGGCGGCCCGCGCGATGGTGCTGGACCTCCTTGTTGATCCGGGAGATCAGGCCGTCGCGCAGGGACTTGGGGGCCACCAGCAGGCGGCGGTAGGTCTCCCGGCGCGAGTAGCCGGACAGGCGGTTGAACAGGTCCGAGAGGTCCGCGCCGACCTGCGGGTCCGCGGTCAGCAGGCCCAGGTCCTCGTACAGCCTCGCCGTCTTCGGGTGGTAGTTGCCGGTGCCGACGTGGCTGTAGCGCCGTAGCGTGTCGCCCTCCTGACGGACCACCAGGGACAGCTTGCAGTGGGTCTTCAGGCCGACCAGGCCGTAGACCACATGGCAGCCGGCCTCCTCCAGACGCTTCGCCCACTTGATGTTGGCGTGCTCGTCGAAGCGGGCCTTGATCTCGACCAGGACGAGCACCTGCTTGCCGGCCTCGGCCGCGTCGATGAGCGCGTTGACTATCGGGGAGTCGCCCGAGGTCCGGTACAGGGTCTGCTTGATGGCGAGGACGTCCGGGTCCTCGGCGGCCTGCTCCAGGAACGCCTGCACGGAGGTGGAGAAGGAGTCGTAGGGGTGGTGCAGCAGCACGTCCCGGCTGCGCAGCGCGGCGAAGATGTCGGGCGCGGTCGCCGACTCGACCTCGGCGAGATCGCGGTGGGTGCCGGCGACGAACTTCGGGTACCTCAGCTCGGACCGGTCCAGGGAGGCGAGCCGGAACATTCCGGTCAGGTCCAGCGGGCCGGGCAGCGGGTACACCTCGGCCTCGCTGATCTTCAGCTCGCGCACGAGGAGGTCCAGGACCTCGCGGTCGATGGACTCCTCGACCTCCAGGCGCACCGGCGGCCCGAAGCGGCGCCGCATGAGTTCCTTCTCCAGGGCCTTGAGGAGGTTCTCGGTGTCGTCCTCCTCGACCTCCAGGTCCTCGTTGCGGGTGACGCGGAAGGCGTGGTGCTCCAGCACCTCCATGCCCGGGAAGAGCTCTTCCAGGTGCGCGGCGATGACGTCCTCGATGGGGACGAAACGGCCGGGGCTGGACTCCAGGAAGCGGGAGAGCAGCGGCGGCACCTTGACGCGGGCGAAGTGGCGGTGCCCGCTGACGGGGTTGCGCACCACGACGGCCAGGTTCAGGGAGAGGCCGGAGATGTACGGGAAGGGGTGGGCCGGGTCGACGGCGAGGGGGGTCAGCACGGGGAAGATCTGGTGCCGGAAGAGGGTGAACAGACGGGCCTGTTCCTTCTCCGTCAGCTGGTTCCAGCGGACCAGGTGGATGCCCTCCTCCGCGAGCGCGGGGGCGACGTCCTCGTGGAAGCAGGCGGCGTGCCGGGCCATCAGCTCGCGGGAGCGGGCCCAGATCATCTCCAGCACCTGGGTGGGCTGGAGCCCGGAGGCGGACCGGGTGGCGACGCCGGTGTGGATGCGGCGCTTCAGGCCGGCCACCCGGACCATGAAGAACTCGTCCAGGTTGCTGGCGAAGATCGCCAGGAAGTTCGCCCGTTCCAGCAGGGGTGTGGTGGGGTCCTCGGCGAGTTCGAGCACCCGCTCGTTGAACGCCAGCCAGCTGCGCTCCCGGTCGAGGAAGCGTCCCTGGGGCAAGGGGGCGCCCTCGGTCGGCGCCTCCTCGTAGGCGTCGAGGTCGGAGTCGATGTCGGGTTCGAGGTCGGAGACCGAACCGGCCACCGTGCGCGAGCGGTGGGCGGCTATGGAACCGACGGACGGCTGCGCGTGCTGGACCTGTGCCTGGGCGTTCTGCTGACTCATGGACCCATTCTTCCGCGTTCCCAGGGGAACGGGCGCGTCGGAGGACGCGGGCGGGAGCGTGGCGGTGAGACGTCGGGCGTCCCCGTTCCCCGCGGCTCCCTCGGGAGGCTGCGAAGGCTCTGGCACGGCGGGTTTCATTCGGCGAGCGTCGCAAGCCCATCTGAACCAATGGTTACGGCGACATGGCGTGCGGGACACCGGGCGGCGGCTCCCGGACGTCCGCGTGCCGGGACAGGACGTGCGGGTGGCGGCTCCGGGACGTCCGCGTGCCGGGACGGACGTGCGAGCGGCGGCTCCCGGGACGTCCGTATGCCGGGACCGGACGTCCCTCCCCCCGTAGGAGGGACGTCCGGTCCCGGAGATTCAGACGGTCCGGCGGCGCAGCAGCCGGAAGGCGGTCAGCACGGCGACGGCCGCGAGGGCGAGGAGGATGCCGCTCTCCACGTACTGCAGCGGCCAGAAGTGCGACCGGGGGTGGACGCTGACCTGGGTCTGGGTGGAGGAGACCTGCATGGCCGAGCGGGGCACCTCCCAGCCGGCCTTGTCGCGGGTGACCGTCGGCCAGAGGTCCTCACGATGGCGTTCCAGCAGGTTGAAGAGGACCAGCGAGGCGGTGAGGGCGGCCCCGGCGGCGGGCAGCGCCCGTGCGAACAGCATCCCGGCGAGGGCGCCGAGGGCGAGCCCGGCGAGGGCGTGGGCGACGGCGGTCGGGCCGGTGCCGACGAAGACGTCCGGGTGGTACCAGTCCCCGACCAGGTTCGGGTTGTCCTCGCCGCGCGCCCATGCGCCCAGCAGGACCACCGCGCTCGTGCCCGCGGCGAGCAGCGCGGCGGGGACGGCGAGCTTGGCGGCCAGCCAGCGCGTGGGGGAGACGGACTGCGCCCAGGCCCATTGGGCGGTGCCGTTCTCCAGCTCACGGCCGATGAGCACGCCGCCCGCCCAGGCGGCCACCGGGAAGATCAGGAAGGCCAGGGCGCCGGTGACCAGGGCGATGCCGGTGGAGTACGCCTCGTCCGCGGTGATCGCGTCGACCGCCGCGCAGGACGGCAGCCCGTCGTGGGCCGGGATGGCGCAGGCGCCGCTGCCGCGCTCGGCCTCGTCCGCGAGGGCGGCCAGCCGGACCAGGAAGGCGGCGGCCGCGAACAGGGCGAGGCCCCACAGGACCAGCGCGGTGCGGTGCAGCCGCAGCACGGCCCAGAGCAAGCCGCCGGGGCGGAGGGCGGGGCGGCCCGCGGGGGCGGCGGTGGCGGTGAGGGCGGTCATACGGCGGCTCCGGGGCGGCGCGTCAGCGGCGCGAAGCGGGCCCGCGGCCGTCCGCCGGGGCGGCCCGTGGGGGAGGGCGTGGTGGTGAGGGCGGTCGTGCGGCGGGCGGGGTGGCCCGTGGCGACGGTCGCGGTGGTGAGGGGGGTCATGGGGAGGGTGGGGCGGTCTGTGGGGACGGGCGTGGCGGTGAGGGTGGCCATGCGGTGGCTGCTGTGCGGTGCTTCAGGGGCGTGAAGCGGGTCCGGGGCCGTCCGCCGGGGTGGGGGGACGGGCGTGGGGGTCAGGGGGGTCATGTGGTGGCTCCCGTGCGGTGCTTCAGTAGCGCGAAGCAGGCCCGCAGCCGTCCGCCGGGGCGTGGTGGTGAGGGGGGTCATGTGGCGGCTCTGGTGCGGAGCTTCTGCAGCGCGACGCAGGTCCGCAGCCGTCCGCCGGGCCGGGGGGACGGGCGTGGGGGTCAGGGGGGTCATGTGGTGGCTCCCGTGCGGCGCTTCAGTAGGGCGAAGCAGGCCCACACCGCGGCGGCCGTGATGGCGAGGACCAGGGCGGTCTCGACGAGCTGGAGGGGCCAGAAGTGGTCGGCGGGGTGGTAGTAGGCGTAGAAGCCGGTGATGTCGCGCTCGGAGAGGCAGCCGGGCATGCCCATGCAGTCCGGGATCGGGACGTGGGCGCCGTCGCTGGTGAGGGCGCCGCCCTCGACGATCAGGCCGACGTGTTCGGGGTAGTCGTCCGTGGCGGTCACCAGGTCCGTCGGCCACAGGTGCGGGCGCAGTGCGTCCAGCCGGTCGGAGAGTGCCAGTACGGCCAGGGTCGCGACCGCGAGGGCGGGCAGGGCGCGCGGCAGGAGCAGGCCGACGAGGGCGCCGACGGCCAGGCCCAGCAGGGCGTAGGCGGTGGCGGTGGTGCCGTTGGCCAGGTAGACGCCGTCCCAGGAGCGCCAGCCCATCACCCGGTGCAGGCTGCCCGAGGACCACACCAGCCGGTGCAGCAGGGTGAGCGTCAGCATGCCGGTGGTGAGCAGGGCGGCCGGCACCGCGAGCTTGGCGGCCAGCCAGCGTGCGGGGGAGACGGACTGCACCCAGGCCCACTGGGCGGTGCCGTTCTCCAGGTCGCGGCCGATGAGCGCGCCGCCCGCCCAGGCGGCGGTGAGCAGCGGCACGAGCCCGAGCAGGCTGCCACCGGCGGCGAGGATGTCGTCGTACCGGGCGAAGGCGGGGCCGGTGAGGTCGCAGCCCAGGCTCGGCTCCCCGGGGCCGCAGCCCGCGTCCCGGTACTCGGCCCAGGCGGCGTCGATGCCCGGGCCGTACGCCCACAGCAGCGCGCCCGCGGCCACTGCCACCAGCATCAGCCAGAACAGCAGCGCCGAGCGATGCACCCGGAGCATCACCCAGACCAGCCCGCGCGGACGGCGGGAGCGCGGCGCGGTGGCGGTCGTCCGTACGGTCACGGCGGTCATACGGCCGCCTCCTGGGCGTCGGTGAGGGCGAGGGCCGGGGCGTCGGGGGAGCGCAGGTGGGCCAGGACCAGCTCCTCCAGGGTCGGCTCGGTGGGCTGCCAGGCGGGGGCGACCGGGCCCTCGGGGCGGATCAGCGCGGTGAGCTGGCGTCCGGTGGTGCGGGACTCGACGACGGTGTGCGGGGCGAGCGGGTCCCCGGCGCGGCCAGTGACGAGGGTGTGCGCGGCGAGCACGTCCTCCAGGGGCCCGGCGAGCCGGATCCGGCCGGCGCCGAGCAGCAGGAGGTGATCGCAGGAGCCTTCCAGCTCCGCCACCACGTGCGAGGACATGACAACCGTGGTGCCGTGTTCGGCGGCGTCCGCCATCAGGGTGCCGGTCAGCTGGTGCCGGGCGAGCGGGTCGAGATCGGCCATCGGCTCGTCCAGCAGCAGCAGTTCGGGGCGCTTGCCGAGGGCCAGGGCGAGGGCGACCCGGGTGCGCTGGCCGCCGGAGAGGGTGCGGATCTTGGCGTCCGGGTCCAGGTCGCCGTCGGCGACGATCCGCTCGGCGGCGGCGCGGTCCCAGCGCCGGGGGTTCAGCTCGCGGCCGAGCCGCAGGGTGGCGGCGACGGTGAGCTGGGGGTGCAGGGGCTTGTCCTGGGCCACGTAGGCGAGGCGCTCGCGGGCCGCGGCCGGGGTGGTGCCGAGGACGGTGACGGCCCCCTCGCTCGGCCGCAGCAGCCCGGCGGCGAGGGCGAGCAGGGTGGACTTGCCGGCGCCGTTCGGGCCGACGAGGGCGCACACGACTCCGGCGGGAAGCCGGAAGTCGAGCCGCTCCAGACCGGTGGTCCGCCCTTGAGGGCGCAGTCGCCGACGGAATCTCTTGCTCAGTCCCGCCGCCTCTATGGCGATCTCGCTCACGCCTCGTCCCCCTTGAAGTGTTTTTCCAGTACGGCGGTGAAAAGTGCCGCCACGTCGTCGTGCTCCAGGCCCGCCGCGCGGGCCCGCGCCGCCCAGTCCGTCAGTTCGCCGCGCAGCGGGGAGTCGGCGGGCGCGGCACCCAGCGACCGCGTCACGAACGTGCCGAGGCCGCGGCGGGCCTCGACCAGGCCCTCGCGCTCCAGCTCGCGGTAGGCCTTCAGCACCGTGTTCGGGTTGATCGCCGTTGCCTCCACCACCTCCCGTGCCGTGGGGAGCTTGTCGCCGGGCGCCAGCAGCCCCAGGCGCAGGGCCTGCTTGGTCTGCTGGACGATCTGCAGGTAGGTGGCGACGCCACTGCGCCGGTCGATGCGGTACTCGACCACTCCGTTCCACCACCCTTTCACTAATCAAGTAGTGAAAGGGTGGTGTAGGGGGGCCCGAAAGTCAAGCGTGCTTCCGCCGCCCCGCGGCCCCCCTCCCGCGCTACGTCTCCGTCCGGTACATCAGATCCGTCTCGTACGTCACGAACCCCATCCCCTCATACACGGACACCGCCGCCTTGTTGTCCGCGTCGACATACAGCATCGCGTCCCGCACCCCCCGCCCCGCGAGGTGCCGCAGACCCACCGCCGTGAGGGCCTTCCCCAGCCCGCCCCCCTGCGCCCCCGGCCGCACACCGAGGACGTACACCTCACCGAGCCCCTCCTCGGCATGCACCTTGGTCCAGTGGTAGCCGACCAGTTCCCCCGCCCGCTCCGCCAGGAAGAACCCCGCGGGGTCGAACCACGGCTCGCCCATCCGGTCGTCGAGGTCACGCTGGGTGAGAGAACCCTGCTCGGGATGGTGGGCGAACGCGGCGGCGTTGACCGCGAGCCACGCCCCGTCGTCCTGTCCGGGCACAAAGGTCCGCACCGTCACCTCCGCGGGCAGTACCGGCTCGGCCAGATCCAGGTCCGCCAAGGGCCGCCGCATCTGCCGCAGTTCACGGAACAGCGTCAGCCCCAGCACCTGCGCCAGATGCCGGGCCGCCGAGTGCCCGCCGTGCGCCCACACCCGCAGCCGCTTGCCGGAGGCGGCGAGGAGGGCCGAACCGAGCGCCCGCCCGTGGCCGTGCCCGCGGTGCGCGGGGTGGACGACCAGTTCGGCGGCCGGCGCCTCCACCGGATCGGTGTCCTCCAGCTGGGCGTACCCGACGAGTTCGGAGTCGACCGTGAGCAGCAGATGCGAGACACCCTCGCGTTCGCCGCCGCGCAGTTGCAGCCGTCCCTGCTCGGACACCGCCTGCTGGCCGTCCCGCCGGGCGGCCTCGGCGAGCAGGGCGAGCACCTCCTCGGTGCGGTCGGGGGAGAGTGCGGAGTGGGTCTCGATGGAGCGGCCCCCACCGGGCCGTACGGTGTCGTCGCTGGTCATGCGTACGAGGGTAAGCCGAGGCCAGGCCGGACCGGCGGCAAAAGGGAAACCAGGATGTAACCCGGAACCGCCTTCCGCGCTACGCGCGTTGACTCTAGGCTGCGCCCCGGGCGATCACCGCCCTCTCATGACTCTCTTCCGCTCGTACGACTCACAGAGGGGGGCGTATGCCAGCCATGTCCACTCAGCCGGAGCACCGCCGCAGACGCCGGACGCAGCTGATCCTCACCGCCGCCGCGGGCCTCGCCACGGCGGGCGCCCTGGCCGCCGCGCTGCCGTCGGCCGCCAGTGCCGACGAGAAGACCGGCAAGCCCGGGACGAGCCGTTACCAGGACGTGCAGCTGCTGTCCTTCAACGACTTCCACGGCAACCTCGAGCCCCCCACGAGTTCCTCGGCGCGGCTCACGGAGATTCAGCCGGACGGCAGCGTCAAGACCATCGAGGGCGTCGGCGGCGTCGAGTACCTGGCCGGCTCGCTGCGCAAGGCCCGGGAGGGCCACCCGTACTCGATCACGGCCGCCGCGGGCGACCTGATAGGCGCCAGCCCCCTCATCTCCGCGCTGTTCCACGACGAGCCCACGATCGAGGCGATGAACGCCCTCGACCTGGACGTCACGGGCGTCGGCAACCACGAGTTCGACGAGGGCGCCGCCGAGCTCAAGCGGATGCAGAACGGCGGCTGCCACCCGAAGGACGGCTGCTACGAGGAAGGGCGGACCTTCGAGGGTGCGCAGTTCCCGTACCTGGCCGCGAACGTCGTCGACGAGAAGACCGGAAAGCCGATGCTCGACCCCACCTATGTGTGGGAGAAGAACGGCGTGAAGATCGGCTTCATCGGCGTGACCCTGGAGGGCACGCCGGGCATCGTCACCGCCGATGGCGTCAAGGGCCTGAAGTTCCTCGACGAGACCGCGACGATCAACAAGTACGCGCGCGAACTGCAGAAGCGGGGCGTCAAGTCGATCGTCGCGCTGATCCACGAGGGCGGCGCCCCGGCGTCCGAGGCGTACAACTACGACTGTGACTCGAACGGCCCCGGCTCCGGCATCTCCGGCCCGATCAAGGACATCGCCACGGGCGTGACCGCCAAGGTCGACGCGCTGGTCACCGGCCACACCCACGCCGCGTACGCGTGCACCGTCCCGGACCCGGAGGGCAACCCGCGCACGGTGACCTCCGCCGCGTCCTTCGGCCGTCTCTACACGGACACCACGCTGACCTACGACCGGCGCAGCGGCGACATCGTCCGCACGTCGGTGAAGTCCGCGAACCACGTCGTCGTCCGGGAGAACCCGGCCTCCGACCTGACCGATCTGATCGCCCGTTACAAGGCGCTGTCCGCACCGGTCGAGAACCGGCCCATCGGCTGGATCGCCTCCGAGCTCGCCCAGCCCAAGGCGCCGGACGACTCCCCGCTCGGCAACCTGATCGCGGACGCGCAGCTGGCCTACGCCAAGTCCGTGGACCCGAGCGCGGACCTGGCGCTGATGAACCCGGGCGGGGTGCGGGCCAACCTCACGTACGCCTCCTCCCCGGCCGGTGAGGGCGACGGCGTGGTGACGTACGGCGAGGCCTTCAGGGTGCAGCCGTTCGCCAACACGGTGAACCTGGTCGACCTCACCGGCGCCCAGCTGCTCACCGTGCTGCAGCAGCAGGTCTCCGGCGCCAACGCGGCCGCCCCGAAGATCCTGCAGCCGTCGGGGCTGACGTACACGCTGGACCTGACGAAGACCGGCGCGGACCGGATCGTCACCGACTCCGTCCGCGTGGCGGGAGCCCCGCTGGACCCGGCCGCGGTCTACCGGGTCGCCGCCAACTCCTTCCTCACCGGCGGCGGTGACGGCTTCACGGAGCTGGCCAAGGGCACGAACCCGCTGGTCGGGCAGGACGACCTGATGGCCTTCGAGACCTACCTGGCCGCCAACTCCACGGCGACCAACCCGCTGCCGGCGCCCGCGACGGACCGGGTGAACGTCATCAAGTGACCGACCGCGCGAAGGGGTCCGGGGACGCTGTCGCCGGACCCCTTGCCGTGTTCCGAGCGCGCAGACGTCTGGCGTGATCCAGCCATGTTCACGCGGCATTTCATATTCCGAACTGGCCCCCCAGTCGGACGCTGAGCCTATGCTGCGTCTGATCTTGTCTGAACGATCAACTTTTATGATCTCTGGAGGGGCAAGACTGTGAGAGATCCTGTCAGACGCTCCATCACCGTCATCCTGGCGCTGCTTCTGGCATGTCTGGGCATATCGGCGCCCGCGCACGCCAGTTCGACGACGGGCGACCGAGTCCTCTACTGGAACCAGGCGCTGCTCGACGCCTACGTCACCACGGGCGGCGCTCCGGGACCGCTGTCACGGTACGGGGCCATGATGCATCTGGCCATGTACGACGCCGCGAACGCCAGCCGCTGCCACAGCAGCGGCGGCTTCAAGCCGGAGAACTGCCTGGGGGCGCTCTACACCCCCGGCATCAGCGTGAAGGCCGGTGTCGCGCCCAACGTCGAGGCGGCACTGGACCACGCCGCCTACAACGTCCTCAAGTCCGTCCTGCCCGCTCTCGACTTCACCCCCTACCTCACGGCGGCCCGCTCCGGCGAGCCGGTCGACGCCACCACCGCGGAGGGCAAGAGCGTCGGCGAGAAGGCCGCCGCGGCGATGATCGCCCGTCGTACCAACGACGGATCCCAGGACACCACGCCGTACACCCCGAGCACCGACCCCGGTCAGTGGCGGCCGACGGGCTCCGGTCCGGCGGCGACTCCGAACTGGGGCAAGGTCAAGAAGTTCATCGACTACGGCGACTACCCGTGGACGCACTTCAAGACCACGGCGCCCGACCTGCGCCCGCAGCAGCCCGGCGGGATCGCGACGATGCCCGAATTGCTGAAGAGCTCCGCCTACACGGCCCAGTTCAAGGAGGTCGCGGAGCTCGGCGCGGCCAACAGCAAGACACGGACCGCCGAGCAGACCGAGATCGCCTGGTTCTGGGCGAACGACCTGAACGGCACCTACAAGCCGCCGGGCCAGCTCTTCGAGCACACCCGGATCGTCTCCCAGCAGCGCGGCCTCGACCAGCTCGCCAACGTCCAGCTGTTCGCCCTGGTCGCCGGCTCGATGGCGGACGCGGGGATCTCCGCCTGGGACGCGAAGTACCAGACCGCCATCGATCTGTGGCGGCCCGAGAGCGCGGTCCGGCTGGCCGGCTCGGACGGTAACCCGGACACCGCGCAGGACAGCTCCTGGCAACCGCTGTCCGCCGATGAAGCCGGGAACCACTTCAGCCCGAACTTCCCCGCGTACGTCTCCGGGCACGCGACCTTCGGCGGAGCGTGGGCCGAGTCGATGAAGCAGTTCTTCGGCACGGACAGCATCTCCTTCACCGGCACCACCGACGACCCCCACGCGGTCGGGGTCACCCGCACCTTCCCCACCTTCAGCGCGGCGGCCACCGAGAACGCCCGAAGCCGGGTCTACCTCGGCGTGCACTTCCAGTGGGACGGCGACCTCGGCGTCGCGACGGGCCGCAAGGCGGCCGGCCAGATCCTCAGAAACAGCTACGGCCCGACGAGTTACAACGACAAGACACCCGTCTACCGCAGCCCCGCCCTCACCACCGTGGGCAAGGAATGGCTGATCAAACCCATGGGTGCCACGAGCGTCGGCAACATGTACGACGGCCCCCACGCGTCCTGGTACTGGTGTGACGACTACGGCGCGGAGAACACCTACGGCCAGCTCATCTGGAACTCCTACGGCTGTGTGAACGGCTACGACGGCTCCACGCACGCCTACTACACACCGCGCTAGTACCGGAAAGGACGGTCTTCCCGTGATCAGGAAGCATCTCCGACGGATCGGCGTGACCGCCGGTGTGATCGCCGCGCTGGTCTCCGTCGCGGTCGCCGGCGCCAACGCGATGGGGTCGCAGGCCGACCCCAGCGTGCCGGGGACTCTCCGGGTGTTCGCCGGGCCGTACGAGCAGGCGCAGTTCTGCGAGGGCGGCCCGACCCCGGCGATCTCCGGCGCGAGCGGCGGCGCGCTCGCCGCCTCGCCCACCGAGTTCGGCAAGGACGCGGGCAAGAACAAGAGTTACTCCTCCCTGCGGGCCACCTTCGAGGTCGCCGAGCCGGGCGAGGCCCCGCTCATCACCAAGACCAAGCGGATCTGGCCGAACGGCATGGTGTTCAACCTCGCCCTCGCCGAGGGCGAACTCGAGCCGGGCGACTACCAGTTCCGGCTGCGCGCGACCGGCGGCAACAAGGTCTCGGCCTGGACACCCTGGTGCGCGTTCACCGTCACTCGGTGACTCACGTCAGGTGCGCGTGAATCTCACCTGACGGGTCAGGAAGGCCGGTTCCTCATCGGGAACCGGCCTTCTGCGGGTGGGCGTCAGGAGGCCGAAGGGGCCCAGCCCTGCAGCCAGTCCGCGACTTCCTGGTCGGCGGCCTGGGCGTCGGTCAGGTGGGGGCGGTCGGGGGATGCGGTGCCTGCGCCGGGGCCGGTGTTCTTGTACTCGGCGAAGCGGTCGTCCTTCCAGGAGAAGCCGCTCATGTCGGTCCAGGGGGTGGTCCTGATCGCGGCGCTGAGGGTGGTGTTGCGGACCGTCGTCTGCGGGTCGAGGGCCGCGTCACCGCCCGCGTGCCAGGGGCGGCCGAGGTAGAAGGTGCGGTCCGAGACGGCGCCGTTCACCGTGGAGTTGGCGATCAGGATGCCCTTGCGGCCGGCGGCCGTGCTCGGGGCCGTGACGTAGCCGGCGGAAGTGCCGTCCCAGCGCTTCTTCAGGGTGATGACCGAGCGGTCGATCACCGCGGTGGCGCGGCCGAAGATGAAGTCGACGTTGCCGGTGACGTAGGAGTTGGTCATGTAGACCCGGCCCAGGCGGTCCTTCGCGGCGGTGTCGAGGAGGAGCGTGTCCTGATCGCCCTCCACGATCACCGAGTCCAGGAACACCTTGTCCGCCGCCGTTCGCAGGGCGACGGCCTGGTGGCCGGAGAGGTGCTGGTTGGCCTTCTCGTCGAAGTCGTTGGCGATGGTCAGGTTGCGGGCCTGGAAGTCGTCCGCCTCGACGGCGACGGTGGCGCTGCCGCTGGTGCCGTACGTGCCGCCGCCCGGCTTGGGGGTGCCGGAGGCGTTGTTGTGGACGATCACCGTGTCCTTGCAGCTGGCGCCCGTGCCCCGGATCGTGACGTGCGGCTTGTTCGCCGGGACCCTCACCGTCTCGCGGTACGTGCCAGGCTTGACGGCGATGACCACCCGGGCGGGGTTGTTCGCGGGTACGGCGTTCACGGCGGCCTGGACCGTGGCGTACTGGCCGCTGCCGTCCTTGGCGACCGTGAGCGTGGTCGCGGCGGCTGCCAGGGTGGTCGCGGTCCCTAGGGAACTGCGAGGGCCTGTCCCCGACTTCAGCAGCGCCGGCACGTCCGCCGTCCGGTCCGGCGTGTACGCGTAGTACGCCCTCGGGTCGAAGGCGGTGCCGCCGGACTCGTTGCGGCCGCTCGTGCCGGCGAAGGTGTTGCCCTTCTGGACGATCGCCGCCGTGCTGTCCTTGATGACGGGGTTCCTGACGCCCTGGAAGTAGGAGTTCTCCAGGACCATCCTGGTCCGGCCGCGCGCGTAATTGCCGTAGGAGGAGTTGATGGCGGTGCCCGCCGCGTCCTCCAGGTAGTTGTTGTACAGATGCGCGTGGGCGGCGTTGTCCGTCGACGGGTTGCGCTGTTCCGTCTCGCGGAACCAGTTGTGGTGGATCGTGATGTCGGTGACGAGGTTCTCGGTCCAGCCGATGCCGAAGGTCTTGTTGTTGTTGCTCAGCCTGTTCCAGGAGACCGTGATGTTCGTGCTGTCCTTGCGGACGTCGATCAGGCCGTCCGCCATGTGACGCAGGTCGTTGTGGTCGATCCAGACGTGGTGCGCGCCGTCCATCTGGACGGCGTCGAAGTCGTGGTCCTTGTCGTTCCAGACGCCCTGGTACGAGTCCCGGATGGTGAGGTTCCGGATGATCACGTTGTGCACGCCGGTGCCGAGGAAGAAGCCGCCGCCGACGATCTGCCCGGAGGTCCCGGAGCCGACGATCGTCTTGTCGCTGGCGACCTTGATCTCCTTCCCGACCGGGTTCATGGTGATCGTGCCCGCTACGACGACGACGTACGGCTCGGCCGCGGTCGCGTACTTCTCCAGCTCCGCGAGCGTCCGCACGGTGACCGTCCGGCCGTCCCGGCCGCCGTAGGTGCCGTTCTGGCCGAGCGAGTCGACGGAGGCGAAGCCGTCCGCGGTGGCGGTCGCCCAGGCGGGGGCGGTGGCCGCGGAGGCCGTGGACTGGGCGTCGTCACCCAGGAAGGGGGTGTAGGCGAGGACTCCGGCCGCGGTCAGGGTCAGCGGGAGCCCGACCGCCAGTGCGGTGTTCCTTCTGCGGTGCCGCGGCTTGCGGCGGGGGCGGTCCTCGGGGGAGGCGTGGGGGGCGTCCATGCGTCGGCTCCGTTTCGATCCGTCAGGTACGGGGCGGGTCGACGGGGAGTCGCCGCGGCGGGCGGGAAGGTTGCCGCGGACCTACGGCAGGTCCGGCGGGGGCGTCGGCGCCCCCGGCAGCCGCACCGTCGCGATCGCGCCGCCGCCCTCCGCGCGGGCCAGCGACACCTCGCCGCCCGCCTGCTGGACCGTACGGGCCACGATGGACAGGCCGAGGCCCGAGCCGGGGAGGGCGCGGGCGCTGGGGGAGCGCCAGAAGCGGTCGAAGACGTGCGGGAGTTCCTCGGCCGGGATGCCCGGGCCGTGGTCGCGGACGGTGAGGACGCCGTCGGCGAGCTGCACCTCGATGGTGCCGCCCTCGGGGCTGAACTTCACCGCGTTGTCCAGGATGTTGACCACCGCGCGCTCCAGCGCGGTCGGCTCCGCGCGGACGTACCAGGGCTGCAGGTCGGCCCTGATCGTCAGTTCCGGTCCGCGGAGCCGTGCCCGGCGCAGGGCGGACTCGACGGTGTCCTCCAGCGGCACCACCTGGACGCGTTCGCCGCGCTGGCCCTCCGAGCGGGACAGTTCCTGGAGGTCGCCGATCAGGGCGGCCAGTTCCGTCATCTGCGCCTTCACCGAGGCGAGCAGGGCCTTGCGGTCCTCCGGGGGGATGGGGCGGCCGGTCTCCTCGCTGCGGGTGAGGAGTTCGATGTTGGTGCGCAGGGAGGTCAGGGGGGTGCGCAGCTCGTGGCCCGCGTCGGCGATCAGCTGCTGCTGGAGCTCGCGGGAGCTGGCCAGGGACGAGGTCATCGAGTTGAAGGAGCGGGAGAGGCGGGCGATCTCGTCCTCGCTGTCCTCGTCCACCGGGATGCGCACGTTCAAGTCCTCGGTGCGGGCCACGTGTTCCACGGCGTCGGTGAGCTTGTCCACGGGGCGCAGGCCCGCGCGGGCGACGGCGAGACCGGCGGCTCCGGCACCGAGGACTCCGATGCCGGAGACGAGGAGGAGGATGAGGGCGAGTTCGTTGAGGGTCGACTCGGTGCCCTTGAGGGGGGTCGCCACGAGCAGGGCGACGCCTTGTGAGTCGGCCGCGTCGACGCCCAGGTACAAGGTCAGGACGCGCACGGAGTTGCCGTCCTCGTCGCTGCCGTTGCGAACGGTCGCTTCGTCGCGGGTGGCAGCCTTGATCACGTCCCTGTCGGAGCCGGTGACCTTGACGACGCCCAGGGAGTTGGGGTCGACACAGGGCTCGCCCTCCTCCTTGATCAGCTGGATGTAGTCCTTGGGAATCCACCGCCCCCCGGTGCCCGGCTGCTCGGTCGGCGAGCAGTTCTGAAGGAGCGACGCCACCGTGCCGGGCCGCTTCACCATGTCCCTGAGGTCGCTGTCCACCTGCTCGTACAGCTTCCCCTGCACAATGAACCAGCAGGTCACCGAGACCGCCGCCACCCCGAACGCGACCGCCGCCGCCACCAGCAGCGCCAGCCGGGACCGGATCGGCAGCGCCCGAAAGCGCCGTAGCACCCTTCTCACTCCGCGCCGCCCTGCCGCAGCACGTACCCCACACCCCGCACCGTGTGCACGAGCCGCGGCTCGCCGCCCGCCTCCGTCTTGCGCCGCAGGTACATGACGTACACGTCCAGCGAATTCGACGACGGCTCGAAGTCGAAGCCCCACACCGCCTTCAGGATCTGCTCCCGCGTCAGCACCTGGCGCGGGTGCGCCATGAACATCTCCAGCAGGGTGAACTCCGTGCGGGTCAGCTCCACCGGCCGCCCGCCCCGCGTCACCTCCCGCGTCGCCAGGTTCATGCGCAGGTCGGCGAAGGTGAGGGCCTCGTCCTCCTGGACCGCCCCCGCCCCGGCCGCCGCCGCGTACGAGCTGCGCCGCAGCAGGGCGCGGACCCGGGCGAACAGCTCGTCCAGCTCGAACGGCTTGACCAGGTAGTCGTCGGCGCCCGCGTCGAGCCCGGTGACCCGGTCGCCGACCGTGTCGCGGGCCGTCAGCATGAGGATCGGCGTCGTGTCGCCCGCCCCCCGGATGCGGCGAGCGGCGGTCAGCCCGTCCATGCGGGGCATCTGGATGTCGAGGACGACGAGGTCGGGACGGTAGGCCGCCGCCTTCTCCAGGGCGTCCGCGCCGTCGACGGCCACCTCCGTGGCGTACCCCTCGAAGGCGAGACTGCGCTGGAGGGCTTCCCGCACCGCGGGCTCGTCGTCGACGATCAGGATGCGCTGGGGGTCACGGTCGCCATCGGCGGGGCTCATGGGCTCGGGTTCCTCGGGTGCGGAAGGACGGGTCGACGCCTTCAGCGTCGCATGTTCGCAGCGGGTGCGTTGAGGGACAGGTCAGGCCCGTGCGGGCGTACGGCGGTGGGCGCGGCGGGTGGTCGTACGGCCCGTGGCCAGCTCGGGGGCCCGGGGCGGCGCGGGGGCGTGCAGCTCGTACGCCACCTCCAGGGCCGCCGCGAAGCGCGCCGGGTCGGTGTCGGCGGGGGCCGGGTGCGAGACCTGTTTGATCATGACGTACCCCTCAGTTCTGGGACCCCGACCGCAGCTTCGCGAGGTCGGACTTGACGGTGTTGACCGGGATGGCGAAGCCGAGGCCGACGCTGCCGGCGTCGGAGGAGGCCGAAGCCGACGAGTACATCGCGGAGTTGATGCCGATGATGTCGCCGTTCATGTCGATCAGCGCGCCGCCGGAGTTGCCCGGGTTCAGCGAGGCGTCGGTCTGCAGCGCCTTGTACGTCGTCGTGGACGAGCCGGTGTCGCCGTTGAACTCCTGGCCGCCGAACTCGAACGGCCAGCCCCCGCCGCCCTGCTGCTGTTGCTGCCGGCCCTCGCCGGTGGAGACGGTGACATCGCGGTCGAGCGCCGAGACGATGCCGCTGGTCACGGTGCCGGTCAGGCCCTCGGGCGAGCCGATCGCCACGACCGTGTCACCCACCTGGACGCCGTCGGAGTCGCCGAGGCTCGCCGCCTGCAGTCCCGAGGCGTCCGCGAGCTTGATCAGCGCGAGGTCCTTGCCGCTGTCGGTGCCGACGACCTCGGCGCTGTACTCCTTGCCGTCGCTGGTCGTCACCTTGATCGAGGAGGCGCCGGAGATGACGTGGTTGTTGGTGATGATCTCGCCGTCGCTGGTGATGATCACGCCGGAACCGGTGGACTCACCGGAGTTCGACGTCGCGCTGATCTCGACGATGCTGGGGCTGACCGCCTCGGCGATGGCCGCGATGTCGCCCTTCTTGGCGGCGGGCACCACGCTGGTGGTCGTGGTGCCGGCGGCGACGGTGTCACTGCCGGTCAGTTCCTGGACGGCGTACGCGCTCCCGCCGCCCACGGCCGCGGCCACCAGGGCGACGGCGGCGAGGAGGGCGAGGGGGCCGCGGGCCCGCTTCCTGCGCGGAGTGTCCTCGGTCCGGGTGGTCGGCTGGTATGCCGGCGGAGGCGGCCATTCCGGGTGCACGGAGGCCGAAGCGTGCTGCTCGTACTCGCCGTCGCGGCGGAAGCTCTCGGTCATGTCCATGAGCTTGTCGCCCGACGATGAGAGCTCCCTGAGCGCTTCCTGAGAAGCCCGACAGAACCTCGTATGCCCGTTGTAAAGGCGGCTACGCGCAGCCGCAGGACTGCCGCACCACGAGCCGCGACGGGAACACCTTCAGCCGCTCCCGCCGGGAACCGGCGACCCGCAGACCGTCGTCCAGCACCAGGTCGACCGCGGCCCGGGCCATGGCGGACCGGTCGCTCGCGACCGTGGTCAGCGGCGGATCCGCCAGGTCCGCCTCCTTGATGTCGTCGAACCCGGCGACGGCCAGCTCGCCCGGCACCTCGATGCGCAGCTCCCGGGCGGCCCGCAGCACACCGATCGCCTGGTCGTCGGTGGAGCAGAAGATCGCCGGCGGACGCCGGGGCCCGGCGAGGATCTCCAGCGCTATCCGGTAGGCGTCGTACCGGTTGTACGGCGCCTCGAAGAGCCGTCCCTCGGTCGGGAGGCCGGCCTCCTCCATCGCCCGCTTCCAGCCCTCGACGTGGTCGGAGACCGGGTCGCCGACCGAAGGGGTCTCGGCGGTGCCGCCCATACAGGCGACGTAGTCGTAGCCGTGCTCCAGCAGATGCCGGACGGCGAGCTGGGCGCCGCCGAGGTCGTCGGTGACGACGGCGACGTCGTCGATCGCCTCGGGGCGTTCGTGGAGCAGCACCACCCGGGCGTCCCAGGCGTCGATCTCCGCGGCGGCCAGGTCGTTCAGCGCGTGGCTGACCAGGATCAGACCGGAGACCCGCATCCCCAGGAAGGCCCGCAGATAGTGGACCTCGCGCTCGCCGACGTAGTCGGTGTTGCCGACCAGGACCATCTTCCCGCGCTCGGAGGCGGCCTGCTCGACCGCGTGCGCCATCTCCCCGAAGAAGGGCTGGCGCGCGTCCGGGATGATCAGGCCTATGAGGTCCGTGCGCCGCGAGGCCATGGCCTGCGCGACCCGGTCGGGCCGGTACCCCAGCTCCTTGATCGCGGCGAGGACACGCTCGCGGGTGGCCGGGGCAACCGGCCGGGGTCCGTTGTTGATGACATAGCTGACGACGGCAGTGGAGGTTCCTGCCAGCCGCGCCACGTCATCCCTGGTTACCTTGGCCACGCGCGGAGTCTACGCGGATGGACCCGCTCTGGGCAGGGCGTAAAGCAGCCCGGCCGCACCCCGCCCGAGCGCGGTCCGGGAGTCCTAGGCGTCCGCACTGACCTCGACACCGTCCAGGACGGCCGTCTCGTCCGCATCCTCCGCCTTTTGCGGTGCCGCCTTGGCCCGCGCCTCCTCGGCGCCGCGCTCGCTCTTCTCGGGCGTAACGAATCGATAACCCACGTTCCGGACCGTGCCGATCAGCGACTCGTGCTCCGGGCCGAGCTTGGCGCGCAGGCGCCGGACGTGCACGTCGACCGTGCGGGTGCCGCCGAAGTAGTCGTAGCCCCAGACCTCCTGGAGCAGCTGCGCGCGGGTGAAGACGCGGCCCGGGTGCTGGGCGAGGTACTTGAGGAGCTCGAACTCCTTGAAGGTGAGGTCGAGGACCCGGCCCTTGAGCTTCGCGGAGTAGGTCGCCTCGTCGACGGAGAGGTCGCCGTTGCGGATCTCCATGGGGGAGTCGTCGTTGACGATCTGCTGGCGGCCCATGGCCAGTCGCAGCCGCGCCTCGACCTCCGCCGGTCCCGCGGTGTCCAGGAGCACGTCGTCGATGCCCCAGTCGGCGGTGACGGCGGCGAGGCCGCCCTCGGTGACGACGAGGATGAGCGGGCAGCCGGGGCCGGTGGAGCGCAGCAGCTGGCACAGGCTGCGCACCTGCGGCAGATCACGGCGGCCGTCGATCAGGATGACGTCGGCGCCCGGGGTGTCGACGAGGGCGGGGCCCTCGGCCGGGGCCACTCGCACGTTGTGCAGGAGCAGGCCGAGAGCCGGGAGCACCTCCGTCGACGGCTGGAGGGCATTGGTCAGGAGCAGCAGAGAACTCATACGTCTGGTTCCTCCTCGGTCCCTGCGAGGACGTTTGCGGCACAGCGGTACAGCTCTGCCTCCCGAAGGCTCCGTACACCCGCGGTTTCCCGCGTCGTATACAACGCTTCCGAAAGCACAAAAGGACCCGGGGGCTTCGCTGCCCGAGTCCTCTGCCCAGCACAATAGCCCACATGAGGACTGGTCCGGCAGGTCATGTGGCGCGTTCGACGCCTGTTCCGAACTCTGAGACGACCAGACGCCCCCCTATGCGGACGTTTCTGCGCACCGACGACGGAGTGGCCATCGATTCCGTATACGAACCGGGCCGGTCCGTGTACGACGCCGGAACGACACCTTCCGATGGCCCGGTGTTCGTGGTCGCGCACGGCTTCACGGGCGATGTGGAGCGCCCGCACGTGCGCCGGGTGGCGACCGCGTTCGCGCAGTACGGGGCCGTGGTCACGTTCTCCTTCCGGGGCCACGGCCGCTCGGGCGGGCGGTCGACGGTGGGGGACCGGGAGGTGCTCGACCTGGCGGCCGCGGTGGCGTGGGCGCGGGACCTCGGGCACGCGCGCGTGGTGACGGTGGGCTTCTCCATGGGCGGGTCCGTGGTGCTGCGGCACGGGGCGCTGTACGGACCCGGGGGCCCGATGCGCGAGGGGCGCACGGAAGCGCGTACGGACGCGGTGGTCTCGGTCAGTGCCCCCGCCCGCTGGTACTACCGGGGCACGGCCCCTATGCGGCGCCTGCACTGGCTGGTAACCCGCCCCGAGGGCCGCCTGGTGGGCCGCTACGGACTGCGGACCCGCATCCACCACCGGGACTGGAGCCCGGTGCCGCTCTCCCCGGTGGAGTCGGTGCCGGGGATCGCCCCGGCCCCGCTGCTGATCGTGCACGGCGACCGCGACGGCTACTTCCCGCTCGACCACCCGCGCATGCTGGCCGAGGCCGCCGGTGACCACGGCGAACTGTGGCTGGAGCCGGGCATGGGCCACGCCGAGCACGCGGCCACCGACGACCTGCTGGCCCGCATCGGTCACTGGGCCGTCGGCCGGGCGGGCTAGCCTGGCCCTGCCGGCAGGTGCGGAAACCTGTCGGCGGCCGAAGGGACAGAGGAACGGGATGGCAAAGGTCACGGTGCGCTACTGGGCCGCCGCGAAGGCCGCGGCCGGGGTCGCGCAGGAGCCGTACGAGGCGGCCACGCTCGCCGACGCGCTCGCCGCGGTGCGGGGGCGACACCCCGGGGAACTCTCGCGCGTCCTGCTGCGATGCTCCTTCCTCATCGACGGTGACCCCGTGGGTACCCGCGAGCATGAGACGGTACGGCTGGCCGACGGCGGCACGGTCGAGGTGCTCCCGCCGTTCGCAGGAGGATGAGCGATGACCAACCAGCCGTACCACGGCGAACAGCCCTACCAGGGTGAGCAGTCGTACCAAGGTGAGCAGCCCTACCAGGGCGACCAGCGGTACCAGGGCAGCCAGCCGTATCAGGGCGGCCAGCCGTATCAGGGCGGGTACGACGCCTACGACCCGTACGGGCAGCAGCAGGCGCAGGCCCAGCAGGGGTGGCAGGGGTACGAGGACCCGCAGGCCGCCCAGCACTACACCCAGCAGTGGCAGGGGCAGACCTGGGAGACGCAGGTCCAGGCACCGGTGTCGGCGGCGGAGACGGCGTACCTGCCCCAGCAGGGGCACCAGCCCTACGCGGCCCCGCTGCCCCCGGAGGCCCCGGCCCCGGAACCGGCCCGGACGCCGGCCCCGGACCCCGCGGCCGGCGAGTCCGGCTACGGCCCGGCCACCATCGCAGGCAACCCCCGCGTCACCGACGCCCAGCGGGCGCGCCTGGAGGGGCGTTCGCCGGTCATCGAGCCCGGCATGCAGCCCGCGGCGCTGACGGCCCTGCTGGGACTGCTCCTGTCGGGCACCGCCGCGATCGGCACGTACGCCCTCCTCGTCCCGTTGGTCGTCCTCCAGGCCGTCACCGCGGCCGGCTGGTTCCGGCTGAACGGCATGTGGCCGGCCCGCCAGGGCATCGCGCTGGCCTTCGCGGGCGCCCTGACGGCGGACGTGGCGCTGCTCGTCGCGGACCGCGCCCCCGCGGCGATCCTCGGCACCCTCGGCGTCTGGGTCCTGCTGGCCCTGGTCCTCCAGCTCCGCTCGCACGCCGACCCGGACGAGCGGATGTACGGCCTGATGGCGACGGTCGCCTCGGCGGCCCTGGCCATCGTGGCGGCCGGGTACCTGGCCGCGGCGGCGGACGCGGTGACGGTGGGCGCGGCGGCGGTGGCGGTCGCCCTGGTGGCCCGGGCCCTTCCGCTGCCCACTCCGGCTTCGGTGATCGTCTCCCTGCTCGCCGCGGCGGGTGCGGGCATCGCGGTCGGCGGGCTGACGGACGTGGGCGCCCAGGGCGCGCTGCTCGGCGCGGCGGCGGGCGGCTGCGCGCTGATCGGCCACCGGGTGGCGAGCTACGACTACCCGTCGAGGTTCGTCCACTTCACCGCGGGCGTGGCACTGCCGCTGGCGGCCGCGGCACCGGCGGTCTACGTGCTGGGACGGGCGCTGGGATAGCGCGTTCGCCTGTCACAGGTGATCGACAATCCGGCGGGCCCCCGACATCGCGGGGTTACTCTCCCCCCAGGGCGGCCACCCGGTCGTCGTGACCGCCTGGGTAGGGGAAACCGACAATGCGCGCACTGCGGATACTGCTGATCGTCGTCGTGGTACTCGGCGGCCTCTTCGTGCTCGCCGACCGGCTGGCCGTCGGGTTCGCCGAGGACGAGGTCGCCGAGAAACTGAAGAACACGGAGAACCTCGCCACCACCCCCGACGTGTCCATCAACGGCTTCCCCTTCCTCACCCAGGTGGCCGGCGGTGAACTGGACGACGTCGAGGTCGGCATCGCGGACTACGAGGCCGCCGCGGGCACCGGCGAGACCATCCGCATCGACGATCTCCAGGCGAACATGAGGGGCGTGCGGTTCTCCGGCGACTACAGCTCCGCCACCGCGGCCACCGCGAACGGCACCGCGAGCATCTCCTACGACGAACTGCTCAAGGCCGCCGAGTCGGAACCGCGGCAGATCTTCCCCGGGGCGACCGCCGAGGTCGTCGGCCTCTCCGACGGCGGCAACGGCAAGATCAAGGTGAACGTCAGGGTCGAGGCCGCGGGCCTGGCGCGGACCTACCCCGTGCTCAGCACGGTCACCGTCGACGGTGACATCGTGAAGGTGCACGCCGACAACCTGCCGAACCTGGTCGTCGAGGTGGCGGAGGGCGAGGTCCGCTCGATCACCGATTTCGAGCAGCGGATCGACGGGTTGCCGGGCGGCATCCAGCTGGACAAGGTCGAGGCGGCGAAGAACGGCGTGGAGATCGCGGTGCGGGGTTCGAACGTCCGGCTCGCGGGGTAATACGCCCGTTGGTGAACGCCCGGTGTCCGAGGGGCGAGACGGCGCCGTCCGCAGCGTAGATGTGACGACGGATACAGGGGGCCGAAAGCCGTACGGGGCAGGGCCGGGCCCCTCATTCATCCCACATCCCGGACGATCGTGTCTCAGCATGCGACACGCCGGTGACACGCATGGCCGTCTCTCCCTACGATCGCAGCTATGAAGCGACAGGCGGATCTCACGAAGCGGCGGGCAGTAGACCTGTGCCGCGTCGCCGCCATGCTCTGTCGCCCCTTCTGAGCGAAGAGCGCCGACTCCTCGCATCCCCCGCCGCCCTGCCCAGGGCATTCGTGCGCCGCCGCACCCGGAACGCGCACCCCTCTCACTTGCACGCCCCGCCGCAACTGCCCCGGAGGAGAACAAGCATGAGCCGCAGCGACGTCCTGGTCGACGCCGACTGGCTCCAGGAGCACCTGGACGACAGCAACATCGCGATCGTGGAGGTGGACGAGGACACGTCCGCCTACGAGAAGAACCACATCAAGAACGCGATCCGCATCGACTGGACCAAGGACCTGCAGGACCCGGTCCGCCGCGACTTCATCGACCAGGAGGGCTTCGAGAAGCTCCTGTCGGCGAAGGGCATCGCCAACGACACGCTGGTGATCCTCTACGGCGGCAACAACAACTGGTTCGCGTCGTACGCCTACTGGTACTTCAAGCTGTACGGCCACGAGAACGTCAAGCTCCTCGACGGCGGCCGCAAGAAGTGGGAGCTGGACGCCCGCGAGCTGGTCGACGGCACCGAGGTGCCCGAGCGTCCGGCGACCCAGTACAAGGCCAAGGCCCAGGACACCTCCATCCGCGCCTTCCGGGACGACGTGGTCGCCGCGATCGGTTCGCAGAACCTGGTCGACGTGCGCTCGCCCGACGAGTTCTCCGGCAAGCTGCTCGCCCCGGCCCACCTGCCGCAGGAGCAGTCGCAGCGCCCGGGCCACGTCCCGTCCGCCCGCAACATCCCGTGGTCGAAGAACGCCAACGACGACGGCACCTTCAAGTCGGACGAGGAGCTCAAGGAGCTCTACGCCGAGGAGCAGGTGGACCTGGCCAAGGACACGATCGCCTACTGCCGGATCGGTGAGCGCTCGGCGCTGACCTGGTTCGTGCTGCACGAGCTGCTCGGCGTGGAGAACGTCAAGAACTACGACGGCTCCTGGACCGAGTACGGCTCCCTCGTCGGCGTGCCGATCGAGCTCGGCGCCAACAAGTAAGCCCCGACCTTCCAGACCCCTCAGGAGATTCACATGTGCGGAGCGAAGGCCGGCGGCCCCGACGCCTCGACGATCAAGCCCGGTGAGACCACCATCCAGGGCCAGGTGACGAAGGACGGCGAGCCCATCGTCGGCTACGTCCGGCTGCTGGACTCGACCGGCGAGTTCACCGCGGAGGTCCCCACCTCCGCCACGGGCCAGTTCCGCTTCTACGCGGCCGAGGGCACGTGGACCGTGCGGGCGCTGGTGCCCGGCGGCACCGCGGACCGTACCGTCGTCGCCCAGCAGGGCGGCCTGGCGGAGGTCGCGATCGCGGTCTGAGGACCCCTGTACGGCCGAAGGGCCGCACCCCCGGGTTGGACGCCGGGGTGCGGCCCTTCCGCCTGTCCGGACCTACCCTGGAGGTATGTACGCACGGCGGCGTCGTCTGTACTTCGCCATGATGGGCAGCTGCATCGTGCTGTTCGTCCTGGCCTGGGCCGTCGTACGCCTGTGGTCGGTGCCGGTGGCGGTGGGCATGTGCGTGGTGGCGATGGTGATCCCGCCGCTGGCCGCGGTGATCGCCAACCGGCGGGGTCCCGACGACCGCTGGTGGGACGACCCCTCCGGTGACCCGAAGTCCGACGAGTGGTGGGACGAACTGGACGGCAGGAACCGTCCGCGGTCTCAGTAGGTCTCGGTAGGTCTCAGTAGACGAGCGCCTGCGTCTCGTCCCCCAGCGCCTCCTGGACGAACACCTGCGCGCCCGCGATGCGTACGCCGTCCAGGACGTCCTTCTCGGTGATGTCCCGGCGTGCCGCGCACTGCGTGCACAGGGTCACCCGGCCGCCCGCCAGGAGCGAGTCGAGCAGGTCGGGCAGCGGGGCCGCGTGCGGCAGTTCGAACTCGGCGGCCCGGCCCGGGAGGGCGAACCACGCGGACTCCCCGGTCAGCCACAGGGAGACCTCGACCCCGCTGGCGACGGCCACTGCCGCCACCGTGAACGCCTGTGAGCAGCGCTCGGGGGCGTCCGCTCCGGCCGTCACCTTGATCACGAGCTTCTTCGCCATGGCTGAATCGTAATCAACTCTCCTACAACCAAGAGCTTTGGCCATGGGTCTCCTGTGAGCGCGCATACGGAATGCGTGCTTCACGTTCTGTGGGGGGACGTTGTGGAAGTACCCGAAGAGGCGGCCCCTGAGCCGTCCCGCCCGCGCCGCCGTGGGCGTACGACGCTGCTGCTCACCGGCGCGGCCCTGCTCGGCCTGGTGGCCGGCACCTGCGTCGGCTATCTCGTCCAGGCCGACCGCGCGCCGACACGGCTGCCGTCGCTCTCGCAGCCGGAGCTGACGCAGGCCCGGGGCAAGGGCCCGGCGCCGCTGTCCGCCGCGCACGATCGCCAGGTCAGGACCGACGGCGATCTGCGCAAGCTGCTGCTGAAGAAGCCGGCCGGAGCGAAGAAGGCCCAGTGGCTCGACGGCTCCGACGGCTGGATGGACCTGGCCGGTTACGCCGAGACCTTCGGTGGGCCGGAAGGCGCGTACCGGAACATGGCCTCCACCTTCCGCCGCGCGGCCGTCACCGCCTGGGAGACCGACTCGTACACCGTCGAGATCCGGCTGGTCCAGTACCGGCAGGAGGAGTTCATGGCCGCCAGGAACTCCGCGCGGGACGGCCAGTACTGGGCCGACGGCAGCCATCCCTGGTCCGAGGGCGACGAGAACACCGACAGCTGGACCGTCCCGGGCACCGAGGACGGCATGGCCTACGTCCACACGGTCCCGGATTCCGAGCCGGGCTACGAGCCCCTCTACGCGGCGGAGGCCCACGCCTGGCGCGGCGACATCGCCGTGGAGATCTGGGTCTACAGCCCGACCCCGATCACCAAGAAGACCATCCTGCCCCTGGCCGAACGCCAAATGGAGCGGCTGTGACCACACCAAAAACCGCCCCGGAACCCGGATCCGGATCAGATGCCGCCACCCAGCCCGGGGCAGAGGCCGGGGCTGAGACTGAGCCCGGCCCCGGGCCCGAGCCGGCGACCGAAGCCGAGACGGCAACCGAGACGGTGAGCGAGTCCGGACACGAGGCCGACGTCGAGACCACGCCCACGCCCGGGAGCCGGCCTGAGACCGCCGACGAGGCTGAATCCGGAACCGAGCCCGGGATCGAGACCACACCCGCAGCGGCAACCGGGCCCGGGTCCGAGGCCGAGACCGCAGCCGCGGCGGCAACCGGGACCGGGTCCGGGTCTGGGTCCGGGTCTGGGGCCGAGTCCGAGTCCGAGGCCGATACCGGGACCAGCGCCGGGACTGAGACCGCGATTGGGATCGGAACCGGGACCGTGACCGAGTCGGGGGTCGAGGCCGGGACTGAGGCCCCGGCCGCGATTCGATCCGAGTCGGAGACCGTGACGAAGACCGCGACCGCAGCCGCAGCGGCAACCGGGACCGCGTTCGGGTCCGGGCCCGAGGCTGGGCCTGAGGCCGCGACGGCAACCGCTCCCGCGACCGTGGTCGGGACCGAGTCCGGGGCCCCGGCCGGGTCCGGCTCCACGAAGGTGATCGGGTCCGGGGCCAACACCGGGCCCGAGGCCGCAGCCGCGACCGCGATCGGATCCGAGCCCGGGTCCGGGGTTGAGACCGCGACCGCGACCGGGATCGGGTCTGGGGTTGAGATCGCCGCCGCGACCGTGTCCGAGTCGGTGTCTGCGCCTGCCTCAGGAGCCGAGTCTGCGACCGCGATCGGGGCCGAGCCCGAGTCCGAGTCCGAGTCCGAGTCCGAGCCCGAGCCCGAGCCCGAGCCCGAGCCCGAGCCCGAGCCCGAGCCCGAGCCCGCAGCCGCGACCGCCGGGGTCGGGGTCATAGGCGGCGGGCAGGGTTCGGGGGGCAGGAAGGCTCCTCGGCTTGGGCGAGTTGTTCGGGTCGGTGGGGTTCTGTTGTTGGTTGCGGCCGTGGTTGTCGGGGTTGGGCATACCGTCGTGACCGTGCGGGGGGCCGAGCGGGATGCGGGGGCGCCTGTGTGGGTGTATCCGGAGGGTGACGGGCCCGCTCGTGAGAACCGGGCGGAACGGCCCTCCGGGCTTGCCGGGAGCCTCGTGCCGTATGGCACCCGGGGGTGGGAACGGGGGCCCGACCTCGGGGAGTTCGGTTCCGACGTGTCGCTCGGCGGGGCCCAGGCCACCGCCCTGCGCAAGGAGTCCCTGCGCGGTCTGCCCCGCACCCAGCGCCGGCAGCTGGAGGAGCAGATCGACAAGGCACGGATCACCGGCATGGCGATGCGCAGCTACGTCGACACGGAGAACGGCGGCGCGTTCACCGCGAGCGTCGTGCTGTCCCAGATGGAGAACCGCTCCACCGTCCGGGGCAGCTCGACCTTCCAGAGCGAGCTCCTCGACTCCCTGGGCTTCTTCCGGGACGGCCCGAAGATCAAGGGCTACAAGAACGCCCGCTGCTTCCTGTCCCCGAAGGACGAGGACGTGGCCCTGGACTACCTGTACTGCTCCGCCTACCAGGGCGACGTCCTGATCACCGTCACCGCGGACGGTGTCGGACCACTGGACACCGACGGCATCGCGGACCTGCTGCGCGTCCAGCTCGACCGCATCGCCGAACCGGGGAAGGCAGTATGAGCGTGCACGAAGACCAGGCGCCCGTGATGGTCATCGACCGCGAGGAGTCCGACGTACCGCCGCCCGTCCCGGCCCCGGCCGCCAAGGTTCCCAAGGACCGCCGGGTCCTGCGCGCCGTCCTGCGCTGGACCGCCGCCGTCACCGTCTTCGCGGCCGTCGGTGCCGCGTCCGCGTACGGCATCACACGGATGGAGCGGACCGACGTACCGGGCCTGGCGACCGCCTCGGACGGGCGCTGGGACTACCCCACGCTCACCCGGCCCCCGCTGCCCTCCGGCAGCCCGGGTCCGCTCGCCGAGGACAACCCGGCCGGCACGCACCACGCCGACCTGCGCGCCCTGCTCCTGCCCGCGCCCGAGGGCGCCACGGAGAACAAGGCGCTGCGCGGCGACGACGGCTGGCTGGCGACTAAGGAGTTCCTGTCGCTGTTCCCCGACCGGGCGGAGCGCGAGGAACTGGGGCAGAAGCTCGTCGACCACGGCCTGCGGCACATCGCCGCCCGCGGCTGGACCACCACCGACGGCACCAGCACCCAGGTGTACCTGCTGCAGTTCGGCACCGCGGAGGTCGTGGACGAGCTGACGTCCGGCAGCATCGCCCCGGCCGGCGGCCCGGCCTACCGGGTGCGCGGCGACACGTTCTCCGAGTACGACGAGGGCTTCGCGCAGATCGAACGGCTGCCGGAGATCATGCGGTACGTCTACGCGGAGGCCGAGCCGTACGGCGCCCAGCAGGTCAGGCAGGCGTACGTGACCGCCGGTGACGTCCTCGCGCTCGTCGTCCAGTCCCGCAAGGGCAAGGCGCTGACCGTCCCCTTCCGGCAGACCGTCACCCTGCAGAGCCAGCTGCTGGGCTGACCTCGCCACGTGGGCCGGGCCCCGGCCGCGTAAGCTGGGGCCCGGCCTTTGTGCAATCGCCCCGTAGCTCACCAAGGAGCGTCCCGTGATCCTCTTCTTCGAGATCCTGCTGGTTCTGGTCGCCATCGGCGTCCTCGGCTTCGCCGGACTGACCGTGAAGAAGCTGTACCAGGGCCAGCGCTGACCCCCGTCTAGGAACTGCCACCCATGATCGAGATTCCGTCCGACCTCCACAAGGACCTCGTCCCGCTCGCCTTCCTGCTCGGCAACTGGGCCGGTGCGGGCGTGCACGACTTCCCCGGCTCCGAGAAGTGCAACTTCGGACAGGAGGTCGCCTTCACGCACGACGGCCGGGACTTCCTGGAGTACCGGTCCCACACCTGGGTGCTGGACAACGACGGGAACAAGGTCAGGCCCCTGGAGTCGGAGCACGGCTTCTGGCGGATCGACGCCGACCGCAAGGTCGAGGTGACGATGACCCGCGACGACGGCGTCATCGAGATCTGGTACGGCGCGCTGGCCGACAAGAAGCCCCAGATCGACCTGGTCACGGACGCGGTGGCCCGTACGGCCGCCTCCGCCCCCTACACCGGCGGCAAGCGTCTGTACGGCTACGTCAAGAGCGACCTGATGTGGGTCGGCGAGAAGCAGACCCCCGAGGTCGAGCTGCGCCCCTACATGTCGGCGCACCTGAAGAAGGTCGTCACCCCCGAGGACGTCGAGCGCTGGGCCAAGGCCCTCCCGGACGACATGCCCGACGACGGGATCGCATTCTTCAAGTAGGCCTGTCGTGAGATAGCTCTAGACTCGTCGGTGTGGTGAGCACCGACTGGAAGAGCGACCTCAGGCAGCGCGGCTACCGGCTGACGCCGCAGCGGCAACTCGTGCTCGAAGCCGTGGACACCCTTGAGCACGCGACCCCCGACGACATCCTCGTGGAAGTGAGGAAGACGGCGTCGGGGGTCAACATTTCTACGGTGTACCGGACCCTGGAGCTCCTGGAGGAGCTGGGTCTCGTCAGCCACGCCCACCTCGGGCACGGCGCGCCGACGTACCACCTCGCCGACCGGCACCACCACCTCCACCTGGTGTGCCGCGACTGCACCAACGTGATCGAGGCGGACGTGTCGGTGGCGGCCGACTTCACGGCCAAGCTGCGGGACACCTTCGGCTTCGAGACCGACATGAAGCACTTCGCGATCTTCGGGCGGTGCAAGGACTGCTCCCGCGAGAGCTCGCTGAAGAATTCAACTACCGAGTCGTAGGCTTGCGCTTATGAAGAGCCCTCTGCTGACCCTGCCCGGCGCCGTCCCCGCCGAGGGCGTGGACGAAGGTGTCGCCGCCCACTACGGCGATCTGTTCCGTGAGCAGCGCGCCCTCGCCGGCGGCGCCGGTTTCGTCGACCTCTCGCACCGCGGGGTGGTCGCCGTGACCGGGGCGGACCGGCTGAGCTGGCTGCATCTGCTGCTCACCCAGCACGTCAGCGAGCTGCCCCCGGGCGAGGCCACCGAGGCGCTGATCCTCTCCGCGCACGGCCACATCGAGCACGCGCTGTACCTGGTGGACGACGGCACCACGGTGTGGGCCCATGTGGAGCCCGGCACCCAGGAGGCGCTGATCGCGTACCTGGAGTCGATGAAGTTCTTCTACCAGGTCGAGGTCACCGACCGGACCGCCGACATCGCCGTGGTGCACCTGCCCGCCGGGTCCATCGCCGAGGTCCCGGACGGCGTCGTCGTCCGCGAGACGGCGTACGGCCGTGATCTCTTCCTGCCGCGTGCGGAACTGGAGACCTACGCCGAGAAGACCGGCCCCGCGGCCGGGCTGCTCGCCTACGAGGCCCTGCGCGTCGAGCACCACCGCCCGCGCCTCGGCTTCGAGACCGACCACCGCACGATCCCGCACGAGCTGGGCTGGATCGGCAGCGCGGTCCACCTCCAGAAGGGCTGCTACCGCGGCCAGGAGACGGTCGCCCGGGTCCACAACCTCGGCAAGCCGCCGCGCCGGCTGGTCTTCCTGCACCTCGACGGCAGCGACGTCCACCTGCCGCCCGCCGGGACGGAGCTCCGGCTCGCGGAGGAGGGACCCGACGGCCGCAAGATCGGCTTCATCACGACGCCGGTACGCCACCACGAGCTGGGCCCGGTCGCGCTGGCGCTGGTGAAGCGGAACGTGCCGACGGACGCGCCGCTGGTGGCGGGGGAGACGGCCGCGGCGCAGGAAGTCGTCGTAGAGCCGTAGCCCGGTCTTGCCGTAGCCCCGTCTTTCAGATCTCCAGCAGGACTAGATCTCCAGCAGCACGGTGAACGGGCCGTCGTTGGTGAGGGAGACGCGCATCTGCGCGCCGAAGCGGCCCGTCGCCACCGTCGCGCCGAGGGCGCGCAGCTGGGCGACGACCTCCTCGACCAGCGGCTCGGCCACCTCGCCGGGGGCGGCGGCGTTCCAGGTGGGACGGCGGCCCTTGCGGGCGTCGCCGTAGAGCGTGAACTGGCTGATGACCAGGAGCGGGGCGTCGATGTCACTGCACGACCTCTCGTCGTGCAGCATGCGGAGCGACCAGAGCTTGCGGGCCAGTTGGGCCGCCTTCTCCTTGGTGTCCTCGTGGGTGACTCCCACGAGGACGCACAGGCCCTCCCCGTCGATCTCCCCGACGGTCCGTCCCTCGACGACGACGCTCGCGCCGTCCACCCTCTGCACCACTGCACGCATGGGCCCCATCATGCCGTGCGGCCGGAAGCGGCCCGCGAAGAGATTCTT
Organism: Streptomyces sp. NPDC002779; assembly: GCF_042888685.1. Taxonomy (NCBI): domain Bacteria; kingdom Bacillati; phylum Actinomycetota; class Actinomycetes; order Kitasatosporales; family Streptomycetaceae; genus Streptomyces; species Streptomyces sp. NPDC002779. The sequence goes on from NZ_JBIAQC010000006.1 coordinate 56,614, forward strand.
TTTTGCTCCTTAACCCCCCATCTGGGGCCGATCGGGGGCACTCGGTCACATAGCGGCCACTTGGGGTGGCACGATGCTCCCACACGCCGGTCGAGGGGACGGTAGAGGCACATGAGCACACCGAGTACGGGGCAGCCCCCTGGGGTTGTCTCCTTGACCCACGCGGGCGGCCGGAACCGGCTCCGCCCGCCCGCCCAGCGCTCCGCGGCGGAACAGCAGCCGCGGCCGGCCGCCGATCCGCCCGGGCGCGATCTGCTGCCGCTGCGCCTGCCCGAGCTGCGCACGCTGCGCCGGGCCGCCCAGCGCGACGAGGCGGACCTGAGCTATGTACGGCGGCTGCTCCAGGGGCGGATCGACATCCTGCGGGCGGAGCTGGCCCGGCGCTCGCCGCTGGGCGCCGCGTCCGTCGTGGAGCGGCTGCCGGAGATCCTCCGGGACGCCCCGGCCCGCCACCGCTCCTCGGCCCGCCACGTCACGCTGGGCACGCCGCACAGCGAGGAGTACCGGCGGCTGGCCGCGGAGATGCTGGCGGAGGTCGAACTGTCCGACCTCGGCGCCCGCACGGACCTGGAGCTGACCGAGGCGATGGCCCGGCTGGTCCGCTACGAACAGCAGGTCTCGCTGCGCCGCCACGTCCTGCAGCGCACGGCGGACGACTGCAGCGCGGAGATCGCCCGCCGGTACCGGGAGGGGGAGGCGCAGGTGGACGATCTGCTGCTGTGAGCCGTGCGCGGGGGGTGACGAGGGCCGGAGAAATCGCCGCGACACCCCCACCGGCCCGCGCCTAACGTGAGTCCATGACCCGCGCCGCTGACATCGACGTCCGACCGATCACCGAGGCCGAGTTCACCGACTGGACCCGGGCCGTGAACATCGGCTTTCTGCGCGAACCCACCCTCACCGAGGACCAACTCGCCGCCAGGAAGCCGTGGTTCGTCCCCGGCAGGCTCCTCGGCGCCTTCGACGGTGACCGCTGCGTCGCCACCTTCCGCTCCTTCGACCAGCAGCTCACCGCCGTCGGCGGCGCCGCCGTCCGGGCCGACGCCGTCACCAACGTCACCGTCTCCCCCACCCACCGCCGCCGAGGTCTCCTCGGCCGGATGATGGAGCGCGACCTGGCCGCCGCCCAGGAGCGCGGGGACGTCGTCGCCACCCTGATCGCCGCCGAGTACCCGATCTACGGCCGCTACGGCTTCGGCCCCGCCACCACCATGGCCGAGTGGACGATCGACGTGCCCCGCACCGGCCTCGACCCCCGCTGGTCAGGACCCGGGGACGGCGGCCGGATCGACCTCGTCGACGCCCCGGACGTCCGCAAGCTGGGCCCCGAGCTGCATGAGCGCCTGCGCCGCACCCAGCCCGGCGCCGTCAGCCGCGACGACCTGTGGTGGCAGATCACCACCGGCGCCGTCGAGTTCTTCCATCCCTTCGTCGAGCCGCACTACGCCGTCTACCGCTCACCTGCCGGTGAGGTGGAGGGCATGGTGGCGTACACCTCCGACGATCACTGGGGCGACGGCAAGCAGCCGCTGAACACCGCGAAGGTGAAGTGGCTGATGGCGGTCTCTCCGGCCGCCGAGCGGGCCCTGTGGCGGTATCTGTGCTCCATCGACTGGATCACCACCGTGAAGACCGGCTGGCGGGCCCCCGACGACCTGGTCCCGCACCTTTTCCCCGACCCGCGGGGCGCCCGCATCACCAGCCAGGCCGACTGGCTGTGGGTGCGGATCCTCGATGTCGTCCGGGCGATGGAGGCGCGGACGTACGCGGGGGCGGGGGCACTGGTGCTCGACGTCGTCGGCGGCGGCGGGCGGTACCGGGTGGAGGCGGACGCGAACGGCGCCGGGACCTGCGCGGCCACCACCGACAGCGCCGACCTCACGCTGACCCTCTCCGACCTCGCCACGCTCTGGCTCGGCGACGAGTCCACCGTACGGCTGGCCGCGCTCGGCCGGGCGGTGGAAGAACGAGCGGGCGCCGCCCGGCTGGCCGACGCCCTGCTGCGTACGTCCAGGCGGCCTTGGTGCCCGGACCTTTTCTGAGCTCCTCCCGCCGGTGACAGGCCTTGTCCTGCGTGCTCATCCGTAGCGTGCTGTTCAGTTGTGGTTGTCGCTCGGTGGTGCCGGCCGCCCGGGCTCCCGGCTCCCCTCCGGAAGGGAACCCGGTCGGCCGATGTGGATCCAGGATCGCCAACCCCGTGAACCTGTGACCAGGTTGCTCAAGTTGGCGACCAACTTCTCTGTACTTATCACCGCATGGAAGCGGCTCATAACCACCTTCCGCTGAACTGCCCAAAGATGGCGGGAAGTTGTACTGTTTGGCCGTGGACCCGAAACACGCCTCCGCCACTGGGCGGAAGAGGTCACCTCGGCCACAGACGTCACATCGTGAGGTGGCCGACGAGCTGCGCGCCCGGATCAGATCCGGCGCTCTGCGGCCCGGCCAGCGCATGCCCACCCAGGCCCAGCTGGCGCACGAGTTCGGTGTGGAGCGGGGAACCGTACGGCAGGCGCTGCGGATCCTGCAGTCGGAGCGGCTGCTCACCAATGTGTCCAAGGGCAGCCCGGCCATCGTCGCCCCCGACCTCGGCAGGGCGCTGACCGGCTCCGGAGCCCCGCCGCTGCCCACCACGGTGGCCCTCGCGCCCCGGATAGGGGCCGCCTTCGCCGCCCCGCACGTGGAGATCGACGCCCTGTGTCTGACCGCCATCTCCCTCACCCTCGCCATCGGTGAACCGCTGCGCCAGATCCACGCCGGGCGGCTGAAACCGGCCAAGGTCGACGTCCGTGTCCTGCTGCCGAGCCGCCATATCGCCCTCGCCTTCCCGGCCCCCGTGGACGCCTCGGCCGCGGGCCGGCTGCGCCGCCACTGGCTCGCCCAGCGCAACGCCCAGGGCCAGGTGCTCCGGCACAATCTGCTGGCGCTGCGGGCGACGCACGGCATCGACGTGCGGGTCACCTTCCGCGCGCTGCCCTTCACCCCGCCGGTGAAGCTGTACCTGCTCAACGGCGCGGAGGCGCTGTTCGCGTACTACACGGTGACGCGCCGCGAGGAGGAGGTCGACCACGAGTCCCTGGAGCTGTACGACGCCGAGGGCACCCGGTCCATGCTGTTCGCCTTCGAGCAGGGCACTGGGCTGCGCGACACCACGTTCGTGGAGCAGTCCAATCTGTGGTTCAACTCCCTGTGGGAGACGATCAGTTCGGAGCTGGATCTCACGAGCTGATCATCTTCCGAGCTCTGCTCAGGTCGTCCCCGTCCGGTCGTGACTCAGGAGAACGTGGCAGTGAACGGCAGCAGAAGGCTCTCGCCGCAGGAGATCGCCGACACCCTGCGGGAACGGATCCGTGCCGGAGACCTCAAGGCGGGGGACCGGCTGCCCACCCAGGCCGAACTCGCCGAGGAGTTCGGCGTGGAACGCGGCACGGTCCGCCAGGCCCTGCGCGCGCTCCAGGAGGACGGCCTGCTCAGCAACGTCAGCAAGGGCAGCCCCCCGCGGATCGCCGTGCCGGCCCCCGCCCGCGGCGAGCCCCAGCCGACCATGGTCGGACTCGCCCCGCGCCTGGTGGAGGCGTTCGCCGCCCGGCACGTGCGCGTGGACGTGCTCTGCCACTCCGCCGAGACTCTGATGCTGGCCCTCGGCGACCCGCTGCGCCGGATCCACGAGGGCACCCTGCGCCCGGAGTCGATCGACGTGCGCATCCTGCTGCCGTCCCGGGACATCACGCTCGCCTTCCCGGTCCTGATCGAGGGCGACGCCGACGACGACTCCCTGCACCGGCGCTGGCTGGGCATCCGCAACGCCCAGGCCCAGGTGCTCCGGCACAATCTCCTTGCCCTGCGAGGGATGCCGCACGGCATCGATGTGCGGGTCAGCTTCCGCGGGCTGCCCTTCACCCCGCCGGTGAAGCTGTACCTGCTCAACGGCGAGGAGGCGCTGCTCGGCTACTACGTCGTCACCGAGCGCGAGGAGGAGTACGAGAGCCGGACCCTGGAGATGTACGACGCGGTCGGTGCCCAGTCCCTGCTGTTCTCCTTCGCCCGGCGGGCCGCGGAGCGTGACCGGGCCTTCGTGGCGGAATCGCAGAAGTGGTTCGACGCCCTCTGGGAAACCATCACCAAGGACGTGACACTCTCCTAGTGACCTCTGAGGCGCAGACTGAAGCCGAGACCGACCGGACCGAGCACGCCCCCGCCGAACTGCACGACCTGGTCAGGAACGCCCGTGTGGTCCTCTGGGACTTCGACGGGCCGATCTGCCGTCTGTTCGCGAGACACACGGCGGAACGCGTGGCGACGGACCTGGTGGACTGGCTGGAGGGTCGTGGCCTGCACGATCTGCTGACGGCGGCCGAGCGGGACGCCCTCGACCCGCATGTCGTGCTGCGGGCAGTGGACCGACGGCACCCGGGCGGTGACCTGGTTGCCGAGCTGGAGGATCGTTTGACCACAGAGGAGCTGAAGGCCACCTCCTCCGCGATGCCGACGCCGTACGCCGATCCATTGATCCGTACCTTGACCGCGGTCGGCTCCCGGCTGGCCATCGCGACGAACAACTCCCCGCGGGTAGTGCGCGCCTACCTGGAGAGCCGCGATCTCACCGCGTGCTTCACCCCGCACATCTATGGCCGCACCCAGCGGCTCAACCACCTCAAGCCCGACCCGGACTGCCTCAACCGGGCCCTGAGGGCGATGGGTGTGGCCCCTGCTTCTGCGCTGATGATCGGCGATGCCCCCACGGACTATTTCGCCGCGCGGGCGGCCGGAGTCGCGTTCCTCGGCTACGCGCGTAACGACCGCAAGGCGAGGCTGCTGAACGAGGCCGGGGCGATGTCGGTCGTGAATTCGTTGCAGTCGGTGTTGAGAGCGGTTCAAGGACGAGACTGACGTTGGCTCCCGGCTTCCTGCCAGCCCGGAGCTCGGCGGCAGCTCGGGTCAGCGGGACCGACCTCCTGAGCGCGGTGCGTAGGCTCGGGCCATGAGCGAGAGCGGGCTGCGGGAGCGGAAGAAGCGGCGGATGTACGAAGCCGTGTCGGAGGTGGCGATCCGGCTGTTCCTGCAGAAGGGCTTCGACGCGGTGTCGGTCGCGGAGGTGGCCGCCGCGGCGGAGATCTCCAAGCCGACGCTCTTCCGGTACTTCCCGGCGAAGGAGGACCTCGTCCTGTACCGGATCTCCGATCACGAGGACGAGGCGGCACGGGTGGTCGCGGAGGCGACGGGGTCGCCCGTGGACGCGCTGCGGCGGCATTTCCTCGCCGGGCTCGAGCGGTGCGATCCGGTGACCGGGCTCAACGACCATCCGCAGGTGCTCGCCTTCCACTCGCTGCTGTACGGGACCCCCTCGCTGGTCGCCCGCGCGTACCTCCACCAGCAGCGGGCCGAGGCCGCGCTCGCCGAGGCGCTCGGCGGGGATCTGGACGCGCGGCTGGCGGCGGGGCAGATCATCGCCGTGCAGCGGATCCTCGCGCTGGAGAACTGGCGGCGGATCGCGGCGGGGGAACGGGTGGCGGACGTGCGGGGGGACGCGGTGGCGGCGGCCGAGCGGGCATTCGGGCTGCTGGCGGCGGCAGTACCGCCGTTGCGTGATCCTCGGTAATAAATTTAACTCGGTTACATTTTTGGCGTAGGCTCGGTGGAATGACGTCCGCCGAGCCCGCCCCCAATGACCTTCTCCGTAGCGAACGCGCCCACCACGACCGCTGCCGTGCCGCCCTCGACGCGATGGTCGCCGGGGCCGGTGAACAGGTCGTCGTGGGCGAGGACGTCTCCGCCTCCGGGGCCGATGCCGAAGTGCTCGGGTACCGGCTGCGCAGCCGGGCGAAGGAGATGCGGGAGCTGCCCGAAGGGCCCCTGTTCTTCGGGCGGCTGGACTTCGGCGACGGCGCGCACGCCGGGCAGGGCTATCACGTCGGCCGGGTGCGGATCACCGAGCATCCGGCCGCCCCGCCCCTCGTCGTCGACTGGCGCGCGCCCGTCTCCCGCGCCTTCTACCAGGCGAGCGCGCGTGACCCCCAGGGCGTCGCCGTACGGCGGCGGTTCGGATGGGCGCCGGGCAGCCGGGGCGACTCCGCCGACCTCACCGGACTGGAGGACGAACACCTCGGCCGGGGGGAGTCGCGGGTCAGCGAGATCGTCACGCGGGAGATCGAGCGGCCCCGGGTCGGGCCCATGCGGGACATCGCCGCGACCATCCAGCCCGAGCAGGACGACCTGGTCCGCGCCGAACTCGCCGTCTCGATCTGTGTGCAGGGCGCCCCCGGCACCGGGAAGACCGCGGTCGGCCTGCACCGGGCGGCCTACCTCCTCTACACCCACCCCCAGCGCATCCAGCGCTCCGGCCTGCTGATCCTCGGCCCCAACCGCACCTTCCTCGGCTATGTCTCCGAGGTGCTTCCCGCGCTCGGCGAGACGGGCGTACGGCAGTCGACGCTGCTGGAGGAGATCGCCCGGCAGCCGGTCACCGGCGCCGACGAGGAGCGGGCGGCGGTGCTCAAGCACGACGCGCGGATGGCGGAGGTGCTGCGCCGGGCGCTCTACGCGCGGGTGGCCGGGGAGGGTGCGGGTGCGGGTGCGCTGGTCGTGCCGGACGGCTCGTACCGCTGGCGGCTGGCGGAGGACGAACTCGCGCGGATCGTACGGGATGTGCGCGCCGACGACCTGCCGTACGACCGGGGGCGGGAGCGGGTGCGGACGCGGATCGTGGCGGCGCTGCGCCGGCAGGCCGAGCGGCGGGCGGGGCCGCGGCCGAACGCCTGGGTGCGCCGGATGTCGGGGGCGCGGGGCGCCGGGCCGTACGTCGACGCGGTGTGGCCCCGGGTACGGCCGGAGGAGGTGCTCGCCGAACTCCTCGCGGATCCGGCGGTGTTGGCGGCGGCGGGCGAGGGGCTGCTCGATGCCGAGGAGCAGAAGGCGCTGCTGTGGGCGAAGCCGCCGCGGTCGTACAGGTCGGCGCGCTGGTCCCCGGCGGACCTGGTCCTCCTCGACGAACTCGCCGGGCTCCTCGACCATCCGACGGGCTACGGCCATGTCGTCGTCGACGAGGCGCAGGACCTGTCCGCCATGGAGTGCCGGGCCATCGCGCGCCGGGTGCCCTTCGGCTCGCTGACGGTGCTGGGGGATCTGGCCCAGGGGACGACCCCCTGGGCGGCCCGCTCCTGGACCGCCCTGCTCGGGCACCTGGGCAAGCCGGACGCGGCCCTGGTGCCGCTGACCACGGGATTCCGGATGCCGGCGGCCGTCGCCGAACTGGCCAACCGGCTCCTGCCCCGCCTCGACGTGGACGTACCGGCGGCCCGCTCCCTGCGCACGGACGGCGAGCTGACCCTGCGCCGAACGCGCCCCGGGCACCTGCCCGAAACGGTCGTGACCGCGGTACGGGACGCCCACGCGCGGGAGGGCGCCATCGGTGTCATCGCCGCCGACGGTGACGTCACCTCCCTGCACGCGGCCCTCACCCGGGCCGGCGTCCTGACCCCGCGCGTGACGGTGATCGCGGCGAGCGCGGTCAAGGGCCTGGAGTACGACCACGTGGTCCTCGTGGAGCCGGCGACGATCGCGGAGTCAGAGCCCCGCGGCCTGCACCGGCTGTACGTGACGCTGACCCGCGCGGTGTCACGGCTGGAGGTCGTGCACGCGAGGGCACTGCCCTTCTGAGGCGTGCTGGTGGCGATGCCCCTCTTCCTCGGCACCGACGGCACGTTGCTCCCCTTCGGGGGTGCGGGAACCTGAAGAGCGCCAACGCCTGTCTCCCGCCCTGGCTCGGGCTGCCTGCGCGGGCGGGCGGCCCTTCGTCCGGGGCGACGACGAGATCGGAGAGCCCGACCGGGTGTGGGCCGCCGAGCACTGTTCCGCGCCCGCGCTGCTCCACCGCGTCGATCACCGCCCGGGCCTGACCAAGCGGACTTCGGCGTGCCGGCGCGGTGGGTCAGTGGGCGTGCCGGGTCAGCAGCTCGGTGACGCGGAGGTAGCCGTCGGCGCCGTGGCCCTCGGCGACGACCCGGCGGGCCTGGCCCTCGACGACGCGCATCAGGCTCGCGTCGATGCCGTGGGACTCGGCGGTGTGGACGATGTGGGCCATGGAGGAGACGGCCGAGGTGATGGGGTTGATCTCGCCCGAGTAGGTGCCGTCGTCGGTGTCCCCGGCGAACTCCGCGAACAGCGGCGGCAGGATCGCGCCGATGCCCTGTGCGAAGGGGGCCAGCTCCCGGGCGGTGACGCCCTCGGCGCGGGCCACCGCGAGGGCGTGCGCGTAACCGGCCATCGCCGTCCAGAAGAGGTCGAGCAGGGCGATGTCGTAGGCGGCGGCCCGGCCGATGTCCTCGCCGAGGTGGGTGTGGGCGCCGCCGAGGGTGGACAGGACCGGCTGGTGGCGCTCGTAGAGGTCCTTCGGGCCGCTGAGGATGAAGACCGCTTCCGGGGTCCCGATGCTCGGCGCCGGGGTCATGATCGCGCCGTCCAGGTAACGGATGCCGTGCGCGGCGGCCCAGCCGGCCGTGTCCCGGGCGCGGTCGGGGCTGTCGGCGGTGAGGTTGACGACCGTACGGGCCTTCAGGGCGTCGGTGACCTCGTCCTGCCGCAGGATCGCGTCGGAGGCGTCGTAGTTCACGACGCAGACGACGGTCAGGGGCGCGGCGGCGACCGCCTCGGCGGCGGTGGCGGTGGACCGGGCCCCGCGGGCGACCAGGTCCCGGTCCCGGCCCGGCGTGCGGTTCCAGACGGTGGTGGCCACCCCCGCGTCGAGGAAGGCGCCGGCCAGGGCGCGACCCATCGGACCCAGGCCGAGGACGGTGACGGCAGACTGGTCGTCGTACGTGGACATGCTTCTCCCATACGTGAACATGTGTGAATAAAAGGGGCGATGATGACGCGCAGCCGTGCTCAGGATCCGAACGTCTGCGGAGTGACCGCCGCCATCGCGGTGATCGACGGCAAGTGGAAGACGAGCCTGCTGTGGCTGCTGGAATCGGGCCCGCACCGGCCCGCTGAACTGCGGCGCCGGCTGCCCGGCCTCAGCGAGAAGGTGCTGACGCAGGCGTTGCGCGAGATGGAGGAGGACGGTCTGGTGCACCGGGAGGTGCACGACGTACTCCCGCTGAAGACGGTCTACTCCCTGACCGGCTCCGGCCGTGAACTCTCCGGACTCCTCGGCCCCCTCTCCGACTGGGGTCACCGCCGGCTGGAGCGGCTGGCGGCTTCCTGATCACCTGCGTTCAGCTTCGCGGGCGGGCGCGGTGATGCCAAGTACGCACAAAAAAGTGGGTAGGGCCGCCCCCGGTGTCACAGCCGGGTGGGGCTGTCTCGTCTCAAGGGTGAGCGGCGACCGGGCCGCTCGGGAAGGAGCCGCGTGACCCGCACGGAGGAGTTCGAGGAGCTGCGCACGCTGCTGTTCGCCATCGCCTACCGGATTCTCGGCAGCGTCGGCGAGGCGGAGGACGCGGTGCAGGAGACCTGGCTGCGCTGGGAGAGCGCCGAGACGCGCCCGGCGTCCACGAAGGCCTACCTGTCGACCGTGGTCACCCGGATCTCCATCGACGTCCTGCGCTCGGCACGGGTGCGCCGGGAGCAGTACGTCGGCCCCTGGTTCCCCGAGCCCCTGCTGAACGACCCCTACGAGGACCCGGAGCGGTCGGCGGAGCTGGCGGACTCCCTGTCGATGGCGGCGCTGGTCCTGCTGGAGCGGCTCACCCCGCTGGAGCGGGCGGTGTTCGTGCTGCGGGACGTGTTCGGGTTCGGCTTCCCGGAGATCGCCTCGGCGGTGGACCGCTCGGAGCCGGCGTGCCGTCAGCTGGCGGTACGGGCGCGGCGGCACATGGACGCCGGGCGGCCGAGGTTCGAGGCGGACCGCAAGGAGCGGGAGGCGCTGGCGGAACGGTTCTTCGACGCGTTCCGGGAGGGGGACGTGGACGGGCTGCGGGAGCTGCCGGCCGGCGATGTGCAGATGGTCGGCGACGGCGGAGGCAAGGCTCCGCAGTGGGCGCGGGCCATCGTGGGCGCGGAGAACGTGGCGCGGCTGCTGGTCGCGATGGCCCAGCCGTTCGAGCTGATCGGCGTCACGGCCGAGCCGCACGAGGTGAACGGGCAGCCCGGGGTGATCTTCCGGGACCGGGACGGCAAGGTCATCAACATCATGGCGATCGACATCGCCGACGGCCGCGTCCGGGCGATCCGCTCGGTGATCAACCCCGAGAAGCTGACCCACGTGGGCCCGGTGGCGGACGCGTGGGCGGTGATGCGGGAGGCGAACCGGGCCCGCCGGGCGGAGGCGTGATCTGGCTCACGTCCTGTCACAGCCGCCCCGGGCCCGGTGTCTGAAGGCCGGATCCCTGCAATCGGATCCTGCAATCGGATCCCTGCAATCGGAGGAGGCATCGTGACTTTCGTGGCCGAGAACGTCGAGGTCGTGGTCGTGGGAGGCGGGTACGCCGGGGTGATGGCGGCCAACCGGCTCACGCGGCACGGGAACGTGCAGGTGACGGTGGTCAACCCGCGGGCGGGCTTCGTCGAGCGGATCCGGCTGCACCAGCTGGTGGCCGGGACCGACGACGCCGTCGTCGAATACCGGGAGGTGCTGACCGAGGGGGTCCGGCTGGTCGTCGACTCCGTCGAGCGGATCGACGCGGCCGGGCGCCGGCTGGAGCTGGCGTCCGGGGGCAGCGTCTCCTACGACTACCTCGTGTACGCCGTCGGCAGCGGCAGCGCCGAGCCCGGGGTTCCCGGTGCCGATGAGTTCGCCCGTCCCGTCGCCACCCTGGAGGAGGCGGAGCGGCTGCGGAACGAGCTGCACGACACGCCCGTCTCCGCCCCGGTCACCGTCGTGGGCGCCGGGCCGCTCGGCATCGAGGTCGCCACCGAGCTGGCGGAGGAGGGGCGGGCCGTCACGCTGGTGTGCGGTGGGGCGCTCGGGCCGTATCTGCACGCGCGCGGGCGGCGTTCGGTGGCGAAGCGGATGGCGGCGCTCGGGGTGAGCGTCCTCGACGGGCCCGGCAGCACGGTGACGGCCGTGACGCGGGACGCCGTACGGCTGGAGGACGGCCGTGAGGTGCCGAGCGCGGTGACGGTGTGGGCCGCCGGGTTCGGCGTACCGGATCTCGCCGCGCGCAGCGGGCTGAGCACCGACGCGCTCGGCCGTCTGCTCACCGACGAGACGCTGACCTGTGTCGACGACGTACGGATCGTCGCGGCCGGCGACAGCGCCGCCCCGTCGGACCTGCCGCTGCGGATGAGCTGCCAGGCCGCGATACCGCTCGGCGCGCGGGCCGCGGACACCGTGCTCAGCCGGGTCGCGGGGGAGGAACCGGCGACCCTCAACCACGTCTTCGCCGGGCAGTGCGTCAGCCTCGGACGGAAGGCGGGCATCTTCCAGTTCGCCCGCCGGCACGACGTGGCGGTGTGGTTCCACATCGGCGGCCGGCTCGGCGCGCGGGTCAAGGAGTTCGTGTGCAAGGGCACCGTCGGGCACCTGGCCGGCGAGGCGGCCAAGCCGGGCTCGTACCGCCTGCACAACGTCTCGGGCGGCCCCCGGCGCGGCGAGCAGCTGGCGGCCCGGAGCACTGAGGCCACCGCCGGACACGTGGCCGCGGGCCCGTACAGGGGAGAGAACGATCATGAGTGAGCACGTCACCGACCCGGCGACCGAGATCTTCGTCGCCCACCGCAACCTCCTGTTCACCGTCGCCTACGAGATGCTCGGCTCGGCGGCCGACGCGGAGGACGTACTCCAGGAGACCTGGCTGCGGTGGGTCGAGCTCGACCTGGACCAGGTGCGTGACCCCCGCGCCTACCTGGTCCGGATGACCACCCGGCAGTCGCTCAACCGCCTGCGCACCCTGAAGCGCCGCAAGGAGTCCTACGTCGGCCCCTGGCTGCCCGAGCCGCTGCTCACCTCGCCGGACGTGGCCGAGGACGTCGAACTCGCCGAGAGTGTCTCGATGGCGCTCATGCTCGTCCTGGAGACACTCTCGCCGACGGAACGCGCCGTCTTCGTCCTGCGCGAGGTCTTCGACGTCGGCTACGACGAGATCGCCGAGGCCGTCGACAAGACCCCCGCGGCCGTACGCCAGATCGCCCACCGGGCCCGGCAGCACGTCGACGCCCGCCGCCCCCGCGAGGCGGTCTCCGCGAGCCGGACCCGGGCGGCGCTGGAGTCCTTCCGGCACACCATCGAGACCGGCGACCTCCAGGGCCTGCTCGACGTCCTCGCCCCCGACGTGGTCCTGATGGCGGACGGCGGCGGCGTCAAGCAGGGCGGCGCGGTACGCCCGATCGTCGGTGCCGACCGGGTGAGCCGCTACATCATCGGCGGCGCCGGAAAGGCCAAGTTCACCATCGGTTACGAGCCCTGCGTGGTGAACGGCCACCCGGCCCTCGCCCTCCTGGTGAACGGCGAGACCGACGGCATCATGGCGATCCGCCTGGACGACGACCGCATCACCGGCCTCTACTACGTCCGCAACCCGCAGAAGCTGACCCACATCGACACGGAGAACCGCCTCACGCTGCGCTGAAACTCCGCCGGGGCCGCCGTCGGCATGACATGGCGCACTATTGCAAGCAGGTGCTTGCAATAGTTAGCGAGGGTGGTGCAAGGTGGGGGCATGGCAACACTCAACGTCGGCAATCTCGGTGAGTACCTGCGCGAGCAGCGGCGCAACGCCCAGCTCTCGCTGCGGCAGCTCGCCGATGCCGCCGGGGTGTCCAATCCGTATCTGAGCCAGATCGAGCGCGGGCTGCGCAAGCCGAGCGCGGAGGTCCTCCAGCAGGTCGCCAAGGCGCTGCGGATCTCCGCCGAGACGCTGTACGTGCGGGCCGGAATCCTGGACGCCGAGCGGGACCGGGACGAGGTGGAGACGCGCGCCGTCATCCTCGCCGATCCCACGCTGACCGGGCAGCAGAAGCAGGTGCTGCTCCAGATCTACGAGTCCTTCCGCAAGGAGAACGGATTCGCGATAGCGGCGGACGACGACGCCATGACGGGCACCGGCGCCGACGCCGGGCCCGTCCGGCTCGACGACGGCCCCCGCACCCCAGCCGCCGGCAAGGACGCCGGCGCACCGGACACCGAAGACCCGCGGGAGCCGCGGCCGCCGGCCGGCTGAGCCGGGCGACCGGCCGCCGTCGCACGCGCCCCGCGGGACCGCCCCCACCCACCCTCATCTGCAGTAACCCCGGGAGGACCAGCAAAATGGCCATCACCGACGACCTCCGCAAGACCCTCAGCGACCCGACCCCGCTCTACTTCGCCGCCGGCACCGCCGACCTGGCCTTCCAGCAGGCCAAGAAGGTCCCCGGCCTGGTCGAGCAGCTGCGTGCCGAGGCCCCGTCCCGGATCGAGGCCGTGCGCAACACCGACCCGAAGGCCGTGCAGGAGAAGGCCGCCGCCCGCGCCAAGGAGGCGCAGGCCCGGGTCAAGGAGACGCAGGCCCGGGTCAAGGAGACGCAGGAGACCCTGCAGTCCAGGGTCAGCGAATTCATCAGCTCCCTCGACGGGGACCTGAAGAAGCTCAGCACCACCTTCGACGCCGACCTGAAGAAGTTCGGCGAGAACGCCCAGGACTTCGCGCTGCGCGGCGTCGGCGTGGCCGCCGAGTACGCCGTGAAGGCCCGGGAGACCTACGAGAAGGTCGCCGAGCACGGCGAGCAGGCCGTGCGGACCTGGCGCGGCGAGGCGGCCGAGGAGATCGAGGAGCTCGCCATCGTCGTGGAGCCGAACGCCAAGCCCGTCGAGGTCACGCAGGAGGACAAGCCGGCCGAGCCGAAGCCCGCCGCGTCGGCCGCGCCGAAGAAGTCCCCCACCCCCACCCCCACCCCCAAGAAGACGGCCCCGCGCAAGCCGGCCGCCAAGAAGACGACCCCGCCCGCGAAGTAACCGGGCCGGGCGATAACCGGACGGGCCGGGCACTTGGCGAGTGCTCGGCCCGTTGACCGGGTAGCGGGCCTGCGGTTGCGGGTACGGTGACCGCGTAGGGACGAGCCGAGTCGGGTGGTGGACGTTGTGCTGATGCAGGGCTTCGCAAACTTCATGTGGCTGCTGAGCATGGCCCTGATCCTTTTCAGCGGTTTCGCGCTGATCGACGCCGCCACGCGCCGCGAGGACGCCTACCGCGCGGCCGACAAGAAGACCAAGCCGTTCTGGCTGATCGTCCTCGGGCTCGCCTTCGTGGTGAACCTGATCTTCAACATCCTGTCGTTCCTGCCGATCATCGGCCTCATCGCCACGATCGTCTACATGGTGGACGTCCGCCCGGCGATCCGCTCCCTGCCCGGCGGCGGCCGCAACACCCGCAGGGGTTCGAGCAGCGACGGCCCCTACGGCCCGTGGAACGGCGGGCGCTGACCCCGCCCGCCCGGAGCGGGCCCCCGGCTCAGCGCTCCCGGTCCAGCAGCAGCACGGCCACGTCGTCCGTCAGCTCGCCGCCGTTGAGGTCCCGGACCTCGTTCACCGCCGCTCCCAGCAGCGCCTCTCCGCGCAGCCCTTCGGCCAGCTGCCGACGGACCATGGACACCATCCCGTCCTGGCCCAGCCGTTCCTTGCCCGCGCCGATCCGGCCCTCGATCAGCCCGTCGGTGTAGAGCATCAGGCTCCACTCGGCACCCAGCTCCACCTGCATCCGGGGCCAGCGGGCCCCGGGCAGCAGCCCGAGCGCCGGCCCGTTGTTGTCGTACGGCAGCAGCTGCGCCGCCCGCCCGGGGCGGGCCAGCAGCGGTGAGGGGTGCCCGGCCAGGCACAGCCCCGCCCGGCGGCCGTCCGGCGCTATGTCCACCGTGCACAGCGTCGCGAAGATCTCCTCGTCCGACCGCTCGTGCTCCAGCACCTGCTGCAGCGTGCCGAGCAGCTGGTCCCCGCAGAGCCCGGCCAGGGTCAGCGCCCGCCAGGCGATCCGCAGCTCGACACCGAGCGCGGCCTCGTCGGGACCGTGCCCGCAGACGTCGCCGATCATGGCGTGCACGGTGCCGTCGGAGGTGCGGACCACGTCGTAGAAGTCCCCGCCGAGCAGCGCCCGCGACCGGCCCGGCCGGTACCGCGCGGCGAACCGCAGGGGCGAGCCGTCCAGCAGCGGCGTGGGCAGCAGGCCCCGCTCCAGGCGCCGGTTCTCCTGCGCCCGCACCCGCCCCTCGGCGAGCCGGCGCTCCGCCGAGTCGGAGCGCTTGCGCTCCACCGCGTACCGGATCGCGCGGCTCAGCAGCCGGCCGTCCAGCTCGTCACGATGCAGATAGTCCTGGGCGCCCACCCGGACCGCCTGCGCGCCGCGCTCGGCGTCGCCGGAGGCGGTGAGGGCGAGGACGGCGTGCCGCGGCGCGAGCTCCAGCACCTGCTTGAGCACGGCGAGCTCGTCGCTGTCGTCGCCGCGGCCCGGCGCGGGCAGCGCCAGGTCCAGCAGGATGCAGTGGACGTCGTCGGTGAGCAGCCGCTCGGCCTCGGTGAGGTTGCGGGCGGAGCGCACCCGGATCGGCCTGCCGGCCCGGTCGTGCAGTTCGGGCAGCACCGTGGAGCCGCCCGGGTCGTCCTCGATGAGCAGCAGCGTCAGCTGGGTGTGGGCGGCGCCGGTGGCACCGGTGTGGGGCGTGTTCGTCTGCTCGGTGTGCTCGACCGTGGCGTCCTTGCGCGGGGCCTCTCCGGCCGAGGGGCCGCCGACCGTGGGTGCGGCTGCCTGCGCCTGACCACTCTCCACGGCCGGGATCGCTCTCTGCCGCGGTACGGGTACGGGCATCGTCTTGGGTTCCTTCCCTCCCCCCGAGGGCATGGCGGGGACGAGGGACCTCGACCCACCGACGGGGACCATAGCGGTAGTCGGCCCCGCAACGGAATGGTGCAGGCCACGCCGTTCAGCGGCTGGCCACTGTCATATGCCGCGTTCTGTACCGCAGTTGGGCAGGGCGGCGGCCCCCGGGGGATGACGAACGTCACGCCCGCCCCCGGTTTGCACGGCCGTTGGGGTGCGGTGCGTCACGTGGCCCCGGTCACCCCGGGGCCCCGGTATGCGTGACTCCGGTCTCATACGTCCGGTCGTACGACCGCCAGGATCGGCATGGAACCGGCCCCCGCGATGGTCACCGTCCGCCCGGGGCGCGGAGAGTGCACCATCGCGCCGTCGCCGACGTACATCCCGACATGACTGGCGTCGTCGTTGTAGATGATGAGGTCGCCGGGGCGCATCTGCGCGATGTCGATGCGCGGAAGCTGCTTCCACTGCTCCTGCGAGGTGCGCGGAATCGCCACTCCGGCCGCCGCCCAGGCCTGCGAGGTCAGCCCGGAGCAGTCGAAGGTGTCGGGCCCCTCGGCGCCCCACTCGTACGGCTTGCCGAGCTGGGCGGTGGCGTACGCCACGGCCTTCTTGCCCTGCGCGGACGCCTTGCCGTCGATCTCGTCGAGTATCCCGGAGTCCAGCCAGGCCGTCTGCGCCTGGTGGGCGGCCCGTCGCTCCAGCTCGGCGAGGCGCTCCTTCTCCTCCGCCTCCAGCTCCGACTCCAGCTTCTCGGCGGCCTTGATCTGCTTCTTGATCTCCGCCTTCGCCCTGGCCTTGGTCTTGCGGTTGGCTTCCAGCTTCTCCCACTGGGCCGAGGCGTCCTTCGCGTACTGCTCCAAGTCCTGCTGGGTGCGGGTCAGTTCGCGCAGGAGGCCCTTGGTGGCGCGCTCGCCCTGGATCACCCGGCCCGCGCCGTCGAGGAACTCCTGCGGGTCGTCGCTGAGCATCAGGTGGGCCTCGTCGGGCAGTCCGCCGCTGCGGTACTGCGCGGCGGCCGCGGCACCGGCCCGCTTCTTGAGTTCGTCGACCTTCTTCTGGCCCTTGACGATCTTCTTCGCCAGGGCCACGAGCTCGGCGGACTGCTGCTCGGCCTTCTCCTCGGCGGAGTTGTACGCGTCGGTGGCGACGGCGGCGTCGTGATAGAGCCGGTCCAGCTTCTTGCGTACGACCTCAAGGTCCTTGGTGGTGGCCGGAGTCGGGGTCACGCTCGGCACCGGTGCCGGGGTCGGACTCGCGAACGCGGTGCCCGGGGCCGCCAGCACGGTCACCGCGCAGACCACGGTGACGGCGGCGGTGATGAGGCTGCGCCTGCCCGTACCCATACCACTTCCCCCAACCTGATTAACCGTCAGTAACTTACGGATGCCTGGGGGATCGTGCCATGCCGCCGCGGAAAACGACAGAGGTCGCACACCCTGCTGCTTCCCCCCTCTCCCACCCCCGCACGACGATCTCCCCGCCTATGTGACGAACGACATACGGAGATCGTTCCCCGCAGGTCAGTGCGTTACGGCCGTGATCGCGCCGGCGCCAATGCCCCCCACGCCACCGTCACTTCGCCCTGCCGCCAGCGCGCCGGCCCGTCCAGCACCGGCCAGTCGGCCGTCAGCTCCCGCACCGCCCGGATCCAGCGCTGGCGGGCGCCGAAGGAGGCGTAGGGCGCGGCGGCGGCCCAGGCGCGGTCGAAGTCCCGCAGGAAGGCATGGACCGGCTCGCCGGGGACGTTGCGGTGGATGAGCGCCTTCGGCAGCCGCTCGGCGAGGTCCGAGGGCCGCTCCAGCGAGCCGAGCCGGGTCGCGAAGGTCACCGTCCGCGGCCCCTCGGGTCCGAGCGCGACCCACACGTGCCGCCGCCCGATCTCGTCGCAGGTCCCCTCGACCAGCAGCCCGCCCCGCGAGCCGGGGCCGGCCGGGGCCAGCCGCGCGCACAGCCGCTCCCACACGGCGGCGACCTCGGCCTCCTCGTACTGGCGCAGCACATTGGCGGCCCGGATCAGCAGCGGCCGCCCCGGGACCGGGATCTCGAACCCGCCGTGCCGGAAGACCAGCCCCTCGCGCTCGTAGGGCCGGGCGGCAGCGACCCGCGCCGGGTCGATCTCGACGCCGACCACGCGCGCGCGGGGCGCGACGGTACGCAGCCGCTCCAGCAGTTCCACGGCCGTCCAGGGCGCGGCGCCGTATCCGAGGTCGACCGTGACGGGGTCGGGGGCCCGCCGCAGCTCGGCGCCGTGCGTGGCCGCGATCCAGCGGTCCATGCGGCGCAGACGGTTGGGGTTGGTGGTCCCGCGCGTCACCGTTCCCACGGGGCCGGCGGGGGCGCGGGCTGTCATGTCTACGAGGGTATGCGGCTCACCGGGCGAGGTGGCGCCGCCAGTAGGTGGGCCGCCAGTAGTAGAGGACGGTCAGGTCGTCCGGCATCCGGCCGCCGGGCGCCTGCTCGAAGGGGTCCCGGGCGGGGTCGGCCGGGCGGAACCCCGGGTCCAGCGGCTCGTCGTCCTTCGGCGGGCGCGCCCGGCGCCGGACCTGCTCGGCCACCGCGCCGGTCCGCCGGTAGTTGGCCTGCGCCTCGATCAGGCTCAGCCCGTGGTTGGGGCCGAAGTCGATATGCGGGAAGCGCAGCTGGAAGGGGTCCTCCTCCCACCGGCAGACCTCGCAGATCTCGTAGGCCCACAGCTCCAGGAGCGTCAGATGGCCGCAGCAGGGACAGGGGAGCCGCTCTTCGGCGGGTAACTGGAGATCGTCCGGGTCCGGCATATGCCTGAGGGTAGGGCGGCGGCCTTGCGCCCGCGCCCTCTTTTCGGGGTTGCGCGGCCGCCCGTTCCCGGGCCACGCAGCCTGCCCTCGAACGGTTGAGCGACTGGCGGTAATGATTCGGCAAAGAACCCTCGGCCGGAAATGGAGCCGGACCTTCCGGTGTTCACCCCCGTGGAGGGCCCGCACGTCCTCCCTCAGGCATGCCCGCAGCGAGGAGGAACGCCCCGTGAGCCACTACGTCGGCAGGCTCGGGCGTCGCTCCGCGGTGACACCCCCGCGGTTGCGTCTGCACCGCCGGCCTCGCCGTATCGCGATGCTCTCCGTGCACACCTCACCGCTCCACCAGCCCGGCACCGGGGACGCCGGCGGCATGAACGTGTACATCGTGGAGCTCGCGCAGCGCCTCGCCGCGATCAACATCGAGGTCGAGATCTTCACCCGCGCCACCACCGCCGCCCTCCCGCCCACCGTGGAGATGGCCCCCGGCGTCCTGGTCCGGCACGTCGACGCGGGCCCCTACGAGGGCCTCGCCAAGGAAGAACTCCCTGCCCAGCTCTGCGCCTTCACCCACGGCGTGATGCAGGCCTGGGCCGGCCACCGCCCCGGCTACTACGACCTCGTGCACTCGCACTACTGGCTCTCCGGCCACGTCGGCTGGCTCGCCGCCCAGCGATGGGGCACCCCCCTGGTGCACGCCATGCACACCATGGCCAAGGTCAAGAACGCCAACCTCGCCGCGGGCGACACCCCCGAACCGGCCGCCCGGGTCATCGGCGAGACCCAGATCGTCGCCGCCGCCGACCGGCTCATCGCGAACACCGCGGAGGAGGCCGACGAACTCGTCCGCCACTACCACGCGGACCCCGGCAAGGTCGGCGTGGTCCACCCCGGCGTCAACCTCGACCGCTTCTCGCCGGCCGACGGCCGCGCCGCCGCCCGGGCCCGCCTCGGCCTGCCCCAGGACGCCCTGATCCCGCTCTTCGCGGGCCGCATCCAGCCCCTGAAGGCCCCGGACGTCCTGCTCCGCGCGGTCGCCGTGCTGCTCGACGAACGCCCCGAGCTGCGCTCGCGCATCCTCGTGCCCGTCGTCGGCGGCCCCAGCGGCAGCGGCCTCGCCAAACCCGAGGGCCTGCAGAAGCTGGCGGCCCGCCTCGGCATCGCCGATGTCGTACGGTTCCGCCCGCCCGTCGGCCAGGAACAGCTCGCGGACTGGTTCCGGGCCGCCTCGGTCCTCGTCATGCCCTCCTACAGCGAGTCCTTCGGCCTGGTCGCCATAGAGGCACAGGCGTCCGGTACGCCGGTGCTCGCGGCGTCGGTCGGCGGACTGCCGGTGGCCGTGCGCGACGGACGGACCGGCTTCCTCGTACAAGGCCATCAACCGGCCGCCTACGCGCGCGTGCTGCGCGAATTCGCCGACCAGCCGGAGCTGTCCGCCCGGATGGGCGCCGCCGCGGCCCGGCACGCCCAGTCCTTCGGCTGGGACACCGCGGCGGCCGCCACCGCGGACGTCTACACGGCGGCGGCCCAGGCCCACCGCCGTCGCGTACGCTCGCACCATGGGTGATGCGCAGCAGACCGTCGAGGACTTCCTCCAGGACGCGGAGCTGGAGTGGGAGAGCCCCGAGCCCGGCACCTACGTCGTGAAACTCCCCGGCACGCGCAAGCTGTCGACCACGCTCTCCCTGCGGCTCGGCCGCCACTCGCTGTCGCTGAACGCCTTCGTCATCCGCCACCCCGACGAGAACGAGCCCGGCGTCCACCGCTGGCTCCTGGAGCGCAACCTCAAGCTCTACGGCGTCAGTTACGCCGTCGACCAGCTCGGCGACGTCTACGTCACCGCCAAGCTGCCCCTCTCGTCCGTCACCCCCGACGAACTCGACCGCCTCCTCGGCCAGACCCTGGAAGCCGCCGACGGCGCCTTCAACACCCTGCTGGAACTGGGCTTCGCGAGCGCCATCCGCAAGGAGTACGAGTGGCGTGTCTCCCGAGGCGAGTCCACCCGCAACCTCGACGCCTTCACCCACCTGACCCAGCGTCCCACCGGGTCGTCCTAGGAGCGCTCCCCGTGCCGAGCCCCCGTCCCCGCGTATCTCCCCGGGGTCGTGCCCACCAGCTTGCGGAAGTGGCGGGTGAGGTGGGCCTGGTCGTAGAAGCCGGTCGCCGCCGCGACCTCGCCGAGCGGGCGGCCGTCCAGGAGGAGGCGGCGGGCGCGGTCCACGCGGCGGGAGTTCAGGTACTGGTGCGGGGCGATGCCGTAGGCGGTGCTGAACGCCCGTACCAGGTGGGCGGGATGGGCCTGGAGCAGTCCCGCCGCCTCCTGCAGTGAGAGCCCTTCGACGACCCGTTCGTCGAGGAGTTCGCGCAGGCTGCGGGCTAGGGCGGGACCGCTGCGGGCTCCGTCCGCCGGGCGCGCCCGCAGATGCGTGCGCAGCCGCTCCCCGACGAGCGTCAGCCGGCTCTCGGCCTCCAGCTCGTCGCCGGGGCGGGCCAGGGCGGTGTGCAGTTGGCCGACCCGGTGCCGCAGCAGCGGGTCGCGCAGGTCGGGAGTGTCCACGGCGGCCCCGATGAGGTCGGCGGCGAGCCGGGAGGTGTCGAGGTAGAGGACGCGCTTGCGGAAGCCGTGCGGGGTCGCCGGAGCGCCGTTGTGCGGGACGTGCGGCGGCAGCAGCGTCACCGTGCCGTGCGGGGTGCCGTGCTCGTGCCGGTCGAGGTCGTACCGTACGGCGCCGTCGTCGACGATGAGGAGCGTCCACGCCTCGTGGACGTGCATCGGATAGGCGTACTCGGTGAAGTGCGCGTGGAAGACCTCGACGACACCCGGAACCCGGGGACGCCAGGCGGTCACCTCGCGCTGAGCGGCCATGCAAAGAACGTACAAGACGCGGCTGTACGGCGGTCGGCAGTCTCGGTCCATGAACGCGACGAACCCGCTCACCGCCGAACCGATCCGCTTCGACACGAAGATCGCCGTGCTGCTGCGCGAGGACCTGGAGCCCTGGCAGCGGCTGAACGTGACCGCGTTCCTGGTCAGCGGCCTGGGCACCCAGGTCCCCGAGGTGATCGGGGAGCCGTACGAGGACGCCGACCAGGTGGCGTACCTGCCGATGTTCCGGCAGCCGGTGCTGGTCTTCCAGGGCTCCAAGGAGACGCTGACGGCGGCCCACGCGCGCGTGCTGTCGCGGGCGCTGCCGCGCGCCCTGTTCACGTCCGACCTGTTCGCCACCGGCAACGACCGGGACAACCGGGCCGCCGTTCGGGCCGTGCCGACGCGGGACCTGGACCTGGTGGGGCTGGCCGTGCACGGGCCGCGCAACGCGGTGGACAAGGTGCTGAAGGGAGCCCGGATGCACCCCTGAGGGGCACCCCCGGGCGTCAGGCGGCGGCGGTCTCGGGGCGGGCCGGGGCCGGCGCCGCGGCCGGGGTCTCCGGGGCCGGCAGGCGGCGCATGAGCACGCCGTACCCGATCCCCGCGACGGTCCCGATCACCGCGCACAGCCCCCACAGCCACTCCGCGCCGTACCGGTCGATGACGACCCCGGACATCAGCGGCGCGACCAGCGAGGCGACGGCCCAGGACATGGTGTACATGCCCTGGTAGCGGCCCCGGCCGTGGGTGGGGGAGAGCCGGACGACCAGGCTGGTCTGGGTCGGGGCGTTGACGATCTCCGCGAGGGTCCAGACGCAGACGGTGAGGGCGAACAGACCCACGGACCCGGCGAAGGCGGTCAGCCCGAAGCCGTACCCGGCGAGCACCGAGGAGATCACCAGCAGCCGCCGGGGATCGCGGTGCTCGATGAACCGGGTGACCGGGATCTGCAGGACGACGATCAGCACGCCGTTGACGGCGATGGCCATGCCGTAGTCGGCCGGGGTGAACCCGGCGTCGCCCATGGCGACGGGCAGGCCGATGTAGCCCTGCTGGAAGATGAGGGCGATCAGGAAGGACAGGCCCACGACTCCCATGAACCGCCCGTCCCGCAGCACGGTCCCGAGTCCTACGGCGGACTCCTCGGCCTTCACCGCCTCCGTGCGCTCGGGCCGGGACTCGGGCAGCTTCAGGAAGACGACGATCGCGCAGGCCAGGGTCATGACGCCCTCGGCGAGGAAGCCGACCCGGTAGCTGTACTCGGCGATGAACCCGGCGGCCATGGAGGAGACGGCGAAACCGAGGTTGATGGCCCAGTAGTTGAGCGAGAACGCGCGCACCCGGTCCTCGGGCCGGACGATGTCGGCCATCATCGCCTGCACGGCGGGCCGGGAGGCGTTGGAGGCCATCCCGACGAGGAAGGCGACGCCGGCGATGGCGGCGGGGTGCTGCACGAACCCCAGCGCGGCCACCGAGACGGCGGTGGCGCTCTGCGAGACCAGCAGCGTGGGCCGCCGCCCGAGCCGGTCGGTCATCACCCCGCCGCCGAGCGAGGAGACGACACCGCCGAGGCCGTGCAGGGCGACGACGAGACCGGCGTAGGAGGCGGAGTAGCCGCGGTCCAGGGTCAGGTACAGCGCCATGAAGGTGGCGACGAAGCCGCCGAGCCGGTTGACGAGGGTGCTGGTCCACAGCCACCAGAACTCCCGGGGCAGCCCCGAGACGGTCTCCCGGACGGCACGTCTCAGGGCGGCGACAGACATGAGAATCCCCCGGATGTGTAAGTGGCGCGAGCGGCAACCACAACTTACGAAGTGCCGTCGGCCGGGGGCCACTCAATTAACAGATCCCGTCAACCGTCCGCCTTCTGGTCGGGGGCGCAAGTGATCAGAAGGTTCGATTACGCTCCTTCTCATGGCCGACGCACCGTACAAGCTGATCCTCCTCCGCCACGGCGAGAGCGAGTGGAACGCGAAGAACCTGTTCACCGGCTGGGTGGACGTCAACCTCAACGAGAAGGGCGAGAAGGAGGCAGTCCGCGGTGGCGAACTCCTGAAGGACGCCGACCTCCTGCCCGACGTGGTCCACACGTCCCTCCAGAAGCGGGCGATCCGTACGGCGCAGCTGGCCCTCGAGGCCGCCGACCGCCACTGGATCCCGGTCCACCGCTCCTGGCGCCTGAACGAACGCCACTACGGCGCCCTCCAGGGCAAGGACAAGGCCCAGACGCTGGCCGAGTTCGGCGAGGAGCAGTTCATGCTCTGGCGCCGCTCCTACGACACCCCGCCGCCGCCGCTCGAGGACGGCGCGGAGTTCTCCCAGTCCGGCGACGCGCGCTACGCCACCATCCCCCCGGAGCTGCGCCCCCGCACGGAGTGCCTGAAGGACGTCGTCGTCCGCATGCTCCCCTACTGGTACGACGGCATCGTCCCCGACCTCCTGGCCGGCCGCACGGTCCTGGTGGCGGCCCACGGCAACAGCCTGCGCGCCCTGGTCAAGCACCTGGACGGCGTCTCGGACGCCGACATCGCGGGCCTGAACATCCCGACGGGCATCCCCCTGTCCTACAGCCTCGACGCCGACTTCAAGCCCCTGAACCCGGGCGGCACCTACCTCGACCCCGACGCGGCGGCCGCAGCGATCGAGGCCGTGAAGAACCAGGGCAAGAAGAAGTAGTCGCCCGCTCGGAGCAACTCGCTCCAATCTCTCGGAGCAAGCCTCCTACCAGCGGTTTCCACCCCTGGTAGGGGGCTTTTTCCCGCGCTAGACGGTCAGCGGCACGGCGTGGACCTCGTCCGCCTTGTGCCCCGCGCGTTCGTGGATGCGCTGCACCGCCTCCGCCGAGGGCGCCTCGGAGAGGCAGTAGACGGTGCCGGACTCCGGATCCGCCCAGGCCCGCTCGAAGTGGACCCCCTCGTCCTTCTCGATGGCGAGGTCCGCCTTGTGGGCCTCGTGCAGCTGATCCGACGTGATGCCCTGCATCCCGTGGTGTACGTCCATGAACCGGGCCATGGCACGCCTCCTTCCGGTCCTCCTTCCATGCTGCGCCTCCACCGGCCCGCGAGCACGACGAAGCCCGCGAGCACGACGAAGGGCCCCGGCAGCCGCGCCGGGGCCCCTCACCGTCGTACGCCCTTCACCGTCGTAAGAGCAGAAGCACTCAACCGCACTGGCACGGGTTGCCGGACTGGCAGCCGCACTGGCAGCCCGACCCGCAGCCGCACGCGCCGATCAGCATCAGGTTCTGGATCTCGGCGGGCTGCTCGGTCGGGCGTTCCTGCGTGGGGTCGGGTGTGGTGCCGGGCGTGCCGGGGGAGTCGGCCATGGTCCCTCCTCGTCGAGGCTGGTGCCTGTTCCCCATTGCATGCCCGCTCCACTGGGCGCATCAACGGCGCACGGGGGCTCTCACGCACGCCCCCGAGCGGTGTCAGGCCCCTTCCACGCCCTTCACGGCCGCGATGTCCTGCTGGAGATTGTCGGCGTGCTCGCCCGTCACCAGGAACACCACCCGCTTGGCGACCGCCACCGCGTGGTCGGCGAACCGCTCGTAGTAGCGGCCGAGCAGGGTGACGTCCACGGCGGTCTCGATGCCGTGCTTCCAGCGCTCGTCCATCAGGTGCTGGAAGAGCGTGCGGTGCAGCAGGTCCATCGCGTCGTCGTCGGTCTCCATCTGGAGCGCCAGGTCGACGTCCTTGGTCACGATGACCTCGGCGGCCTTCGCCATCAGCCGCTGCGCGAGCTGGCCCATCTCCAGGATCGTGGCGTGCAGATCGTGCGGAATGGCCCGCTCCGGGTAACGCAGCCGGGTGAGCTTGGCCACGTGCTGGGCCAGGTCGCCGGAGCGCTCCAGGTCGGCGGACATCCGCAGCGAGGTGACCACGATCCGCAGGTCGGTCGCCACCGGCTGCTGACGGGCGAGCAGGGCTATCGCCCGCGCCTCCAGGTCGTGCTGGAGGTCGTCGACCTTCTGGTCGGCCTCGATCACGCTCTCGGCCAGCTTCAGGTCGGAGTCGAGGATCGACGTCGTGGCGCGTCCGATCGCCGACCCGACCAGGCGGGCCATCTCCACCAGGCTGTCGCTGATCGAGTCAAGTTCCTCGTGGTACGCGTCCCGCATGAGGGTTCCCTCTCGTACGTGTTTCTTGGGGTTCCGGGGGCCGGGGCCAGTGTGCACGTCCTGCTGAACCGGCGCTATCGCACCCCACGCTCTCACCGTCCGACCCGCACGCGTCCGTTTCTGCCACCCCAAATGAACCATCGCTGGCACCAAGGTGAACTCTGGGCGACGAGTGTTCGAGCTCGCACTCGGATGGCTGTGGCCTGGACCGAACCCGTGCCTAACCTGGAAGCATGGACGTGAACGCGGCGGTCGCCGCAGCGGCAGCGATTGCCGGGGTACTCACCGGCGTGGTCGCCATGCTGGCGTTCCGCTGGAGCGAACGCGACCAGGCGCGACCCACCAGAACCTCCCTGCACACCGATCCGGTACTGCCCCCCGGCGTCGACACGGTCCTGTCCGTACTCCGCTCCTCCGCGGTCGTACTGGACGAGGCCGACGCCGTCGTCAAGGCCAGCTCCGCCGCGTACGCCCTCGGGCTGGTGCGCGGCGGACGGCTCTCCGTGGAACCGATGCTCCAGATGGCCCGGGACACCCGGCGCGACGGCGAGATACGCCAGGTCGAACTGGACCTGCCCCGGCGCGGCACCGGCCGCGGCGAGGCCCTCGCGGTCTCCGCCCGGGTGGCGCCGCTCGGCTCCCGCCTGGTGCTGCTGCTCGTCGAGGACCTCACCGAGGCCCGGCGGATAGAGGCGGTACGGCGCGACTTCGTCGCCAATGTCAGCCACGAGCTCAAGACCCCCGTGGGCGCTCTCTCCCTGCTGTCCGAGGCCGTCATGGACGCCTCCGACGACCCGGAGGCCGTGGAGCGCTTCGCGGGGCGCATGCAGATCGAGGCGACCCGGCTCACCAACCTCGTCCAGGAGCTGATCGACCTCTCCCGGGTGCAGAACGACGACCCGCTGGAGGACGCCGAGCCTGTGCGCGTGGACGAACTGGTGGCCGAGGCCGTCGACCGCTGCCGGCACGCCGCCGGCACCAAGCAGATCACCATGGCGGCCGGCGGCACCGCCGACCTGAGCATCTGGGGCCACCGCGGCCAGCTCGCCGCGGCCCTCGGCAACCTCGTCGAGAACGCCGTCAACTACTCGCCCGCCCGGACCCGGGTCGGTATCGCCGCCCGCCGGCTGACCGCACCGGGCGGCGACCATATCGAGATCGCCGTGACCGATCAGGGCATCGGCATCTCCGACAAGGACAAGGAGCGCATCTTCGAGCGCTTCTACCGCGTCGACCCGGCCCGTTCCCGTGCCACCGGTGGTACGGGGCTCGGGCTGGCGATCGTCAAGCACGTGGCCGCCTCGCACGGCGGGGAGGTCACGGTGTGGAGTTCCGAGGGACAGGGCTCCACGTTCACCCTGAGACTGCCGGAGGCGGGCGCGGCCCGCGACCGAGCTCAGCAGCATCCCGCCCTCGACGACGAGGCCGGGCGCCCCGCCGATCCGTCCCACGACACACCCCCCGAGTCAGCCGCGTACCAGACGCTTTCCGCCCCGGAGGTCCATCCGTGACCCGAGTGCTCGTCGTCGAGGACGAGGAATCCTTCTCAGACGCCCTGTCGTACATGCTCCGCAAGGAGGGCTTCGAGGTCGCCGTCGCGTCCACCGGGCCCGACGGTCTCGACGAGTTCGAGCGCAACGGCGCCGACCTCGTCCTGCTCGACCTGATGCTGCCCGGCCTGCCGGGCACCGAAGTCTGCCGCCAGCTGCGCGGCCGCTCCAATGTCCCCGTCATCATGGTGACCGCCAAGGACAGCGAGATCGACAAGGTCGTCGGCCTGGAGATAGGAGCCGACGACTATGTCACCAAGCCGTTCTCGTCCCGCGAGCTGGTCGCCCGGATCCGGGCCGTCCTGCGCCGCCGCGGCGAGCCCGAGGAGGTCACCCCGGCCGCCCTGGAGGCGGGTCCGGTCCGTATGGACGTCGACCGCCACGTGGTCACGGTCTCCGGCTCGAAGGTCGACCTCCCGCTCAAGGAGTTCGACCTCCTGGAGATGCTCCTGCGCAACGCGGGCCGCGTCCTGACCCGGATGCAGCTCATCGACCGGGTCTGGGGCGCCGACTACGTCGGCGACACCAAGACCCTCGACGTCCACGTCAAGCGCCTGCGCGCAAAGATCGAACCCGACCCGGGCGCACCGCGGTACCTGGTGACGGTGCGGGGGCTGGGCTACAAGTTCGAGCCGTAGGCCGTCTGACGGGCGGTACGACGAAGGGCGGGACCCTCAGGGGGTCCCGCCCTTCTCCGTCGTACGGTCGCTCAGTGGCCGGCCGCGGCGTGCGACTCCGTGGCCGAGGCCGAGGCGGCGTCGGTCGGGGTGCCGGTGGCGCCCTCGGCAGGCTCGCCCGTGGCCTCGCCGGTCGCCTCGCCCGTCGGCTCCGTCGTCGGGGACGCGGTGTCCTCGCCCGGCGCGGACGGGACCGCGGTCGGGCCCCAGCCGGTGAAGTAGCTCTCGGCCGGGACGACGAAGGCGCGCAGGGACACGTCGCCGGTCTCGCTGAAGGTGAAGGTCATCGGCTGGGCGTTGCCGTCCTTGACGTTCTCCGGCGTGCCGGAGAGCAGGGCGGAGGCGTTGCCCGAGCCACCGAGGGTGAGCGAGCCGCCGGCCGGGATGGACAGGCTCTTGCCCTTGGCGGGCTTGAGCTCCAGGGGCTCGTCCGCCCCCTCGATGGTGATCGACTCCAGGGTCTGGGCGCGGGTGCCCTCGTTGAAGAGGGTCGCGGCGACCACGGCCGGGTCGCTCGCCTCGGGGTCCGGCTGCGTGATGATCACGGCGTTCTGGACCTTGATGTCGCCGACCGTGGTGGCGGCGTTGTCCGGCTTGACTTCCAGGGTCTGTGCGTTGTTGCCGGCTCCGCACGCGGCGAGCGGAAGAATCGAGAACGTGATGGCGGCGGCGGCGATGACGCCGCGTCGAAGGCTGCTGCTCACGGCGGCGGCAACTCCTTGACTCGAACGGGGCGGGCGCATAAAGCCGCCCTAAGTGTCTGTCAGCGCGCTTAGGTTACCGAGCCGTTCCCGCCCCGCCGCACCCGACCCTCCCCTGGACCCCACAAGAGTCTTCGGCCGGCCCCGCGGAAGCGTCCCGCTTCACCGGTCCCGTCGCTCACAAGTGACCCACGAGTCACTTTGGCTCCGCAGCTGTCTGTCATTCACATAAGTCCCGTGGGCATACCCACGACACAGGCTCGCGAAATTTCCGTGAAGGAATGCGCGACCCTCCGGAAATTGATCACCGACCGTGCTCGCCGACCCCTCGTGATCAATTCCGGAATCGTCCGGTACCCGCCTCCGGCCCCCGAACGGAGTAGCGGAAGTCGCACACATGGAACCGGACATATCAGGATGTTCGGCCGCTTGACGGCGCCTCCTGATGTGTGTGACGGCCGCGTTTCACCTCGCCCGGAGAGCCGCTCCGACCTGCGAATTCCTTGTTCCGGTCAGCCCGCGCAGCACGTTCCTGTCGCTGTTGTCAAGCCCCGAGATATGCCCTGACCTGCGAAAACACCATTCAGAAGCTGCGGTTTCCGTGTTACTCTGGATAGCCACGGAAGGGGTACCTGTCACATGACGTTCAAGGTTGGCGACACCGTGGTCTATCCCCATCACGGGGCCGCGCTGATCGAGGCCATCGAAACTCGCCAGATCAAAGGCGTGGACAAGACCTACTTGGTGCTGAAGGTCGCCCAGGGTGACCTGACGGTACGTGTGCCAGCGGACAATGCGGAGTTCGTCGGCGTGCGTGATGTGGTCGGCCAGGACGGGCTGGACCGGGTCTTCGAGGTGCTGCGCGCGCCGTACGCCGAGGAGCCCACGAACTGGTCTCGTCGTTACAAGGCAAATCTGGAGAAGCTCGCCTCCGGCGATGTCATCAAGGTCGCGGAAGTCGTGCGTGACCTGTGGCGTCGTGAGCGTGAGCGCGGACTGTCCGCCGGTGAGAAGCGCATGCTCGCCAAGGCCCGCCAGATCCTGGTGAGCGAGCTCGCCCTCGCGGAGAACACCAACGAGGACAAGGCCGAGGCGCTCCTCGACGAGGTCCTCGCGTCCTGACGCCCGCAGCCAGCAGGCTCAGCCACTCAGCACATTGAAATGCCGCGGTGCCCGATGACATACCCACGTCGCCGGGCGCTGCGGCATGTTCGTTGGTGCGTGCCGTCTCACGCCGTGCATTCCTCGTGCACTCCTCGGGGGGAGCTTCCCCCGATACTTGGCGTGCCGGGCCCGGGCAGCTGGCTCGACCAGGGTCACGGAAGGGTCCGGTCAAGGCGTCGCGCCCGGCACTGCCCAGGCCATACCCACGCCAGGCCAGCACACAAACCTGACAGGAACCGATGTCTGACGAATCGCGCCCTTCGCCCGCGCAGGCCCGTGCGACCACCCCCACGGCTGCCGTGATCCCGGCCGCCGGCCGCGGGGTACGCCTCGGTCCCGGCGCCCCCAAGGCACTCCGCTCGCTGGGCGGCACCCCCATGCTGATCCACGCGGTGCGCGCCATGGCCGCCTCCCGAGCCGTCTCCCTGGTCGTCGTCGTGGCCCCGCCCGAGGGCGCCGCCGAGGTGAAGTCGCTGCTCGACGCACATGCCCTGCCGGAGCGCACCGACTTCCTGGTGGTCCCCGGCGGTGACTCCCGCCAGGAGTCGGTGAAGCGGGGCCTGGACGCGCTGCCGCCCGAGTACGGCATCGTCCTCGTGCACGACGCGGCCCGCCCGCTCGTCCCGGTGGACACCGTCGACGGCGTCATCGAGGCCGTACGGGACGGCGCCGGCGCGGTGGTCCCCGCGCTGCCGCTCGCGGACACCGTCAAGGCGGTCGAGCCGGCCGGCGAGGGCGAGCCCGAGCGGGTCGTCGCCACCCCGGACCGGGCCCGGCTGCGCGCGGTGCAGACCCCGCAGGGCTTCGACCGGACGACCCTGGTCCGCGCCCACGAGACGGTCACCGACCGCGTCACCGACGACGCCGGCATGGTCGAGCAGCTCGGCCTCCAGGTCGTGGTGGTCCCCGGCCACGAGGAGGCCTTCAAGGTCACCCGCCCGCTGGACCTGGTCCTCGCCGAGGCGGTCCTGGCGCGCCGGAGGCTCAACGATGGCTTCTGAGGCGCCCCTGCTGCCCCAGGTCGGCATCGGCACCGACATCCACGCCTTCGAGGAGGGCCGCGAGCTGTGGTGCGCGGGCCTGAAGTGGGAGGGCGAGGGGACCGGGCTCGCCGGTCACTCCGACGCGGACGTCGTCGCGCACGCCGCGTGCAACGCGCTCTTCTCCGCGGCGGGCCTCGGCGACCTGGGGCAGCACTTCGGCACGGGACGGCCCGAGTGGTCGGGCGCCTCCGGCGTCGTCCTGCTCACCGAGGCCGCGCGCATCGTCCGCGCGGCCGGCTTCACCATCGGCAACATCGCCGTCCAGGTCGTCGGGCCCCGCCCGAAGATCGGCAGGCGCCGCGACGAGGCCCAGAAGGTCCTCTCGGAGGCGGCGGGCGCGCCGGTCTCCGTCTCGGGGGCGACGACGGACGGACTGGGGTTCCCCGGTAGGGGTGAAGGTCTGATGGCGGTGGCGACGGCGCTGGTGGCCAGAACACCGGGCTGACAGTTGTCCACAACCGTCGGAGGCACCCGCCCGCGCCTACTACCCTGGACACGTGACTATTCGCCTGTACGACACCAGCGCCCGGCAGATCCGTGACTTCACCCCGCTCACGCCGGGTTGTGTCTCGATCTACCTGTGCGGTGCCACCGTGCAGGCGGCCCCGCACATCGGCCACATCCGGTCCGGGCTGAACTTCGACATCATGCGCCGCTGGTTCGAGTACCGCGGCTACGACGTCACGTTCATCCGCAACGTCACGGACATCGACGACAAGATCATCACCAAGTCGGCGGACCAGGGCCGCCCGTGGTGGTCCATCGGCTACGAGAACGAGCGCGCGTTCGACGACGGTTACACCGCGCTCGGCTGCCTCCCGCCGACGTACGAGCCGCGCGCCACCGGCCATGTCACCGAGATGGTCGAGATGATGCGCGGCCTGATCGAGCGCGGCCACGCCTACGAGGCCGACGGCAACGTCTACTTCGACGTGAAGTCCTTCCCCGAGTACCTGCGCCTGTCCAACCAGGAGCTGGACAACCTCCTCCAGCCCTCCGGCGAGGGCGAGACCGGCAAGCGGGACTCCCGGGACTTCGCGATGTGGAAGGCCGCCAAGCCGGGCGAGCCGAGCTGGGAGACGCCGTGGGGCCGCGGGCGCCCGGGCTGGCACCTGGAGTGCTCGGCGATGGCGCACAAGTACCTGGGCTCCGCCTTCGACATCCACGGCGGCGGCCTCGACCTGATCTTCCCGCACCATGAGAACGAGATCGCCCAGGCCAAGGCCTACGGCGACGAGTTCGCCCGGTACTGGGTGCACAACGCCTGGGTCACCATGAGCGGCGAGAAGATGTCCAAGTCGCTCGGCAACTCCGTCCTCGTCAGCGAGATGGTCAAGGCCTGGCGCCCCATCGTGCTGCGCTACTACCTCGGCACCCCGCACTACCGCTCGATGATCGAGTACAGCGAGGAGGCCCTGCGCGAGGCCGAGTCGGCGTTCACCCGCATCGAGGGCTTCGTGCAGCGCGTGGTGGAGCTGGCCGGACACGCCGTGGAACCGGCCGCCGAGGTGCCCACCGCCTTCGCCGAGGCGATGGACGACGACCTGGGCGTCCCGCAGGCGCTCGCCGTCGTGCACACCACCGTCCGGCAGGGCAACTCCGCCCTCGCCGCCGACGACAAGGAAGCCGCCGTGGCCCGCCTCGCCGAGGTGCGCGCCATGCTCGGCGTCCTGGGCCTGGACCCGCTGGACCCGCACTGGGCGGGCGACAGTGACCGCGGCGAGGACCTCAGCAGCGTGGTCGACAGCCTCGTACGCCTGGTCCTCGACCAGCGCGAGGCCGCCCGGGCCCGTAAGGACTGGGCCACCGCGGACGCCATCCGGGACCAGCTCAAGCAGTCGGGACTGGCCATCGAGGACGGTCCGCACGGGCCGCGCTGGAGCCTGACCGCGCGCTGAGCGCAGTGATCGATTGTGCCGCCCGGCCCTCCGGGCGGCACACTGCATAGACGTACGTACTTCACCGCCACACAGAGACAGGTAGGTCATGGCCGCGAACAACCGCCGCATGTCCGGCAAGAAGGGCGCGCAGGTCGGCAGTGGCGGCCAGCGACGCCGGGGCCTGGAAGGCAAGGGTCCGACGCCGCCCGCCGAGATGCGCAAGGGTCACAAGAAGAACCGCCTCGCCACCTCCAAGGCCAAGCAGACGGCACGCCGTCCCGCGCCGCGCGGCCGCGGCGGCAAGGGCACCTCCGAGATGGTCGTCGGGCGCAACCCCGTCGTCGAGGCGCTGCGCGAGGGCGTGCCCGCGGTGACGCTGTACGTCCAGCAGTTCATCGACAACGACGAGCGGGTCCGCGAGGCCCTCCAGCTCGTCGGCGAGCGCGGCGGCATCCACCTGATGGAGGCCCCCCGCCCCGAGCTGGACCGTATGACCAACGGCCTCAACCACCAGGGCCTGGTCCTCCAGGTCCCGCCGTACGAGTACGCCCACCCCGAGGACCTGGCCAGCGCCGCCTACGACGAGGGCGTGGACCCGCTCATCGTCGCCCTCGACGGGGTGACGGACCCGCGCAACCTGGGTGCCGTCGTCCGCTCGGTGTCCGCCTTCGGCGGTCACGGCGTCGTCGTGCCGGAGCGCCGCGCGGCGGGCATGACCGCCGGCGCCTGGAAGACGTCGGCCGGCACCGCGGCCCGCACCCCCGTCGCCCGCGCCACCAACCTCACCCGCGCCCTGGAGGCGTACAAGAAGGCGGGCATCGCCGTCGTCGGCCTCGCCGCCGACGGAGAGCACGAGGTCGGCGAGCTGGCGGCCCTGCACGGTCCCGTCGTCATCGTGGTCGGCAGCGAGGGCAAGGGCCTGTCCCGACTGGTCGGCGAGACGTGCGACTTCCGGGTGCGGATCCCGATGCCCGGCGGCGCCGAGTCGCTCAACGCCGGTGTGGCGGCGGGGATCGTGCTGTACGAGGCGGCGCGCCGGCGCGGCTGAACATCCGTCCGTACCGTCGCCCGTGCGGGGCGTTCCGGTCGTCCAGGCCCCGCTTGACGCGGTCCGGACAGATCCAGCAGGTCAAAGCAGTGTCCAAAACACACGTCACTCGGTTAGATGAGTGTGGACACCAGAACACCCCGCACACCCACGGGGGATCCCTCGTCGGGTTTCGACGACGCTCCCGCGCTGAGCATGGTGAAGGTGCCGAGCGATCCGGCGCAGATCATCGTCAATCATGCGAGTTTCCGCGTGCAGTTGGGCGCGTCGGCGAGGCGCAGCCAGTCGCCGCGGATCGCACGGCACTTGAGCGCCACCGAGGACACCGCCCGCGTCCCCGTGGTCGGCACCGGGACCCCCGCCCGTCGTCGGGCCGTCGTCTGGAGCGGCAAGTCGGCGCCCGACGACACCGGCGCCCACCGGCTCCTGCAGGCGGTGCGGGGCGCCGGCGTCGGCCACCCGGACGAATCGGCCGACGCGGGCGCCACCCAGGTCATCCCGCGCGTCGACGCCAACGACGGCTACCACGACGACGGTTACGATGATCTCGCGCAGACCGTCGAGACCCCCGTGGTCGGCGCCCAGCGCACCTCGCCCGACGGCGACAGCACCCGGCTGCTGCCCGACATGCGCCAGGTCGGCAGCGCGTACGACGAGGAACGCGCTTACGACGAGCAGGAGTTCGCGGAGCCGGAGGACGGCTCCCGGCCCCGGCGGTACGGCGACGACCCCGCGCGGCACGCCTACTACCCGGGCCGCCGCATGAACCTGGGCGTCGTCCTCCTCCCGCTGCGCATCTTCCTCGGCTTCATCTCCATCTACGCCGGCATGGGCAAGCTCTGCGACCCCGTCTACTTCGACGGCGGCAAGCGCGGCTCGATGGTGAAGTGGCTGAACACCCTGCACCCCTGGGACGTCGCCGAGCCGCTGCGCCAGTTCGCGCTCGAGCACCCCGTCGGCTCCGGCCTGGTGATCGCCTTCTTCCAGGTGATCGTGGGCGTCCTCACGGTGCTGGGCTGCTGGCAGCGGGTCGCCGCCGTGGTCGGCGCGCTGCTGTCGGCCGCGCTGCTGGTCACCGTCAGCTGGAAGAGCGTCCCCGCCTACGACGCCCCCGACATCATCTATCTGGCCGCCTGGTCGCCGCTGATCATCGCGGGCGCCCCCGTCTACTCCGTGGACGGCCGCCTCGCGGGCAGCGCCTGGCGCCGCCTCGGCCCCCGCGCCGACATCTGGGACCTGCGCGCCTACGTCCTGCGCCGCGGCGCCCTGGTCTCCGCCATCGTCATCGGCCTGACCCTGCTGATCGGCTCGCTGCTCGGCGGTGCCGTCCGCGACGCCGACCGCGTGGTCGTCCCCGGCCCCGGCGAGGCCCCGCGCAACGAACTCCCCGGCTCCCCGCTCCCCTCGGAGCCCGGCGAGCGCCGGCAGCGCACTCCGTCGGCCTCCACCGCCCCGAGCCAGGCTGCCACGTCGGCGCCCGCGACCGGGGCGGCCACCACCCCGGAGGCCACGCGGGAGACCAGCACGGCGGGCACGCCCAGCCAGACCCAGGGCACCGGCGGCGGCCAGGCGCCGCCCCAGCAGTCCTCCCCGGTGGACGAGGCCCCCAGCACC
The DNA here is from genome assembly GCF_042888685.1 of Streptomyces sp. NPDC002779. Classification (NCBI taxonomy): domain Bacteria; kingdom Bacillati; phylum Actinomycetota; class Actinomycetes; order Kitasatosporales; family Streptomycetaceae; genus Streptomyces; species Streptomyces sp. NPDC002779. Next base: position 91,770 of record NZ_JBIAQC010000006.1, read on the forward strand.
ACCTCGGGTCCCACCTCGGGCGGCACCACCGGAGGCACCGGCACGCCGGGCGGCACGGGAGGCGGAGGCAACTCCGGTGAACCGGGTCTCGTAGGCGGCCTGTTGGGGTAGACGGGCCGGTGGGCGGGATCCTGGGTTAGCCCACCGGCAGCACATCAGAACCCACCGTTCCCCGCGCCCCTGAGGGGGCGCGGGGAACTGCGCGACCGGCCCTTCGCGGCCCGCGCTAGGAGCGGAGAGCCGACAGCTCCTTGGCGGCCTCGGTGAGATCCTTCGCCGTATCGATGGCTCGCCAGTACGCGCCCTGAGGCAGCGGGAAGCCCGCGAGCCTGAGCTCCCGGGCCAGGCGCGGGAACGTGGTCCGCTCGTGATCCCCCCGCTCCGGGAGCATCCCGGCGAACTCGGCGGAGAAGACGTACACCCCCGCATTGATCTCGTACGTCGTGGGCGGCGCCTCGATGAAGTCGGTGACGTGCCCGAAGCCGTCCGTCTGCACGGCGCCCCAGGGGATCCGGGGCCGGGCCAGCGCCAGGGTGGCGACGGCGTCGCGCTCGGCGTGGAAGTCGGCCATGTCCCGCAGCGAGAACCGGGTCCAGATGTCGCCGTTCGTGGCGTACCAGGGCCGGTCGGGGTGGGGCAGATGCGCGGCGGCGTACTTGAGGCCACCGCCGCGGCCGAGGGGCTCGGTCTCCACGACCGTGGTCACCGAGCAGGGCAGCTCGGCACCCGCCAGCCACTCCTTGAGGACGTCCGCGAGGTGGCCGCAGCTGACCACCACGTCGGTCACGCCCTCCTCCGCGAGCCAGGCGAGCTGATGGCCGATGATCGGCGTCCCCGTGCCGGGGATCTCGACCATCGGCTTGGGCCGGTCGTCGGTGTACGGACGCAGGCGGGAGCCCTGGCCTCCGGCGAGAATCACGGCTTGCGTGGGGCGGGTGGCGGCGTTCGGGTCGGTCATGTGCCGAACTGTATGTGGCCCTGTGGCCCACCGGGGTGGGGGGTGCGTGTTGTGCGCGGGTACGGCGCCGAGGGGGGCCGGGCCCGCGGCCCCGGCCCCCCTTTGCTCGTCAGCGGTGGGCCGCTGCCACGCCGGTGGCGAAGGCGGTGTCGCAGACCGGGCGGGCGTAGGACTGGGCGCGTACCGGGCCGTAGACGCGGACCGCGGCGCGGCCCAGGGCGCGGGCGATGGAGGCGCAGTGCTTGGCGAGCGCCGGGCGGCCGTCGACGGCCTGCTGGAGGTGGGTGAGCGCGACGCCCGGGTTCTCCCGGGTGAGCTCGGCGATGAGCTGGTCGCGCAGGACGTCCTGGGGGGTGCGGGAGCGGGAGCCGGGCTTGGCGTCCGACACCGACGCGTCCGACGCCGTGAGCACCGAGTTCGAGGGGGTCCCCGACCAGTTGACCCGGGTGACCGCGAGGGTCCCGGAGAGCACCAGGACGACGGGCAGGACGAGGGCGAGGGAGCGGCCGATCCGATGGGCGGGGCCCCGGCCGCGTCGCGTCTGTTGGTTAGTGGAGTGCTTCACGCGAGTGAGGGTAGCGCCCGGTAATGATTTGGCGACATTTAGTCACCGGTTCGGGGGATGAAGAGGTGCCTCTTTTTGGGTAAGGGGTTGACGCTCACTGCTCGAAACGGGCGGTATGCCGGGGTATTTGTCGACAACGAAAACGGGCCCCGCGGCGGTCCGCGGGGCCCTTCTCGTCAAACCTGGGCGAGTCAGTCGGAGAGACGCTCACCCGTGGAGGTCGAGAACACGTGGGTCTCGCCCGGCCGCGGCACGACGTGCAGCGTGGCGCCCTTCTCCGGAACCGCGCGGCCGCTGACGCGGACGACCAGGTCCTTGAGCTCGTCGCCGACCTTCGCGCTGCCGTAGACGTAACCGTCGGCGCCGAGCTCCTCGACGACGTTGACGGTGACCGCGAGACCGGCCGGCGCGTCCTCGGTGCTCTTGGCCAGGGCGGTGGCCGCGCCGCCACCCTGCTCGACGATGTCGAAGTGCTCGGGGCGCACGCCCACGGTGACCGTGCGGTCGCCCTTGTCGGCGGCGGCCTTGAGGGCCTCACGGTTGACCGGGACGACGCTGTTGCCGAACTTCACACCGCCGTCGGTGATCGGGACCTCGACCAGGTTCATGGCGGGGGAGCCGATGAAGCCGGCGACGAAGAGGTTGGCCGGACGGTCGTACATGTTGCGCGGGGAGTCGATCTGCTGGAGCAGACCGTCCTTGAGGACCGCCACGCGGTCGCCCATCGTCATGGCCTCGACCTGGTCGTGGGTGACGTAGACCGTGGTGATGCCGAGACGGCGCTGGAGCGAGGCGATCTGCGTACGGGTCGAGACACGGAGCTTGGCGTCGAGGTTCGACAGCGGCTCGTCCATGAGGAAGACCTGCGGCTCACGCACGATCGCGCGGCCCATCGCCACACGCTGGCGCTGACCGCCGGAGAGCGCCTTCGGCTTGCGGCCGAGGTACTCGGTGAGGTCGAGGATCTTCGCCGCGTCCTCGACCTTCTGGCGGATCTCCGCCTTGTTGACGCCCGCGATCTTGAGCGCGAAGCCCATGTTGTCGGCGACCGTCATGTGCGGGTAGAGCGCGTAGTTCTGGAACACCATGGCGATGTCCCGGTCCTTCGGCGGCAGGTGGGTGACGTCACGGTCGCCGATGCGGATCACGCCGGAGTTGACGTCCTCGAGCCCCGCCAGCATGCGGAGCGAGGTGGACTTGCCGCAGCCGGACGGGCCGACCAGGACGAGGAACTCCCCGTCCTCGATCTCGATCTCGAGCGCGTCTACGGCGGGCTTCTCGGAACCCGGGTAGATCCGGGTCGCCTTGTCGAACGAAACAGTGGCCATGGTGAAGGGCCCCCTTCTACCGGCAGGAACGTGCCGGACGATCCGTTGTAGGAAGGTGGTGGTGTAGTCCAGACGAGTGGACTGCCCTCGGACGGTACCTGCCGTTCACCTGGTCTGTCAGTACCCGGACCCCTGTGAACTTCGCGGAAATTTTCGACTGGGTCACTCCCGGTCCTGGGTACACTGCTCGGGCACGTACGTGCGCGCCTCCTTAGCTCAGCTGGTCAGAGCGCCGCTCTTGTAAAGCGAAGGTCGTCGGTTCGAATCCGACAGGGGGCTCTCCTTTCCCCTGCCGTGGCACCCTCCGCGGCCGTACCCTGGTCGGCACGACGGAACCGCGCCGGCTTGGGGAGGTCACGGGGTGAGAGGTCCGGAACGGGTCCGCAACGAGTTGGCAGTGGCCATCGTGGACACGCTTCAGGAGTCGGCGACGGTGAAGCAGGCCAGCAGCCGCGAGTTATGGCGGGAGATGCTCGCCGGCGAACTGGGCTCGCCGGTGGAGCCGTTCAGCGGTGACCGGCTGCGGCCCTGGCTCCTCCAGGTCGTCAAGGCGTGCATGACCGTCGTTGACGGTACGGCGTGTCTGGTGCGGTCGCTGGAGTACGTGGAACAGCAGTCGGCCTCGGTCGCCGCGTTATGGCCGCTCGTGGACGAGTGGGAGGCCGTCGACTTCTTCAACAGCGCCGACCTCGGCCATCTGCGGCCGGTCCTGGAGTCGGTGCGCTCCGCCGAGCTGGCCGCCATGGCCCGGCGCGCGAGCCGCTCCCGGGTGCAGGAGCTGCCGTCCTGGTGCCAGACGGGCTGGCAGGTCTTCCTCCGGCTGGCCGGTGAGAACTCCCCGCCCGGCGAGCTGCCGCCGAGCATGGCCTTCCTGGCGCTGTCCGCCGACCGGCTGATGGAGGAGGGCCGCGCGGAGGCCGCCGAGGAGCTGCGCCGGTTCAACCGCGGCCGGGCCCAGGAGCTGTGCGTGGAGGACCGGCTGGCGGAGTGGCAGCACTCGGAGTTCCCGCAGCCCCCGCCCTCGCTGGTGCCCGCCTATCTGATGATCCAGTTCGAGCCGGACCGGAACGAGGCCGACCGCTACTACCTCTCGCACTGGCGCCAGTCCGACTCCGAGGGCTGGCACCCGGTGCGCGGCGAGACGGTCCATCTGGGCCGCGCGGAGCTGCCGGGGGCGGTGGAGCTGCTGATCGAGGAGTCCGAGGAGCGCTGGGCGGACCTGCGTCAGCCGGTGATCCTGGAGTTCGTGCTCCCGTGGGAGCTGCTCAACGAGCCGGTGGAGTGGTGGGCGAAGGACTCCGGCCACCCCGAGCCGACACCGCTGGCCATGGACTACCCGGTGTTCGTGCGCTCGCTCGAAAGGCTGCAGCGCGCCGCCTGGCACCGCGCCTGGCACCACAAGTGGCGGCAGCTGAAGGAGCGCCCGGCGGACAGCCACCCGCACTGGGGCCGGCCGCCGCAGGACGGGGCGTACTTCTTCCATCTGGAGCGGGAGCTGAAGGAGGACCGGCAGGCGGTGTGCCTGGTGCTCAGCGAGCCGCCGGGCGACGACTCGGGCACCGGGCGCCGGGAGGTGCTCGCCGGGCTGCGGGCGGGGGTGCCCGCGATGATCTGGCACCGTACGGACTGCTCCGACGCCGGCTTCCAGGACGCGATCGGCGAGATCCTCCAGGACCGGGGGCTCGGCTCACTGGCGGAGAGCGTGTGCAAGTGGCGCAACGACGCGCTCGCTCTCGGGCCGGAGCGCTGGGACGGGCACGTGGGCCGGCATCTGGCCATCCTGCTGGACGATCCCGAGCGCAAGCCGGGTCCCACGGGGCCGGTGTAGCGGCGATGACGTCGCAGAGCGGGATCGGGCGTCTTCTGCCGCCCGGCGGCGGCCTGTTGCCGATCCGCGCAGCCAAGTGGCAGACGGCCTTGCACCCGACTGTGCGCGGTGCCACGCTGGACGCGAGAAAGACCGGCGAGCCAGACACCGCAGGGGGGCGCGTTTTATCCGCCGATTCATCCGCCGATCGACTGTCCCATTTGTGCTCCCTCCCCCTGTGGCCTGCCGTCTTGCACTGTATGCAGACCACTGCCAGGCTTGGCACGTGGATGTCACGCATGCCCGCGGAGTACGGGATTCCTCTTCGGTACCCCTTTCGTCCTCGGGCCTTACCGGACGCTCTGAGAGCGCTTATGCAGTGTGACGATGTCCCACGATCAGCGGCGGAAACGGCGTCTGACGAGGCGTCACTCGACGTCGTGCCGCACGTCCTGAGCGAACTGGCGCGCTCACTTCCCGCGCACCCTCCGTCCGTGCTGCTGGTCGTGGACGACCACGCGACCATGCGGGTGTGGCGGGAGACGGTCGAGAAGCTGGCCGGCGATCTCGCCCGCGAGGAGCGGCTGGGCGAGATCAGCACCGTACGACTGCTCAGTTCGGATGACACCGAGCCGGCTCGGATCCGGCTCGAACAGCTGCCGCCCGCTCCTTCCGAGCGCCGGGTGGTGCTGGTGCTGACCGACGGGCTCGCCGCGGGCTGGCGGTCGGACGCGGTGCTTCCGCTGCTGCGCGAGCTCGGGCGGGCCGAACCCCTCGCGGTGCTGCATCTGCTGCCCCAGAACCTGTGGTCGCGGGCCGGCCTCGATGTGAACCGGATGCGGTTCAGCAGCGCCCGCCCCTGGGCCGCGAACGACGCGCTGCGCTGGGAACTGCGTGCCTCCCCCCTCGAACCCGTCGACGACCCGGACGCCCGCTCCGGTGTGGTCCCGGTGCCCGTCCTGGAGCCGACCGAGCACTCCCTGTCCGGCTGGGTGGACCTGGTGACCAGGGGGACCGGCGACTGGGTGGAGATGTCCGGAGTCCGGGCCCGGGACTGGAAACGCCGGGCGGACGCGGCGCGGGCCGTGCCCTGGGTGGAGGACGTGCCCGACCCGGCGAGCGGCGTACCGCCCTGGGAACGGGTCTCGGACTTCCGGGCCGCCGCCTCCCCGAAAGCCTTCAGCCTCGCCACCCGGCTGGCGGCCGCGCCGCTGACGCTGCCGGTCATGAACGCGGTCACCGCCTCGGTGCCCGGCGCCGGACCCGCCCATCTGGCCGAGCTGCTGATGAGCGGTCTGGTACGGCCCGCCGGCGCGGACGCCGAGCGCGCGGCCGACGTGGCCTTCGTGTTCGGGCCCGACATCCGCCAGGAGTTATTGGCGCTGTCCCGGCGCAGGGACACCGCCCGGGTGCTGCACGACGTACGCGGACTGCTCGCCGCCGCGCCCCAGGACGCCGAACCCGTCCTGCCCGCCCCCGAGGAACTCCTCGAAACGGTCGACGTGCCCTCGGTCACCCGCCGCAATGTCGCCTTCCTGCGCGTCGAACTGGCCGCGCTGCGCGCCCTGTCCGGGCGGTTCCTGCCCCGAGCCGAACGCCTGGCCCGCGCCCTGCGCGAGTACGACCGGCAGAACTCCGTGAGCCTGCGCAAGGGCGTGGGCTCCCGCACCTCTCCGCAGAGCGGACGCCCCGCCGTCGAACAGGTCCCGACGGGGGCCGGGACAACTTCAGAAGGAGACACGGCCATGACCGCCACGCATACGCAGCCCGCGGTGGAGAGCGGGCGTTCGACGCCGCGCATCTGGGGCAACATCCCGCCGCGCAACCCGAACTTCACCGGCCGCGTGGACCTTCTGGAGCGACTGAGCGAGCGGCTGCGCGAGGGCACCACCACCGTGCTGCCCGAGGCGATCCACGGCATGGGCGGTGTCGGCAAGACCCAGCTGGCCATCGAGTACGCCTACCGCCACCAGTCGGAGTACGACGTAGTGTGGTGGATCCCCGCCGAGCGGCCCGGCCAGATCGGGCAGGCCCTGGTGGAGCTGGCCCAGCGGCTCGGTCTGGTCACCAGCGCCGAGGCCAATGTCGCCGGGCCCGCGGTACGGGAGGCGCTGCGCGAGGGACGGCCGTACTCCCGCTGGCTGCTGATCTTCGACAACGCCGACAGCCCGGACGTGGTCCGCGACTACTTCCCGACCGGGGGCAGCGGCACGATCCTCGTCACCTCCCGCAACCGCCGGTGGAGCGTGGTCGGACCCTCCCTGGAGGTCGATGTCTTCACCCGCGAGGAGAGCAAGGAGCTGCTGCGCCGCTCCGGGCCCGGCGACCTCGACGACGCCGAGGCGGACCGGCTCGCCGACGCCCTCGGGGACCTGCCGCTGGCGCTGGAGCAGGCCGCGGCCTGGCGGGCGGAGACCGGGATGCCCGCCTCGGAGTACCTGCGGCTGTTCGAGCACAAGCGTGCCGAACTGCTGGAGGTCTCCCCGCCGCCGGACTACCAGCTGCCGGTCGCCGCCGCCTGGAACGTCTCCCTGGACCACCTGGAGATCCGCAGCCTCACCGCGCTCCGGCTGCTCCAGCTGTGCTCGTACTTCGCGCCCGACCCCATCTCGCGCTCGATCTTCTCCGGCCTGGGCGGCTCCACCATCGACCCGGCGCTCGACCGGGCCCTGAACGACCCCATGCGGCTCGCCCGCGCCATCCGGGAGATCAACCGGTACTCCCTCGCCCGTATCGACCACCGCACCAACTCGATCGAGATGCACCGCCTGGTCCAGGCCGTGCTGATCCACCGTATGACTCCCGAGGAACAGAACCGCATGCGCAACGGCGCCCACACGCTCCTGGCCGCCGCCGACCCCAAGGGCCCCAACCAGGCCGCCAACTGGCCGCGTTACGCCGAGCTGTACGGCCATGTGATCGCCTCCGACGCGATCGAGTCCGACCAGCCGTGGGTCCGCGAACTCGTGATGAACGTCGCCCGGTACCTCTGGTACTGGGGCGACCACAAGGTGGCCCGGGAGTTCACCGAGCAGGCGTGGCAGACCTGGCAGGAGCTGTTCGGCGAGGAGGACCAGCAGACCCGGCTGATGGGCTGGTGGCTGTGCTTCCTGTACCTGAAGGTCGGACGGTACGACGACGCCTCCCAGCTGGTCGCGCAGTTGAAGGACATCTACGCCCGGACCGCGCCCGAGGAGCGGGAGGACACCCGCGAGGACGCGCTGGAGGCGATGATGCTGGAGGCGGCGGTACGCCGGGTCCAGGGGGACTTCGCCGCCGGTGCGGAACTGGACGAGATGGCCTACGACCGGGCCCGCCGCGCCTTCGGTGACGACGACCCGACGACGCTGGGCACCGCGCACAACCTCGGCGTGAGCCTGCGGCTGGTGGGGGAGTTCCAGCGGGCGCTGGAGCTGGACCAGCACACGCACGCGCTGAAGACCCGGCTGTACGGCCGGGATCACCACCAGTCGCTGATCACCGAGGGCAGTATCGCCATCGACGTCCGGGAGACCGGCGACTACGTCGGCGCGCGCTCCCTGCAGGAGGCGGTGGTGGACGGTTTCCGTCCCGTCTTCGGCGCCGGGAACCCCTCCACGCTGCAGACCCTGCGCCAGCTGGGCGAGGCCTGCCGCAAGGAGGGCGACCACGCGACGGCGCTGGACCTGGCCCGGGAGTCCTTCAACCAGTTCACCCGCCGCTACGGCGACACCCACCCCGAATCGCTGACGGCGGCGCTGGCGCTGTCCGTGGCCCTGCGGCACAACGGCGAGCTGGAGGCGGCCCGGGACCGGGGCACGAAGACGAGCGAGCGTTTCCGCCGCGTGTTCCGGGCCGATCACCCCCATGTGCTGGCCGCCGATGTGGACCTCGCGGTGACGCTGCGGCTGCTGGGCCGGGCCGAGGAGGCGCGGGTCCTGGACGAGGAGGCGCTGGCGTCGCTGACGGGCCGGCTGGGCGAGAGCCATCCGATCGCCCTGGCCTGTGCCATCAACCTGGCCAGCGATCTCAGCGCGCTGGGGCGGATCGCCGAGGCGCGCGAACTGGGCGAGCGCACCCTGGAATTGAGCCGCGGCCGGCTGGGCGACAACCACCCGACGGCGCTGGTGTGCGCGGCGAACCTCTCCCTGGACCTCGCGGCGCTGGGCCTGGAGGACGAGGCGGAGCTGCTGCGGGCGGACACGCTGGCCCGTATGGAACAGGTCCTGGACGCCCCCCGGCTGCGGGCGGCGGAGCCGGCACCGCACCCGGCGACGGTGCAGGCCCGGGCCCGGGAGCGGGCCAACTGCGACATCGACCCGATGCCGCTGTAACCGGCGCTACGACGCCAGCCAGGCCGCCAGGGCGACCGGGTCCGGCGGTGTTCCGGTGGCCGCGGTCACGGCCCGGTGCACCGCTCGGGCCCGTTCCGGGTGGTGGCGCAGGAAGTGGGCCGCCGTGGGCGCCGCCCCCATGAGGGTCAGCGCCTGGGACAGGCCCGACCAGGCCGTGGGATGGTCCGGGTCGGCCAGCAGGTGGGCCGTGTAGGCCTCCCGGGCCGCCGGTGCCTCCCCCGCGGCCAGCAGGGCGTCCGCCCGCAGCGCTCCGGTCACCGTGGCCGCCGCCTTCTCCGGGTCCTCTCCCGACAGCCGGTGGCGGGTCAGGACCGCCAGGGTGTCCAGCCAGCGGGCCGATGCGTCCGTCGCCACCTCGGGGGTGGCCGCCAGTGAGCGCGGCGGAGCCGGGGCGCCGGACAGCCACGCCCGGGTCGCCTCCTCCACCGCCCGCCGCGGTGGCCGCAGATGGTGGGCGCGCCAGCGGGTGGCGTGGTCGGCGGCGCAGACGCGGGCCAGGGCCAGGGGGGAGTCGGGGACCGGTTCGTCCAGCCAGCGGGTGCACAGGGCGTACAGGCGGTCCAGGAGCTGGGCGCCCAGGGGGGTGAGGCGGGGGTTGCGGTGGACCTGGCGCAGGGCCGTGGTGACATGCGCCCGCCACAGGGCGAACTCGAAGTGCGCCATGGGGGTCGCCGCGCCGGAGGCCAGGCGGTGGGTGCGCCAGAAGCGGGCGATGCCCACGAAGGCGTAGATGCCCTGCAACAGGCCGTCCAGGGGGCGGGGGTCGTCCCGCCAGGGGGCGTACCAGAGTTCGGGGGCCTCGGCGGTCTCCTCGGTCAGCAGCGGGGTCAGGTGCAGCAGGCCGCCGAGCTTCGTGTGCTGGAACTCGTGGATCAGGGTCACCGCCAGTTGCACCGCGTCATCCGGCTCCGAGGATTCGATGCCGCCGAAGGCATCCCCAGCCGTCACACTGCGTGGCCGAAACCTTTCCCTCGCGGGGCCCGGAGTCAGGGACAACAGCCCCCTCCGCATGGCCTCCGCGGCCCTCGGCTGTTCCTCCAGCAGAACCGCCCAGGCCCGCTCCAGTACCCGCCGCCACTGCTCCGCGGTCTCCTCGGGCAGCGGACGCGGCTCCGTCGGCCGGGGATAGGTGCGGTACGGGTCGATGTCGTCCAGCGCCAGGACCAGCCGGTGGTGGGCGGGGCCGACGGTCAGGCGCCGCAGCGGATGCCAGCCCGGCGCCGGAGTGTCCGGCGGCGCCGGTACGGCGACCTCGGCACCCGGTGCCGCGACGACCGCCCGGCCCGCCCGGGCCCGTACCGTCGCCGTCGTCCACGGCTCGGCCGCGGGCAGTTCCGCGCAGCCCAGGGTGGGCAGCGGGACCCGGCCGTGCCGCATCGGGACCTCGATCGAGAAGTCCAGCTCCGCGCGTAGCGCCGCCACTGCGGCCAGCGCCGCCGCATGACCCAGCACCACCCGCAGCGGGGGGCCGGCCTCGGGCGCGCTGCCGCGCAGCCGGCGCAGCGCGGTGGCCAGCCACATGCCGGTCTGCGGGTACATCAGCAGTTCGTCGACGACCTCCGGCGCCCGGCGCTGTGCCGCGCTGAGCAGTTCCCAGGCGGGGCCGATGCCGGTCGCGTCGTCGAGCATCCGTAACAGCAGCAGCCGGCGGCTGCGTTCGGCGGCGAGGAGCAGGCCGACCGTGGCCGGACCGCCCTCGCCGCAGCTCAGTTCGTCCAGGGCGGTCGACGGCAGACGGTGGTGGGGAAGCGTGGGATCAGCGCGCATCGGCGGCCCTGGGCTCAGTCGTACCGCTCCGCGCTGGGGTTGAAATCGCTGACGCTCGCCTGCGCGAGGTCGATGCGCTGCCGCAGCTCCTCCAGGGATCCGGCGAGAATCTGACAATCCATGGAGCGCAGCGTTTCAAGAGACACCCCCGCGAGATCGACTAGGTTGGACTCGACGGCGGCCACAGACGGCTCCATGACGGCCAAACCCCTTCCCCCCGGCTGCACTTGTGGTGCGGGCTTGCTCACATCCTCCTGATAATGGCCCGCCGTACAGGCGATGAAACACCGCGCCCGTGCGGCGCCGCGATATCAGGTCAGCGATGGCGCCGGGACAACTCCACCGCCTCCTGGTCCATTCGGGCCACCCCTACGGAATCGCCCTCCACCAACCGTATCGCTTCCAGGAGTTGGTCCAAGGTCCCGCGATAGCGAAGACAGGTGCGCAGGATCGCGAACACGTCCGGGCGCAGGGCGGGTGAGCGCGGGCTCATGGCCGAGATCACCGGGTCGATGCCGTCGAGGATCAGCGCGAGGCCGTTGCGGTCGCTCACCGAGGGCAGCGCGGTCAACGCCGTGACCAGGCCGTCGAGTTCGCGCAGGGGAAGATTCTCGGGCAGGTGCGCCAGGGTGACCGGGGCGGCGATGTGGCTCAGCTCGGCGGGGGTCGCGGGCAGTCCCGCGTGCTGGTGCAGCAGGGCCAGTTCGGCGCCGGTCAGCAGCTCGTACCAGTGGTCCACGCGGACAGCGGCAAGACGGCTCGGGTCGTCGCCCCGGAGGAGGGTGCTGACCAGGCCGATCAGGGTGCCGTCGTGCCACACCGCGGCGCCGGACATGCCCTCCCAGGGCGGACGACCGGAGCCGGGGTCCCCTCCCGGCCGTTCGACGGTGAGTTCGAGGACGCCTCTGTGGTGGTGGTGGGGGAGGGCCGAGATGGTTCCGCCCGTACGGCAGGCGCCGTGGGGACCGGCGTACCCGCTGGCGGTGAACGGCAGGGCGGTGGCCGTCTGCGGTACGGCGCCGTAGGGAGGCGGCTCGCAGTCCGCTACCCGGCGCGTCATCTCCAGCAGCGCCACGTCGGCCTTCTCGGAGGCGAGCGCCACGCGGGCCGGTGCGGCCTCCGTGCCGTTGAGCCGTACGGCCGTCTCCCGCGCGTCGCCGACGGCATGGGCGCAGGTGAGGACCCAGCGGTCGCCCACCAGGTACCCCGAACCGCGCCGGCGGCCGAGGCCGTCGCCGGTCCGCACCTCCGCCACCCGCTCCGGATCAGGCCCCACCCCTGCGTAACTCCTCGATCTGTCAGGCGACTTCCGTCCCGCCCCGTCCCTACCCCCATCACCGCCGCGTCACTCGATCCGGGTGGATTCGGCGGACGTGAACCCGGGCGGTGCGCGTGATGCACTAGGGTCGCGCTGGAAACCACGTAAAACACCTGAAACAGTGAAATGGACGGGGTCATGGACAAGTCCGGAGTCGAGTCCGAGCTGGTCGACCTGAGCGGTGTTCCGCTGGACGCCTGGCCCTCCCTGCCCCTTCTCCCGGCCGCCGACGGCTCCTTGCGGCGACTGCTCAGCCGTATCGACGACCCGGCCGGCAGCCTCGGCGGTTACAACCCGCAGCGCGACGAAGCGTGACCGCCCCGCACGTCCTCGCCGCCGACTCCTTCGACGAACTCCTCGGCGGCGGGGGCGGGCCCGCGACCGTGGCCGCGCTCCGGGCGAGCGAACGCAGCTGGCGGCTGCTGGTCGTACGCGCGCTGCTGGACGCCTCCGCCGCACAGCCGCCGACGGATGCCTGGCACCTGCTGATGCGGGCCCGGGCCGCGGACGAGACCGCCTTCGAGGAACTGCTCGCCTATCCGTCCGTCGGCGTGTGGGCGGCGCACACCCTGCGGCGGTTGCGCGGTACGGCGGCCGGGGACAGCCCCCCGGACACCGGTTATCTGCACGCCGTCGCGGCGAGCGCGGCGATCCGGGCCGGGCTGGACTTCCGTACCGTCATCCCCGTCCGGGACGGGTGGGCCGTACTGCCCGCCCTCGGAGCGCTGCGGGTGGCCGGTGCCGACGCGGTGGAAGTGACCGCCGCCGAGGGGCGCGTGCTCGTCGCCGGACGCCCGCTCGACGGGCCCGACTGGCACCGCCTGACCCGGCTGAGCGCCGACGGATGCGCGCTGCTCCTGGACGACGCCGACCCGTACCGCACCCTGCGCACCCCCGCCCCCACCGAGCCCGTCGCCGCCGAGGTGTGGCAGGAGCTGTTCACGGCGGCCTGGGAGATCCTGAACGCCCTGGACGCCGAGGAGGCCCGGGCGTTGGGGGACGGCCTGGTGACCCTCGTGCCCCGCCCCCGCGCCGAACGCTTCCGCCCGCACAGTGCCTCCTCCGGGGACGCCTTCGGCGCGGCCCTGGCCTCCGTCCCGGACGACGGCGAACAGCTCGCCTCGACGCTGGTGCACGAGTTCCAGCACAACAAACTCAGCGCCTTCATGCACCTGTTCACGCTCTACGACGACCAGGGCGGCGACCGGGGGCTGTACTACGCGCCGTGGCGGGACGATCCGCGGCCGCTCGGCGGGCTGCTGCAGGGGGTGTACGCCTTCTTCGGGGTCACCGGGTTCTGGCGGCGCCGCGAACACCCGCTCGGGTGCTTCGAGTTCGCCCTGTGGCGGGCCCAGACCGCGCACGCCCTGCGGGGGATCGCCGCGGCGGACGGGTTGACCGAGCTGGGACGGCGGCTGGTGGCCGAGCTGGCGGGGCGGCTCGCGCCCTGGCTGGCCGAGCCGGTGGAGACGCGGGCCCGGGTCGCCGCCGAGCTCGCGGCGGCCGATCACCGGGCCACCTGGCGTGCGTATCACCTGCGTCCCGACCCGCGGGTGGTACGCGCACACGCGGAGGGCCGCCCGCCGGTGGCGGGGGAACCGGAGCTGGTCCCCGGCGCTCCGGCGCGCGGGCTCGACACCCGCGCGGTGCTGCTGCGCTGGCTGCTGGCCGACCCGGACGGCTTCGAGGCCCTGCGCGAGGACCCCGGCGCCACCGTGGAGGGCGCCCGCCCCGAGGACGCCGCCCTGGTCACCGGGGACACGGCGGGCGCGCTGCGGGCCTGCCGGGAGCGCATCCTGCGCGGCCGGGGCGACCCCGAGACCTGGGTCGGACTCGGGCTCGCGGCCCGGGCGGCCGGGGACCCGGCGGGCGAGGCGCTGCTGGAGCGGCCCGAGCTGGTCATGGCGGTCCACGCCGAACTCGGCGGGGACCCGCTGGCGGTGGCCCGAGGCCTGCTCAGCCGCCCAGCGTGAGCAGCGCCTCGTCCGTCAGCCGGTACACCGTCCACTCGTCCTGCGGACGGGCGCCCAGGGACTCGTAGAAGGCGATGGACGGGGTGTTCCAGTCCAGGACGGCCCACTCCAGGCGCTGGTAGCCGCGCTCCACGCAGATCCGGGCCAGCTCGGTGAGCAGGGCCTTGCCGTGGCCCGCGCCGCGGGCGGTGGGGCGGACGTAGAGGTCCTCCAGGTAGATGCCGTGGACGCCGCGCCAGGTGGAGAAGTTCAGGAACCACAGGGCGAAGCCGACCGGTTCGCCGGTCGTGTCGTCGACGGCGATATGGGCGTAGGCGGCGGGGCGTTCGCCGAAGAGGGCTTCGTGGAGCTGCTCCTCGGTCGCGTTGGCCTCGTCCGGGGCCTTCTCGTACTCGGCCAGCTCGCGGACGAGGGCGTGGATGACGGGGACGTCGGCGGGGGTCGCGGTGCGGATCATGCCCGGAGGTTAACCGCTGAGGCCGCGCAGGCGTTCGGCAATTTCCAGCTGCTCGGGCAGCAGTGGCTCGCCCTCCTCGAGCTGCCACACCGCGTTCTGCAGCACCCGGCCCAGCGTCCAGGCGCGGGCCCGGCTGCGGTCCAGGCCCATGACGTCCGTCATCGCGTCGAAGCGCCAGCGGACTTCGCCGGCGTCGAATCGGTTCCACAGGGCGGGCAGGAGCTCGAAACCGGGGTCGCCCGCGAGGGGTTTGGGGTCGATGGCGAGCCAGGGGGCGCGCTCGGCGGCCAGGACGTTCTCGAAGTGCAGGTCCCAGTGCAGGAGCCGGTCGCCGGGTTCGTCCGCGACCTCCCGCACCGCGGCCGCGCAGTCCCTGAGCAGGGCCGGGTCCGGCAGCGAAGGGAGCAGGGCCGTCGCGCGGTCCAGCAGCCTCGGCGCGATGTCGGCGAGGCGGCGCAGTTCCGGCGGGGCGGGGGTGGCGGTCAGGTGGGCGAGCAGCCCGGCGACGACCAGGGTGGCCTCGCGGGTGTCGGGGAGGCCGTCCAGGTCCCGGCCCTCGTCGAGCCGTTCGATCAGGAGGGTGCCGTTGTCGGCGTTCAGGAGCCTGGCCGCGCCGTCGCCGTTCCAGGCCCGCAGCGCGACCGGCTCGCCCACGGTCTCGTCGTCGACGTCCTGGAGTTTGAGCACGGCGGGGGTGCCGTCCGCCTGCAGCACGGGGAGGACCAGGGCGCAACGGCCGCTCATCGGCGGGCCGTCGGGGCGCAGGTCCCACTGCTGGAGGAATCGTTCGGCGAGGTCGGCGAGGTCGGCGGTCACGGGGTGACGGTAGTGCCGTACCCGCGTCGCCCTCCAGGCGTTTTCGACGGAATCCGAAGGAGACAGTGGCCGTCGCCCCGGGTTAACGTCCAGGTCATGAGCAGCTCGGTCAGCGATGTCGTCAACGGCGGCATCTCCTTCTGGTACGCGGACGACGGCCTTCCTGCGGTGCGGGAGCCGCTGCCCGGGGACGCCTCGGCCGACGTGGTGATCGTCGGCGGCGGGTACACGGGACTGTGGACCGCGTACTACCTGAAGAAGGCGGCACCCTTCCTCCGGATCACCGTCCTGGAGCAGAAGTTCTGCGGCTACGGCGCCTCCGGGCGCAACGGCGGCTGGCTGTACAACGGCGTCGCGGGCCGCGACCGGTACGCCGCGCTGCACGGGCGGGACGCCGCCGTACGGCTGCAGCGGGCCATGAACGACACCGTCGACGAGGTCGTCGCCGTCGCCGCCGCGGAGGGCATCGACGCCGATGTGCACCAGGGCGGAGTGCTCGAAGTGGCGCGTACGCCCGCCCAGTTGGCGCGGCTGAAGGCCTTCCACGAGGCCGAGCTGGCGTTCGGGGAGAAGGACCGGCAGCTGTACGGCGCCCGGGAGAGCGCCGAGCGGATCCGGGTCGCGGACGCGGTGGGGGCGTCCTGGACCCCGCACGGCGCCCGGGTGCATCCGGTGAAGCTGGTGAAGGGGCTCGCGGCGGCCGTCGAGGCGCTCGGGGTGGTCATCCATGAGCAGACACCGGTGACGGAGATCCGCTCCAAGCACGCGGTGACGCCGTACGGCACCGTCCGCGCGCCCTACGTCCTGCGCTGCACCGAGGGTTTCACCGCCGCGCTCAAGGGTGAGCGGCGGACCTGGCTGCCGATGAACTCCTCGATGATCGCCACCGAGCCGCTGACCGACGGGCAGTGGGCGTCGGTGGGCTGGGAGGGGCGCGAGACGCTCGGTGACATGGCCCACGCCTACATGTACGCCCAGCGCACGGCCGACGGGCGGATCGCGCTCGGGGGGCGCGGAGTGCCGTACCGCTTCGGCTCGGCCACCGACAACGACGGGCGGACGCAGGGCGCGACGATCGAGGCGCTGCGGGAGATCCTGGTCGGTTTCTTCCCTTCGCTGGCCGGGGTGCGGGTGGAGCATGCCTGGTCGGGGGTGCTGGGGGTGCCCCGGGACTGGTGCGCCACGGTGACGCTGGACCGGTCCACGGGGCTGGGCTGGGCGGGCGGGTACGTCGGGTCGGGGGTGGCTACGGCGAATCTGGCGGCGCGGACCCTGCGGGATCTGGTGCAGCAGGACTCGGGGCAAGGGGGGCGTACCGAGCTGACGGATCTGCCGTGGGTGGGGCACAAGGTGCGCAAGTGGGAGCCGGAGCCGTTGCGGTGGCTCGGGGTTCAGGGCATGTACGCGGTGTACCGGGCGGCGGATCGGCGGGAGACGGTTACGCGTCGGGCGGAGTCGTCGAGGCTGGCGCGGGTTGCGGATCGGGTGGCGGGGCGCTGAGCGCTGAGCGCTTGGCTGGGGCGGGGGCGACTACGGGGGTGCCGCGGGGGGTTGGGTGTCGGGTGCGGGTGGGGGGTGGCTGGTCGCGCAGTTCCCCGCGCCCCTGGGGGGTTTGAGTTGGCCCGCGTTTTCTTCTATGGCTCCAGTACGACCTTTCCTGTCGTTGCCCTTGTTTCCAGGGCTCGGTGGGCGGTGGCTGCCTCGGGTAGGGGGAAGCGGTGGACTGCCGGGGTGAGGCGGCCCTCGGCTGCCTCGGTCAGGGCCCGTAGTTCCAGGGTGCGGACCGGGTTGGGGCCGCCCGCCCTGGCCAGCATCACCGGGCCCAGGACCTGTTCGGAGACGCCCTCGACGAGGTAGGGCTCGCCGCCCTGGATGCCCTCGCCGGACCAGCCGAAGACGATGTGCTTGCCGCCGGGTCCGAGCAGCGCCACCGCTTCCCGGGCCGCGTCGCCGCCCACCCCGTCGAAGACCACCGTGGCCGTGCGCCCGCCCAGCCAGGCGCGGACCTTCTGCGGCCAGTCGGGGTCCGTGTAGTCGACGGCGAGGTCGGCGCCGTTCGCCTGGACGCGGGCCACCTTCTCCGGGCCGCCGGCGAGGCCGACGACGGTGGCCCCGGCGTTCTTGGCGTACTGCACGAGCAGGGTGCCGATGCCGCCGGCCGCCGCCGGGACGACGGCCACGGAGTCCGGTCCCGGCTCGGCGAACTGGAGGATCCCCATCGCCGTACGCCCCGTGCCGATCATCGCGACCGCCTCCGCGAAGTCCAAGTTCTCCGGGATCTCGTGCAGCCGCTCGGCATCGGTGACGGCGAGTTCGGCGTACCCGCCGGGCGCGAAGCCGAGGTGGGCCACCACCCGCCTGCCGAGCCACGGTTCGGCCACGCCGTCCCCGAGGGACTCGACCACGCCCGCGACCTCCCGGCCCGGAATGGTGGGCAGCGGCGTCGGGGTGGGGGCCGGTCCCTGCGCACCCTCGCGCAGCGCGGTGTCCAGGAGGTGGACCCCGGCCGCGGCGACGGCGATACGGACCTGGCCGGGGCCCGGCCGGGGGTCCTCGACCTGCTCGTAGGTGAGGTTCTCGGCCGGGCCGAAGGCGTGCAGACGGATGGCGTGCATCAGGGGTTCCTCATCACTCGGTCACTCGGTGGCTCGTTCGAGTGACCACTCTTCAACCTCAAGCATGCTTGAGGTCAAGGGAGTTCTGTCCGAGGGCCAGCGACACCGCGGTGAGGGCGCTGGTGAAGGACACCTCGGAGAGCACCCCGGGCGCGGCGACCTGGTCGCCCGCGAGGTAGACGCCGTCGCCCCGGTCGATGGCGGGGCGGTCCCGCCAGCTGGTGCCGGGCAGGTCCACGGCTCCGGTACGGCCGTGCGCGAGCGCCTCCCGGCGCCAGGTGACCCGGTCCCGCCAGCCGTCGAAGGCGAGGTCCAGCAGGTGCTCGGCACGGGCGATCCCGGCGGCCTTCGACTCCTTCGGACCGAGCGGGATCTGCCCCTGGATCAGCTGCTCGCCGGCCGGGGCGAGGGTGCGGTCCTGCGCGGTGAACCGCTCGATCCACCCCGGGCGGTCCAGGTCGGACACGACGAAGGCGTCCCCACGGCGGGTGCGCAGCGCCAGGTCGATCAGTGCGGTCCGGCCGCTCGGCCAGGTCAGGCTGTCGTCCTTCAGCAGCCGCCGGGCGGAGTCCAGGGAGGTGGCGACGATGACCGGGGTGTCGGTCGGGAGGGCGTCGACGCGGGACAGGGTCTCGATCCGGACTCCGAGGTTCCAGGCGTGGTCGGTCATCCGCCCGACGACACTGCCCCAGCCGCCGCGCGGGTAGTGCGCCTCCGGGGGGAGCTTGGTGGCGCGGCGCAGCCGCTCCTGCACGAAGGCGGCGGACAGCGCGCCGGGATCGTGGTGGAAGAGGGCCACGGCCGAGTAGTGGGCGGCGGCGCGGGCGCCCTCCTCGCCGGCGATCTCGGTCGCCCAGGTCAGGAAGTCCACGTCGACGGGTGCCTGGGGCAGCCCGCGGCGCAGCAGCTTGAGCATGCCGAAGGGCGGGGTGCGGCGCAGCGCGCCCTTGTGGAGCAGCCGCAGCCGGGCGGCCTCCAGGGGCGGGATCGGGGCGAGCGCCCCGATCAGATCGCGCTGCTTGAGCCAGGCCCAGTGCGGGCCGCCGTTGTAGAGGGCGTGCGGTCCCTCGTTGGTCCGGTACGGGCCCTCGGCGGTCCGCGCCCGTCCGCCCAGCGTGTGGTGGGCCTCGTACACGGTGACCTGGGCGCCCGCTTCGGCGGCGGTGATGGCCGCGGCGAGTCCGGCGAAGCCGCCGCCGATGACGGTGATGCGGTGCATGGGGGTCTCCCTCTGCTCGGGTGGCCTGCTGCTTCGGGGCCTGGTGCTGGCCGGCCTTTCTGCCAGTACGACGCAGCGAGCGCCCCGAAGTGTGACATCGGCGGGGTTTGTGCAGGTCAGGGCCGTTGTCAGTGGTGGGGTGCAGGATGGGGCGCATGGCGACTACGGGTGGTGGCGGTACGAGGGTGAAGGCGGCCCGGCGCCCCGAGGTGCGGCTGCCGGCGCTGGAGCCGCATACCGGGGGCGGGCTGGAGCCGGACGGGGACTATGACGGGCTCGAGTTCCGGGAGGCGGATCTCGCGGGGCAGGACGGGGGCGGCGCCCGCTTCATGGACTGCGCGCTCGGGGCGTGCGTGCTGGACGGCACGAGACTGGTCCGGGCCCGCTTCCTGGACTCGGTGCTCACCGCTCCGCGCGGGGTCGGCACGGATCTCTCCGAGGCGACGTTGCGGGACGTGGAGGTGCACGATGCCCGCCTCGGCGGTGTCCAGTTGCACGGCGCGGTCCTGGAGCGCGTCGTGATCCGCGGGGGGAAGATCGACTATCTGAACCTGCGCGGGAGTCGCCTCAGAGACGTCGTCTTCGAGAACTGCGTCCTGGTGGAGCCGGACTTCGGCGGCGCCAGGCTGGAGCGGGTCGCGTTCCCCGGCTGCGTGCTGAAGGGCGCGGACCTCGCCGGGGCGACCCTGACGGACGTGGACCTCAGGGACGCGGCCGCGCTGGAGGTCGCGCGCGGGGTGGAGCGGCTGTCGGGGGCGGTGATCAGCACGGGGCAACTGCTGGACCTGGCGCCGGTGTTGGCGGGGGCACTGGGGATCCGGGTGGAGGACTGAGCGGGGGTGGGGGCTGGGCTCGCGGGGCGGGGGAGCGCCAGGGCTGAGGGGCGGGACATGTGGGGGAGGCGCTGGTGCTGGGCTGAGGGGCACGGTTTGCGGGGGGAGGCGCTGGGGCTGAGGGTCAGGGCAGGCCGCAGGCGGCGGGCGCGGGCGGCACACGGGTCAGGGCTGGGCGGGCGCGGGCGGGGCGAGAGCCAGGGCGCGTGGGGAGGCGCTGGGGCCGGGGGGCACGGCGTGCGGGGAAGCGCCGGGGTTGAGGGTCAGGGCAGGCCGCAGGCGGCGGGCGCGGGCTGCACATGGGTCCGGGCGGCACACGCGTCAGGGCTCGCGGGGGCGCTGGGGTTGAGGGGCACGGGTTGCGGGGGAAGCGCCGGGGTTGAGGGTCAGGGCAGGCGGCAGACCGCGGGCGCGGGCTGCGCATGGGTCCGGGCGGTGTGGGCGGATGCGGGCGGCACACGCGTCAGGGCTCGCGGGGGCGCTGGGGCTGAGGGGCACGGTTTGCGGGGCAAGTGCCGGGGCTGAGGGGCGGGGCAGGTGGCGGACGCGGGCGGTGCGAGAGCAGGGCTCGTGGGGACGCGCCGGGGCTGAGTGGCACCGCTTGCGGGGGGAGTGCCGGGGCTGAGGGTCAAGCCATGCGGGGGAAGCGGGCCTGGAGGGTCCAGATCGCCGGGTTCTCCGCCAGGTCCTCGTGCAGGTCGCACAGGTCGGCGATGAGGTCGTGCAGGAAGTCGCGGGCCTCACGGCGCAGCTCGCTGTGGGAGAAGGTCAGCGGGGCCTCCTCCGCCGGCATCCAGTCCGCCTCCACGTCCACCCAGCCGAAGCGGCGCTCGAAGAGCATCCGGTCGGTGGACTCGGTGAAGTCCAGCTCCGCCCGCTGCGGGCGGGAGGCCCGGGAGCCCGCCGGGTCCCGGTCGATCCGCTCCACGATGTCGCACAGCGCCCACGCGAAGTCCAGCACCGGCACCCATCCCCAGGCTGTGGACAACTCCCGGTCCGCCTTGGTGTCCGCGAGGTAGACGTCACCGCAGAACAGGTCGTGCCGCAGCGCGTGGACGTCCGCGCGGCGGTAGTCCGTCTGCGGGGGGTCCGGGAAGCGGTTGGAGAGGGCGTAGCCGATGTCGAGCACCAGGTGATGGTGTCATGGCCTCGTAGGATCGCGATCGTGTCCCGGTCCGTGCGCCTTGCCCCTGCCCTGGTCGTGCTGGCGCTGACAGCGTGCGGCGGCGGCCCTGGCACCTCCGGCGCCCCCGGTGTCGGCGACCCGTACTTCCCGAAGGCGGGCAACGGCGGCTACGACGTCGGCCACTACGCCCTCGATCTCGCCTACGACCCCGCCGCCCACCGGCTCACCGGCACGGCCACGATCACCGCCCGCGCCACCCAGGACCTCTCCGCCTTCGACCTGGACCTGCTGGGCCTGACGGTCGACGCCGTCACCGTCCAGGGCGAGACCACCCGCTGGAGCCGCGGCGGCCAGGAGCTCACCGTCCGCCCGCCCCGCGCCCTCGACGGGGGCGACACCTTCGAGGTGCGGGTCCGCTACTCCGGCACCCCCCGGACCATCACCGACCCGGACGGCTCCCAAGAGGGCTGGCTGCGCACCGACGACGGCGCCCTCGCGCTCGGTGAGCCGACGGGCTCCATGGCGTGGTTCCCCGGCAACCACCACCCCTCGGACAAGGCGACCTACACCATCGAGGTCACCGTGCCCCGGGGCCTGCGAGCCGTCTCCAACGGGGAGTTGACCGGCGAGCGGACCTCTCGGAGCGGTACGACCTTCAGCTGGCGCGTCACCGAGCCGATGGCCGGCTATGTCGCCACGGTCGCCATCGGCGGGTACGAGATCCGCCGGTCCACAGCCGGGGGTGTCCCCGTGTACACGGCCGTGCACCCGCGGGAGGAGAACGCCGACGAGCTTCCCGAGGTCATGGCGTGGGCACGGGACACCTTCGGGCCGTACCCCTTCTCCTCCACCGGCGTGATCATCGCCCGCGCCGGGGACTCCGAGTACGCCCTGGAGACCCAGAACCGGCCCGTCTTCCCCGGCACCCCCGACACCGGGCTGCTGGTTCATGAGATCGCCCACCAGTGGTTCGGCAATTCCGTCACGCCCGAGTCCTGGAAGGACATGTGGCTCAACGAGGGGTTCGCGACCTACGCCGAGTGGCTATGGCAGGAGGACCACGGCGGTGACAGCGCGCAGCGAACCTTCGAGGCGCTGTACGCCAGTGACGACACCGACCTCTGGGCCTTCCCGCCCGCCGAGCCGGCCGGCGCCGGGCACATCTCGGACCGGCCGGTCTACGACCGGGGCGCGATGGTCCTGCACAAGATCCGGCAGCGGGTGGGCGACGACGCCTTCCACGGTCTCGTCCGGGGGTGGGCGGCGGCCCGGCGCCACGGGAACGCGAGCACCGGTGATTTCACCCGGTACGTCGAACGGCGGGCGCCGGACGAGGACTTCAGCGGGATCTGGACGGACTGGCTGTACGGGGAGGGAAAACCGGACCGCCCCTGACGGCCTGAACTTCCCCTCGCCGCCCTGCCCGTCACACCGGCGTCTCCCACTCCGTCAGCAGCCGGGCCAGGTCGGGCGGCCAGAGGGGATCGGGTGCCGCGGCCAGTTCCGCGCGCGTCCACCAGCGCCAGGCGAGGATGCCGTCCTCGGCGTGCGCGGCGGCGAGATGGGGGCCGGAAGGTTCGCGGCGCGGGCCCCGGGTGACGTAGATGTGCTCGTGCTGGTGGACCGGGCCCACGGCGTGGGTGAAGTCGTGCTCCCAGGTGCACAGCAGCGGCCCCGGCTCCAGATCCGTCCAGCCCGTCTCCTCGCCCAGTTCCCGCAGGGCGCCCTCGCGCGGGCCCTCGCCGGGTTCCAGCCCGCCGCCGGGCAGCGCCCAGTGCACGCCGACCTCGATGTTGTCGTACCGGAAGAGGAACACCGCCCCCTCCGGGTCCAGCACGGCGACGCGGGCGGCGCGGCGGAGGGTGCGCAGCGGCTTGCGCAGGACCGCGCACGGGCGGCCCAGCCGGCGGTCCGCACGGTGGTCGACGGTCTCGTATCCGAGGGCGGTCCAGAAGGCCAGGGCCGCGGGGTTGCCGGCGAGGACGGCGAGGCGTACGGCGGTGCGGCCGGCCGTGCGGAAGCGGTCCTCGACGCTCTGCGCGATGCGCCGCCCGTGCCCTTGACCGTGCGCGCTCGCGTCCACCATCAGCAGACCGATCCAGGGGTCCGGGTCGGCCGGATCGGGATGCCGGGCCAGGGTGATCACGATTCCGACGAGCCGCCCCTCGCTGCGGGCGAGCAGCACCTCGGCACCGGGGTGCGCCAACTCCTCGGCCAGCGCCGCCGCCACCTGCTCGGGCCGGATGTCGTCCGGGCCCGGGAAGTCGCCGCTGAGGGCGTGGAAGTCGCGGTTGGAGGCGTAGAGCGCGGCGAGTTCGGTGAGCAGCGGGCCCGGGATGTCATGGCCGGGGGAGACGGGCAGGCGTTCGAGAAGCATGCCGAGGACGCTACTGCTTCACGACCGAACCCCCGGCCGGAGCCGGGGGTTCGGGTGCGTCGGTGCGAACGGTCAGACGCTGACGCCGAAGTCCTGGGCGATGCCGACCAGGCCCGAGGCGTAGCCCTGGCCGACCGCGCGGAACTTCCACTCCGCGCCGTTGCGGTACAGCTCGCCGAAGACCATGGCGGTCTCCGTCGCCGCGTCCTCGGACAGGTCGTAGCGCGCGATCTCGGCGCCGCCGGCCTGGTTGAGGATGCGGATGTAGGCGTTGCGGACCTGGCCGAAGTTCTGCGAGCGGTTCTCGGCGTCGTAGATCGAGACCGGGAAGACGATCTTTTCGACGTCGGCCGGGAGGCCCGCCAGGTTGACGTTGATCGCCTCGTCGTCGCCCTCGCCCTCACCCGTGCGGTTGTCGCCGGTGTGGACGATCGTCTGGTCCGGGGTCTGCTTGTTGTTGAAGAAGACGAAGTGGGCGTCGGAGTAGACCTTGCCCTGCGGGTTGACCGCGATCGCGGAGGCGTCGAGGTCGAAGTCCGTGCCGGTGGTGGTGCGGACGTCCCAGCCGAGGCCCACGGTGACGGCGGTCAGGCCCGGAGCCTCCTTGGTGAGCGAGACGTTGCCACCCTTGGACAGGCTTACAGCCATTGTTTGGGAGTCCCTTCCCTCGTTTTGCGTACGAGCACGAAGCTACAGCTACCTCTATGAACGTCGAGAGGGGTACGCGAGGTTCCCCCGTCGCTTTACTTTCTTTACTCGCCCTTTCGGAGGTCCCCGGGATATTCGCGTGACGTGGACCGGACAGACGCGCGACGATGGACGGCATGTCCGGTCCTTACGTCGTTCGCGGCTCCGTCTCGCTCCCCGAGGCCGAGCTCCTGTGGCGTTTCTCGCGCTCCTCGGGGCCCGGCGGACAGCACGTCAACACCAGCGACTCCCAGGTGGAGCTCCGCTTCGACATCGCGCGCACCGAGGCGCTGCCCGAGGTGTGGAAGCAGCGCGCGCTGGAGCGGCTGGCCGGGCGCCTGGTCGACGGCGTCGTCACGGTCCGCTCCTCCGAGCACCGCTCCCAGTGGCGCAACCGCGAGACCGCGGCGGTGCGCCTCGCGGCGCTGCTGGCGGAGGCCACGGCGCCGCCGCCGAAGCCGCGCCGGGCCACCCGCATCCCCCGGGGCATCAACGAACGGCGGCTGCGGGAGAAGAAGCAGCGCTCGGACACCAAGCGGGGCCGTTCGGGCCGTGACTGGGGATAGTGACCGGCGGCAACCGTCTGCCTCAGTACCCCGTCGCCCCACCCCGTCACATCGCCCTCGTCCCGTCCGTCATGTCAGTGACCGCACGGGCCACGACGAGAGGATGTGACGGACCGATGACCACCGACCACGACGTACTCGCCCAGCGCTTCGAGGCGCACCGAGGGCGTCTGCACGCTGTCGCCCATCGCGTGCTGGGCTCCGCCGCGGAGGCCGAGGACGCCGTGCAGGAGGCCTGGTTCCGGCTCAGCCGGTCCGAGGCCGCGCGGATCGACAACCTCGGCGGCTGGCTGACCACCGTCGTCGGCCGGGTCTGCCTCGACATGCTCCGCTCCCGCGGCTCCCGGGGCGAGCGGCCCCTGGACGCCGTAGGACCGCGGCCCGCGGCCGGGGCGGACCCGGAGCAGGACGTGCTGCTCGCCGACTCGGTCGGGGTCGCGCTGCTCGTCGTCCTGGACACCCTCACCCCCGCCGAACGGCTCGCGTTCGTGCTGCACGACCTGTTCGCGGTGCCCTTCGAGGAGATCGCGACCGTGCTCGGCCGTACGCCCGCATCCACCCGGCAGCTCGCGAGCCGGGCCCGGCGCCGGGTGCGGGGCGCGGAACCGGCGCCGGGGGATCCGGCCCGGCAGCGGGCGGTCGTCGACGCCTTCCTCGCCGCCGTCCGGGACGGGGACTTCGACGCACTGGTCGGGGTGCTCGACCCGGATGTGGTGGCGCGGAGCGAGGCAGGGGTGGCGACCGGTGCCCTCGCCGTGGCCAGGGGCGCCTCCGGCTACGCCGCCCTCGCCGGCCTGACCCGGCCCGCGCTGGTCGACGGCCGGGCGGGCCTCGCGGCGCTGGTCGACGGGCGCGTGGACCGGGTGCTGGCCTTCACGGTCGTACGGGACCGGATCGCCGCGATCGACATCGTCACGTCCCCGGAGCGCCTGGCGGAGCTGGAAGTGCGGCTCGCTTGACGGGCCAGGAAGGGCCGGTGGCTCGGTTGCCCGGTCAAGCGACCTACAGGACGCCTACCGTCTGGCTCCGCTGGTCACGCCGTTCGGTCGAAGCCGTGGTCGAGGCGGCTTGGGCGGGTTGGAGGTGCGGCTGAGTCAGGGGAGCTTCCGGCCCCTTCGCGTCTGGCCTCGCTCGTCACGCCGTTCGGTCGAAGCCGCGGTCGAGGCGGTTGGGAGGTGAGTGGCCGGCCGGGCTGTAGGCGTGGCTCGGTCA
Source organism: Streptomyces sp. NPDC002779 (assembly GCF_042888685.1). Lineage (NCBI taxonomy): Bacteria > Bacillati > Actinomycetota > Actinomycetes > Kitasatosporales > Streptomycetaceae > Streptomyces > Streptomyces sp. NPDC002779. The sequence goes on from NZ_JBIAQC010000006.1 coordinate 117,728, forward strand.
GGCGACCTTCAGGACGCCTACCGTCTGGCCTCCGCTCGTCTCCCCGTTCGGTGCGAAGCCGAGGCCGAGGTAGAAGTTCTCCGGGCCGGTCGGGCCGGGGTGCCAGGTGACGTACATTTCGGTGCCGCCCCGGCGGCGCAGTTCCGCCGCCACCGACTCGACCGCGAAGCGGCCGTAGCCCCGGCCCTGTTCCCGCGCCGCGATGTTCAGGCGCCACAGGCCGGAGCGGATGAGGGTGCCGTCGCCCTTCCAGTCGATGTCGAAGAACGCCATCAGGAAGCCCACCGCCCGGCCGTCGTCGACGATCAGGCGGGGCCACGCGACTTCGGGCCAGACATAGGCCTCGGCCAGCGAGTGCGCCACCGGCTCGACCGCGTCCTCCTGGTCCGGGCGGATCCGGATGGCGAGGGCGTCCTCGACATTCTTCGGCGTGAGGGTTTCCAGGCGGGGTCCGGTCGTCGTCATGCGCGCACACTAGGCAGGAAGTTCACGCCCCGTCACATGAATTCGAGCTCAGCCCAATTGGCGATAGCGACCGCGGAAATACGTCAGCGGCCCGCCCTCCGCGCTCGGCACGCCCGCCGTCAGGACCCGGCCGATCACCAGGGTGTGGTCGCCCGCCTCCACCCGCTGCTCGGTGCGGCACTCCAGGGTGGCCAGCGCGCCGCCCACCAGCGCGGCGCCGGTCGCCGCGCCGCGGACGTAGGGGATGTCCTCGAAGAGGAGACGGTCGCTGATGCGGCCCTTCATGGCGAACCGCCCGGCGATGTGCCGCTGGCTCTCGGACAGCACGGAGACCGCCCACAGGGGCTGCTCGTCGAGCAGGTCGTCCATCCGGCCGCCCGTGCGCAGGCTGACCAGGACCAACGGCGGGTCCAGCGAGACCGACATGAACGCCGTCGCCGTCATGCCCACGTCCTCCCCCTTCGGCCCGTCGGCGGCGAGCGGGGGTTCGAAGGCGGTCACCAGGACCACGCCGGCGGCCAGCCGGGACATGGCGGCGCGGAACTCGTCGTTGCTCACCCCCTCAGCATGCCCGGCGAGGGCGGGTGCGGTGATCGGGACCTGCGCGGCAGGGGGAGTGTTCGGCACGCCGGAAACGCTAGTCTCCGGGGCGAGGCCGCCGCATCGGGCCCGGGGCCGAGAACGGACCTAGGACCTCCGACCGACAGCACCCACAGTTTGCGGTCGGTAAACGCACCGGAAAAACGCAGAAACACTGCGCAATTGTTCATCTTTAGCTGTGACTTGAGTCACAAGGGCCGGTAATTGTTGACCCTGTGTACCGGGTGGGCAGCGCGCTGTGATTCAGTGGCGGGGGACCTTCATCAAGAACAGCAAGGGCACCGTACAGAAAACACGCCGAAGACAACCCTTGATTCGCTGCGAGGTCTCGGGGGGAGGGCGAGCATGGAGACCGAGTCGGAGCCGTACGTCCGTCTTGCGACCCTGCGACAACTGCACCAGGTCATGGCGGACATGAACACCGCGCGCAGCCTGGCGGACACGCTTCAGACCGTCGCCGACGGCGTCGTCACCGGACTCGGCTACGAGCTCGCGGCCGTCAATCTGGTCCGCCCCGACGGCGACCTCGTCGTCGCCGCCCTCGCCGGGAACCCCGCCGCCGATGCGCTGATCACCGGCAGGACCGGCTCCCGCGAGTCCTGGGAGCGCCGGCTGAGCATGGGCGAGCACTGGGGCGACCTGGTGTTCATACCGCACACCGAGGGCTGGGTCCTCGACGACGACGACGTCCCGCAGTGGTACACCGACGGGCCCGCGCCCCGCTTCGAGGACGAGTGGCATCCCTCGGACCGGCTCTTCGCCCCCATGCACACGCCCGGCGTGCACGGCAGCGGCAGCGGCGAGCTGATCGGCGTCCTGTCCGTGGACCGGCCGCGCAACGGCCGGCTGCCGGGCGCGTGGGGGCGCGAGGCGCTCCAGATGTACGCGTTCCAGGCCGCCATCGCGATCAGCAACGCCCGCCTGCGGGCGAACATGCAGCGCGCGCTGGTCAGGCTGGAGCGCGAGCAGCAGGCGCTGCGGGCCAGCGAGGAAAGCTTCAGGCAGGCCTTCGAGTACGCCCCCTCCGGCATGGCCATCGCCGAGATGGGCGGCGACCAGCACGGCCGGATCCTGCGCACCAACGACGCCCTGTGCCGGCTGCTCGGCCGCCCCGCCTCCGCGATGCGCCGCTACGCCTTCTCCGACCTCGTCCACCCCGAGGACATCGGCACCCTGCTCAGGACCTCCGCCGAGGGCGGTCGCGCCGAGCTCCGCCTCGGCCGCCGCGACGGCACCTACGTCTGGGTGTCCCTGCGTAACAGCGTGGTCGCCGACGCCGCCGACGGACCGCGCTTCCTGCTGACGCACGTCGAGGACATAGAGGAGCGCAAGCGGCGCGAGCTCCAGCTCGCCCACCGCGCCTCCCACGACTCCCTGACCGGGCTGCCGAACTCCGCCGAACTGCGCGCCCGGCTCTCCTCGCGGCTGTGCCAGCGCCCCGCCCACGCCGGTGCCCTGGAGTCCCTGGACGCGGCCTACGGTCACCCGGCCTACGACGTCAACGGCCACGGCTTCGACTTCCGCCCCGGCGCCGAGGCCTTCGACGGCTACGACCACCACGTCCACACCGTCGCCCCCGAGGGTGACAAGGACGACGGCACCAAGGGCCTCGCGGTGCTCTTCTGCGACCTCGACGGCTTCAAGTCGATCAACGACCGGTTCGGGCACAACGCGGGCGACGCCGTCCTCATCGAGGTCTCGCGCCGGCTCTCCGGGGCCGTCCGGGACGGCGACACCGTGGCCCGGCTCGGCGGCGACGAGTTCGTGGTGCTCGCCGACGGGCTCGGCCGGGCCGACGCCCAGGACCTGGCCGTACGGCTGCGCAACGAGATCATCCAGCCGATCCGGGTCGACGGCCGCGCCGTGCGGGTGGGCGCCAGCTTCGGCATCGGGTGGGCCCACTGCGGCATGACCGCCGACGAGGTGCTGAAGTCCGCGGACGAGCGGATGTACGTAGAGAAACGATCTCGTCCCAAACAGCACAGACGTGCGGGATGAAGCCCAGGTCAGCGAGCTGATGCGGTCCGAGTCACCCGTTCGGGTCAGCCAGAGCGGGTAGGCTCGCCCTTCGCTACACGTACCGCATCCGCCCCGCACCTGGTGAGGAGACCAAGGGATGACGTCCGGCAACAACGGCGCCACTACGCCCGAGGACGACGACCCGTTCGGCTACCTCTACGCCGACGGGCAGGCCAACGGCGCCCAGCCACCGTCCGGTGGCTACGGCTACCCGAACTCGGTGAACCGGGTGCGCTCGGTGGGCCAGCGGCAGTACGGCCAGCAGACGGCGGCACCCTACGCACACGTGCCGCAGCAGCAGGGCGGGTACGCCCAGCCGAACGCGCACTACTCGGCCCCCGAGACCTTCCCGGGCGGCGCCCCGACCACCCAGCAGCAGATGGCCTCCTACAGCGACGGCATCGGCGGCGGCCGCGGCCGGGGGCCGAACACCAGAGGGCTGCTGATCGGCGCGATCGCGGTGGTCGCCGCGGTCGTCATCGGTATCGCGGTGGCGATGGCGGGCGGCGAAGGCGACGACGACGGCGGCAACCAGGCCGACTCCACGCCGACCCAGTCCCAGAGCACGGACCCGAGCCCGTCGGCCAGCAGCAGCGCCGAGGAGAAGGAAGAGATCAAGCCGGTCGACGGCAAGTCGCTGCGCCTCGGCGGCACGGCCGCGATCGCCTCGGACGTCCAGGGCGCCCAGTCCTCCGGCGGCTTCTACGTCGGCAACCTCAACCAGGTCGGCAACTCGGTCACCTGGACCGTGGACGGCATCCCCGCGGACGGCGACTACACGCTGTTCGCGCGCTACAGCGCGGCCGGCGAGAACCAGTCGATGACGCTGACGGTCAACGGCAAGCCGTTCGGCTCCAAGCTGCGCATGGACAACTTCGCGAACGCCGCCGACGGCGACTTCGCCAAGGGCTGGACCACCACGTACGCCTACCCGACCCTCAACAAGGGCACCAACACCATCTCGGTGTCCTGCGCCGAGGGCGACAAGTGCAACGTCCTGCTGGACCAGCTGTGGCTGAAGTCCGGGCAGGTCAAGGGCTAGGCCTCACCCGTCACGGCCACCCGGCCCAGCAGTTCCTCGTAGGTCCGCCGGTCGAACTCCCCGGCCACCGGTGACAGCACGCTCGCCGCGGACAGGGCCGCCGCGCGGGCCAGCCGGTCCGGCCAGGGGACACCTTCGACCAGGCCCGACAGCAGGCCCGCGACCGCCGCGTCGCCCGCGCCGGTCGGGTTGCCGCGCAGCGGTGCGGGCGGGACGGCCCGCCAGCGGCCCCCCGGGGTGTGGGCGAGCAGACCGCCGGCGCCCAGCGAGGCGACCACCGTGCGGGCGCCGCGGCGGCGGGCGTCCCGCGTGGCGCGCAACGGCTCGTGGGAGCCGGTCAGCTCGGCCAGCTCGTCGGCGTTGGGCTTGATGACATCCGGGCGGGCGGCGACGGCCCGGCGCAGGGGTTCGCCGCTGGTGTCCAGCAGCACCGGGACGCCCGCGGCGCGTGCCGCGCGGACCAGGCTCGCGTAGGCGCCGACCGGGAGGCCCGGCGGGAGGCTGCCGCAGAGGGCCACCGCGTCCGCCGACGCGAGCAGAGTGTCGTAAAACTCCTGGAAGGCGGACCACTCGGCCGGGGTGACGACCGGGCCCGGCTCGTTGAGCTGGGTGGTGTCGCCGGTGCGGCCGTCGACGACCGCGATCGTGCGGCGGGTCGTACCGGCGAGCGGGACGAGGGCGTCGCGCACCCCGGTACCGTCGGTGAGCAGGTCGCGTACGACCCCGCCCGTCGCGCCGCCCGTGAAGCCGGTGGCGGTCACCTCGTGGCCGAGGGCCGCCAGCACCCGCGCCACGTTCAGGCCCTTGCCGCCGGGGCGTTCGAGGACCTCGGAGACGCGGTGGGAGGCGTGCGGGCGCAACGCCGCTACGCGGTACGTGATGTCGAGAGCGGTGTTCAGCGTGACCGTGAGGATCACCCGGGCCGACCTCCCCGGGTCAGTGGTGCCGTCTGTTCCGGTCCTGATCATGCCAAAGACAGAGCGGCCGTCCCAGCCCTCGGAACGGCCGCCGTCGCACAGGTGCCGGACGGATCAGCCCAGTTGGGGATCGATTACCCATGCGCCCCGGCGCAGCACGCCCTTCACCTCGTAGGCGTCGTCCAGAAGCACCAGGTCGGCGTACTTGCCCGGCTCCAGCGAGCCGATCGTGTCGGACATCCCCAGCAGCCGGGCCGGGTTGGTGGACAGGGCCTTCACCACGTCCTCCACGGGCAGCTTGTCGACCGTCACCGCGCGCTTGAAGGCACGGTCCAGGGTGAGGGTCGAGCCGGCGATCGAGCCGCCCTCCACCAGCCGGGCGACGCCGTCGGCGACCTCCACCTCCAGCGGGCCGAGCATGTACCGGCCGTCGCCGAAGCCGGCCGCGTCCATCGCGTCGGTGATGAACGCCACCCGGTCCGCGCCCGCGTGACGGAACGCCAGCTGCAGGGAGGCGGGGTGCAGATGCGTACCGTCGTTGATCAGCTCGACGGTGATCCGGTCGTCCTCCAGGAGGGCCGCGATCGGTCCCGGGGCGCGGTGGCCGAGGGCGGGCATCGCGTTGAAGAGGTGCGTCGCCACGGTGGCGCCCGCGTCGATCGCCTCGACCGTCTGCTCGTACGTCGCGTCCGTGTGGCCGATCGCCGCGATGACGCCGTGCTCGGCGAGCAGGCGTACGGAGTCGATGCCGCCGGGCAGTTCGGTGGCGAGGGTGACCATCCTGGCCTTGCCGCGCGCGGCGTCGATCAGCTTGCGCACCTCGGCCGGGTCCGGGTCGCGCAGCAGCTCCTCGGAGTGCGCGCCCTTGCGGCACGGGGAGATGAACGGGCCCTCGAAGTGGATCCCGGCGATGTCGCCCTGCTCGGCCAGCTCGGAGAGGAATCCCGCGCGCTGGGCGAGGAAGTCCATGTCACCGGTGACCGTGGAGGCGACGAGGGTGGTGGTGCCGTGGCGGCGGTGGGTGTCGATGCCGCGGAGGACTTCGTCGACGGTGCCCGAGGTGAAGGAGGCTCCGCCTCCGCCGTGGTTGTGGAGGTCTACGAAGCCGGGGACCAGGTAATGGCCGGTTACGTCGATGACCTGGGCGTTCTCTTGCGCGGTCGCGGCGATTCGGTCGCCCTCGATGATCACTTGGCCGTTGTCGATCACTCCTGTGGGGAGTGCTACGTGGGCTCCCTTGAGGACCATCTGCGGGCCGGTGGGGGCTGAGCGCGCCCCGCGGCGGAGCCGCAATTGAGCACTGTCCCGCGCCCCTGAGGGGGTTGCCATCAGGTGGGTTCCTCCTGGATCCGAGTTGTAGTAGTCAGCAGGTCCCAGGCCAGGAGGCCCGCGCCCAGACAGCCCGCCGTGTCCCCCAGAGCCGCCGGGACGATCTCCGGCACCTTCTGGAAGGTGACCCTGCGCCGGACGGCGTCCCGCAGGGGTGTGAACAAGGTTTCCCCCGCCTCGGCGAGGCCGCCACCGATGATCAGCGTGCGCGGGTCCAGCAGGGTGAGGGCGGTGACCAGGCCGTCGGCCAGGGCGTCCACGGCCTCCTGCCAGACACGCACGGCGTTCGGGTCACCGGACGCGACGGCCTTGGCGCAGTCGGCCGCGTCCGCGTCCGGGTTCCCGTCCGCCCTCGCCCAGGCCTCGCTCACCGCGGCCGCGGAGGCGAACCGTTCCAGGCAGCCGCGCTGTCCGCAGGGGCAGGGAGCGCCTCCGGGGCGTACGACGACATGGCCGATCTCGCCCGCGAACCCGTGCGCCCCGGCCTCCACCCGCCCGTCCACCCCGATCGCGCCCGCGATGCCGGTGCCGAGCGCCACGAACAGGAACCGGTCGGTGCCCCGGCCCGCGCCGACCCGGCCCTCGGCGAGGCCGCCGGTGCGTACGTCGTGACCGAGGGCGGCCGGGACGCCGAGCCGGGTGGTGATCAGCTCGCGCAGGGGTACGTCGCGCCAGCCGAGGTTGGCCGAGTAGGCGGCGATGCCGGCCGCCTCGTCGACGATGCCGGGGACGGCGACACCGGCCGCGGCGGCGGGCTCGCCGAATGTCTCGGCGCCGTGCGCGCGCAGCTCGGCGGCGAAGTCGAGGATGCCCGCCACGACCGAGTCGGGGCCGCGCTCGCGTCCGGTCGGCCGACGGGCCTGGTGCAGCAGAGCGCCGTCCGCCCCGACCAGGGCGGCCTTCATCCCGGTGCCGCCCACGTCGAGGGCGATGACATGTCTCACGGGGACAGTGTGGCCCGTCGACCCGGGAGAGGTCTAGTCCACTCACGTGGTGTAGACCTTATGGCGTCGGGTCGAAAGTTTTCGCAGGGTTGGGGCTGGAAGAGCAGTGCAGCGGCGTGGGGCAGGAATGATCGCGGTGGTGTCCGCACTGGGCATGACGGCGGTGCTGGGCGGCTGCGGCCTGACCGGAGGGTCGGACGAGGTCACGCTGCGGCTGGTCGCCGCCGACTACGGCGACAGCGCGGCGAACAGCTCCCGGAAGTACTGGGCCTCGCTGGTCGAGGAGTACGAGAAGACCCACCCGGACGTGAACATCGAGGTCAGCGTCTACTCCTGGACCGAGGTCGACCGCAAGGTCAGGGAGCTCGTGGACGCCGGGAAGGCACCTGACCTGGCGCAGATCGGGGCCTACGCGGACTACGCCAAGGCCGGAAAGCTGTACACCGCCAGCGAGCTGCTCTCCATCACCACCCAGGCCGACTTCCTCACGCAGCTGGCCGCCGCGGGCGCGGTCAACGGCACCCAGTACGGCATGCCGTTCGCCTCCTCCACGCGTCTGCTCTTCTACAACAAGTCCCTCTTCGAGCGGGCCGGCATCACTCCCCCCGAGACCTGGCAGGAGCTCGCCGCCGACGCCGAGGCGCTGAAGGCGGACGGGGTGAAGTACCCGTACGCCCTGCCGCTCGGACCCGAGGAGGCGCAGGCGGAGACCATGCAGTGGCTGCTCAGCGGGGGCGGCGGTTACACCGACACCGACGCCGGTACCTACGGCATCGACTCCGCGGAGAACATCCAGACCTTCGGCTGGCTGAAGGACGAACTGGTCGACAAGGAGCTGACGGGACCGGTCGCGCCCGCCTCGCTCAACCGCGCCGACGCCTTCGAGGCGTTCACGGACGGCGACGTCGGCATGCTCAACGGGCATCCCTCGCTGATGAAGGCGGCCGCCGCGAAGGGCGTGGAGTTCGGCATGGTGCCGATGCCCGGCGAGGACGGGCCGAGCAAGGTCTCCATGGGCGTGGCCGACTGGATGATGGCGTTCAAGCAGAACGGCCACGCCAAGGAGACCGGCGACTTCCTCGACTTCGTCTACGACGAGAAGAACGTGCTCGCCTTCTCCCGCGAGTACGACCTGCTGCCCGTGACCAACTCGGTCTGGGACACCATGAGCGCCGCGGAGCAGGACGCCGGTCTCCGGCCCTTCCTCAAGGCCCTGCCCACCTCCGAGCTCTACCCGGTGGGCCGTACCTCCTGGGCCGCGGTCAGCGCGGCGGTGAAGGAGAAGATCGGCACCGCGGTCGCCCCCGGCGGCAGCCCCGCCACGGTGCTGCGCCGGCTGCAGGTGACGGCGGTGGCGGAGGAGAGCGCGGAGTAGCCGGACTGTCGGTGGCGGGGGTTACGGTGCCAGGTATGGCACCGGACCCGCTGAACCCCAGGGAACAGTCCATCCTCGCCCTGGAACGCCGCGGCTTTTCCGGCCCGGGCGCCAAGGAGCGCGCGATACGCGAGGAACTGGGCCTGGCCCCCGTCCGCTACTACCAGCTCCTCAACGCCCTCCTGGACGACGAGCGGGCCCTCGCGCACGACCCGGTGACGGTGAACCGGCTGCGCAGGGTGCGCGAGTCACGGCGAGCGGAGCGGTGAGGCCCTGCTGACCGGCGAGGGCGGAGCTGGATAGGGTCGCCGTATGGGCAGCCACACCGAATCGACCTCCCTGCCGACCCCGGTCACCCCCGCCGGCCGGGCCGGCCTCGACGCGATCCTCGCCGAACCCGCGCGGGCGGTGATCGCCATCGACTTCGACGGGACCCTCGCGCCGATCGTGCCGGACCCCGAACAGGCACGGGCGCATCCGGACGCGGTGGGCGCGCTCGCCGCGCTCGCGCCGAAGGTGGCCGCCGTCGCCGTGGTCACCGGCCGGCCCGCCGGAGTCGCGGTCCGCCACGGCGGCTTCGCCGGGGTGCCGGGCCTGGAGCGTCTCGTCGTCCTCGGCCACTACGGCGCCGAGCGCTGGGACGCCGTCACCGGCACCGTCAACGCCCCCGCCCCCCACCCCGGGGTCGCCGCCGTCCGCGCGGAGCTGCCCGGATTCCTCGACGGGGTCGGCGCCTGGCGCGGCACCTGGATCGAGGAGAAGGGCAGCGCGGTCGCCGTGCACACCCGCCGGGCCGGTGATCCGCAGGCCGCCTTCGAGGCCCTGCGCGAGCCCCTCGCCGAGCTGGCCGCCCGGCACGGCCTGATCGTCGAACCGGGCCGGCTCGTCCTGGAACTGCGTCCGCCCGGCATGGACAAGGGCGTCGCCCTCCTCGGCTACGTCCGCGAGACCGACGCCACCTCGGTCCTCTTCGCCGGCGACGACCTGGGCGACCTGCCCGCCTACGCGGCCGTCGACAAACTCCGCGCCGACGGCACCCCCGGCCTGCTGGTGTGCAGCAGGGGCACCGAGCAGGTCCCGGAGCTCCAGGAGAAGGCCGACCTGGTGGTCCCGGGCCCCGCGGGAGTGGTGGCGCTACTGAGCGAGCTGGCGGCGCACCTGCGGTGAGCCGGCGGGATCAGCCGGTCAGCGCCCGCAGCTGGGACATGAACCACTGCGCGGGGGGCAGGGCCGTGGCCGCCGCGGCCAGCCGCTTGGAGCGGTCGGCCCGCTCGTGCGGCGGCATCGTCAGGGCCTCGTGCAGGGCGCGCGCGGTGTCCAGGACGTCGTACGGGTTCACCACGATCGCGTGCTCGCCGAGCTCCTCGTACGCACCCGCCTCCCGCGACAGCACCAGCGCGCATCCCTCGTCGGAGACGACCGGCACCTCCTTCGCGACCAGGTTCATGCCGTCCCGGATGGGGTTGACCAGGGCCACGTCGGCGAGCCGGTACGCGGCGAGGGAGCGCGCGAAGTCGTCCTTGACGTGCAGCACGACCGGAGTCCAGCCCGGGGTGCCGTACCGGGCGTTGATCTCGTCGGCGACCCGCTGCACCTCGGCCGTGTACTCCCGGTAGACGGCGAGGTCCTGCCGGGAGGGGTAGGCGAAGGCCACGTGCACGACCCGCTCGCGCCACTCGGGGTGGTCGTCGAGGAGCTGCCGGTAGGCCAGCAGCCCGCGCACGATGTTCTTCGACAGCTCGGTCCGGTCCACCCGGACGATCGTCCGGCGGCCCTCCCCGATCTCCGCGCGCAGCGCCGTCATCCGCTCCTCGACGTCCGCCTCGTGCGACCGGCGGCGCAGGAAGTCCGCGTCCGCCCCCAGCCCGTGCACCCCGACCTCGGTGTCCCCGAGCCCGCCCACCAGCTGCGTGCAGCACGCGGTGAACGCGTCCGCCCAGCGCTGGGTGAGGAAGCCGAGCCGGTCGGCGCCGAGCATGCCCTCCAGCACCTCGCGCGCCACCCGGTCGGGCAGCATGCGGAAGTAGTCCACCGGGGCCCACGGGGTGTGCGAGAAGTGGCTGATGCGCAGGTCGGGGCGGAGCTTGCGCAGCAGCCCCGGCACCAGCGTCAGGTGGTAGTCCTGCACCAGGACCGCCGCACCCTCGGCCGCCTCGTCGGCCAGCGCCTCGGCGAAGGCCCGGTTGAAGCGGACGTAGTTCTCCCACTGCCGCCAGAACGCGGAGTCGAAGGTGGGCTCCAGCGGGGTCTGGTAGAGCATGTGGTGGACGAACCAGAGCACGGAGTTGGCGACGCCGTTGTACGCGTCCGCGTGCACCTCGGCCGGTACGGCGAGCATCCGCACGCCGTCCTCGCCCACCCCGCGCCGCACCGCCTCGCGGTCGCCGTCGGACAGCGCGGAGCACACCCACAGGGCACCGGCGTCCGGGCCGATGGCCGAGAGGCCCGACACCAGTCCGCCGCCCCCGCGCTTGGTGCGCAACGAGCCGTCTTCCTGCACTTCATAGGAGACCGGGCCGCGGTTCGACGCGACCAGCACCTGAGCGGCGCCGTACATGGAAGCCATGTGCTCCAACCTAGCCCGTGCCGTAAACGCTCAAACGTGCGATGCGCCGCGTGCGGCGTGGGTTACGCCACCTTGCGGGACGCGTACTCCGCTATCTCCGCCATCGGCGGCCGCTCCTCGGTGTCCACCGAGTACGTCCGCGGCTCGAAACCGTCCTCGCCGCGCTCGAACTGGGTGAGCGCGGGGCGGATGAGGTGTCCGCGGGCCAGCCGGAGCTGGGCCGTGCGGTAGATCGCGGCGGACATCCGGCCGAGCGCCCGGCCGTCCTGGTGCCGGTGCTTGCGCACCCCGACGTCGACCTGGGCCAGCGCGTCGAGGCCGGCCAGGTGCAGCGCGTCGACCAGCATGCCGAGCTCCACGCCGTAGCCGACGGGGAAGGGGAGCTGTTCCAGCAGGGAGCGGCGGGCCGCGTACTCCCCGCCGAGCGGCTGCACGAAGCCGGCGAGCTGCGGCCAGTGCATGTTCAGCAGCGGGCGGGCCATCAGCTCGGTGACCCGGCCGCCCTGGCCCGCCGCCTGCCCGAGCGGGCGGTCGTACATCGCCTTGACGAGGTCCACCCCGGGGTCGGTGAGCAGCGGGCCGACGATGCCGGAGACGAAGTCCGAGGAGAACTCCTTCAGGTCCGCGTCGATGAAGCAGACGATGTCGCCGCGGGTGACCAGCAGCGAGCGCCAGAGCACCTCGCCCTTGCCGGGCACGGCGGGCAGCCGCGGCAGGATCGCGTCCCGGTGCACGACCGTCGCCCCGGCCGCCGCGGCGACCTCGGCGGTGCGGTCGGTGGACCCGGAGTCGACGACGACGATCTCGTCGACCAGCGGGACCTGGTGCATCAGGTCGTGCCGGATGACGGCGACGATGTCACCGACCGTCTCCTCCTCGTCGAGCGCGGGCAGCACGACGGAGACGGACTGGCCCGAGCTGCGCTTCGCGGCCATGATCTGGTGGAGCGGGCGATCGGTCACCGACCAGGAGCGGGTGCTCAGCCAGCGCTCGACTTCTTCCAGCACGTAGGCGGCTCCTTCGCTTGTGATCCGCTGTTTGTGATCCATCTCGCCGTTCGGACGACTATCTCAACTGTCCCGGTCGTCGGTTACAGTCTTGAACAACGCGGGTGACCATCGCATGTCCTGGCCGGCCCGGCGTTCACAACTTCATACCGCTCATCCAGAGGGGCAGAGGGATACGGCCCGATGAAGCCCCGGCAACCCTCCAGCCGGTCTCGTTCACGCGAGGCTCCCGGCTAGGGAAGGTGCCAAATCCGTCTCACGGCGAGATGCGTCGTGAGGAAGATGAGGAGAAAGGGCCTCGCCTCACATGGCTGTGCAGACTGTCGCAAGCACCGGGAACACCACTGTCGATCTCGGTCCCGCCGCCGCCCTGAGCTGCCGGGAGTGCGGACACCGCGTCCCGCTCGGCCCGGTCTTCGCGTGCGAGGAGTGTTTCGGCCCGCTGGAGATCGCCTACGACTTCTCGGCGTACGACACCGAGGAACTCCGCAAGCGCATCGAAGCGGGACCCGCGAACATCTGGCGTTACGCGCCCCTGCTGCCCGTCCCCTCGGACGTGGCCGGCAAGCCCAACCTCAACCCCGGCTGGACCGCGCTCGTCAAGGCCGACAACCTGGCCCGCGAGCTCGGCGTGACCGGCGGCCTGTATGTGAAGGACGACTCCGGCAACCCGACGCACTCCTTCAAGGACCGGGTCGTCGCCCAGGCCCTGGAGGCCGCCCGGGCCTTCGGCTTCACCACGCTCTCCTGCTCGTCGACGGGCAACCTGGCCGGTGCCGTCGGCGCCGCCGCGGCCCGCGCCGGCCTCCGTTCCTGCGTGTTCATCCCGCACGACCTGGAGCAGGGCAAGGTCGTGATGGCCGCGGTGTACGGCGGCGAGCTGGTCGGCATCGAGGGCAACTACGACGACGTGAACCGCTTCTGCTCCGAGCTGATCGGCGACCCGGCCGGCGAGGGCTGGGGCTTCGTCAACGTCAACCTGCGGCCGTACTACGCGGAGGGTTCCAAGACCCTGGCGTACGAGATCTGCGAGCAGCTCGGCTGGCGGCTCCCGGACCAGATCGTCGTGCCGATCGCGTCCGGCTCGCAGCTGACGAAGATCGACAAGGGGCTGCAGGAGCTGATCAAGCTCGGGCTCGTCGAGGACAGGCCGTACAAGATCTTCGGCGCGCAGGCCGAGGGGTGCTCGCCGGTGTCGGTGGCCTACAAGGCGGGCCACGACGTGGTCCGGCCGCAGAAGCCGAACACCATCGCCAAGTCGCTGGCCATCGGCAACCCGGCCGACGGGCCCTACGTCCTGGACATCGCCCGGCGCACCGGCGGCGCGGTGGAGGACGTGACGGACGAGCAGGTGGTCGACGCGATCAAGCTGCTGGCCCGGACCGAGGGGATCTTCGCGGAGACGGCGGGTGGCGTGACGGTGGGCGTGACGCGCAAGCTGATCGAGAACGGCCTGCTCGACCCCACCAAGACGACGGTCGTCCTCAACACCGGCGACGGCCTCAAGACCCTCGACGCGGTGGCCGGCACCGGCCTCACCGCGACGATCCGCCCGAACCTCGACTCCTTCCGAGAGGCTGGCCTCGACTCATGAGCGTCAAAGTCCGCATCCCCACCATCCTGCGCACCTACACCGGTGGTGCCGCCGAGGTGACGGCCGAGGGTGGCACCCTCGCCGAGGTCATCGCCGACCTGGAGAAGAACCACACCGGAATCGCCGCCCGGGTCCTGGACGACCAGGGCAAGCTGCGCCGGTTCGTGAATGTGTACGTCAATGACGACGACGTCCGCTTCGAGCAGGGCCTGCAGACGGCGATCCCCGACGGCGCCGGAGTTTCCATCATTCCGGCGGTGGCCGGCGGCTGATCGTTACCGTCGGTAAGGCGTATCACTCTGAGTTCATCGAATTGCCCTCTCCGTAAGACAAACGGAGGGGGCAATTCTGCTTGGTTGAGCGCGGTACAGTTGGGGAACCCGCCCCACTTCGCATGCCGGGCGCATATGAGTCCTGAAGCCCTATGCGACGAGAAGTAGCCAAAGTGTGCGCGCCTTTTGCGTCATCTGCTCCTTTTATGGGGCCCGACTTGCCCTGAGTTCGGGCGAATTCTCACTACATTCCGGACTGTGCGCGTCCAGAATTCTCGTCCGATTGACCTGTTGCAGACGGCAGTTGGACAGATACATTCAGCCGCGGTCGACGCGTTCCGGCGCACGCCCCCAAACCGTGGGGGGTGAGGTCTGACCCGGATCCGCGAAGTGCGGATCTGTGCAAGGGCCAGTAATAGGGGAGTTAGGCATGGCTCAGGGCACCGTCAAGTGGTTCAACGCGGAGAAGGGGTACGGCTTCATCGCGGTCGACGGTGGTGCGGATGTTTTCGTCCACTACAGCGCGATCCAGATGGACGGGTACCGCACCCTGGAAGAGGGCCAGCGGGTCGAGTTCGAGATCTCGCAGGGCCAGAAGGGCCCGCAGGCCGACATGGTTCGCGTATCTGCCTGAACGCGCGACCAACGAACCGCAAGCTACGTCTTCCGCTGAAGGGCTCGCACCAAGGGGACCAACCCCCCGGGTGCGAGCCCTTCCGTGTGCCCGGCGGACCGGACGGCAACCGCATGAGAACCGCACGCAGGGGCCCGAAACCCGAGAGCCGCTTGCACTCGCCTACCCCGAGTGCTAATCATTGGCGTTAGCACTCTGAAGGTGAGAGTGACAACGAAGGACCGGGTCGGTGAGGCCCGCAGGCCAGGTGGGGCAAGGAACCACAGGCCGGCGAGCCGTCCGTCGCGGGCGCGGGCGCGGTCCGAAGGAATCACCCCCAGTCCTGGAGGGACCACTTCACATGGCCAAGATCATCGCGTTCGACGAGGAGGCGCGGCGCGGCCTCGAGCGCGGCATGAACCAGCTCGCGGACGCCGTGAAGGTGACGCTCGGCCCCAAGGGCCGCAACGTCGTCCTCGAGAAGAAGTGGGGCGCCCCCACGATCACCAACGACGGTGTCTCCATCGCCAAGGAGATCGAGCTCGAGGACCCGTACGAGAAGATCGGCGCCGAGCTGGTCAAGGAAGTCGCCAAGAAGACGGACGACGTCGCCGGTGACGGTACGACCACGGCGACCGTTCTCGCCCAGGCGCTGGTCCGCGAGGGCCTGCGCAACGTCGCCGCCGGTGCCAACCCGATGGCCCTGAAGCGCGGTATCGAGAAGGCCGTCGAGGCCGTCTCCGCCGCCCTGCTGGAGCAGGCGAAGGACGTCGAGACCAAGGAGCAGATCGCCTCCACGGCCTCCATCTCCGCCGCCGACACCCAGATCGGCGAGCTCATCGCCGAGGCCATGGACAAGGTCGGCAAGGAAGGCGTCATCACCGTCGAGGAGTCCCAGACCTTCGGTCTGGAGCTGGAGCTCACCGAGGGTATGCGCTTCGACAAGGGCTACATCTCGGCGTACTTCGCCACCGACATGGAGCGTATGGAGGCCGTCCTCGACGACCCGTACATCCTGATCGCCAACTCCAAGATCTCCTCGGTCAAGGACCTGCTCCCGCTGCTGGAGAAGGTCATGCAGTCGGGCAAGCCGCTGCTGATCATCGCCGAGGACGTCGAGGGCGAGGCCCTGTCGACCCTGGTCGTCAACAAGATCCGCGGCACCTTCAAGTCCGTCGCCGTCAAGGCCCCGGGCTTCGGCGACCGCCGCAAGGCGATGCTGAACGACATCGCCATCCTCACCGGCGGCGAGGTCATCTCCGAGGAGGTCGGTCTCAAGCTCGAGAACACCTCCCTGGACCTCCTGGGCAAGGCCCGCAAGGTCGTCATCACCAAGGACGAGACCACGATCGTCGACGGTTCCGGCTCCTCGGAGCAGGTCCAGGGCCGGGTCAACCAGATCCGCGCCGAGATCGAGAACAGCGACTCGGACTACGACCGCGAGAAGCTGCAGGAGCGTCTGGCGAAGCTGGCCGGCGGCGTGGCCGTCATCAAGGCCGGTGCCGCCACCGAGGTGGAGCTCAAGGAGCGCAAGCACCGCATCGAGGACGCCGTGCGCAACGCCAAGGCGGCCGTCGAGGAGGGCATCGTCGCCGGTGGTGGCGTGGCCCTGCTGCAGGCCTCCTCGGTCTTCGAGAAGCTCGACCTCTCGGGCGACGAGGCGACCGGCGCCAACGCCGTGAAGCTCGCGCTGGAGGCCCCGCTCAAGCAGATCGCCGTCAACGGCGGTCTCGAGGGCGGCGTCATCGTCGAGAAGGTGCGCAACCTGCCCGTCGGCCACGGCCTGAACGCCGCGACCGGTGAGTACGTCGACATGATCGCCGAGGGCATCATCGACCCGGCGAAGGTGACGCGTTCCGCGCTGCAGAACGCCGCCTCCATCGCGGCGCTGTTCCTCACCACCGAGGCCGTCATCGCCGACAAGCCGGAGAAGGCCGCCGCGGCCGCTCCGGGCGGCATGCCGGGCGGTGACATGGACTTCTGATCGACTCCGGTCGGTCGTCGTTCTGCCGAGGGCGGCACTCCCTGTTCGTCAGGGGGTGCCGCCCTCGGGCGTGTTCGTGGGCTGGGTCATACGGTCGTTTCCCCAGCGGGGGAATGGGGGCGGGGGTCCCGGAGGTTGACGCCGAGGTGTGGTAAATGCACGCGCACATACCCGTCGGTACCCCCTCAAGGAGCCCCCACGTGACCGTCGCCCCCTCCGAGGCCGCCTCGCGCGCCGCCGAGATCCTCTCCCGCCCGACCTCGATCAACGGCCTGACCGTGCCCAACCGCATCGTCATGGCGCCGATGACCCGGATGTTCTCGCCGGGCGGTGTCCCGGGCGAGGACGTGGTGTCGTACTACGCCCGCCGGGCCGCCGCCGGTGTCGGTCTGATCGTCACCGAGGGGACGTACGTCGGCCATGACTCGGCCGGGCAGAGCGACCGGGTGCCGCGCTTCCACGGGGCCGAGCAGCTCGCGGGCTGGGCGAAGGTCGCCGACGCGGTGCACGCGGCGGGCGGCACGATCGTTCCGCAGCTGTGGCACATCGGCATGGTCCGCCGCCAGGGCGAGCCGCCGTTCGCGGACGCCCCCGCGGTCGGCCCCTCGGGTCTGCGCATCGGCGCCGACGAGGTCACCGGCAAGGCCATGACCCAGCAGGACCTCGACGACGTCATCGGCGCGTTCGCCGAGGCCGCCGCCGCGGCGGAGCGGATCGGCTTCGACGGCGTCGAGCTGCACGGCGCGCACGGCTATCTGATCGACCAGTTCCTGTGGGCGGGCACCAACCGCCGCACGGATGCCTACGGCGGTGACCCGGTGTCCCGGACCCGGTTCGCCGCGGAGATCGTGGCCGCCGTCCGCGCCGCCGTCTCGCCCGGCTTCCCCGTCATCTTCCGCTACTCGCAGTGGAAGCAGGACGCCTACGACGCCCGCCTCGCCGGGACCCCGGAGGAGCTGGAGGCCATCCTCGCCCCGCTCGCCGCGGCCGGTGTCGACGCCTTCCACGCCTCCACCCGCCGCTACTGGCTCCCCGAGTTCGAGGGATCGGACCTGAATCTGGCGGGCTGGACCAAGAAGCTGACCGGCAGGCCCGCCATCACCGTCGGCTCGGTCGGCCTGAACGGCGACTTCCTCAAGGCGTTCCAGGGCGAGGGGGCCGAGACGGGCTCCCTCGACAACCTCCTGGACCGCCTGGAGCGCGACGAGTTCGACCTGGTGGCCGTCGGCCGCGCCCTGCTCCAGGACCCGCACTGGGCGCGGAAGGTCCTGGCGGGCCGCGTGTCGGAACTGGCCGCGTACGACCCGGCCGCCCTGAAGTCCCTGAGCTGACGCTCACCCCGGGGGCCCGGGAGCTGCGGGAGCTGAAGTCGGATCTGCTGCTGGGCCAGCCACGGCCCGCAGACCGAAGGTGTACGTCGTCAGGAAGCCCACCGCATACCCCGTCAGCAGCCCGCCCGCGTAGATCGCGGCCGTCGGGGCCAGGCCCCTGTTGCCCGCCAGCAGCGGGAACAGCGCCCACCCCGACGGCCCGATCGCCGTCGCGCCCACCCGCTCGCCGAGCATCGCGAACAGCCCGACGAAGGCGCCCCCGGCGGCTCCGCCCACACAGGCGGTGAGGAAGGGGCGGCCGAGCGGCAGGGAGACTCCGTAGATCAGCGGCTCGCCCACGCCCAGCAGCCCGGCCGGGAGCGCCGACCTGATCGTCGTACGCATGGTCGTGTCGTGGCGCAGCCGGACGTACACCGCCGCCGCCGCGCCCACCTGGCCGGCGCCCGCCATGGCGAGCAGCGGGAGGAGGACGGTGTGGCCCTGCTGCTCGATGAGGGTGGCGTGGATCGGGATCAGGGCCTGGTGGAGGCCCAGCATGACCAGGGGGAGGAAGAGGCCGCCGAGGACCAGGCCCGCGAAGGCTCCCGTCGTCGTCAGCAGCCAGGTCGCCGCCGTGCCGATGGCGGTCGAGACCGCGCCGGCGGTGTACATGAGGCCGTAGAGCGTGGCCAGGCCCGCGACGAGGACCGTGAGGGTGGGGGTGAGCAGGACGTCCAGCGTGGGCGGGACCCAGCGGCGGCACCACTTCTCGACGTACACGCCCAGCAGGGCCGCCGCCAGCGCCCCGAGCACTCCGCCCTGCCCCGGTGCCAGGGTCACCCCGAACGCCGTCACCTTCGCCACCCCCGGGTAGACGACGATCGCCGCCACCGCGCCGCCGAGCACCGGGGTGCCGCCGAACTCCTTCGCCGTGTTGTGCCCGACGAAGACCGCGATCAGGGACATGAAGGCGGTGGCGATCACCGACAGGGCCGGGGTCACCCCGGGCAGCCAACGGAGGTTGAGCAGCAGGCCGTTGAGCCCGGCCAGCACCCCGCAGCCGATCAGCGCCGGGATCAGCGGCACGAAGATGTTCGCGACCCGGCGCAGGGCCAGCTTCACCGGGGTCGCGTTGCGCTGCTGCCGCGCCCGCTTCAGCACCAGCGCCTGGAACTCCGGCGTCACCCGCGCCACCACCCCCGGCCCGAGCACGATCTGGTAGGTGTCGTCGTCGACCACCCCGAGGACGCCGGGCACCGCCCGCAGCGCCTCCTCGTCCACCAGGGAGCGGTCGGCCAGGCCCAGCCGGAGCCGGGTCATGCAGTGGGCGACGGAGGTGACGTTCGCGGGGCCGCCGACCAGGGGGAGGATCGCGGCGGCGGTGTCGTACGAGGTGCTCACCCCCCGAGCCTGGGGTCAGCGGACCGCCGCCGCCAGCGCGGCACGCAGATGGCCGCCGGACTCCTCCAGAAGGCGGGCGGCCGTCGGGCCGTCGACCCCGGCGAGGATCGCCAGGACGGCGTTCTTCACCTCGCCGTCGGTGGCGGCGAGCGCCCGCTCGATCTCCTCGTCGCCCGCGCCGGTGGCCAGCGCGACGATCCGGCGGGAGCGGGCCCGCAGCTTGTCGTTGGAGGCGCGGACGTCGACCATCAGGTTCCCGTACGTCTTGCCCAGCCGGATCATCGTGATCGTCGAGATCATGTTGAGGACGAGCTTCTGCGCCGTGCCGGACTTCAGGCGGGTGGAGCCGGTGAGCAGCTCGGGGCCCACCACGATCTCGATGCCGTGTTCGGCGGCGGCCGCGAGCGCGCTGTGCGCGTTGCAGGCCAGGCCGATCGTCAGCGCGCCCAGGGCGCGGGCGTGTTCCACCGCGCCGATCGCGTACGGGGTACGGCCGGAGGCGGAGACGCCGACCACCGTGTCCAGGGGCGTCAGCGTGAGCGCGTCGAGGTCGGCGCGGGCCAGCTCCCCGGAGTCCTCGGCGCCCTCCACGGAGCTCACCATGGCCTCAGGCCCGCCCGCGATCAGGCCGACGACCTGGCCGGGGCCGGTGTTGAAGGTGGGCGGGCACTCGGAGGCGTCGAGCACGCCGAGCCGCCCGGCGGTGCCGGCGCCCGCGTAGACGAGCCGTCCGCCGCGCGCCATCCGCTCCGCCACGGCGTCGACGGCGGCGGCGATCTCGGGGAGCCGAGCGGCGACGGCGGCGGGTACGGAGGCGTCCTCGCCGTTCATCAGGCGGGCGATGTCGAGGGTGGGCAGCCGGTCGATGTCGGCGAGGTCGGGGCGGAACGCCTCGGTGGTGAGGGACTCCAACTCGGCGCGCAGCTCACGGGGGTTGGACGGTGAGGTCATGGGCTCTTTCCACGGACGGAACTGATGAGGGCTACCGCCGGTGCCGGTGGGCCAGCGCCTCGTAGGACGCCGACAGGGCGGGCGCGGCGGACTCGTACGTCCGCTGCGCGACTCCGACGAACAGGCAGTCCACGACCAGCAGTTGACCGGTCCTGGACGACATGGCGGCCGGGCGCAGCTCACTCTCGCGCGCGGTGGACGTGGTCAGGACGTGGTCGGCGTACTGGGCGACCGGCCCGTCCGGCCGTCCGGTGATCGCGACGGTCGTCGCCCCGTGCTCGAAGGCGACCCGCAAGGGCTCGATCACATCGCCGGTCGACCCGGAGTGCGTGATCGCGAGCGCCACGTCGCCGCCGCGCAGCTGCACCGCGTTCGTCACGGCGAGATGCGGATCGCTGTGCGCGTGGGCTATCAGCCCTATGCGCAGCAGCTTCTGCGTCAGGTCCTGCGCGACCAGCCCGGACGCCCCGACGCCGTACACGTCGATCCGGCGGGCGGCGGCCAGGGCGGTCACGGCCGCGCCGAGCTGGGCGGTGTCGAGTCCGGCGGCGGTGTCGGCGAGGGTCTGCTGCTCGTCGTAGGCGAGTTTGGCGACGACGTCGGCGATGGGGTCGTCCACCGCGATGTCGGTGGTGATGGCGGGGGCCCGCCCGGACTGCTGCTGGGCGGCGAGACCGGCGAGCGCGAGGCGCAGATCGCGGTAGCCGGGGTAACCGAGCAGGCGGGCGGTGCGGACGACGGTCGCCTCGCTGGTGCCGGTGAGCTCCGCGAGACCGGTGACGGTGAGCGCGGCGCAGCCGGCCGGATCGCCGGCGACGGCCTCGGCGACCCGCTGCATGGAGCGGGTCATGGACGGCGCGAGCGTGCGCACCTTGGCCGCGAGGGCGGCGGGAGCGGGCGGCGGGCCGCCGGACGGACCGGCCTGTCCCGGTCCGGCTCCGAAAGTTTCCTTCACCTGCTGGGTCACGAGTGAAAGATATTTTCGCTTCGGTGTTGTGGTCAAGAGTGCGCACAATGGGGGCATGGATCCCTCCGGCCACCCCGTAAGCCCCCTGGAGCAGGCGTTGCACGCGGCACGCGCCCTGGTGCTCGCCGATCTGGTCGCGGGCCAGGTCGCCGAGGCGGACGTCGTGTCGCTCGTCGAGGAGTCCGTCGCGCAGCGGCGCTGGTGGGTGGAGCAGTGGCCCGAGGGCGCGGAGTACATCGCCGGGCTGGTGGCGCAGGACGTCCAGGACGCCCTCCTCGACCGGCACGGCCGCTGGCCGCTCTGCCCGGTCTGCGGTCACGGCGACCCGCACGCGCTGGAGGTCGAGCCCGAACTGGGCCCCGATCCGCACTGGGTCTGCCACAAGGCGGGCGTGAAGGTGGCGTCGGTGGGCCTGCTGGGGACGGCGACGGGCGGGGCTGCCTCGTGAGGGGGGCGCCGTGACCGTCTACATAGACCCGCCGACCTGGCCGGGGCACGGCCGGATGTGGTCCCACCTGGTCAGCGACGTCTCCTTCGCCGAACTCCACGACTTCGCCGACCGCCTCGGCGTCCCGCGGCGGGCCTTCGAGCGCGACCACTACGACATCCCCTCGCACCGCTACGCCGACGCGGTCGCCGCGGGCGCGGTGGAGGTCAGCAGCCGGGACGTGGTGCGGCTGCTGAACGGAGCGGGACTGCGCCGGCCGAAGGGCCGCCAGCCCCGGTCCGAGCGAGAAACCGAGCGGTCCTAGGCGCTGCGGACGCTGCGGAGGTAGACGTGCAGGGGGCCGTCCGCCTCCCTGCTCTCGCCCATCGCCCGCTCCTCCTCGGGCGTGGCCCGGACGAAGCCCGACCGGGTGACCACGGCCTGGGACGGCAGGTTGGCGCGGTCTATGGTCGCCAGCAGGGTGTGTACGTCGTCCCTGGCCAGCGCCCACCGCGACAGCGCGCGCAGCGCCTCGGTCGCGTAGCCGTGGCCGCGGGCCGACTCCGCCAGGTCGTAGCCGATCTCCACGCGGCCCTCCTCGTCGGGCGCGCCGTGGAAGCCGAGGGCGCCCACGGCCCGGTCGTCCTCCGTGCGCACGAGGACGAAGACGCCGAACTCCGGCCGGTGCACGCCCGCTTCGTACGCTTTGAGCAGCATTCCGGAGGCCTCCCGGGTGCCGTCGTAGGGGCCGCCCTGCGCCCACGCGTAGCCGCCGTCGCCCCCGGCCGCGAGGTCGGCCGCGGCGGCGGGGGTCAGGCTCTCCAGGGTGAGCCGCTCGGCGGGCACGACCAGGGGGTTGATCCAGTGCCAGTCGGTGACGGGCGCACGGCCCGGAAGAGTGCCGCGGCCGGTGGCCCAGAGCAGGGTGGCCCAGGGGGTGGGGCCCGGCTGGACGTGCGGGAGGAGCCGGGTGAGGGCGAACTCGGCCAGCTCGGCGGGAGGTTCGTAGACCAGACCGAGCGCCGAGGCGATGTCGTACGTGTGCAGCAGCACCTCGCCGACGCCGAGGGCGGCGAAGCCCTCGGCGTTCGCGCTGAGGAAGGGGCAGGGGTGGTGTGCGCGGATGTGGCGCGGTGTGGTGCGCAGGGTGGCGGTGAACAGGGTGCCGGTGGTCTCGATGGCCTCCAGGAGCCCTTCGTTTCCGGCGGTGGCGTCGGGAGTGACCGTCAGGGGCACGTGAGCGGTGCGGCCCCGCGCCGCGAGCCGGCCGGCGTAGACGATGAGGTCGTGGGCGATGTGGACCGCCGCCTCCCGGCAACTCCACTCCGAACGCGCGGCCTTGACCGTGTCCCAGTCCTCCCCGGCCGCCGTCCGCAACAGGGCCACCGAGCCCGCCACGGCCTGCTGTACGCGTTCCCCGCCCATGTGTCGCATGCGGGCAGGCTATGCGGACGGGCCGGACGGGAGCGAGAGCATGTCGAGTTCCGCGGCGAGGTTGTACCGGGCGGTGGCCTCCCACTTCTCCTGCCCGTACGGCGTTCTGAACAGCCGCGGCAGGTCCAGCAGTTGGCGCAGCACCGCGGACCGGCCCGCCCGGAAGGCGTCGTTCGGCACGAAGTGGTACTCCTCGCGGACGGCGGCGGTGTAGGCGGCGTACGCGGAGGGCGGCGCGGCGAGGATCGCGAGGTCGGCGTCGCACAGGACCTGGCCGTCGCGGTCGTCGTCGGCGGGGTCGTGGGTCACGGTGAGCCGGACGAGCCGGGCGACCTCGGCGGTGCGCTCGGCGGACACTCCGGCCTCGGGCAGGGCGCGCTCGGCGAGCCGGGCGGACCGCTCCTCGTTCGTCGAGCGTTCCGGCAGGTAGACGGCGTCGTGGAACCACGCGGCCAGCCGTACGGCGGCCGGATCGGCGGCGTACTCCTCCAGTGTGTCGACGTGGTCGAGGACCGCCGCGAGGTGCTCCATGGTGTGATAGCGCCGCTGCGGCTCCGACCAGCGCTTCAATAGCGCGTCGCCGTACCGGGACGGGTCGGTGGCGCAGGAGTCGTCCTCCCGCGCCGCGAGCAGGGTGCTCAGCCAGCGGGAGCGGAGGTCGTCGAGATCTGCCATGGGCTCATTCTCCCCGGAACCGGGGTGTGGCGGGTCGGGCGGCGGGCGTAGTCTTGGAGCAGGATTGGACTAGACCTGTACACCTGGTGTCGACCCTTGGTCGCCGACGAATGGGGCCCCATGAGCAAGCGTGCACTCCTGGAGGTGATCGCCCTCGACGTCGAGGACGCGGTCGCCGCGCAGGCCGGAGGCGCGGACCGCCTCGAACTGGTCACCGACATCGCGGCCGACGGGCTGACCCCGCCGGCCGCGACCGTGACCGGGATCCGGGCCGCCGTGGACATTCCGGTGCGGGTGATGGTGCGGTTGGCGGACGGGTTCGCGGCGGGGGACACCCATCGACTGGTGGGGGCCGCCGAGGAGATGCGGGGGGCAGGGGCCGAGGAGTTCGTGCTCGGGTTCCTCGACTCCGGCGGGGCAGTCGACCTCGATGCGGTGGAGCGGGTCGTGGGGGCGCTCGACGGGTGCCGGTGGACGTTCCACCGGGCGATCGACCGGGCGGCGGACCGGGACGCGCTGCGCAAGGCGCTGGACGGGATGACGGGGCTGGACACCTATCTGACGGCGGGGGCCGCGGCGGGGGTCGACGAGGGGTTGCCCACGTTGCTGGCGGAGGCGGCGCGAAGCGGGGAGCCGGGGTACGAGCAGCGGGTGCTGGTGGGCGGGGGATTGCGGCTGGAACACGTGCCGTACCTGCTGTCCGCCGGGATCGACGCGTTCCACATCGGCGGGGCGGCCCGGCCCACCGGCTGGTCCGGGCCGGTGTCGGAGGCGGCGGTGGGGGAGTGGCGGCGAGTGCTGGACGGGGTGTGAGCGCGCCAGGCGTTCTTCGCCCCGGCCCCAGGGGGCTCCGCCCCCTGGACCCCCGCTCCTCAAACGCCGGAGGGGCTGTTCTCAGCCCGTCCGGCGCCTGAGATCAGGCCGTCAGTTCACGCGGCAGCGGTGCCGTATGGGTCACGATCAGGCCCGACACCGCTCGCGTCAGCGTGACGTACAGCCGCCGCAGCCCCGTCCGTTCGTCCGGCTCGCCGTCCACCACCGCCCGGGGTTCGTCCAGGACCACGTAGTCGTACTCCAGCCCCTTCGCCAGCGACGCCGGGACCAGCGTCAGCCGGGTCCGCGTCGTCGTCTCCTCACCCGGGGACAGATAACCGATCCCCGCCGCGTCCAGCGCCGCCGCCAGCTCCGGCACCCGCGCATCCGCCGCGATCAGACCCGTCGACCCCTCGTTGCGCAGCAACTCCTCGCAGGCGCCGACCACCTCCGCCGTCCCCCCTACCGCCCGCACCTCGAAGAAGCCCGGGTTCTCCCGGACCGACGCCACCGGCGCCAGCCCCGGCGCGATGTGCGGCAGCAGCCGGGAGGCGTACGTGATCACGTCCGTCGGCACCCGGAAGCCCGCCGTCAGCTCCTCCACCACGCCCTCCGGCTTGCCCAGGTGGGACAGCGCCTCCGCCCAGCTCTCCGTCGCCCACGGAGTCGTCCCCTGCGCCAGGTCCCCCAGCACCGTCGCCGAACCCGTCGAACAGCGCCGCCCCACCGCCCGGTACTGCATCGGGGACAGATCCTGCGCCTCGTCCAGCACCACATGCCCCAGCGAGTGCGTCCGCCGGATCAGATCCGTCGCCTCGTCGATCAGCACCGCGTCCGCCGCCGACCACTTCGCCGACTTCACCGACCGCACCGGCCGCTCCCACAGGATCAGCTTGCGCTCCTCCTCGCTCAGCACCCCCTCCGCGTGCTCCGCGAGGAACGCGGCGTCCGTCAGCAGCCGCAGCACCAGCTTCGCCGGCTCCACCACCGGCCAGATCGCCTTCACCGCCGCCTTCACCGCCGTATTGCGCGCCACCGCGTCCTGCACCCGGTCGTCCGGCGCCTCCCCCGAGCGCTCCATCTGCACCAGCACCGCATGCGCGATCCGCTGCGGCAGCGCCTCCCGGGCCGCGCCGTAACGGATCTCCCGGTCCAGCAACTCCCGCACGATGCCTTCGAGTTCGTACGGCGGCACCCGCCAGCGACGCGACCCGCGCACCACCACGACCGGCTCCGTCGGCATCGTCACATGCGAGTACAGCGCCCGCCGCAGCACCTCCGCCATCCGCGCGTCCCCCTTGACGACCGCCGCCGCCGCGTCGTCCGTGCCGCGCACCTCCACCTGCCCGACCAGGTCGTCCACGGTCGCCTGCCGGACCGTCAGCTCACCGAGAGCGGGGAGCACTTGCTCGATGTAGTGCAGGAAGGACCGGTTCGGTCCGATGACCAGCGTCCCCGTCCTGGCCAGCCGCTCGCGGTGCGCGTACAGCAGGTACGCCACCCGGTGCAGGCCCACCGCCGTCTTCCCGGTACCGGGGCCTCCCTGCACACACACCGTGCCGCCCAGACCGGACCGGACGATCTCGTCCTGCTCGGGCTGGATCGTGGCGACGATGTCCCGCATCGGGCCCACACGCGGGCGCTCGATCTCCTGCTGGAGCAGCTTGCTGGTCCGCGCCGCCTCGGCCGGGTCCGAGAGGTGCTCGTCCTCGTACGCGGTGAGGTCGCCGCCCGTGTAGCCGAACCGGCGGCGCAGCGCCACGTCCTGCGGGTCCTTCTTCGAGGCCCGGTAGAACGGCTGCGACACCGGCGCCCGCCAGTCGATCACCATCGGATCGCCGGCCGCGTCGTGCACATGCCGCCGCCCGATGTAGAACTGCTCCCCCTGCGCGCCCTCCGAGCGGTCCGCGCCGGGCGCGTGCAGATAGTCGAGGCGGCCGAAGAACAGCGGGGTGTCGCTCAGGTCGGCCAGCGCCTTGATCCGCTCGTCGATCTGGTGGGCGAGGACCGCGGCGTTGACCCAGTTCGCGGTCACGTCCGCGATGTCGAGCGCCTCGACGTCCTCGCGCATCGCACGCAGGGCGGCGCGGGAAGAGGCGAGATGGGAACGCTCACGGGCCAGGGGGTCGTCGGCTGGCGTGGACAAGGGAGTGCCTCCGGTGGGCCTACGGGATCGGGCGCTGCGAGAAGCCGTCCGGTTACCGGCCGGATGGCGGCACTCCGTGAAGGGAGGCGGGCAAGAGCGGAGATTCTAGGTGAGCGGGGGAGGAGGGGGCCAACGGTTTTCCCGCCCCCCGCCCCCCGCCCCCCGGCCCCCGGCGGGCGTCCGTCCCCTAGGGGACCGGGCCCTCCCCCCGAGGGGTACGGCTCGGTCCACAGGTGGACGAGGACCGCGCACCGATTCGGCCCCGAGACCGATGCCCTCCTTATGTCCCGGAATCCACCATGGAGACATGAGCGCAGCAACCATCACCCCAGCCCCCGGCCGCCACCCGGCCACCGGAGCCAGCCCCCTCCTCGGCAGCCACCGCCACCGCCTCGGCGACGCCCTGCGCGCCGTGAAGGTGTTCGCGGGCGCCGCCTTCGACGTCGTCATCCTCGGGGAGTACGGCGAGGAAGCGGGCGTCCGCCGCAGGTGACCCCCTAGGGTCACCCCGTGACCCGCAGCTCACCCTCCGTAACACCCCTTCTCCTCGCGGCACTTTCCGGCACCGCCTTCGCCGCCCTCTGCGTCCACCAGGGCCTCCCCATGGCCGACGCGCTGGTCTACCGGGCCGAGGGACAGGCGGTCCTGCACGGCACGGACCTGTACGGCTTCACCGTCACCGAGTGGCACCTCCCCGCCACCTATCCGCCCTTCGCGGCCCTGCTGTTCGTCCCGGCCGCGCTGGTCCCCGTCACCGCCCTGAAGGCGGCCTTCCTCGCGGGCAACGCGCTCCTGCTCGCCTGGCTCGTCCAGCTCTCCGCCCGGCTCGCGGGCCTGCCCGCCCTCCCGGTGGCCGTCCGGGCCGGCGTCGCGGCCCTCGCCCTCTGGCTCGAACCGGTCTTCCAGACCATGCTGTTCGGCCAGATCAACCTCGCGCTCGTCTGCCTGGTCCTGTGGGACCTCACCCGCCCGCCCGGCGCCCGCGCCCGGGGTGTGGCCGTGGGCATCGCGGCCGGCATCAAGCTGACCCCGGCCGTCTTCATCGCGTACCTGCTGCTGCGCGGGCACCGCCGGGATGCGCTCACCGCGACGGCCGCCTGCGCCGGGACCGTCCTGCTGGGGGCCCTGGCGCTGCCGGCCGCGACCCTCGACTACTTCACCCGCCACCTCCACGACACCGCCCGCGTCGGCAAGGCATGGATCGTCGACAACCAGTCCCTCCAGGGCCTGGTCGCCCGCGCCCTCGGCGACCCGGCGCCGGGTCCCGCCTGGCTGCTGGTGGCGCTGCCCGTCGCGGCGGCGGGCCTCCTGCTGGTACGCACCGCCGCCGCGGACCACCACGCCGTCCTGCTGACCGCCGGTACCGCCCTGCTCGTCTCCCCGATCAGCTGGACCCACCACTGGGTGTGGTGCGTCCCGCTGCTCGCCGTACTCCTCGCGGACCGCGGCCCGTGGCTCGCGGCACCGGTGGCGGCCGTCTTCACCGCCCGCACGATGTGGCTGCTGCCCCACGAGGGCGACCTGGACCTGCGGCTGCCCGGCTGGCAGCAGCCGCTGGCCTCGCCGTACGCCCTGCTGGCCGTGGCTCTCGCCGTCGCCCTGCCGGCGGCTCAGCTCTCCCCGAGGAGCTCGTCCGCGTCGACGATCCGGTAGGCGTACCCCTGCTCCGCCAGGAACCGCTGCCGGTGCGCGGCGAAGTCCTGGTCGAGGGTGTCGCGGGCGACCACGGAGTAGAAGTGCGCCTGGTGGCCGTCGGCCTTCGGACGCAGCACCCGGCCCAGGCGCTGGGCCTCCTCCTGGCGGGAGCCGAAGGTGCCCGAGACCTGGATGGCGACCGTGGCCTCCGGCAGGTCGATGGAGAAGTTCGCGACCTTCGAGACCACCAGCACGCTGATCTCGCCCTGCCGGAAGGCCTCGAAGAGCTTCTCGCGCTGGGCGTTGGAGGTCTCGCCCTTGATGACGGGGGCGTTCAGATGCTCGCCCAGTTCGTCGAGCTGGTCGATGTACTGCCCGATGACGAGGATCTGCTGCCCGGCGAACCGCCGTACCAGCGCCTCCGTGACCTTGCGCTTGGTCGCGGTCGTGGCGCAGAAGCGGTACTTCTCCTCCTGCTCGGCGGTGGCGTAGGCGAGCCGCTCGGAGTCGGTGAGGTTCACCCGCACCTCGACACAGTCGGCGGGCGCGATGTAGCCCTGCGCCTCGATCTCCTTCCACGGAGCGTCGAACCGCTTGGGGCCGATGAGCGAGAAGACGTCCGACTCGCGCCCGTCCTCGCGGACGAGGGTCGCGGTCAGCCCGAGCCGCCGCCGCGCCTGGAGGTCGGCGGTGAACTTGAAGACCGGCGCGGGCAGCAGGTGCACCTCGTCGTAGACGATCAGCCCCCAATCCCGGGAGTCGAACAGCTCCAGATGCGGATAGACACCCTTCCGCCGCGTCGTCAGCACCTGGTAGGTGGCGATGGTGACGGGCCGGATCTCCTTGCGCGTCCCGCTGTACTCGCCGATCTCGTCCTCGGTGAGCGAGGTCCGCTTCACCAGCTCGTGCTTCCACTGCCGGGCGGAGACGGTGTTGGTGACCAGGATGAGGGTGGTCGACTTGGCCTGCGCCATCGACCCGGCGCCGACCAGCGTCTTGCCGGCACCGCAGGGCAGCACGACGACCCCGCTCCCGCCGTGCCAGAAGTTCTCCACAGCCTGCTTCTGGTACGGCCGCAGCGCCCAGCCGTCCTCGGCCAGCTCGATCGGATGCGCCTCGCCGTCGACGTACCCGGCGAGGTCCTCGGCCGGCCAGCCCAGCTTCAGCAGCGTCTGCTTGATCTGGCCGCGCTCGGAGGGGTGCACGGCCACGGTGTCCGGGTCGATCCGCGCCCCGACCAGCGGAATGATCCGCTTGGACCGCAGGATCTCCTCCAGCACCGGACGGTCGGTGGTGGTCAGGACGAGACCGTGCGTGGGGTGCTTGCTGAGCGTCAGCCTGCCGTACCGGTCCATGGTCTCGGCGATGTCGACGAGCAGCGCGTGCGGCACCGGGTACCGGCTGTACTGCACGAGCGCGTCCACGACCTGCTCGGCGTCGTGCCCGGCGGCCCGCGCGTTCCACAGCCCGAGCGGGGTCACCCGGTAGGTGTGGATGTGCTCCGGCGCCCGCTCCAGCTCCGCGAAGGGCGCGATGGCCCGACGGCACTCATCGGCCTGCTCGTGGTCGACTTCCAGGAGCAGGGTTTTGTCGGACTGGACGATCAGCGGTCCGTTCACGTACGCATCCCTCCGGACTGGTCCAAACCTCCAGTGTGCCGCACCCGCCGACGATCACGCTCAGTCGTCCGCGAGCTCGGCCACCCCGGTGATCCGGTGCAGCGGATAGGTCCGGACCTCGTCCGCGGTGTGGTCGTACGCGGTGACGAAGCCGCCCTCGACGCGGACGGGGGCGATGACGCGCTGGCTGGCGGCGCCCTCGGCGTTGACGTAGCCGATCCACAGGGCGTCGCCGGTGAGGACGGCCGCCTGCATGGTGGCGAGGGTCTCGGCGGAGCTGGTGCGGGGGAGTTCGCCGCCGGCCGGCGGGGGCTGCCGGTGGGGGGTGGTGGCGGCCATGTCGCCCGCTCTGATGGCGCGGATCGCCGCCGAGAGGAGGGTCGGGTCGGGGACCGGGGGGCCGTCCGGGACCGGTTCGGGTGCGGTGCGCGGCGGGGTGCGGTGGGCGAGGGCGCGGGTGATCAGGACGTCGCCCTCGGCGGACTCGGCGGCCGGGGCGAAGCCCATCGCGCGCAGTCCGTCCAGCAGGGCGGCCGGGTCGGCCTGGGCGGCCAGGACGGTCGGGGCGAGGCAGCGCAGGCGCAGGCCCGCGGCGCGCTTGTCGGCGAGGATCTCGTTGAGCATGGCGTCGTCGTCGCAGCGGACGTAGGCGGAGGCCGCGCCGACCCGGAGATGGCCGTGCCGGCGGGCCACGTCGTCGATCAGGTACGTCAGTGGCTGCGGCACCGGCGTGCGGGAGTGGGCGCTGAGGAAGGCGTGCAGGTCGGAGGCGGACTGCCCGGCGTCCAGGGCCCGGCGTACCGAGCCGGGGGTGAAGCGGTACACCGTCGCGCCGCCCTTGGACTCCACGTCCGCCAGCACCCCGAGCATGTCCGCGAGCGGGCGCTCCAGCGGGCCGGGGGCCACCGCGGTCAGGTCCGCCTGGAGCAGCACGTGGTCCAGGGGCGCGGGCAGCAGCGGGGCCAGGAGGCGGGCGGCGGTCGCGGCGGCCGCCGCTTGCTCCGGTGGGGAGAGGGGGGCGGGGGCGGGGGTGGGGCGGTGGTGGACGGGGAGTTTGTCGCCGGGCCCCTCGGGGTGCTCCTCGGGCCGGTGCGGCCTCGCCTCCGGTGCGCCCAGCAGGGCGCGGCCGTGTGCGGACAGGGCGCCCCGGCCGGTCACGCCCAGCATCTCGGCCTCCGCCAGCGTCCACCGGGCCAGCTGTCCGCGCAGGTCGTCGTCCTTCTGGGGGCCGCGCAGCGGGCGTTCCCAGCGCAGCCGGGCGAGCACCGACTCGGCGCTCGGGGCGGCGCCCTCGGGGAGGGCGGCGAGCAGGGTGAGGACCCGGTGCCGTACCTCGGGGGCGGCCGAGCGGTCGAGGCCGGGGCCGAGGGCGGAGAGTGTCCGGTCCTTGGCGTCGCGCCCGCCGATCAGCCCCGAGGTGCGGGTGGCCGCCAGCCAGGCCGCCGCGAGCCGGGCCCAGCGCAGGTCGGGGGAGTGCTCCAGCCACTCGTCGTAGGCCGGGGTCGCCGCGTACCGCTCGTCGGCCTCGCCGTCGGCGGCGATGAGGCCCGCCGCGTAGGCGAGCTCGACCCAGAACGCGGCGACCGGTTCGGCGACGTCCAGTGCCACGGCCGTGCGCTTGAGGTCGCGGACGCTGAGGCCGCCGGCCCGCAGGACCGCCGGGCCGCCCTCGTGCCAGTCCTTCAGCAGCTCCTCGATGGTGGCCAGGGCGGTGTACGCCTGCCCGGCCGCCGTGGCGTCCACCACCTGTGGACGGTGCGTGGCGGCGGCCTCCACGGCGGGCGGCAGCGGTTCGGTGGCGCGGTGCGCGTGGCCGCCGCGCAGGTGCAGGGCCACTTCGCGGGGGAGGACGACCGTGCCCGGCGCCGTGGGCAGCAGCAGACCGCGGTCCAGGAGCCAGCGCAGGCGGGGCGCGGGGTCGGCGGTGACCTGGCCGTACGGCGGGCCCCACACCAGCCGGGTCAGCACGTCGAGGGAGTCGGCGGGGGCGCCGGCGAGCAGGGCGGCCATCCGGCGCCGGTCGGTGAACAGGTCGGTGAGCGAGGTCACGGCGGAGACGGCGTCGTGGGTGGAGGGCAGTCCGGCGGCGGTGACGATCTCCTGGATACGGCCCGGGGACATGCCCGCGGTGGCCTCCCGCACGGTCGGGCCGAGGCCGGTCGGGGAGGGGTGCTGCGGGCTGGGCGTGAGCAGCTCGCGGGCCGTGCGCACGAGCCGGAGGCGGTCGTCGTCGCCCCAGACCAGGGCCTGCTCGCGCAGCAGGGCGACGGCGCGCGGGAGGGCGCCCTCGACGGCCGGGTCGCCCTCGTCGCCCGCCATCAGGGCGAGGAGTTCGGCGTAGGGGGCCGGGTCGGCGGCCACGGCCAGGGCTTCCGCGGTCTGGAGGGCGAAGCGGTCCAGGCGCTCCAGGGCGCGGACCACCGAGGCGCGGGTGCCGGCCCGGGTCGCGAGCTGGGTGAGGTCCGTCGGGACGGGGGTGATGAGGTCGGGGCGGGCGCGCAGGAGTACGGCCAGGGAGGCGT
This sequence comes from Streptomyces sp. NPDC002779, assembly GCF_042888685.1. Taxonomy (NCBI): domain Bacteria; kingdom Bacillati; phylum Actinomycetota; class Actinomycetes; order Kitasatosporales; family Streptomycetaceae; genus Streptomyces; species Streptomyces sp. NPDC002779. Next base: position 150,355 of record NZ_JBIAQC010000006.1, read on the forward strand.
CGTCCCGCGCGCGGAGCGCTTCCGCGAGGGAACGGGGCGAGGATGCCGGGTCGCTCATCCGACCCACGTTAGCGGGTGGGTACGACGAGGGGTCCCGCCCGCGTCCCGCGGGAGCTGTGGCGGGACGCGGGCGGGCGGGTCCAAGATGTCTGCTTCGGCGCGGTACCGTCGTGCGACGGGGTTTCAACGTGCCGACCCCCGGAGGGACTTCGGTGGGGATTGAGAGCGACCAGGTCGTCTACGAGTATCTGAGCCGCGTCGGGGACGTGGCCCAGCAGCGGCAGTTGCCGTCGGGTACCCGGATGCGGCTCGTCTCGGAGCTGCGCAACGAGATCGACCGGCGCCGGGCCCGCGTTCCCGTCGACAGTCCCGCCGCCGTCCGCCGGATCATCGCCCGGCTCGGCACCCCCGACGAGGTGGTCACCGCGGCCGGTGGCGCCGGGGCGCCCCAGGCGCCGCCCGCCGCCGTGCCCGTGCAGCCGGACCGGGCGGAGAAGCGGCCGCGGCGGTTCGTGCCGCGGCCCCGGCCCGCCGAAGCCGAAGCCGACGACGCGGTCCTGGACGTCCCTTCCTCGCCCCATCTCGCCAGTACGCACGAGCTGGGGGACAGTGCCGCCCAGCCCGACTGGTGGCGGGTGGACTCCAGCCCCTTCGGGGTCGGGGACGAGGTCCCCGGGTTCGTCGGCGGCGTGGAGATTCCCGAACTGCTCAGGCCGCCGCCGCCGAGGGAGGAGAAACGGCCGGCGGAGGCTCCGGCCGTCGTCGGGAAGGGCCTGGTCGAGGACGACCTGGTCGAGGAGGAGGCCGCCCCGCGCAGGCGCCGGTTCGGTGTCCCCCTGCCCGCCGCTGCCGCCTGGAAGACCTGGCACAACCCCCTCCTGCTGTTCGCCGCCGCCCTCCTGCTCACCGGCGCCGTCATCGGCAACCTGGTCGTCCTGATCCTCGGCTGGCTCCTCGCCTACGGTTCCCGCCGGCTGACCGATGCCGAGAAGAAGGGCGCCGTCGTCGTGCTCCCCGCTCTCGCGGTCACCGCGGGCGTGGTGTGGCTGTGGGGGCGTACCGAGGGCCGCTGGGGCGATCCGATCGCCGAGGGGCACATGAACGACGCCGTGGCCGAGACCTGGCCGTGGGTCGTGCGGGGCGCCGCGGTCGCGTCGGCGCTGTACCTGATGTGGCGGTCGCAACGGCGGCGGTAGGTCCGCCGGAGGCGATGGGCACAATGGCCCCCATGGCCTCCACCGCGCACCCCGCACCCGCCCTCACCGTCGGCTTCGACCTCGACATGACCCTCATCGACTCACGCCCCGGCATCCACGCCTGCTACACCGCGCTCGCCGAGCGCACCGGGACCTTCGTCGACGCCGACCTCGCGGTCACCCGGCTCGGGCCGCCGCTGGAGGAGGAGCTGGCCCACTGGTTCCCGGCGCGGCGGGTGCGGGAGATCGCCGACCTGTACCGGTCGATGTACCCGGAGTACGCCATCACCGCCACGCCCGCGCTGCCCGGCGCGGCCGAGGCGATCGCCGCCGTGCGTGCCGCGGGTGGCCGCGCGATCGTGGTCACGGCCAAGTACGAGCCCAACGCCAAGCTGCACCTCGCCCACCTCGGCATCGAGGCCGACGCGGTGATCGGTGACCTGTGGGCCGAGCGGAAGGGTGAGGCGCTGCGCGAGTACGCCGCGGGCGTCTATGTCGGCGACCACCTGGGCGACATCCGCGGTGCCCGGATCGCCGAGGCGCTCTCGGTCGCCGTCGCGACCGGTCCCTACGGCGCCGACGCCCTGCGCGCGGCCGGTGCCGACGTCGTCCTCGCCGACCTCACGCACTTCCCGGGCTGGCTGGCGGACTACCGGCCCGCCCGCGCCTGACGGCGCCCCGCGGCGATCGACTGGAACACCCCCGCGCCCGCGATCAGGAAACCGACGCCCATGAGCATGCTCAGTCCGAACATGTACGTCGGGAAAGGCGTCGTGCCGAGCAGCAGCGGGGCCACTGTGACCACAGTGGCCAGGGCGCCGAGGAAGAACACGACCGCTCCGACTCGGATCAGTCGGTCACCGGGCGCGGCGGAATTCGTTTGGGTTTTGTCACGCACCGGACCAGGGTAGTTCCCTGCCCGAAGGAACAACCGGGGGACGTCTTGTCACCCGCCCGAAGACCATTAGCCTTGGTACCGGCGGGTCATGGTCGACCCGCCCGAGTGCTATCAAGAGCCGTTTTCCCATGCAGTTTTCCGACGAGTACGAGGACGAGGACAGACGTGCCTACCGGCAAGGTCAAGTGGTTCAACAGCGAGAAGGGCTTCGGCTTTCTCTCCCGCGACGACGGCGGTGACGTCTTCGTCCATTCCTCGGTCCTCCCCGCCGGAGTCGAGACGCTCAAGCCGGGCCAGCGAGTGGAGTTCGGGGTCGTCGCCGGACAGCGCGGTGACCAGGCCCTGTCCGTCACCGTTCTCGACCCGACCCCTTCGGTCGCGGCGGCCACCCGAAAGAAGCCGGACGAGCTGGCCTCCATCGTCCAGGATTTGACGACCCTGCTCGAGAACATCACGCCGATGCTGGAGCGGGGCCGCTATCCCGACAAGGCCGCCGGCGGGAAGATCGCCGGTCTGCTGCGGGCGGTCGCCGACCAGCTCGACGTATAGCCGCCGCTTTTACGGGAATTCCAGCGTGTCCGGGCCGAGGGGCGGCAACAGCCCCTCAGCCGCGGCGCGGGTCAGCAGGCCGCGCACGGCCGCGTAGCCGTCCTCGCCGAGGCCCGCGGTGAACTCGTTGACGTACAGCCCGATGTGCTGGTCGGCGACGGCCGGGTCCATCTCCTGGGCGTGCTCCATCACATAGGGGCGGGAGACCTCGGGGTCGTCCCAGGCGGCCTGCACCGAGGCGCGGATCGATGCGGCGAGGCGGGTCAGGGTTTCCGCGCCCAGCGCCCGCTTGGCGATGATCGCGCCGAGCGGGATGGGCAGACCGGTGGTGTGCTCCCAGTGCTCGCCCATGTCCGCGACCTTGTGCAGCCCGTAGGTGCGGTAGGTGAAGCGCGCCTCGTGGATGACGAGTCCGGCGTCGACCTTCCCGTCCCGCACGGCCGGCATGATCTCGTGGAACGGCATCACCACGATCTCGCCGACCCCGCCCGGCAGGGTGTCCGCCGCCCAGAGCCGGAACAGCAGATACGCCGTCGACCGCTCGCTCGGCACCGCGACGGTACGGCCGGTGAGATCCGCCCCGGCCTCCCGGGTCAGCACCAGCGGCCCGCAGCCCCGGCCCAGCGCGCCCCCGCAGGGCAGCAGCGCGTACTCGTCGAGGACGTACGGCAGCACCGCGTACGACACCTTCAGCACGTCGAACTCACCGCGCTCGGCCATGCCGTTGGTGCGGTCGATGTCCGCGAACGTCACGTCGAGCCCGGGCGCGCCGGGGATTCGGCCGTGCGCGAGCGCGTCGAAGACGAAGGTGTCGTTCGGACAGGGGGAGTACGCGATCCGGAGCCTCATACCGACTTCCAACTCTCCAGTACGGGTGTGAGCTTCCCGAAGCCCTCGGTCAGCGCGGCCAGCGCCGCCCCGATGCGCCAGGCGGCGCGGTCGCGGGGGCCGACGGGGTTGGAGACGGCGCGGATCTCCAGCACGGGAACGCCGTGCAGGGCGGCCGCCTCGGCGACGCCGAAGCCCTCCATGGCCTCGGCGAGGGCGGTGGGGTGGCGGGCGCGCAGCGCGGCGGCGCGGGCGGCGGTGCCGGTGACGGTGGAGACGGTGAGCACGGCACCGGTCAGGGCGCCGGTCGCGGCCGCGGTCTCCCGTACGAGTGCTTCGGGCGGACGGTGGGTGACGGTGCCGAAGCCGAGTTCGGTGACCGGCAGGAACCCGTCGGGTGTCTCGGCGCCCAGGTCGGCGGCGGTGATCTCGTCGGCGACGACGAGGGAGCCGAGGGGGGCGTGGGGCGCGAAGCCGCCGCCGATCCCGGCCGAGACGACCAGGTCGTACGGGGCCCGTGCGAGGGCCGTGGCGGTGCCGGCGGCGGCGCGGGCCGGGCCCACTCCGACGGCGAGGACCTCGCCCGGGAACGCCTGTGCCACCGCGTCCCGTTCGGCGGGGACCGCGGTGGCCACGAGGACGCGCAGGGCGGACGTGGTCAGTCGTCCTTCTTCAGCTTGAAGGACCACAGACCGGTGGCCGTCTGGCTCTGCTTCTTGCCGTCGCCCGCCTTGATGGAGACGAGCGTGGAGTCGCCCTGCGCGCCGTACTGGGCGTTGAAGAACACGCTGCCCGGGATCGTGCGGTACGTCTTGTCGGTGTCGTCGGTGAGCGGCTGACCGTTCATCAGGATCGTCCAGCGCCTGTCGGCGATGTCGGGGTCGACACCGAAGCGGACGGTCTCGTCCGGGTCCACGGTGATCGACTTGGTGTCGGTGTCCTTGAGGCACTTCGTCAGGTCCGCGGACTTCAGCGCGTCACCCTCGCCACCGCAGGTGGCCTCCTCGCTCACCGAGGACGAACCGACGGTGATCGTGGCCATCGGCGTGGGCTTCTCACAGGCCGACAGGACGAGCAGTCCGGCGGATACGGCGCCGGCGGCGGCGACGGCGCGGCGGCGTCGCACAGCGGATTGCATGGTCATGGGGCGAAGGCTATCGGGAGCGCCCTACCGGTTCCTTACCTGGGGTGCGGCGTGCCGGTTGCGGTTAGGCAACCCGCGTGCGCGGGGGGCCGCTGTGGCGGGACGAGATGATCAGGCCGCGGACCGTGGTCAGCCAGCCCGTGGCGACGATCACCGCGCCCACCGTCATGCCCAGGCTGCCGCTCAGCGGCAGCACGATGCCGATGGCGCCGCCCAGCACCCAGGACATCTGCAGCAGCGTCTCGGAGCGGGCGAAGGCGGAGGTGCGCACCAGCTCCGGCACGTCCCGCTGGATCAGCGCGTCCAGGGACAGCTTGGCCAGCGCCTGCGAGAACCCGGCGACCGCCGCGAGGCAGGCCACCAGGGCGGCGCTGAAGAAGGCCGCCGCGATGATCGCCGCGGTCATCACACAGGCCACCACGGTCACGATGATGATCTCCGGGGCGCGTGATCTCAGCCACGCCCCGACCGCCGTGCCGCAGGCGTTGCCCACCCCGGCCGAGACGGCCACTATCCCCAGCGACACCGCGGCGCTCTGCCCGGCCAGCGGATGCTCGCGCAGCAGGAACGCGAGGTAGAAGATCAGGAAGCCGGACAGACAGCGCAGGGCGGCGTTGGCGCCGAGGGCGTGGGTGACGGCGATGCCGACCGTGCGCAGCCCGGGGCGCTTGACCGGCTTCAGGTGCGGTCCGTGCAGATGCTCCTCGTCCGCCGCCAGCAGCGCGGTGTCCTCGCCCTTGGCCGAGTCGACCTTCGGCGGCAGCGTGAACGACAAAAACGCCCCCACCATGAACAGCACGAAGGCGCCGTACAGCGGCCAGCGGGGGCCGATCGCCTGGAGCCCGGCGCCGACCGGTGCCGCCACCCCGGTGGCCAGCAGCCCGCCGAGCGTGACCCGTGAGTTCGCCTTGACCAGGGAGAAGCCCGGTGGCAGCAGCCGGGGCACGACCGCGCTTCTGACCACGCCGTACGCCTTCGACGACACCAGTACGCCGAGTGCCGCCGGGTACAGCTCGATGCCGCCGGTGATCACCGCGGCGGACAGGACCAGCGCGAGCAGGGCCCGGGCGAGCATCGCGCCGGCCATCGCGGCCCGGCGGCCGTGCGGGACGCGGTCCAGGAGGGGGCCGATCACGGGCGCGAGGAGCGTGAACGGCGCCATGGTGATGCCGAGGTAGAGCGCGACCCGGCCGCGGGCCTCGTCGGTGGGGACGGAGAAGAAGACGGTGGAGGCGAGGGCGACCGTGATCATCATGTCGCCGGCGCCGTTCACCCCGTGCAGTTCGATCAGCTTGCCCAGCCCGGACTCGCCCGCCCCCTGTGCGTGGGTCGCCTTGCGGATGCCGCGGGCGGTGCCGGTGACCGGAAAGTGCAGGGCACGCCCGACGCGGCGGACGGCGCCGCGAAGTCGGCCCGAACCGCCGCTTCGTGTGCGGCCCCGGTCCCCACCGACTCCGGTGGCTCCCTGAGGCGTCCGCGCGGCTGCCACGACGTCATAGTGCCCCGAGATGGTCGAACGTAGTGCGGTTACCGCGCGTATGGGCGCGGCTTTGTCAGTGGTTTGCGACCGTCGGTGTAGGCCGAGCGCCGGTGAACAGGTAGCGTGCGTATCTCGGCCATCCCGCAGAATGGATGGTGACAGGTGCGCCCGAGTGCGAGGGGGCGCGGACGTCGACGCGGTCCCCCGGTCCGCTCCGTCCGCCCGTCCCGCCGCCTTCAGGCAGCCGCACCCGAGAGACGGCGTAGGAGAGAAGCGATACCTGTGAGCGCAGCGACCACGCGAAGCCGCACCCCCGACCGCCTGTGCGCCGAGGCGACCGACCTCGCCCGCACCGCCGCCGAGGAGGCAGCCGCGCCCGGCGTCGTCGGGGAGCACGTGGGTCTGGTCTCCGAGGGCGACCGCGTCGTGACGCACTTCTTCGAGTGCAAGGAGCTCGGCTACCGCGGCTGGCGCTGGGCCGTGACGGTGGCCCGGGCCTCCCGCGCGAAGCTCGTCACGCTCGACGAGGTGGTCCTCCTGCCCGGCCCGGACGCCCTCCTCGCCCCCGAGTGGGTGCCGTGGAGCGAGCGGCTGCGCCCCGGCGACATGGGCCCCGGCGATCTGCTCCCCACCGACGCCGAGGACCTGCGTCTGGAGCCCGGCTACACCGGCGAGGACGAGCCGGTGCCGAGCTCCGCCGTCTCGCACGAGATGGCCGAGCTGGTCGAGGCCGAGGACGCCGAGGTCACCGGCGGCACCCCCGCCCACCTGCCGGTCGTCCCGGCCCGTGGCTCGATCGCCGCCGTCGCCGAGGAACTGGGCATGCGCCGGGCCCGGGTCCTGTCGCGCTACGGCCTGCATGTCGCCGCCGACCGGTGGGAGGAGGCGTTCGGCGCGAAGACCCCGATGGCGCAGGCCGCCCCCGCCTCCTGCGTCAGCTGCGGCTTCCTGATGCGCCTGGGCGGCTCCCTGGGGCAGGCCTTCGGGGTCTGCGCCAACGAGTTCTCCCCGGCCGACGGCCGGGTCGTCTCCCTGACCTACGGCTGCGGCGGCCACTCCGAGGCGGCCGTCATGCCCAAGCCCCCGCAGCCGGCCCCGCCGGTGATCGACGAGACGACGGTGGATCCCTTCCCGCTGCGCCCGTCCTCGGACTCGGGGTCGGTGCCGGCGGTGTCGGACGAGGACGCGGCGGACTTGGGGCACTCGTAACCATGACGCACCCCCCGGGCCCCTCGGCCCGGGGTTAGCGGCGCCCCACCTCGCGGTACCTTCATCGTCACGCCGATGAGTGGAGTGAACGTGAGCAAGTTCGTGCGGCCGGCCGTCGAGGGAGCGGATCCGTTCGGGACCGCCCGGCTGCGACGCGGTGTACTGGACGCCTGGGCCACCAGCCCGGCCCGGTTCCGGGAGGACGCCAACGCCGAGGAGGACCTCGTCCTCGGCGGATACCGGGACCGCCTCGTCGTCGAGCTCGCTCAGAACGCCGCCGACGCCGCCGCCCGCGCGGGCGTGCCCGGACGGCTCCGGCTCACCCTGCGCGAGGGTGTCCTCGTCGCCGCCAACACCGGCGCGCCGCTGGACGCGGCCGGCGTCGAGTCGCTCGCCACGCTCCGCGCGTCCGCCAAGCGGGACACGCCCTCCATCGGCCGCTTCGGCGTCGGTTTCGCCGCCGTCCTGTCCGTCACCGACGAGCCCGCCGTGGTCGGCCGGCACGGCGGGGTGCGCTGGTCGCTCGCCGAGGCCCGGGAACTCGCCGCCGACACCGCCCGGCACAGCCCCGGCCTCGGGGACGAGATCCGGCGCCGCGACGGGCACGTGCCCCTGCTGCGGCTCCCGTTCGCCGCCGAGGGCACCGCCCCCGGCCCCTACGACACGGCCGTCATCCTGCCGCTGCGCGACGCGGCCGCCGCCGACCTCGCCGAGCGGCTCCTGGACGCCGTCGACGACGCCCTGCTGCTCGCCCTGCCGGGGCTCACCGAGGTCGTCGTCGAGACGGACACCGTGCGCACGATCAGCCGCCGCACGGACGGCGACTTCACCGTCGTGGAGGACTCCCGGGACGGCACCACCCGCTGGCGGACCATGACGGCGAGCGGGCCGGCCGCGGCCGAGCTGCTGGCCGACCGGCCCGTCGAGGAGCGGCTGCGGCCGCACTGGTCGGTCACCTGGGCCGTGCCCGCCGACGAGGACGGCGCCCCCGCCCGGCCGCGGACCAGCCCCGTCGTGCACGCGCCGACGCCGAGCGACGAGGCCCTCGGGGTGCCCGCGCTGCTCATCGCCTCCTTCCCGCTGGACACCACCCGGCGGCACGCGGCCCCCGGCCCGCTGACCGACTTCCTGGTGCAGCGCGCGGCCGACGCCTACGCCGAGCTGCTCGCCGGCTGGCGGCCGGTGACCGCGGGGATCATCGACCTGGTGCCCGGCCCGCTGGGCAAGGGCGAGCTGGACGGGGCGCTGCGCGCGGCGATCCTGGAGCGGCTGCCGCGCACGGCGTTTCTCCCGCCCGCCCTCCCGGCGTTCCTCCCGCCCGCCCCACCGGCCGTCCCGCCGCCGGCCTCCGAGACCATCGACGCTCTCCCCGAGGCCCTGCGGCCCCGGGACGCGGAGGTCGTGGAGGGCGCGGGCGCCGACACCGTGCGGGTCCTCGCCGAGGTGCTGCCCACCCTGCTGCCCGCCGGGCTCGAACGGCGGGTGGAGCTGCGGACGTTGGGTGTCGGACGGGTGCCGCTGACCGACGCCGTCGACCGGCTGGCCGGCCTGGAGAAGGAACCCGACTGGTGGCGGCGGCTCTACGACAGCCTCGCCGGGGTGGACCCCGACCGGCTCTCCGGACTGCCGGTGCCGCTGGCCGACGGGCGGACCACCATCGGCCCGCGTCAGGTGCTGCTGCCCACCGCGGACGCCGGGATCGACCCGGAACTGCTCGCCCGGCTCGGCCTGAAGGTCGCCCACCCGGACGCCGTCCACCCGCTGCTGGAGAAGCTCGGCGCGCTGGCCGCCACCCCGCGGGCCGTGCTCACCACCCCGCAGGTGCGGGCCGCGGTGGCCGCCTCCCTGGACGACGAGGGCGGTCTCGACTGGGAGCGCGACACGCTCGACGCGGAGGAACTGGCCGACACCGTGCTGGCCCTGGTGCGCGACGCCGACCTCGAACCGGGTGACGAGCCCTGGCTCGGCGCCCTCGCGCTGCCCGACGAGGAGGGCGAACTGGCGCCCGCGGGCGAGCTGGTGCTGCCCGGCAGCCCCTTCCACCAGGTCATGCGCGAGGGCGAACTCGCCGCCGTGGACGCCGAGCTGGCCGAGCGGTGGGGCGAACAGCCGCTCGCGGCCTGCGGAGTGCTCGCGGCCTTCGCGCTGGTCCGCGCCAGTGACGTGGTCCTCGACCCGGACGAACTGGAGCCCCGCGAGGGCGACTTCGCCCAGCCCGACGACGCCGGACTGCTGGACGCCGTGGACGTGTGGAGCGAGGACATCCTCGACCGCTTCCCGGACACACCGGTGCCGCCCGTCGCCACGGAACTGGTCGCCGTGCGCGACCTGGACCTCGTCGACGACGACAAGTGGCCGCAGGCGCTGGCCCTGCTGGCCCGGCCGCCGCTCAGGGACGCCCTCACCCAGCAGGTGCGGATCCTGCTGCCCGACGGCACCCATGAGGTCGTACGGCCCTACACCGCCTGGTGGTTGCGCGGGCACCCGGTGCTCGACGGCCGCCGCCCGGCCGGACTGCTCGCCTCCGGCGGCGACCCGCTGCTGCGCGGCCTGTACGACGAGGCCGACGCGACCGGGTTCGACGACGAGCAGGTGCTGCGCGCCCTGGGAGTGCGGACCTCCGTGGCCGCGCTGCTCGACGAGCCCGGCGGCGCCGCCGAGCTGCTGGACCGGCTCGCCGATCCCGCGCGGACGGTGACCGGGTCCCAACTGCACGCCCTGTACGGCGCGCTGGCCGACCTCGACCCCGAGCGGGTGACCCTGCCGGACGAGCTGCGGGCCGTGGTCGACGGCCGCATGAAGGTGGTGGACGCGGCCGACGCCGTGGTCGTCGACTCCCCCGACCTGCTCCCCTTCACCGGGGGCGTCCCGCTGCTGCCGGTACGGCCGTCGCGCGCCGCCGAACTGGCCGAGCTGTTCCAGGTGCGGCGGCTGAGCGAGTCCGTCACCGGGTCCGTCGACTCCGAGGGCACCGAGCACGACGTACCGGAGCCGGTGCGGGTGCTGCTGGGGGCGCGGACGCCGGTCTCCTACGTCGAGCACGAGGAACTCGTCGTGGACGGGGTGGAGATCGACTGGCGGCTCACCGACGACGGCGTGCTGCACGCGGCCACCCTGGAGGGGGTCGCGGCGGGGCTGGCCTGGGCGGCCCGGCAGTGGCCGCGGCGGTTCGAGGTGGCGGCGCTGCTGGAGGATCCGTCGCGGACGCAGGAGCTGGCGCGGGACCGCTGGTTCGACTGAGGTCTTCACGCGGTCCGGGAAATTTCCGCACACAATTTTCGTACGCCGTACAACCATTCACCCGCGTCATGGATCTGATCATGCGAGCCAACAGGCTCCACAGATCACTTTGGGCCCCGGCCGACGACGAGCCGTAGGGAACGACCACCGTCGGGGCCCCTCCAACGTGGGGAACACATGCGCATACGTGCCACCGTGGCCGCCGTCACCGGCGCCCTGGCCCTGTCCGCCCTTGCTGTGCCGTTCGCGCAGGCCGACTCGCGGGATGCCGCGAGCCTGGACCGGCCGAGCGTCGCCGAGCGATTCGGCGCCTCTTCCGCCAAGTCGGCGTTCAGCACGGCCGCCGCCGTTCCGACCGTCTCCAACGTGACGGTGAACGCGGGCAAGAACCTCGTCTTCGGCACCACCACGGTCAAGACCTTCGACGTGTCGCTCACCGCCACCCACGAGAGCGGCATCGCGGACGCCTACATCGACCTGTGGCACGGCACCGACGTCGAGACCGACGTCGACGGCTACCTCGCCCCCAACGAGGAGGCCGCCACCTGCACCGCGGTCAGCGACACCACGTCGACCTGCAAGCTCACCATCACCGGTGACACCTATGACGACCTGTACGCCAACACGCTGGCCGGCAACTGGCACGTCACCGCGGGTGTCCTCGCCAACGACGGCGAGATCTACTGGAACGACTACTACAAGACCCACAAGGTCCAGCGCGCGTCGAAGCTGACGGTCAACGCCTCGCCGGAGCCGGTGGCGAAGGGCAAGACCATCACGGTCAGCGGCAAGCTGACCCGCGCCAACTGGGAGACGCTCTCCTACTCGGGCATCCCCAGCGGCCAGAGCGTCGTGCTCCAGTTCCGCAAGAAGGACGCCACGACGTACTCCAACGTCAAGGGCATCAAGACCACCACCGGCGGTGCGCTGAAGACCACGGTCACGGCGTCCACCGACGGTTACTACCGTTACGTGTACAAGGGCATCACCAGCACCGCTCCGGCCACGGCCACGGGCGACTTCGTCGACGTGCAGTAAGCACCCCTCACCTCCGCCGACGCCCGGCCCCCGGAAGCCATCCGGGGCCGGGTGTCGGTGTTTTGGGGGCCGTCGGGCAACCGAACGGCACGCTTGCCCCTCTGATCATGCGGAGCATCCAGGCTCTCTTCACGACCATTTGGGGAACGCATGCGTATTCGCGCCACCGTGGCCGCCGTCTCCGGCGCCCTGGCCCTGTCCGCCTTCGCCGCGCCGGCCGCGCAGGCCGACGACTCCGCCTCCGCCCACCGCGCCGACCTCGCGAAGATCCGCGCCCAGTTCGGCAAGGACGCACGCGCGGACGCCCCGTACGACATGGACGTCACCTTCTCCGACTTCAAGATCGCCAAGACGGTCAAGGTCGGGACGACCGCCCCCGTCTCGACGACGGTCACCTACACGATGACCCACGCCGCCGACATCGACATCGAGGCGGAGGATTTCCAGACCGGCCCGTACCTCTACAAGGGCGCCTACACCACCCCGGACACCATGCTGTTCGGCACCAAGCCGGCCACCTGCGCCTCGACCTCGACCACCACCGCCTCCTGCACCGGCAAGATCGACATCCTCCCGGCCGAGGGCGAGCTGGTGAACTCCGACGCGGGCAGCTGGAAGGGCGCGGCCCTCGCGCTCGCCCAGAACGGCCAGGACCCGCTCGGCGAGAACTACGACATCACCAAGGTCGGGTACGCCGATCAGGGCGACCTCGGCGGCACGCTGGTGCAGCGGGCGTCGAAGCTGACGGTCAACGCCTCCCCGGAGCCGGTGCAGAAGGGCAAGACCCTCACGGTCACCGGCAAGCTGACCCGCGCCGACTGGCAGACCGAGAAGTACGTGGGCCTCCCGGCCGGCCAGAAGGTGGTGCTCCAGTTCCGCAAGGCGGGCACCTCGGCGTACACCAACGTCAAGGGCATCCAGACCACCACGGGCGGCGCCCTGAAGACGACGGTCACGGCGTCCGAGGACGGCTACTACCGCTTCACCTACGCGGGCATCACGAGCACCGCCCCGGTGAGCGCCAAGGGCGACGCCATCGACGTGCAGTAGGACTGCCTACGCCGGGAACCGGCGGTCGACCCACTTCCAGGTCACTTCCAGGGCGGCCGCCGCTCCCACCGAGATGCCCACCGCGATCCACGGCATGGTCTGCCCGACCAGCTTCAGCGCGAAGAACTCCTGCAGCCAGGGCACGGCCAGGACCAGGACGAAGCCGAGCCCCATGGACGCGACCAGGGCGATCCGCCACCAGGTGTACGGCCGGGCGATGATGGCCAGCACCCACATCGAGATCAGGAACAGGGTGAGCGTCGCCGCACTGGTCTCCGCGTCCAGCGCGCCCTCGCCCGTGTAGTGGTGACGGGCGATCAGATACGTCAGGAAGGTCGCGGCCGCGGCCACCACCCCGCCCGGGATCGAGTACCGCATCACCCGCCGCACGAACTGGGGCCTGGCCCGCTCCTTGTTGGGCGCGAGGGCGAGGAAGAAGGCGGGGACGCCGATGGTGAGGGTGGACAGCAGCGTCAAGTGCCGCGGCAGGAACGGGTACTCCACCTGCCAGCACACCACCAGCACCGCCAGCAGCACCGAGTACACCGTCTTCACCAGGAACAGCGTGGCGACCCGGGTGATGTTCCCGATGACCCGCCGCCCCTCGGCGACCACCGAGGGAAGCGTCGCGAAGCTGTTGTTCAGCAGCACGATCTGGGCGACCGCCCGGGTCGCCTCGGACCCGGAGCCCATGGAGACGCCGATGTCGGCGTCCTTCAGCGCGAGGACGTCGTTCACGCCGTCCCCGGTCATCGCGACGGTGTGCCCGTGCGACTGGAGCGCGCCCACCATGTCCCGCTTTTGCTGCGGGGTGACCCGTCCGAACACCGTGCCCGCGTCGAGCGCGTCCGCCATGCCGTCCTGGTCGTGGGGCAGCTGCCGGGCGTCGACGGTGCTGCCCGCCAGGCCGAGCTTCGCCGCGACCGCGCCCACCGAGACCGCGTTGTCGCCGGAGATGACCTTGGCGCTGACGTTCTGCTCGGCGAAGTAGCGCAGGGTGTCGGCGGCGTCGGGCCGCAGCCGCTGCTCCAGCACCACCAGCGCGGTCGGCCGGGCGCCCGCGGCCACGTCGGGGGCGTCCAGCTCGTGCGCGGCGCGGGCGAGCAGGAGGACGCGCAGGCCCTGTTCGTTGAGCCGCTCGGTCTCGGCGAGGGCGGGGTCGTCCGGGGCGAGCAGGACGTCGGGCGCCCCCAGCAGCCACGTACCGGACTCGCCGTCGCTCTCGCTGAGGGTGGCGCCGCTGTACTTGCGGGCGGAGGAGAAGGGCAGGGACTCGGTGCAGCGCCAGCCCTCGGCCTCGGGGCAGGCGTCGATGATGGCCTGGAGGGAGGCGTTGGGGCGGGGGTCGGACTCGCCGAGGGCGCCGAGGACCGTGCGGACGTAGGCCTCGTCGCTGCCGTTGAGGGGTCTGAGCTCGGTGACGTCCATGCCGCCCTCGGTGAGGGTGCCGGTCTTGTCGAGGCAGACGGTGTCGACGCGGGCGAGGCCCTCGATGGCCGGAAGTTCCTGGACGAGGCACTGTTTTCGGCCAAGTCGGATGACGCCGATGGCGAAGGCCACGGAGGTGAGCAGGACCAGGCCCTCGGGGACCATGGGGACGATGCCGCCGACGGTCCGGGCGATCGAGTCGTCGAGGTCCGTGTTCTTCACGAAGAGCTGGGTGGCGACCAGGCCGAGCGCGGCCGGGATCATCATCCACGTCACGTACTTGAGGATGGTGGAGATGCCGGAGCGCAGCTCGGAGTGGACCAGCGTGAAGCGGGAGGCCTCCTCGGCGAGCTGGGCGGCGTAGGCCTCGCGGCCCACCTTGGTGGCCTGGAAGGCGCCGCCGCCCGCGACCACGAAGCTGCCGGACAGGATCTGGTCCCCGGGCCGCTTGACGACCGGGTCGGCCTCGCCGGTGAGCAGGGACTCGTCGATCTCCAGGCCGTCGGCCTCCACGCAGACGCCGTCGACGACGGCCTTGTCGCCGGGGCCGATCTCCATCAGGTCGTCGAGCACGATCTCCGAGGTGCTGACCTCGGCCGGGGCCCCGTCGCGCCGGACGGTGGGCCGGGCCTCCCCGATGACGGCGAGCGAGTCCAGGGTCTTCTTCGCCCGCCACTCCTGGACGATGCCGATGCCGGTGTTGGCGAGGATGACGAAGCCGAACAGGCTGTCCTGGATCGGCGCGACGACCAGCATGATCAGCCAGAGCACGCCGATGATCGCGTTGAACCGGGTGAAGACGTTGGCGCGGACGATCTCGACGGTGGACCGGCTGCTGCGCACCGGGATGTCGTTGACCTGCCCCCGCGCGACCCGCTCGGCCACCTCGGCGGCGGTCAGCCCGCCCTTGCCCACCGGGGCGGGCAGGGGGTGGCCGGGATCGACTTCGGTGCCCGCGTCGATGTGCGTCATGCATTCGACGGTACGTGCGGATTTACGGCTTCACCCGCCGAGTGCGCGGAAGATCCGACCTGGGGAGGACGGACAACGGGGCGAAGTGGTGCCGTGGTTGTACACCGGGCGGTTACTCGGCGGCGGCCTCGCGCTTGAGCGCCGCGTCCCGCTTGCGGACGTACCAGACGCCGATCAGGCCGAGTCCGGCGCCGGCCAGGCAGGTCCACAGCCACCACAGGTGCCCGTGGTCGTCGAGCCAGCCGTAGAAGGGGAGCTGGACCAGGAAGAGGACGAACCACAGGATCGTGCCGCCCGTGATGGTGGCGACGACGGGGCCCTCCAGGGGCTCCGGCGCCTCGTGCTGGGGTGTCCACTTCGCCATGCGCACAGCTTACGGGCCACGCCGGTCTACGCGCGGAGATAGCGCTCCCACCCTCATATGTTCATACTGAAACCGTTTGTCTTTGACCACTTCTGTTCGTAGGAAACGCCAATGACCACCTCGGCCTCCGCCAAGGTCCCCGCCCCCGAGCAGCCGGGCGGCGCGCCCGCCCATGGTGCGCTCGACCGCTACTTCAAGATCTCGGAGCGGGGCAGCACGCTCGCGCGTGAGGTCCGCGGTGGCTTCGCCACCTTCTTCGCGATGGCCTACATCATCGTGCTGAACCCGATCATCCTGGGCAGCGCGAAGGACATGTACGGCAACCAGCTCGACAACGGCCAGCTGGTCACCGCCACCGCCCTGACCGCCGCCTTCACCACCCTTCTGATGGGCGTCATCGGCAATGTGCCGATCGCGCTGGCCGCGGGGCTCGGGGTGAACTCGGTCGTCGCGCTCCAGCTCGCGCCCCGGATGTCCTGGCCGGACGCCATGGGCATGGTCGTCCTCGCCGGTTTCGTGGTGATGCTGCTGGTCGCCACCGGCCTGCGCGAGCGCGTGATGAACGCGGTGCCGTTCGGGCTGCGCAAGGCGATCTCGATCGGTATCGGCCTGTTCATCATGCTGATCGGGCTCGTCGACGCCGGGTTCGTCTCCCGCATCCCGGACGCCGCCCAGACCACCGTCCCGCTCCAGCTCGGCGGCGACGGTCACCTCAACGGCTGGCCGGTGCTCGTCTTCATCCTGGGCGCGCTGCTGACGCTGGCCCTGATCGTGCGCAAGGTCTCCGGCGCCATCCTGATCTCGATCGTCGCGATGACGGTCCTCGCGGTGATCATCGAGGCGATCGCGGACATCCCCTCCTGGGGCCTGACCACCCCGAAGTGGCCCGGCAACCCGGTCGCCTCCCCGGACTTCGGCCTGATCGGTGAGTTCAGCCTCTTCGGCGGGTTCGAGAAGGTCGGTGTGCTGACCGGCGTGCTGTTCGTCTTCACGGTCCTGCTGTCGTGCTTCTTCGACGCGATGGGCACGATCATGGGCGTCTCCGACGAGGCCAAGCTGACCGACGCCCAGGGCCAGATGCCCGGCATCAACAAGGTCCTGTTCGTGGACGGCGTCGCGGTCGCCGCGGGCGGTGCCAGCTCCTCCTCGGCCACCACGGCCTTCGTGGAGTCCACGGCCGGCGTCGGCGAGGGCGCCCGCACCGGCTTCGCGAACGTCGTCACCGGCGGCCTGTTCACCGTCGCGCTCTTCCTGACGCCCATCGCCACCATGGTCCCCTCCCAGGCGGCCACCCCGGCGCTGCTCGCGGTCGGCTTCCTGATCCTCGCGAACTCCGTCAAGGAGATCGACTGGGCCGACTACACGATCGCGATCCCGGCGTTCGTGACGATGCTGATGATGCCGTTCACCTACTCCATCACCAACGGCATCGGCATGGGCTTCATCACCTTCGTGGTGCTGCGGCTCGCGGCCGGGCGGGGCAAGGAGGTCCCCGCGGCGATGTATGTCGTGGCGGCGGTCTTCGGCTTCTACTACCTGATGCCGGCGCTGGGCCTCACGTAAGGCCGTAGAACTTCTCTGTCTCTTCCACAGCGGTCTGGAACCGCTCGTCGAAGTCGTCGCGAATGAGCGTCCGGACCACGTAGTCCTGGACGCTCATTCCTCTTTTCGCCGCATGGCGCCGGAGCCGTTCGAGCAGCTCCCCGTCCATCCGCAGGCTGAGCACGCTGGTCCCCATGGCACGAGGGTCACCTCAGGCGCCCGGACCGTGGGTCGCTTTCCGGATTCGGCTCACTCGTACGAGTGACGGCGGGGTTCAGTGGCCAGGGTCACGGGCACGTATGCGTGTCAGGGTGTTCCTTAGTCAGGGTAATGAGTTAACCTAAAGAACATGTCGGACCTTACCCATGGCGACGACGCTGCCGCCGTGAACTCCCTGCGCTCCGCGGTCATGCGGCTGTCCCGCCGGCTCAAGCACCAGCGGGTCGACGAGTCGCTGAGCCCCACCGAGATGTCGGTGCTCGGCACCCTCTCCACCTGCGGCCGGGCCACCCCGGGCGAACTCGCCCGCAAGGAGCATGTCCAGCCGCCGTCGATGACCCGCATCGTCGCGCTGCTGGAGGCCAAGGGGCTGGTCCGGCTGGAGCCGCACCCCGACGACCGGCGCCAGAAGGTCGTCACGAAGACCGAGCAGGCCGAGGCGATGCTCGCCGAGAGCCGCGCCAAGCGCAACGCCTTCCTGGCCACCCTGGTCGACGCTCTCGACGAGGACGAGTGGGCGAAACTCCGCGCCGCCGCCCCCGTACTGGAGAAGCTCGCACATCTGTAAGCAGCAGGCAGAAGGAGGCGAACCCTGTTGAGTACGGGATCCGGAGCACCCTCCGCCCCCGCACCGGCCACCCCTACCACCCCCCGCAAGTCCTCGATGTTCGGTTCGCTGCGCATCCGCAACTACCGCCTGTTCTTCATCGGGCAGGTCGTCTCCAACACCGGCACCTGGATGCAGCGCATCGCCCAGGACTGGCTGGTCCTCAGCCTCACCGGCTCCGCGACCGCCGTCGGCATCACGACGGCTCTGCAGTTCCTGCCGATGCTGCTCCTCGGCCTCTACGGCGGTGTCCTGGTCGACCGGCTGCCCAAGCGGCCCACGCTGCTGGTCACCCAGGCGTCCATGGCCCTGACCGGCCTCGCGCTCGCCTTCCTCACCCTGAACGGACACGTCGAGGTCTGGCACGTCTACCTCGCCGCCCTCGCCGTGGGCCTCGCGACCGTCGTCGACAACCCGGCCCGGCAGACCTTCGTCACCGAGATGGTCGGCCCCGACCAGCTCCAGAACGCGGTCAGCCTGAACTCCGCGAACTTCCAGTCCGCGCGGCTCGTCGGCCCGGCGGTGGCCGGCCTGATGATCACCGGCGTGGGCACGGGCTGGGCCTTCCTCGTCAACGGCCTGTCCTTCGTCGCGCCCATCGCCGGGCTGCTGCTGATGCGCACCCGGGACCTGCACGCCGTCGAGCGCGCCCCGCGCGGCAAGGGCCAGATGAGAGAGGGCCTGCGGTACGTCGCCGGACGCCCGGAGCTGATCTGGACGATCGTCCTGGTCGGGTTCGTCAGCACCTTCGGCTTCAACTTCCCCGTCTACCTCTCCGCCTTCGCCGACGACGTCTTCCACGCGGGCGCCGGCTCCTACAGCCTGTTCAACACCCTGATGGCGGTCGGCTCCCTGGCGGGCGCCCTGCTCGCCGCCCGTCGCGGCACCGCCCGGCTGAGGGTGCTGGTCGCGGGCGCGGTGGCCTTCGGCGCGCTGGAGATCGTGGCCGCCCTCGCCCCCTCGCTGTGGACGTTCGCCCTGCTCATGATCCCGATCGGGATGTTCGGCATGACGGTCAACGTCACCGCCAACAGCAGCGTCCAGCTCAGCACCGACCCGGCCATGCGCGGCCGGGTGATGGCCCTGTACATGATGGTGTTCATGGGCGGCGCTCCACTGGGCGCGCCGATCGCCGGCTGGATCACCGACGCGTACGGCGTCCGGGCGGGCCTGGCCGCCGGCGGGGTGATCGCGGCGGCCGCGGCGGTCGTGATCGGGCTGGTCCTGGCCCGCGTCGGCAACCTCCGGCTGGCGCTGAGCTGGCGCCACGGCCACCCGGTGGTCCGGTTCGTACCGAGGGAGCGGGAGCAGCCGGTACCGGTGGCCTGAGTGGCAGGGTGGGCCCATGAGACTCTTCGCCGCGCTGCTCCCGCCGGACGACGTTTCCCGTGAACTGGCCGCCGAGGTCGCCCGGTTGCGGCGGCTGCCCGGCTCGGACGCCCTGCGCTGGACCGGCCGCCCGGGGTGGCACTTCACCCTCGCCTTCTACGGCGAGGTGGACGACGACGTCGTACCGGAGCTGTCGGAGCGGCTCACGCGGGTGGCGCACCGGACGCGGCCCTTCCCGCTGGCCCTGCGCGGGGGCGGGCAGTTCGGGCACGGGCGGGTGCTGTGGGTGGGCGCGGACGGGGATCTGCCGACTCTGCGCCTGCTCGCCGACCGGGCGGAGGCGGCGGGGCGGAAGGCGGGCGTGGCGATGGGGGAGCACCGGCGGTACACGGCACATCTGACCGTGGCCCGCAGCCGGGCGGCCGTGGACACCCGCCCCTGCCTCACGGCGCTGGACGCCTTCACGAGCCGCCCCTGGACGGTGGGGGAGCTGGTGCTCATGCGCAGCGAGCTGCCGGTGTCCGGGATGCCGGGTGAGCAGCCCCGGTACGAGGCGGTCGCCCGCCGGCCGCTCGGCGGGGCCGGTTAGGCTCGATGCCGTGGACCCGAAAACCCGGAACCGGATCATGGCCGGTGCGCTTGTGCTGATGTTCGTCGTGGTGGCCCTGGCCGCCGCCGTCGGCAGGTGAGGGGAGCGCCCCGGCACCCGGCCGGACGCGCTCCCCTCCCCGTGCCGCCGGCTCCCGCGCTACCAGGCGAACGCCTCCGGAGAGGGCCCCGGACCGGGGAAGATCTCCTCCAGCCCGGTCAGCAGCTCCTCGCTCAGCTCCAGCTCGGCCGCCTTCACCGCGGAGTCGAGCTGCTGAGCCGTGCGCGGACCGACGATCGGGCCGGTCACGCCGGGACGGGTGAGGAGCCACGCCAGGGCCGCCTCACCGGGCTCCAAGCCGTGCTTGTCCAGCAGGTCCTCGTAGGACTGCAGCCGGGCGCGGGCGGCCGGGTCGGCGAGGGTGTCGGCCGCGCGCCCGGAAGCGCGTCGCCCGCCCTCCGTCTCCTTCTTGATCACGCCGCCGAGCAGACCGCCGTGCAGCGGTGACCAGGGGATGACGCCGAGCCCGTAGTCCTGCGCGGCCGGAATGACCTCCATCTCGGCGCGCCGCTCGTAGAGGTTGTACAGGCACTGCTCGCTGACCAGGCCGTACGAGCCGCGGCGGGCGGCGGTCTCGTTGGCCTGGGCGATCTTGTAGCCGGGGAAGTTGCTGGACCCGGCGTAGAGGATCTTGCCCTGCTGGACGAGGACGTCGATGGCCTGCCAGATCTCCTCGAACGGGGTGTCCCGGTCGATGTGGTGGAACTGGTAGAGGTCGATGTAGTCGGTGCCGAGCCGCTTCAGCGAGGCGTCGACGGCCCGGCGGATGTTGAGCGCCGAGAGTTTGTCGTGGTTCGGCCAGGCCGGGCCGTCGGCGCCCATGTTGCCGTACACCTTGGTGGCGAGGACGACCTTGTCGCGGCGGCCGCCGCCCTGGCCGAACCAGCTGCCGATGATCGACTCGGTGCGGCCCTTGTCCTCGCCCCAGCCGTACACATTGGCGGTGTCGAAGAAGTTGATGCCCGCGTCCAGCGCCGCGTCCATGATCGCGTGGCTGTCGGTTTCGTCGGTCTGCGGTCCGAAGTTCATGGTGCCGAGGACGAGTCGGCTGACCTTGAGACCCGTGCGTCCGAGCTGCGTGTACTTCATGACGGTCCAGCCAACGCCGTAGAGCGGACTCGAAGCAAGCGTCGCTTACCGCAGTTCGGCGAACAGGCCCCGTACGCGGCTGCCGTCCTGGGCCGTCCAGGGCCCGGCGACATGGCCGACGGCGCCCGGGGGAGGGGCGTCGGGCAGGCCGAGGCGCCGGTGGAGGCGGAGGGTGGTGCCGTCCTCGGCGGGCAGCTCGGTGCCGGACTCGTCGTCCACGGCGGGGCCGTGCGCCCTCAGGCCGCCGGTGCCGGTGAAGGAGCGGGCGATGTCAGGGTCCGGGGTGTTGTCGACGCTCTGCATCTGCGCCTGGGCGCTCCCCTCGACCAGGGCGAACAACTCGGCGACCAGCACCGGGTCCTGGCAGCCGTCGTAGGCCCAGCGCTTGCCCAGCACCCCGTGCTCCATGGTCCCGACGAGGGCGTGCTCGGCGCCGTCCAGCGGGGCGCCGCGGTAGGTGAGGGGGACGAGGTAGGCGGTCCCGTCGGCATCGGCCGCCACCATGAACTCGATCCCGACCTCGCCCGCCGGATCGTCCAGCCGGAAGCCACCGGCCTTGGTCAGCTCCGGGGTGCCGGTGCCTGCGTACCAGGGGCGGGTGGGCAGCCAGGTGGTGAGCAGGTCGAGCTTGGTGGGCTGCAGGGTGGTGTGATGAATGATCGCCATGTCGGCCGATTGTGTCAGTCGCGGGGG
This sequence comes from Streptomyces sp. NPDC002779, assembly GCF_042888685.1. Taxonomy (NCBI): domain Bacteria; kingdom Bacillati; phylum Actinomycetota; class Actinomycetes; order Kitasatosporales; family Streptomycetaceae; genus Streptomyces; species Streptomyces sp. NPDC002779. The sequence goes on from NZ_JBIAQC010000006.1 coordinate 171,879, forward strand.
AACTCGTCGGTCCTGAGGGTGAGATCGACGACGGTGCCGGTGAGGTCCACCTCGTCCCCGAAGGGGACCTTGGTCTCGGTGGCGTAGTCGTCGCCCTTGGGGTTCGTGTAGAGGTGACACCGGCCCTGGTAGGGGTCGACGACCAGGTAGAGGGGGACGTCGGCGACGGCGTAGGCGGACTTCTTGGGGCCGTAGTCGTTGGCGGCGGTTCCCTTGGAGATCACCTCGGCGACGAAAACGACGTCCTCGCAACGCCAGCGGCCCTCTTCCGTCTTCTCGGCTCCCTCGGCCAGCAGTGTCACGTCGGTCGCGAAGCCGTTGAGGTGGCCTGGGTAGTCGATGCGGACGTCGGATTTGATGCGCTTGCGCGGGTACTTGGTGCGAAGCTGCTCGACGATGTCCAGGATGATGTCCCAGTGATGGTCCCGCTGCGGCGACATGAAGATGTGCCCCCCGACGATCTCGGTCTTGTATCCCTCGGGGACGGGCATCTTCTCAAGCCACTCGAACATGAGGTCCAGAGTGAGCTCGTCGTTGGCTTCGGCCATCTCGATCCTGTCGTCAAGGACGGTCATCGTGGCGCTCCTCCCCGGCTGCCGCTCGAACACGGTCAGCCGCGCAGTACAACGATACGAGCGGTCACGAGGTCACGAACCGCACTCAGGGACGTATTCCCCGCCGATCCCCCACCCCTGCCACATCGCGGTCGCGAACGCCTGCGCGATCTTGTGCTCGCCGCTCGCGTTCGGATGGGTGCCGTCGTAGGTGTCGAGGGTGATGTCGTACGACGGCGGGGGCGAGGTCAGCAGCAGCGGTGAGCGGGGTTCGTCCAGGTCGGCGACGGTCTTCGCCAGGAGTTCGTTGAAGCGGGTGACCTGGGCGCCGAAATCCGGCTCGGACTCGGCCCGGATGTTGGGGACGACCGGCAGGATCGCCATCCGCACCGTCGGCCGGGCCGCCCGCGCCTCGGCCACGAAGACGCGCACGTTCTCCGCCGTCTGCTCCGGGTTCGTGTAGAAGCCCAGGTCGATCAGGCCCAGGGAGACCAGGAGCACGTCCGCCCGGTGGGTGCGCACCGCCTCGCCGATCAGCGGGGCCATGTGCAGCCAGCCCTCGCCCCAGCCGGCGAGGTGGGCCCGGGGGAAGTCGGGGTCGGCGTACGCGTACGACGTGGGCGCGTCCGTCGCCTTGTCGTACAGCGTCTCGCGCGGGCCGACGAGGGTGAAGGGGCTGCCGCAGGTGTCGCGCAGGTGCCGCCACAGCCGGTGGCGCCAGGTGTGTTCGCCCGCGCTTCCGATCGTCTGGGAGTCACCGACGGGCATGAACCTGAGCATCCGCTCATGATGGACGATCCGCGCGGCGGGTGGGGTGTGAGGCCGGACACGCCCGCCCGCCCGAACGGCGGGGCGGGATGGCAGGCTTGACGGCATGCGCCGACCCTTCGCCGTCCTCGCCGCCGCCCTCCTCGCGGGCGCGTTCGCCGTGCCCGCCGCCGCAGCCGACGGCGACGACGGCTTCACCATCAAGGACCCGCGCATCACCGAGTCCAGCGGTCTCGCCGCCTCGCGGCAGCACCCGGGCATCTACTGGACCCACAACGACAGCGACGACGGCGCCCACCTCTACGCCGTGGACAGCGCCACCGGCGACACTGTCGCCACGATCACCATGACCGGCGTCGGCACCCCCCGTGACGTCGAGGCGATCTCCGTCGGCCCCGGCAACCAGCTCTGGGTCGGGGACATCGGCGACAACCTCGGCGGTACCTGGCCGCACGTGTGGATCTACCGGCTGCCCGAGCCCGAGGAGCTGCGGGACCTGACGGTCAGGGCCACGCAGTACGTCGTGAAGTACCAGGACGGGGCGCGGGACGCCGAGTCGCTCGTCGTGCACCCGAAGACGGGGCGCGTCTACATCGTGGACAAGCAGGACGGGGACAGCCGCCTCTACGAGGGCCCGGCCGAGCTCTCCGCCTCCGGCACCAACGTCTTCAAGCCCGGCGCCACCGTCGAGAACCTCCAGGCCACCGACGCCACCCTCGCGCCCGACGGCAGCACGCTCGTCGTCCGCAGCTACTTCGGCGCCGCCGCCTACGACTGGAACGGCGGCGACCTGAAGAAGACCGGCCGGCTGAGCGTGCCGTTCCTCGGGCAGGGCGAGTCGGTCACCTACACCGCCGACGGCTCGACGCTCATGTACGGCGCCGAGGGTGCCGAGAGTTCCGTGGAGCCGGAGGACGCCCCGCGGGACGCGGAGGGCGCCGACAAGTCGCCTTCGGGGGAGGGGAGTTCGGCGACCGGCGAGGGCGGCGGGGACTACAAGGTCGGCGCCCTGGCCGTGGCCGCCGTCCTCGCCGTCGCGCTCGGCTTCCGGCGGCTGCGGCGGCGCTGACCCCCGCTGTCACTCCTCCCGGCGCCGGGCCACGAAGACTTCGAGACCGTCCAGGATCCGCTGGAGTCCGAACTCGAAGTGGTCGAAGTCGGAGCCCCAGGTGTCCTCGGCCAGCGAGGAGAGCAGCGGGTAACGGCCGGACGTCAGGACCTTCTCCAGCATCGGCGTCTGCGCCTGCCAGAACTCCGCGTCGGTCAGGCCGGTCCGCCGCTCCGCCTCCTGCTGGTACAGCTGGGTACGCGCGGCGCCCACCACATACCCGTCGACCATGATGATCGCCGAGACCGTCTCGGGGTCGCTCAGGCCCATCGGCTTGAGCCGGGCGAGGATCTTCTCCATGCCGTCCAGGGCGCTCGGGCCGAGGAGTGGACGGGACTGGTTGACCTGGAGCAGCCACGGGTGGCGGCGGTAGAGGTCGAGCGTGGCGCGGCCCAGCGCCTCCAGCGCCGAGCGCCAGCTGCCGTCGCCCAGGTCGGCGGGGTTCTCGGAGGGGCGCTGGACGCGGTCCAGCATCAGGTCGAGCAGCTCGCCCTTGCCGGGGACGTACCGGTACAGCGACATGGTGCCGGTGCCGAGTTCGGCGGCGACCCGGCGCATGGAGACCGCCTCCAGGCCCTCGGCGTCCGCCACCCGGACGGCGGATTCCACGATCTGGTCGAGGGTGAGGGCCGGTTTGGGGCCGCGGCTGGGGCGCCTGCCGGTGTCCCAGAGCAGCTCCATGGTGCGGGCGATGTCACCGCTGCCACTGGTCTCCGTACCGCCCTTGCCGCTGGTCATGCCCTTCAGCTTAAGTCCTCCGAAAAAAACTGGGTACGGCGTACGCGCAATCGGGTACGGTGTACTCAGTTACGGAGAAGGGGACCCCATGAGCGACGGATACGCCGTACGGGCCGAGGCGCTGGAGAAGCGCTACGGCGACAAGCGCGCCCTCGACGGCTTCGACCTGGCCGTCCGTGAGGGCACCGTGCACGGACTGCTCGGCCCGAACGGCGCGGGCAAGACCACGGCCGTGCGCATCCTGTCCACGCTGTTGAAGCTGGACGGCGGCCGGGCGACGGTGGCCGGCCTGGACGTCGTCCGTCAGTCGCGCCAGGTGCGCGCCAGGATCGGGCTCACCGGGCAGTACGCCGCCGTGGACGAGGTGCTCACCGGGCGGCAGAACCTGGAGATGTTCGGCCGCCTGTTCCACCTCGGCGGCAAGCGGGCCAAGGCGCGCGCCACCGAGCTGCTGGAGCAGTTCGACCTGACCGACGCCGCCGAGAAGGGCGTCGCCAAGTACAGCGGCGGCATGCGGCGCCGCCTCGACCTCGCCGCCTCGATGATCCTCGCCCCCGCGGTGCTGTTCCTGGACGAGCCGACGACCGGGCTCGACCCCCGCAGCCGGGGCGAAGTCTGGGAGTCGGTGCGGGCGTTGGTGGCGAGTGGCACGACCGTGCTGCTGACCACGCAGTATCTGGAGGAGGCCGACAAGCTGGCCTCCCGGATCACCGTCATCGACCAGGGGCGGGCCATCGCCGACGACACCCCCGACGGACTGAAGAACCTCGTCGGCGGGGACCGGGTCGAGGTCGTGGTCGCCGAGCGGTCGGATATCCCGCGGGTGGTGAAGGTCGTCTCCCGGGTCTCCGACGGTGAACCCGAGGCGGACGAGGCCGAGTTGCGGGTCCATGCCCCGGTGACCGACCGGGTGAGCGCGCTCACCGAGGTCGCCCGCACCCTCCAGGACGAGGGCGTGCGGGTCGAGGACATCGGGCTGCGCAGGCCGAGCCTCGACGATGTGTTCCTGCGCCTGACCGGACACCGCACCGAGAAGGAGGCGGCGGCATGAACGCCGTGGACCTGAACACGCAGGCCCCGGGCGGCCGTACGTACTGGCTGCTCTCCGACGTCTGGAACATCGTCCGCCGCGGGCTGACCCACTATCAGCGCCAGCCGGTCAACATCGCCTGGCAGCTGGGCTTCCCGATCCTCTCCGTCCTGCTCTACGGCTATGTCTTCGGCAGCGCCATGCAGGTGCCCGGCGGCGGGGACTACAAAGACTTCCTGATGCCCGGCATGTTCGTGATGACCATGGCCTTCGGCTTCATCAACACCGCGACCGTGGTGGTCTACGACTCCACCAAGGGCGTCCTCGACCGGTTCCGCTCGATGCCCATGGCCTCCTCGGCGGTGGTCGCCGGACGCGGGGTCACCGATCTGCTGGGCGCCTGCGCCGAGTTGGCGATCATGATGCTGACCGCGGTCGCGATGGGCTGGCGGCCGGACGGCGGGCTCAACTTCCTGGCCGCGTTCGGGCTGCTGCTGTGGCTGCGGTTCTCGTTGATCTGGGTCGGGGTATGGCTCGGTCTGCTCGTCCCCAACCCGGAGGCGGCGGGCGGGCTGTTCGCGGTCGCCTTCCCGCTGACGATGATCTCCAGCATCTTCGTCGCGCCGCAGCTGATGCCGGACTGGCTGGGCTGGGTCGCGGCCTGGAACCCGATCTCCTCCACGGCCGCGGCCACCCGCGACCTCTTCGGGACCCCGGTCGGCGGCGGCGACTCCTGGATCGAGCAGCACGCCCTGCTGATGGCGGGCGTCTGGCCCCTCGTCCTGACGGCGGTCTTCCTGCCGCTGGCGGTGCGGCGGTTCCAGAAGCTCGGCCGCTGAAGGATCTTCCAGAGGCTCCGGCGGTGAAAAGCAAGGGCGCCCGGCGGTGTTCGCCGGGCGCCCTGCACTGCCGTACGGAAACTGCTTACAGCTTCTCGATCACGTAGTCGACGCACTTCGTCAGCGCCTCGACGTCCGCCGGGTCGATCGCCGGGAACATGGCGATGCGGAGCTGGTTGCGGCCGAGCTTGCGGTAGGGCTCGGTGTCCACGATGCCGTTGGCGCGCAGCACCTTGGCGACGGCGGCGGCGTCGATCTCGTCGGAGAAGTCGATCGTGCCGATGACCTGCGAGCGCTTGGCCGGGTCCGTGACGAACGGGGTCGCGTGCTTGCTCTCCTCCGCCCAGCCGTACAGCCGGGTCGAGGAGTCCTTCGTACGCGCCGTGGACCAGGCGAGACCACCCTGGCCGTTGATCCACTCCAGCTGCTGGTTCAGCAGGAAGAGGGTGGCGAGGGCCGGGGTGTTGTACGTCTGGTTCTTGCGGGAGTTGTCGATCGCCGTCGGCAGGCTGAAGAACTCCGGGACGTGCCGGCCGGACGCGTGGACGCGCTCGGCGCGCTCGATCGCGGCCGGGGAGAAGACGCCGATCCACAGGCCGCCGTCGGAGGCGAAGGACTTCTGCGGGGCGAAGTAGTAGACGTCCGTCTCGGCGATGTCGACGGGCAGACCGCCGGCGCCCGAGGTGGCGTCGACCAGGACGAGCGCGCCCTCGTCGGCACCGGCCACCCGCTTGATGGGGGCGGCGACACCGGTGGAGGTCTCGTTGTGGGTGTACGCGTAGACGTCGACGCCCGCCTCGGCCCGCGGCTCCGGGTGCGTGCCGGGGTCGCTCGCGATGACGGTCGGCTCGGCCAGCCAGGGGGCGAGCTTCGCGGCCTTGGCGAACTTCGAGCTGAACTCACCGAAGGTGAGGTGCTGCGACTTGTTCTCGATCAGGCCGTGGGTGGCGATGTCCCAGAACGCGGTCGAGCCGCCGTTGCCGAGGACGACCTCGTAGCCGTCCGGGAGCTGGAACAGCTCGCCGATGCCCGCACGGACCTGGCCGACCAGGTTCTTGACCGGGGCCTGGCGGTGAGAGGTGCCCAGCAGGGAGGTGCCGGTCGCGGCGAGGGCGTCCAGCGCCTCCGTCCGCACCTTGGAGGGGCCCGCGCCGAAACGTCCGTCCGCGGGCTTGATGTCAGAGGGAATCTGGATCTCAGCCACGGGGTGAGGTTAGCGGCTGGGGGAAACCGGGGCGAAATGCAGTCCGTCGGCTGAGACGTTTCGCTGGTTGAGTGGACGCATGACGGATCTAGAGGCCGAACTGCGCAAGGTCGTCCGGGGTGACGTCGGTTTCGGCGCCACCGCTCGCGCGCTCGTCACCATGGACGCGTCCAACTACCGGCGCGTCCCGCTCGGCGTGGTCGCACCCCGCGACGCCGACGACGTGGCCGCCGTGCTGGAGGTCTGCCGCGCCCACGCCGTCCCCGTCGTCCCCCGCGGCGGCGGCACCTCCATCGCCGGACAGGCCACCGGGACCGGTGTCGTGCTGGACTTCACGCGGCACCTGAACCGTCTGGTCTCCCTCGACCCCGAGAGCCGTACTGCCGTCGTCCAGCCGGGTCTTGTCCTCGACCGGCTCCAGGAGGCCGCCGCGCCGCACGGCCTGCGCTTCGGCCCCGACCCCTCCACCCACAGCCGCTGCACGCTCGGCGGCATGATCGGGAACAACTCCTGCGGCGCGCACTCGGTGGCCTGGGGGACGACCGCGGACAGCGTGCGCGAGCTGGACGTCGTCACCGCGCGCGGGCGGCGGCTGCGGCTCGGCCGGGACTGGTCCGGGGCGCCGGACGGGCTGCGCGGCCTGGTGGACGGTGAACTCGCCCTGCTGCGCACCGGGTTCCCGGAGCTGCCCCGCCGCATCTCCGGCTACGCCCTGGACGCGCTGCTGCCGGAGAACGGCGCCGACGTGGCCCGTTCCTTCTGCGGCTCCGAGGGCACGCTCGGGGTGCTGACCGAGGCGGTCGTGGACCTCGTGGCGGCGCCACCCGCGCGTGCCCTCGCGGTCCTGGGATACGCGCACGAGACGGCGGCGGCCGAGGCGGCGGCGGGGCTGCTGCCGTACGGCCCGCTGACGGTGGAGGGCATGGCCGCGGACCTGGTGCCCTCGGCGGTCACGCTGCCCCGGGGCGGCGCCTGGCTGTTCGTGGAGACGGGCGGGGAGTCGCCCGAGGAGGCACGCGCGCGTGCGGAGAGAATCGTGCGCGCCGCCGACGCCGTGGACGGCGTGGTCGTCACGGACCCGGCCGGGCAGCGGGCCCTGTGGCGCATCCGCGAGGACGCGAGCGGTACGGCGACCCGGATGCCCGACGGCAGCGAGGCATGGCCCGGCTGGGAGGACTGCGCGGTGCCACCGGCGCGACTGGGACCGTATCTGCGCGACTTCCGCGCCCTGCTGACCGAGCACGGACTGCGCGGCACGCCGTACGGCCACTTCGGGGACGGCTGCATCCACGTCCGGATCGACTTCGACCTGCTCACCGAGGCGGGCATCGGGCGCTTCCGGCGCTTCTCGGAGGAGCTTGCCGACCTGGTGGTGGCGCATGGCGGTTCACTGTCCGGGGAGCACGGGGACGGACAGGCGCGGGCGGAGCTGCTGCCGCGGATGTACGGCGAGCGGATGGTCGGCCTGTTCGAGCGCGCGAAGGAGGTGTGGGACCCGGACGGGCTGCTGAACCCCGGCATGCTGGTCCGCCCGGCCCCCCTGGACTCGGGCCTGCGCTTCTCCGTGCTGCCCCGCGAACCCGTCGACGTGGCCTTCGGCTACCCCGCGGACGCAGGTGACTTCGCCGCCGCCGTACGCCGCTGCGTCGGCGTCGCCAAATGCCGTACGGCCGCGGCGACCGGCCCCGCCGTCATGTGCCCCTCCTTCCGCGCGACGGGCGAGGAGGAGCACTCCACGCGCGGGCGGGCCCGGCTGCTGCACGAGATGCTCGCGGGCGAGGTCGTCACCGACGGCTGGCGCTCGACGGAGGTCCGCGACGCGCTCGATCTGTGCCTGTCCTGCAAGGGCTGCCGCTCCGACTGCCCGGTCGGGGTGGACATGGCCACGTACAAGGCGGAGTTCCTGCACCACCACTACGCCGGGCGGCGGCGCCCGATGGCCCACTACACGATGGGCCGGCTGCCGGTGTGGCTGCGCTGGGTGGCGCGGCTGCGGGCGGCGCGGGTGGTCAACGCGCTGGCGGGCGTGGGGGTGTTGGCGTCGGTGGGCAAGCGGCTCGGCGGGGTGGCGGCGGAGCGGGAGATCCCCCGGGTCGCCCCGCAGACGCTCAGCGCGTGGTGGCGGCGCAGACCGTCCGCGGGTGCTGACAGGCCGCTGGTGGTCCTGTGGCCGGACACCTTCACCGAGCATCTCTCGCCTGCCGTCGGACGGGCGGCGGTGAGGGTGCTGGAGGCGGCGGGGCTGCGGGTGGCGCTGCCGCCGACCCTGCGGATGCGAGGGCGGCCGGTGGGGGACGGCCGTACGCGGTGGGCGGTGCCGCTGCTCGGCGCGGGGCGCCGGGGGAGGGTGTGCTGCGGGCTGACATACCTCTCCACGGGCCAGCTGGACCGCGCCCGTACGGTGCTGCGCACCACGCTGGACCTGCTGGAACCGGTACTCGCGGCCGGGGTCCCGCTGGTGGTCCTGGAGCCGAGCTGCGCGGCGGCCCTGCGCGCGGATCTGCCGGAGCTGCTGCACGACGACCCACGGGCGGCCGCTCTGGCGGGCCAGGTCCTGACCTTCGCGGAGGCGCTGGAAGGCCTGGCCCCGGACTGGACCCCGCCGCGGCTGGACCGCCCGGTCACCGGCCAGACCCACTGCCACCAGCACGCGGTCCTCGGGGACGCGGCCGACCGCCGCCTGCGGGAAGCCGCGCTGCTCTCCGGCGAACTGAGCGGCGGCTGCTGCGGCCTCGCGGGCAACTTCGGCTTCGAGAAGGGCCACGCCGAGGTGTCGGCGGCCTGCGCGGAGGACCAGCTGCTGCCGGCCGTGCGGCAGGCCCCGGAGGGGGCGGTGGTCCTGGCGGACGGGTTCTCCTGCCGGACCCAGCTGGAACAGCTGGCGGGGGTGCGGGGCCGGCATCTGGCGGAGGTGCTGGCGGAAGGGCTGGACCAGGGGTCAGTATCTAATTAGCTTCACACACCTGACATGGTCCACTACCCTGGACTCAGCAGTACAGCACGATGAACGATACCCGAGCCTCCAGGACTGCCCGTGACCTCGCCAGCGCCGACCACCGCCGCCTCTGCCGCCCCCGCCCCGGCCGGTGCGCCGCGCCGCGGGGGTTCCCTCGGTCCGGTCGGGCTGGTCTTCGCCGGGGGGATCTCGGTCCAGTTCGGCGGCGCCCTCGCGGTGACCCTGATGCCGAGGGCGGGCGCGCTGGGCGTGGTGACGCTGCGGCTGGCGGTGGCGGCGGTGGTCCTGCTGCTGATCTGCCGCCCGCGCGTGCGCGGCCACTCCCGCACCGACTGGGGGACGGTCGTCGTCTTCGGCATCACCATGGCCGCGATGAACGGCCTCTTCTACCAGGCGGTGGCCCGGATCCCGTTGGGCCCCGCGGTGACGCTGGAGGTGCTGGGCCCGCTGGCGCTGTCGGTGCTGGCCTCCCGCCGGGCGGTGAACCTCATCTGGGCCGGTCTGGCGCTCGCGGGCGTCTTCCTTCTCGGCGGGGGAGGCTTCAGCAGCCTGGACCCCGTGGGCGTCGCCTACGCCCTGGGCGCCGGGGCCATGTGGGCGGCGTACATCGTCTTCAGCGCCCGTACGGGCCGACGGTTCCCGCAGGCGGATGGACTCGCGCTGGCGATGGTGGTGGCGGCGGTGCTGTTCCTGCCGCTGGGAGTGGTGGAGTCGGGCGGGAAGCTCCTGGAGCCGATGACGATCGCACTGGGAGCGGCGGTGGCGATCCTGTCCTCGGTGCTCCCCTACACCCTCGAACTCCTGGCGCTACGACGCCTTCCCGCCTCCACCTTCGCCATCCTGATGAGCCTGGAACCGGCCATCGCGGCGACGGCCGGCTTCTTCATCCTCGACCAGGCCCTCGCCACGACGGAGGCGATCGCCATCGCCCTGGTCATCGCGGCAAGCATGGGCGCGGTACGGACGCAGGTGGGGCGGGGGAGGGCGAAGACGCCAGCGGTGGCGCCCGAGGCCTGAACCCGTTCGGATCAGCCGAAGGCGCCGTCGGCGGTTGCCGTCACGAAGGTGGTGAAGGTCTTCGGGGTGACGGTGAGAGTTCCGTGGGCGGGGTTCTTGGAGTCGCGGATCGCTATGTGGGGGACGAGGTCGGCGACTTCGAGGCAATCGCCTCCGGTGCTGCCGCTGTACGACGACTTGCGCCAGGTGGCGGTGCCGAGGGGGGCGCACTCGATGCACTGGCCCCCTGTATCCCCGCTGTAAGAAGACTTACGCCAGGTCGCGCCCGTCAGGTTCAGGTTCAGTTCCATACCGTTCCTCCATCACGCGGGCGATCAGGGCCGCCGAGTCGTCCACGGAGAGGGCGGCCGCCTGCAGATGATCGTAACGGACCGAACCCTCCTTGAGGGCTTCAGGATTGGCCGTCATGTGCCCCTGGACGAAGTCCTCGGTGTAGACGATGTCGGGGTCCTTGTCGAAGCGAAGAAGGTTGAACGAACCCATCAGCCCCGTGTGTGCCCCGGCTTCGAACGGCAGCACCTGGATCTCCAGCCATCGGCGCTTCTGCATGGCCAGCAGGTGCGCCAGTTGCTCGCGCATGACTTCCCGGCTGCCGATCTCCTGGTGCAGTACCGCCTCGCTCAACACGACCCACAGCACGGGCGGATGCTCCCGCTCCAGGACCCGTTGCCGGTCCAGTCGGGCTGCCACCTTGCCGTCGAGATCGCCCTCGTCCCGCGCACCCAGCACTGCGCGGGCGTACGCCTTCGTTTGAAGAAGGCCGTCCACCAACTGTGCCTGGAACGAAGAGATGAAGGTCGCCTTCGCCTCCATCTCCGCATACGGCTGAAACCAACTAGGCAACTGGCTCCGCAGAACCAACCCCACGAGCCGCGAAAACGTCCCGCCCGTCCCCAGCGCCGCATCCACCCGCTCGGAGAACTCCCGCTGCGGAACCTTAAGTGCCGTCTCGATCTGCCCGATCAACGACCCCGTACAGAACACGATCGACCCCAGCTGCGCCAGCGTCAGCCCCGCCGCCTCCCGTGACCGCCGCAGCTCGTAGCCGTAGTAGTCCAGGGGCGACGCGCTCGGATCAAGTTGCCGGATGTTGGACACAGCGACCACCTCCAATCACTGAGAGTAGCCACAAGGGTGCGCACAGGTACGGGACTTGCGGGAAAAGAAATCATGCAAGCACGCTTGATTGATTCCGGGCCCGCTGCCATGCTCAGCCCCATGGCCGACCCGACCCCCGTGTTCGACGACCTGCGTGCAGAGACCGATGAACTCGACCGGCTGGTAGCCGAGTTGAGCCCGGACCAGTGGTCCCTCGCCACGCCCGCCCCGCGTTGGACCGTCGCCCACCAGATCGCTCACCTCGCCTGGACCGATCACGCCGCCCTGCTCGCCGTCACCGACGCCGACGCCTTCGCCAAGGAGGTCGAGAAGGCGCTCGCCGCGCCCGAGACCTTCGTCGACGAGGGCGCCGAGGAGGGGGCGAAGAAGCCGCCCGCCGAGATTCTCGCCGCGTGGCGCACCGGACGTAAGGCCCTGGACGACGCCCTGCGCGCCGCCCCCGCCGGTGCCCGCTTCCCCTGGTACGGCCCGCCCATGGCCGCCGCCTCCATGGCGAGCGCCCGTCTGATGGAGACCTGGGCCCACGGCCAGGACGTGGCGGACGCGTTGGGTGTGGTGCGCACACCCACCGACCGCCTCCGGCATGTGGCCCGCATCGGTGTGCGCGCCCGCGACTACGCCTTCGCGATCCGCGGACTCACCCCGCCGGTCGAAGAATTCCGCGTCGAACTCGCCGCGCCGAGCGGTGAGGTGTGGGGTTACGGCCCCGAAGGCGCCCCCCAGCGTGTCACCGGCCCCGCCCACGACTTCTGCCTGCTGGTCACCCGGCGTGCCCACCGGGCCGACCTGGCGGTGCGGGCCGAGGGGGAGGACGCCGAGCGGTGGCTGGACATCGCCCAGGCCTTCGCCGGGCCGCCCGGTGTCGATCGGGAGCCCGGGGGAGACGCCGCGTGACCCTCCGTATCGGCAACGCCTCCGGGTTCTACGGCGACCGTTTCGACGCCATGCGCGAGATGCTCACCGGCGGTGAACTCGACGTCCTCACCGGCGACTACCTCGCCGAGCTGACCATGCTCATCCTGGGACGCGACCGGCTCAAGGACCCCGGCGCCGGATACGCGCGCACCTTCCTGCGGCAGCTGGAGGAGTGCCTCGGGCTCGCCCACGAGCGGGGCGTGCGGATCGTCACCAACGCCGGTGGGCTCAACCCCGCCGGACTCGCCGCCGCCGTACGGGAACTGGCCGACCGGCTCGGCATCCCCGTGCGGGTCGCCCACGTCGAGGGCGACGACCTCACCGCCGCCCACCCCGGCAGCCTCGCCGCGCACGCCTACCTCGGCGGCTTCGGCATCGCCGCCTGCCTCCGGGAGGGCGCCGACATCGTGGTCACCGGCCGGGTCACCGACGCGGCCCTGGTCACCGGGCCCGCCGCCGCCCACTTCGGCTGGACCCCCACGGACCACGACCGGCTCGCGGGCGCCGTCGTCGCCGGACACGTGCTGGAGTGCGGGGCGCAGGCCACCGGCGGGAACTACGCCTTCTTCCAGGGCCGGGACCTCCGCCGGCCCGGCTTCCCGCTCGCCGAGATCCACGCGGACGGCACCGCCGTCATCACCAAGCACCCGGGCACGGGCGGCTTCGTCGACATCGGCACCGTCACCGCCCAGCTCCTCTACGAGACCTCCGGTGCCCGGTACGCCGGGCCCGACGTCACCGCCCGGCTGGACACCGTCCGGCTCGCCCAGGACGGCCCCGACCGCGTCCGCATCGGCCCGGTGCGCGGCGAGGCCCCGCCGCCCACCCTCAAGGTCGGCGTCAACCGGCTCGGCGGGTTCCGCAACGAGGTCGTCTTCGTGCTCACCGGCCTCGACATCGAGGCCAAGGCCGAGCTGGTGCGGGCGCAGCTGACCGACGCGCTCGCCAAGTCGCCGCCCGCCGAGACCCGGTGGGAACTCGTCCGTACCGATCGGGCCGACGCCCCGACCGAGGAGACGGCCAGCGCCCTGCTCCGGCTCGTCGTCCGGGACCCGGACCAGGCGGCCGTCGGGCGGGCGCTCAGCGGGGCCGCCATCGAACTCGCCCTCGCCAGCTACCCCGGGTTCCATGTGCTCGCACCACCCGGAAAGGGCGCTCCCTATGGGGTCTTCGAGGATGCGTACGTCCCCCATGGCGCCGCCGCACATGTGGCCGTCCTCCATGACGGCCGGCGGATTCCTGTGGCGCCGCCCCAGGACACCCGCGTACTCGACGACCTGCCGGAGCCCGCGCTTCCCGAACCGCCGGCGCCCGGCCCCCGTACCCGCGCCCCGTTCGGCCTCGTCGCCGGGGCCCGCAGCGGCGACAAGGGCGGCAACGCCAACGTGGGCGTGTGGGTCCGCACCGACGAGGCCTGGCGCTGGCTCGCGCACGAGCTGACCGTCGACCGGTTCCGGGACCTGCTCCCCGAGTGCGCGGAGCTGCCCGTCCGCCGCCACCCGCTCCCCGCACTGCGCGCCCTGAACTTCGTCGTCGAGGGCATCCTCGGCGCCGGAGTCGCCGCCCAGCACCGTTTCGACCCGCAGGCCAAGGCGCTCGGCGAGTGGCTGCGCTCCCGCCACGTGGACATACCGGAGGCCTTTCTGTGACGGTTCTCAGCACAGCCCTCGATCCCCGGGGCGGCGACTACCGGGCCCACCGCGAGGCCATGCTCGCCAAGCTCGCCGACCTCGACGCCGAGCACGCCAAGGCCCTCGCGGGCGGCGGCGAGAAGTACGTCGAACGGCACCGCAAGCGCGGCAAGCTCCTCGCGCGGGAGCGCATCGAGCTGCTGCTCGATCCCGACACGCCCTTCCTGGAGCTGTCCCCGCTGGCCGCCTGGGGGAGCGACTACGCCGTCGGCGCCTCCCTCGTCACCGGCATCGGGGTCGTCGAGGGCGTGGAGTGCCTGATCACCGCCAACGATCCGACCGTGCGCGGGGGTGCCAGCAACCCCTGGTCGCTGAAGAAGGCCCTGCGCGCCAACGACATCGCGCTCGCCAACCGGCTGCCCTGCATCAGCCTGGTGGAGTCCGGCGGGGCCGATCTCCCGTCCCAGAAGGAGATCTTCATCCCCGGCGGGGCCATCTTCCGGGACCTGACCCGGCTGTCCGCCGCCGGGATCCCCACCGTCGCCGTCGTCTTCGGCAACTCCACCGCGGGCGGCGCCTACGTCCCCGGCATGTCCGACCACGTGATCATGGTCAAGGAGCGCGCCAAGGTGTTCCTCGGCGGGCCCCCGCTGGTCAAGATGGCCACCGGTGAGGAGAGCGACGACGAGTCGCTGGGCGGCGCCGAGATGCACGCGCGCGTGTCGGGGCTCGCCGACTACTTCGCCGTGGACGAGCGGGACGCGCTGCGGCAGGCGCGCCGGGTCGTCGCCCGGCTCAACCACCGCAAGGAGTACCCGGATCCGGGGCCGGCCGAGCCGCCCAAGTACGACGCCGAGGAACTGCTCGGCATCGTCCCGGGCGACCTGCGCACGCCCTTCGACCCGCGCGAGGTCATCGCCCGGATCGTCGACGGCTCCGACTTCGACGAGTTCAAGCCGCTGTACGGGACGAGCCTGGCCACCGGGTGGGCGCGGCTGCACGGTTACCCGGTCGGCATCCTCGCCAACGCCCAGGGCGTGCTGTTCAGCGCGGAGTCGCAGAAGGCCGCCCAGTTCATCCAGCTGGCGAACCAGCGGGACATCCCGCTCCTCTTCCTGCACAACACCACCGGCTACATGGTCGGCAAGGAGTACGAGCAGGGCGGGATCATCAAGCACGGCGCGATGATGATCAACGCGGTGTCCAACTCCCGCGTCCCGCACCTGTCCGTGCTCATGGGGGCCTCCTACGGCGCCGGGCACTACGGCATGTGCGGGCGGGCCTACGATCCGCGCTTCCTGTTCGCCTGGCCCAGCGCCAAGTCGGCCGTCATGGGGCCCCAGCAGCTCGCCGGCGTCCTGTCGATCGTCGCCCGCCAGTCGGCGGCCGCCAAAGGGCTGCCGTACGACGACGAGGGGGACGCGGCCCTGCGGGCCATGGTGGAGCAGCAGATCGAATCCGAGTCGCTGCCCATGTTCCTGTCCGGGCGGCTCTACGACGACGGCGTCATCGACCCGCGCGACACCCGCACCGTGCTCGGCCTGTGCCTGTCCGCCGTCCACACGGCGCCCTACGAGGGCGCCCGCGGTGGCTTCGGCGTCTTCCGGATGTGAGGGATCAGCAGTGATCACTTCTGTACTCGTCGCCAACCGGGGCGAGATCGCCTGCCGGGTCTTCCGCACCTGCCACGAGATGGGGATCCGGACCGTCGCCGTGCACTCGGGCGCCGACGACAACGCCCTGCACACGCGCGTGGCCGACACCGCGGTACGGCTGCCGGGGGCGACGCCCGCCGAGACGTATCTGCGCGGCGATCTGATCGTGAAGGCCGCCGTCGCGGCCGGCGCGGACGCCGTGCACCCCGGCTACGGCTTCCTCTCCGAGAACGCCGGCTTCGCGCGTGCCGTGCTGGACGCGGGCCTGATCTGGATCGGGCCGCCGCCGGAGGCCATCGAGGCGATGGCCTCCAAGACCCGCGCGAAGGAGCTGATGGGCCTCGCGCCGCTGGGCGAGGTCACGTCGGGCGACCTGCCGGTCCTCGTGAAGGCCGCCGCGGGCGGCGGGGGACGCGGGATGCGCATCGTGCGCCGCCTCGACGAACTCGACGCCGCCCTGGAGGCCGCCCGCGCGGAGGCCACCAGCGCCTTCGGCGACGGCGAGGTCTTCGTCGAGCCCTATGTGGAGCACGGCCGGCACGTCGAGGTGCAGGTGCTCGCGGACACGCACGGCACGGTGTGGGCGCTGGGCACCCGCGACTGCTCCCTCCAGCGCCGCCACCAAAAGGTCGTCGAGGAGGCACCGGCACCCGGCCTCCCGGACCGGCTCGAAGAAGAGCTGCGCGCGCTGGCCGTACGCGCCGCGCGTGCCGTCCGCTACGTCGGCGCGGGCACCGTCGAGTTCCTCGTCGCCGACGACACCGCGCACTTCCTGGAGATGAACACCCGCCTCCAGGTCGAACACCCCGTGACGGAAGCCGTGTTCGGCGTCGACCTGGTCGCCCTGCAACTGAGCGTCGCCGAGGGGCAGCGCCTCGACAGCGAGCCCCCACGCGCGCGTGGCCACGCGATCGAGGCCCGCCTCTACGCCGAGGACCCGGCCCGCGACTGGGCCCCGCAGACCGGCACCCTGCACCGGCTCGCCGTCCCCGACGGCGTGCGCCTGGACAGCGGCTACGGCGACGGCGACGAGATCGGCGTCCACTACGACCCGATGCTCGCCAAGCTGATCGCCCACGCCCCCACCCGCGCGGGCGCGTTGCGCAAGCTCGCGGGCGCCCTGGAGAGGGCCACGATCCACGGCCCGGTCACCAACCGCGACCTCCTCGTCCGCTCCCTGCGCCACGAGGAGTTCACCACGGCCCGGATGAACACCGGCTTCTACGACCGCCACCTCCCCGCCCTCACCGACCCCGCCCCCGACCCGCACGCCCCCCTGGCCGCGGCCCTGGCCGACGCCCACCGCACGGGCTCCCGCTTCGGCGGCTGGCGCAACGTGCCCTCCCAGCCGCAGATCAAGCGCTACGCCATGGCGGGCGAGGAGCACGAGGTCCGCTACCGCCACACCAGGGCGGGCCTGGAGGCGGACGGCGTACGCGTCGTACAGGCGAGCGCGGGCCTGGTCGTACTCGAAGCGGACGGCGTGCAGCGCAGGTTCGAGGTGGCGCGCTACGGCGACGCCCTGTACGTCAACAACACGGCCCTGAAACCCCTGCCCCGCTTCCCCGATCCCACGGCCCAGCTCGCCCCGGGCTCCCTCCTCGCCCCCATGCCGGGCACGGTCGTCCGCGTCGCGGAGGGACTGGCCGTAGGAGCGGCCGTACAGGCCGGAGAGCCCCTGTTGTGGCTGGAGGCGATGAAGATGGAACACAAGATCACAGCACCGGTCACAGGAACGCTGACGGCCTTGCAGGCAGTGCGCGGCCAACAGGTGACGGTGGGCGCTCTGCTGGCGGTCGTGGATCCGACCTGAGGGGCGCGGGGAACTGCGCGAGCAACCACACAAGACCCGCACCCGGGAAGGAGCCCCATGCACCCCACTCTCGAATCCGAAGAACACAAGGCCCTCCGATCAGCCGTAGCCTCCCTCGGCAAACGCCACGGCCGCAATTTCGACCGGGAAGCTCTCTGGAAAGAGGCAGCCAAACTCGGCTATCTCGGCGTCAACCTGCCGGAGGCATACGGCGGTGGCGGCGGCGGAATCGCCGAACTCTCCATAGTCCTCGAAGAACTCGGCGCAGCAGGCTGCCCTCTCCTCATGATGGTCGTCTCCCCCGCCATCTGCGGCACAGTGATCGCCCGTTTCGGAACAGACGCCCAAAAACAGGAGTGGCTCCCCGCCCTCGCCGACGGCACCCGCACCATGGCCTTCGGCATCACCGAACCCGACGCCGGTTCCAACAGCCACCGCATCACCACCACCGCCCGCCGGGACGGCACCGACTGGCTGCTCACCGGCCGCAAGGTCTTCATCTCCGGCGTCGACATCGCGGACGCGACCCTCATCGTCGGCCGCACCGAGGACGCCCGCACCGGCCATCTCAAGCCCTGCCTGTTCATCGTCCCGCGCGACGCCGAAGGCTTCCAGCGGCGGCAGATCGACATGGAACTCAACGCCGCCGAGAAGCAGTTCGAGCTGACCCTGGACGACGTACGGCTGCCCGCCGACGCGCTCGTCGGCGACGAGGACGCGGGACTCCTCCAGCTGTTCGCCGGTCTCAACCCCGAGCGCGTCATGACCGCCGCGTTCGCGATCGGCATGGGCCGCTACGCCCTCGCGCAAGCGATTGCGTACGCCCGCGACCGCACCGTATGGAAGGCCCCGATCGGCTCCCACCAGGCCATCGCGCACCCCCTCGCGCAGGCGCACATCGAGCTGGAACTGGCCCGCCTGATGATGCAGAAGGCGGCCCATCTGTACGACGCCGGCGACGACATGGGAGCCGGGGAGGCCGCCAACATGGCCAAGTACGCGGCCGGGGAAGCCTGTGTGAAGGCGGTCGACCAGGCCGTGCACACGCTCGGCGGGAACGGCCTCACGCGCGAGTTCGGACTCGCGTCCCTGATCACCGCCGCGCGCGTGGCCCGTATCGCCCCGGTGAGCCGGGAGATGATCCTCAACTACGTCTCCCACCAGACCCTGGGCCTGCCCAAGTCGTACTAGGCCGTCTTGGAGGAACGATGTTCCGCAGCGAGTACGCAGACGTCCCGCCCGTCGAACTCCCCATCCACGACGCCGTCCTCGGCAGGGCCGCCGAGTTCGGCGACACACCCGCGCTGATCGACGGCACGAACGGCATGACCCTCACCTACGCGCAGGTGGACCACTTCCACCGGCGCATCGCCGCCGCGCTGGCCGAGGCGGGGGTCCGCAAGGGTGACGTCCTCGCCCTGCACAGCCCGAACACGGTGGCCTTCCCGACCGCCTTCTACGCCGCCACGCGCGCGGGTGCCTCCGTCACCACCGTGCACCCGCTCGCCACGCCCGAGGAGTTCGCCAAGCAGCTGAAGGACGCGGAGGCCCGCTGGATCGTCACCGTCTCCCCGCTGCTGGAGGTCGCCCGGCGGGCCGCCGGACTCGCGGGCGGCATCGAGGAGATCTTCGTCTGCGACAGCGCCCCCGGCCACCGCTCGCTGATCGACATGCTCTCCTCCACCGCCCCCGAACCGCAGGTCGACATCGACCCCGCCGAGGACGTCGCCGTGCTGCCGTACTCCTCCGGCACGACCGGCGTGCCCAAAGGCGTGATGCTCACCCACCGGCAGATCGCCACCAACCTCGCCCAGCTCGAACCGTCGGTACCGGCGAAACCCGGCGACCGCATCCTCGCCGTCCTGCCCTTCTTCCACGTCTACGGCCTCACCGCCCTCATGAACGCCCCCCTCAGAAAAGGCGCCACGGTCGTCGTCCTGCCCCGCTTCGAGCTGGAGACCTTCCTCGCGGCCATCCAGGACCACCGCATCACCGACCTGTTCGTGGCCCCGCCGATCGTCCTCGCCCTCGCCAAGCACCCCCTGGTCGCCCAGTACGACCTGTCGTCCCTGAGGCACATCGTCAGCGCCGCCGCCCCCCTGGACGCCCAGCTCGCCGCGGCCTGCTCGCAGCGCCTGGACCTGCCCCCGATCGGACAGGCGTACGGCATGACCGAACTGTCCCCCGGCACCCATGTCGTGCCCCTGGAGAGCATGCGCGAGGCGCCCCCCGGCACCGTCGGCAAGCTCATCGCCGGCACCGAGATGCGGATCGTCTCCCTCGACGACCCCGGCAAGGACCTGGACGTCGGCGAGGCCGGCGAGATCCTGATCCGCGGCCCGCAGGTGATGAAGGGCTATCTCAAGCGCCCCGAGGACACCGCCGCGATGATCGACGAGGAGGGCTGGCTGCACACCGGCGACGTCGGCCGGGTCGACGCCGAGGGCTGGCTGTTCGTCGTCGACCGGGTCAAGGAGCTCATCAAGTACAAGGGCTTCCAGGTGGCCCCCGCCGAACTGGAGGCACTGCTGCTCACCCACCCCGGCATCGCCGACGCCGCCGTCATCGGCGTCCCCGACGACAACGGCAACGAGGTCCCCCGCGCGTACGTGGTCCGCCAGCCGTCGGCCGCGGACCTCTCCGAGGGGGAGGTCATGATGCACGTCGCCGAACGTGTCGCCCCCTACAAGCGGATCCGCCAGGTCTCCTTCATCGACGGCGTGCCCCGGGCCGCCTCCGGGAAGATCCTGCGGCGCGAACTCAGGGAGCGCGCGTGACACTGATCGGCCGCGCACGCGCGCGGGACGTCGAGACGCTCACCCTCGACTCGCCGGACAACCGCAACGCCCTGTCGGCCGAGCTGGTCGGCGAACTCACCGACGCCCTCACCGACTGCGCCGAGGACCCGGGCGTCCGCGCGGTCCTCCTCACCCACACCGGCAACACCTTCAGCGCGGGCGCCGACCTGCGCGACCCGCCCCACCCGGACGCGCTGGTCGGCCTGCTGCGGCGGATCGTCGAACTGCCCCGGCCCGTCGTCGCCCGCGTCACCGGCCACGTACGCGCGGGCGGCCTGGGCCTGATGGCCGCGTGCGACATCGCGGTCGCCGCGCACTCGGCGACCTTCGCGTTCACGGAAGTACGGATCGGGGTGGCCCCCGCGGTCATCTCGCTCCCGCTGCTGCCACGCACCGACCCCCGCGCCCTCGCCCGCTACTACCTCACCGGCGAGCGCTTCGACGCCCCCGAGGCGGCCCGGATCGGCCTGCTGACGGCCGCCGGGGACGACGTGGACGCCGTACTGGAGCCCGTCCTCGACGGCCTGCGGCGCTCCGCCCCCGAGGCCCTGGCCGAGACCAAGCGGCTGCTCACGGCTAGGGTGCTGGAGTCATTCGACCGGGACGCGGCCGACCTCACCGCGCTCTCGGCCCGGCTGTTCTCCGCCCCGCAGGCCCGCGAGGGGATGACGGCCTTCCTGGAGCGACGGGATCCCTCATGGGTGGTGTGAGTACGGCCGAACGCGACCGCGTTCCCAAGCAGGACCGCAGCCGGGCGACCAGGCAGCGCCTCCTGGAGGCCGCCGTGGCCTGTCTCGCCGAACACGGCTGGGCGGGCTCCACGGTGTCCGTCGTCGCCGAGCGCGCCGGGGTCTCCCGGGGCGCCGCCCAACACCACTTCCCGACCCGCGAGGACCTGTTCACGGCCGCCGTCGAGTACGTCGCCGAGGAACGCTCCACGGCCCTGCGGGCACTGTTCCCGACAGGCGCGGCGGAGGACCGGCGGGCGGTGGTGTCGGCGCTGGTCGACCTGTACACCGGGCCCCTGTTCCGCGCCGCCCTGCATCTGTGGGTCGCGGCGTCGAACGAGGAGCAGCTGCGCCCGCGCGTCACCGAGCTGGAGGCCCGGGTCGGCCGGGAGACGCACCGTATCGCCGTGGAGCTGCTCGGGGCGGACGAGTCCGCGCCGGGGGTGCGGGAGACCGTGCAGGGGCTGCTCGACATGGCCCGGGGGCTGGGGCTCGCGAACCTGCTGACGGACGACCAGGGGCGGCGCGAGCGGGTCGTGGCACAGTGGGCCGCCCTGCTGGACGGGACACTGGGCGGGACCCTCAGGGACTGAGCCGCTCCACCCGCCAGCCCCCGTCCGGCCGGATCACGTACCGCAGCCGGTCGTGCAGCCGGTTCTCGCGGCCCTGCCAGAACTCCACCGACTGCGGGGCCACCCGGAAACCGCCCCAGTTCGGCGGCACGGGCACCTGCTCGCCCTCCGGATAGCGGGCGGCCAGCTCCGCGTACGAGGCGTCCAGATCGGCCCGCGTGGTGATGACCGTGGACTGCTCGCTGGCCCAGGCACCGAGCTGGGAGCCGTGCGGGCGGGTACGGAAGTACGCGGCCGTCTCGTCCCGCCCGGTGCGCCGCGCGATGCCCTGGACGATGACCTGACGAGCCATCGGGTGCCAGGGGAACAGCAGCGAGACGTACGGGTTCTCCGCCAGGTCACGGGCCTTGCGGGAGTCGTAGTTGGTGTAGAAGACGAAGCCCTGCTCGTCGAACTGCTTCAGCAGCACCGTGCGGGAGCTGGGCCGGCCCTCGGCGTCCGCGGTGGAGACGACCATGGCGTTCGGCTCGAACAGATGAGCCTCGCTCGCGGCCTGCTTGAACCACCGCGCGAACTGTTCCACCGGCGTGGCGGCCAGCTCGTGCTCGGCGAGGCCCGCGGCCCGGTACTGCTGGCGCATCACGGCGGGGTCCGGCGGTACGGCGTCTCGGTCGGTCACGCGGTCATCTTGCCGTATACGCGCGGCCCGTTCGGCACGGTGTCCTTCATCACTGCGTGGCACTCAGTGCCGCAAGCCCTCCCCAAAGGTGGCACTCGGGGATATCGTTCTGATGCCGTTCGGTTGGGTGACCGCCAGTCGCACGGGGCATCACTGGGGTACCGCCCAGGACCGCGAGTCCTTCGAGCCACGACCGCGGATCCACCGGGCGCGCAGCCGTCCCTGCCGCACCAGAACTCGGTCCGCACCATCACCCCCACAACACCATCTGTCCCACACCTCACGAGGGAGCCGCCTGATGTCCGACTTCGTACCCGGACTCGAAGGAGTCGTCGCGTTCGAGACGGAGATCGCCGAACCCGACAAGGAGGGCGGCGCACTCAGGTACCGGGGCGTCGACATCGAGGACCTCGTCGGCCAGGTCTCGTTCGGCAACGTCTGGGGCCTGCTCGTCGACGGGGCCTTCAACCCCGGCCTGCCGCCCGCCGAGCCGTTCCCGATCCCGGTGCACTCCGGCGACATCCGCGTCGACGTCCAGTCCGCGCTCGCCATGCTGGCGCCCGTGTGGGGCCTGAAGCCGCTGCTCGACATCGATGCCGACCAGGCCCGTGAGGACCTCGCCAGGGCCGCCGTCATGGCCCTGTCCTACGTCGCCCAGTCCGCGCGCGGGCAGGGCCTGCCGATGGTGCCGCAGCGGGAGATCGACAAGGCGCAGTCCGTCGTCGAGCGGTTCATGATCCGCTGGCGGGGCGAGCCGGACCCCAAGCACGTCGCCGCCGTCGACGCGTACTGGACCTCCGCCGCCGAGCACGGCATGAACGCTTCCACCTTCACCGCCCGCGTGATCGCCTCCACCGGCGCGGATGTCGCCGCCGCGCTCTCCGGCGCCGTAGGGGCGATGTCCGGGCCGCTGCACGGCGGTGCGCCCTCGCGCGTGCTGTACATGATCGAGGAGATCGAGCGGACCGGGGATGCCGAGGCGTACGTGAAGCAGGCGCTCGACCGGGGCGAGCGGCTCATGGGCTTCGGGCACCGGGTGTACCGCGCCGAGGACCCCCGCGCGCGCGTGCTGCGGCGTACGGCGCGGGAGCTGGGCGCGCCGCGCTTCGAGGTGGCCGAGGCGCTGGAGAAGGCGGCGCTGGCCGAGCTGCACGCCCGGCGTCCCGACCGGGTGCTGGCCACCAACGTGGAGTTCTGGGCGGCGATCGTCCTCGACTTCGCCGAGGTGCCGGCCCACATGTTCACGTCGATGTTCACCTGCGCGCGCACCGCCGGATGGTCGGCGCACATCCTGGAGCAGAAGCACACCGGCCGCCTGGTCCGGCCGTCCGCACGGTACGTCGGCCCCGGCTCGCGGGACCCCCGACAGGTCGAGGGCTACGCCGACATCACCCCCTGAGTCCGGGCGGCAACGCAGACGACCCGCGAGCTCGGTTCCTCCGCCGTGAGGCGGAGAAGCCGGCCGGACGCACCGGCGAGCTCGCGGGTCGGGTGACTGCGTTGGATTGGCCGGCTGCGGGTGTCTCGCCCCCGCTGGTCCGGCGCCGAACTGAGTACGACGGCGGACTACTAGCCCGCAGTCACCTCGCGCGCCCGGGATTCATACATGTACCGGATCACCTCCTTTCAGCGATGGACCTCACCCTAGGAAGCGGCCGGGGAGCGTTCAACCGATTTTTCGGGAAGGTGACCGGGCTGCTTCAAGGCGGACGCTGTAGCCGTATCCGTCGCCCCGCTGAAGGAGCCGCAGATTGCGGTGAATCTTCCGGGCAGCGAGATTGAGGGGCGTGTGGTGCGGGGAGACGGTTCGTGTGAATGATCTTCATGTCGTACCGTCGGCGCGGATTCGGCATGACGCTGTACGAGCACTGTCTTGCGCGCGCGGGCTGGGTGCCCGGGGCATCGAGACCGTCGTCCTCGCCGCCAACACCGACGGGCTGCGGTTCGCCGAGGCGCGGGGGTTCGTCGAGGTGAGCGGTATGTGGCGCCCGAGGACGAGACCGAGGTGTGGCTCACGCTGCGGCTCGAGGGGTGAGTGGTACGACGTTTCCGGCGTACAACGATTCTCTCAATCTTGTGGGAACCCGGTGTGTGCTGCGTCACGTTCGAGTTGAATGATTGTTAGTGGGCGAACCGCCGCACCGTACGCGTGCGGACGCGGCTTGGCAGGGGGTCCAGGTGAGTGCTTCCCGGCGTAGTGGGACCACCGACGAGCTGGGGCCGGACGAACCCGAGGGGACCGGTCCCGAGGGCTCCGGCGGCTCCGATCTGCTCGCCGCGCTGCTGGACGGGATGGACGCGGCGCTGTGCGCCTTCGACGCCGACGGTGTCGTCACGCACTGGAACCGTGAGGCCGAGCGGATCCTCGGCTGGACCGCCGCCGAGGCGGTCGGGCGGCAGGGCTTCGCCGGCTGGGCCGTGCGCAGCGCGGACGCCGAGGAGGTCGAGGGGCGGCTGATGTCCGCCATGGACGCCCCCGGACGGCAGGTGAACGAGTTCGCGCTGCTCACCAAGGACGGCGGCCGGGTCCTCGTACGCACCCAGTCCGCGGCCGTCCGCGGCCCCGACGGCAAGCCCGCGGGCGTCTACTGCGCCTTCAGCGAGGTGCACGCGCAGATCGACCTGGAGCGGTCCATCGCGCTCAGCGAGGCCCTGTTCGAGGACGCGAGCTGGGGCGTCGTCCTCGTCGACGCCGACCTGCGCCCCGCCGTCGTCAACGCGCACGCCGCCCGCGCGCTGGGCATCGGGCGTACGTCCGTCCTGGGCCGCCCGCTCGGCGAGCTGCTCGCCCGGGGCGTCGAGGAACTGGAGAGCGCCCTCACCCACGTCCTCGCGGAAGGCGCGCCTCCGGCCCCGGCGGAGATCTGGGTGAGCGTGCGCACCCCCGACGGCGAGCAGCGGCGCTGCTGGCGCTGCGGCTTCGTACGGCTGGCCTCACCGCTGGCCGAGGAGCCGGTGCCGCTCGGTGTGGGCTGGCTCTTCCAGGACGTCACCGAGGCCAAGCAGGGCGAGCAGGAGGCGGCGCTGCTGCGGTTCCGCTCCAACCAGATGCACCGGGCCGCGCGGGCCGCGGCGGAGTGCGAGGACCCCGCGGAGGCGGCCACCGTCCATCTCGACTTCGCGCTGGCCGGGTTCGCCGACCACGCCCTGGTCGACCGGATCGCGGGCGGCACCCTGAGCGACGCCGACTCGGCCGGTCCGGTCCGCCTGGTCAGATCCGCGGCCACGCCCTCCGGCGCTCCGGGCCCGAGCCTGCCCACCGGCGCCGCCGGTCTGCCCGTGCGCTACACGGAGGGCCACCCGGCGCTGCAGTGCGTGGCGCGCGCCGGATCGGTCCGGGCCAGCGTCGGCACCGTACCGCCGGAACAGGCCCGCGCCTGGGCGGAGGCCCGCCAGTGGCCGCCGGACGCGGTGCACGCCCTGTGCGCGGTCCTGCGCAGCCGGGGCCGCACGCTGGGCGTGGTGACGTTCCTGCGGGGCGGCGGCCGGACCCCCTTCGAGCGCTCCGACGCGGCCTACGCGGAGGACGTGGCGGCCCGCATCGCGACGGCCCTGGACCTGGCGAACGCCCTCTGAGGGCTCATCGCCGGTAGCAGAGCTCAGCGCCGGTAGAAGATCCGGTCGCCGTACTCCGCGAACACCCGTCCGTTCCACTCGTGCCCGCCGTCCACGTTGCCCGAGCGCAGCAGCGGCGGCTCGATGCCCCGCTCGGCCAGGACGCCGGCCGCGGTGGCCATGACGGCCTGGAGCAGGGCCGTGGTGACGACCGTGGACGCGGGCGCGAACGGCGCCGGCACGGTGTCCAGGGTCAGCTCGGCGTCCCCCACGGCGATCTTGGAGTCGAGGACGAGATCGCAGTGGTCCTTCAGATACGTCCCGGACACGTGCCGTGACGTGGTCTCGGAGGCGTACGCCACGGACGTCACGCCGATGACCTTCACGCCCAGCGCGCGGGCGTTCATGGCCATCTCCACCGGCAGCGCGTTGCGCCCGGACAGCGAGACGATCACCAGGGCGTCCCCCGCGCGCAGCGGTGAGGTGTCCAGCACGGCGGCGGCCAGCCCGTCGACCCGCTCCAGCGCGGACCCCAGCGTGGCGGGCATCACGTCGACGCCCACCACCCCCGGCACGGCCAGCAGGTTCATCAGGGCGAGCCCGCCCGCGCGGTAGACGACGTCCTGCGCGGCGAGCGAGGAGTGTCCGGCGCCGAACGCGAACAGCCGCCCGCCGTCGGCGACCGTGTCAGCGAGCAGCGTGCCGGCCGCCTCGATGGTGCCGGCCTCCTCGTCGCGGACCCGCTGGAGCAGCCCGATCGCGGCGTCGAAAAACTGGCCGGCCAGCTTGCGGTCGCTCATGCGCGGGGCCCCTTTGCCTGCGAAGTGCGGTGGTGGTGATCTGTGTCGCGGATCACCGTGCGGTCTGGACCACTGCGGTGTCAATACGGCGGTACGGCGGTCCCAGGCCCCCGGTGGGCGTGGCCCCGCGCCCCCGGCCGGGAGCGCGAAACCCCCTGGTTTCAACGGCGCGGCACGGTTGTCAGCGCTATGCGTCAGAATTGAGGCCAGGGCCAGCGCACGCGCCGCGAAGCTGTCGCGCTTCCGGCAGATCTCATCAAGGGGCACGTATGTCCGGACTGATCGACACCACGGAGATGTATCTCCGCACCATCCTCGAGCTGGAAGAGGAAGGTGTGGTCCCCATGCGTGCCCGGATCGCCGAGCGGCTCGACCAGAGCGGGCCGACCGTCAGCCAGACGGTGGCGCGGATGGAGCGGGACGGACTGGTGTCCGTCGCCTCCGACCGCCACCTGGAGCTGACGGACGAGGGGCGCCGGCTCGCCACCCGCGTGATGCGCAAGCACCGCCTCGCCGAGTGTCTGCTCGTCGACGTGATCGGCCTGGAGTGGGAGCAGGTGCACGCCGAGGCCTGCCGCTGGGAGCACGTGATGAGCGAGGCCGTGGAGCGCCGCGTGCTGGAGCTGCTCCGGCACCCCACCGAGTCGCCCTACGGCAACCCGATCCCCGGTCTGGAGGAGCTCGGCGAGAAGGACGGCGCCGACCCCTTCCTTGACGAGGGCATGGTCTCGCTGGCCGAGCTGGACCCGGGCCTGGAGGGCAAGACCGTCGTGGTGCGCCGGATCGGCGAGCCGATCCAGACGGACGCGCAGCTGATGTACACGCTGCGCCGGGCGGGCGTGCAGCCCGGCTCGGTGGTGAGCGTGACCGAGTCCCCGGGTGGTGTGCTGGTGGGCAGCGGCGGCGAGGCGGCCGAGCTGGCGGCGGACGTCGCCTCGCATGTGTTCGTCGCCAAGCGCTGACCGTAACTGCCGGGACCACGGGGGAAGTTGAGGCGAACGACGCGATCTCGTCGTTTACGAGATCCAGTCCGCCGAATCGCAGCGCTCCGGCGCTTCGCGTGCAAGGCTGTCGCGAGGGGCATATGACCTGAGGGGGCGGAGAATGCGCCGCAGACGTGTGGAGGGCCCCGGCGCCTTGCGGCGCCGGGGCCTGTCCTCCCCTGTGTCGACCCGGAGCCCCGAGCTCCCAGGGTCGTTCCCCTCGGACCGATTTCCCCGAGCGGTCCGCCTCCCGTTGAAGATCTCCCCTCGGCTGCGGCGGTCAATCCTTGAGGGAGGTCACTCGAACGAGGGGTGTTGTCCGCCCAGACAGCATTTTCGAATAGAGGTTCGATAATCTCCGGGTGACACCGACGCATTGGCACGGCAGGCGGAGCTAGGGGGGTGCCAGACCTATGGCGCGGCGTATCGACGTGACCGGGACGGACGGGGTACGCCTCGCGGCCTGGGAGTTCGCCGACCCACCCAAGCACGACCGGCCGGCGTCCGCGGAGGGCGAGCCGGGGCACGGCGTGCTGTTACTGCACGGGCTGATGGGCCGGGCCTCGCACTGGGCGGCCACGGCCCGTTGGCTCTCCGAGCGGCATCGCGCGATCGCCCTGGACCAGCGGGGGCACGGCCGCAGCGACAAGCCGGCGCAGGCCGCGTTCACCCGTGAGGCATACGTGGAGGACGCCGAGGCCGCCCTTGAGCAGCTGGGCCTTGCGTCGGCCGTCCTGATCGGGCACGCGATGGGGGCGCTGACGGCCTGGCAGCTCGCCGCGAAGCGGCCCGACCTGGTGTCGGGCGTGATCATCTGCGATATGCGGGCCTCCGCGCTGGGCGCGGCCTCGCAGCGGGAGTGGGCCGACTGGTTCAGGTCATGGCCGCTGCCCTTCGCGACGCTGGCCGACGTACGCAAGTGGTTCGGCGAGGACGATCCCTGGGTGGAGCGGCCCAATCCCGCGCGCGGGGAGTTCTACGCCGAGGTCATGCAGGAGGGCGAGGACGGCTGGCGGCCGGTGTTCGAGCCCGAGCAGATGCTGAAGTCCCGGGAGACGTGGGTGTACGACGCGCACTGGGAGGAACTGGCGCAGGTCCAGTGCCCGACGCTGGTCGTGCGCGGGCTGGACGGGGAGCTGGGGCGGGCGGAGGCGCAGGAGATGGTGCGGGTCCTTCCCAGGGGGGAGTACGCGGAGGTGGCTGACGCCGGTCATCTTGTCCACTATGACCAGCCGGAGGCTTGGCGGGGGGCGATCGAGCCGTTCCTTGACGCGGTGCGGGCGGTTTGAGGGGCGCGCTCGGAGGGGTGGGGTCCCGGATCGTCTCGCGGTTGCGGGTGGGTGGGGGCTTGTCGCGCAGTTCCCCGCGCCCCTTAGGGAGTTGTTCTCCCCTCAGCCTTTGCTTACCGCCGTCAGGATTTCCGGGAGTCTTGCCGCTGTCTGCGGGGCCGCCAGGCGTAGGCCCAGGAGCGTGATGCCCGCTCCGTACGCCGCCCCGACCGGCAGGAGCAGCCAGGTCCAGTGCTCGCCGTTCTCCGACACGTTCAGCCAGATCGTGAGGGCGATGAAGGGCGCGCAGAGCAGCGCCGCCGCGACCATGCCGCCGAAGATCGAGATCCAGGCCAGCCCCACCTGCCCCGGGGCCACGTTCTTGTAGCCCTCCTGCGGAATGGAGTACGGGAAGCGGGCCGAGGTCCAGGCGCCGGTCGCCAGCATCGCGCCGAGCAGGGCGAAGGACAGGCCCAGCGCCTCGGGCAGCCGGGACCAGTCGC
The DNA here is from genome assembly GCF_042888685.1 of Streptomyces sp. NPDC002779. Lineage (NCBI taxonomy): Bacteria > Bacillati > Actinomycetota > Actinomycetes > Kitasatosporales > Streptomycetaceae > Streptomyces > Streptomyces sp. NPDC002779. The sequence goes on from NZ_JBIAQC010000006.1 coordinate 201,112, forward strand.
CCAGCAGGGCGGCCGTCAGGACGGTCACCAGCGTGGCGTACGGCAGGGTGATCAGCAGCAGCGCGTACGCACGCGCGCGGAGTTCGACGTAGGCGTCCCGCGGCGACGAGATCGTCAACGCGACCATCCAGAACGCCGAGGTGTCCTGGCCGAACTGGTTGTACATCAGGATCCCGAGCATCCCGGCCGCGAAGCAGGCGAAGTAGATCGAACCGGTGCCCTGCACGGCGTTGAACACCGGCACGATCAGGCCGATGGCCAGCGAGGTCACCCAGGCCGCCTTGGTCTTCGGATCCCGCCACATGTACCGCAGGCCGCGCCCCATGACCGTGCCGGTGCGCCCGGCGGGCAGCAGCCGGGCCAGGCCCGTGGACTGCCGTACGGCCGTCTCGGTGGCCGCTTGCAGGGTCGAGCCGTCCGGTTCGGTCATGAGACGGGTCAGATGCCGGGACCATACGGCGATCAGGGCTGCCAGCGCCCCGGCCGCCAGGCCCAGTTGCAGCAGCGCGACACCCCAGGCGCCCTCGCTCGCTGCGTCCACCGCGCCGATCGCCGACGCCGGCGGGAGCCAGCGCACCACGTCGGCCGCCGGGTCCAGCTCCCCGAGACCCGAGGAACCGAGCCGCTGCGCGCCGAAGTTGACGACCTGGGCGCCGACCGCGATGACCAGACCGCTCAGGACCGCCAGATCCCGGCCCTTGCGGCTGGTCAGCAGGCGGATGTTGGCGGCGGCCACGGCCCGCGCGAGGGCCACGCACACCAGCAGCGCCAGGACGACTCCGACGACGCCCACCCCGTACGCCAGGGGGCCGCGCGCGACCGCGATCACCGAGCCGGTCAGCAGGCAGAGGGTGAACAGCGGGCCGATGCCGACCAGAGAGGCCGCGAGGAGGGCGCGCACCAGGGCGCGGGGGCGCAGGGGGAGCATGACCAGGCGGGTCGGATCGAGGGTCTCGTCGCCGCCGGGGAAGAACAGCGGCATCACCGCCCAGCCGAGCGCGAGCACCGCCACCAGCAGGACGGCCAGGGACGCGGCGTGCGCGTGGCCGCGCAGCGCGATCAGGCCGATCAGCTGCAACGCGGCGAACAGCAGCGTGACGACGACCGAGGCGACGTAGGCGGCGCGCCGGCCGCTGGACTGGCGCAGCCCGTTGCGCAGCAGCGACAGCTTCAGCCGCACGAAGACGGAGGTGACGGAGGTGACCGGAGCGGTCGGGGCGGCCGGCGCGGTCGTGGGCGCGCTCATCGGGCCCCGCCGCCCAGCCAGTCGAGGTCGGACCCGGCATCGCGGCCCTGGGCGCCGACCAGCTCCAGGAACGCCCGCTGGAGGGAGGGCGCGTCCCCGCGGACCTCGGCGAGGGTGCCGTGCGCCCGGATGCGGCCGGCCGCCATGACGGCCACCCAGTCGCACAGCGACTCGACGAGCTCCATGACGTGGGAGGAGAAGACGACGGTGGCGCCGGAAGCGGTGTACCGCTCCAGGACGCCCCGGATGGTCTGCGCGGAGACCGGGTCGACGCCCTCGAACGGCTCGTCCAGGAAGAGCACTTCGGGGTTGTGGAGGAGAGCGGCGGCGAGCCCGATCTTCTTGCGCATGCCGGTCGAGTAGTCGACGACGAGTTTGTGCTGGGCGCCGGCCAGGTCCAGCACGTCGAGGAGTTGCGTGGCCCGCTTGTCGACCTCGGCGCCGGGCAGACCGCGCAACCGGCCGGTGTAGGCGAGCAGTTCGCGCCCCGACAGCCGTTCGAACAGCCGCAGCCCCTCCGGCAGTACCCCGATCCGTGCCTTCACCTGGACCGGGTCCCGCCACACGTCGTGCCCGACGACCTCGACGGACCCCTGATCGGGCCGCAGCAGGCCGGTGACCATGGAGAGCGTGGTGGTCTTACCGGCCCCATTGGGCCCGACCAGGCCGATGAACTTCCCGGCGGGCAGCTCCAGATCGATCCCCGCGACGGCGACTTGCTGCCCGAACCGCTTCCAGAGCCCCCGCACCACCACAGCTGACGTCATGCCCAAACCCTACGGGCCGGGGCTAGCGGTCCCGTCCGCACGCGTAGGCGAGGGGGGAGATCAACTCCTCGGCGTCCGGCAGCCAGCGGTTGGCGGGGGTGGGGCGGCAGGCCCACTGGACGGCGCCGCGGGAACCGAACCGGGTCGGCGGAGCGGCCACCCAGCTGCCCTCGCCGAGCGCGAGGAGATCGAGCGAGGAGGGTGACCAGCCGAGCTTGCGCACCAGGTCGGGGACCTTCGCCCCGGCCCCCGGCAGCACGAAGAAGTGCATCCGGCGGTCCGGCGTCAGCGTCACGGGGCCGAGCGTGAGCTCCATGCGCTCCATGCGGGCCAGCGCGAGGAACCCGGCCGTCTCCGGCACCGAGATCGCGTCGAAGGTGCGCCCGGTGGGCAGCAGGATCGACGCCAGCGGCTGCTTGGACCACATCCGGCGGGCGACCGTCGCGCTGCCCGTGGCCTGCGTCCCCCAGTCCGCGCGCGCGGGATGCGCCCCCGGCGCATCGCACGAGGCGTCGCCGCACGAGCAGTGCTGCATCCCGTCGACGGCTTCCAGCCAGGTGCCGGGAAACACGTCCCAGTGGCGCTCCTCGGTGTAGCGAACGGCGGTCTCCAGCAGCGATTCCCCGCGCTGCTTCGGAATCTGAGCGGCTTCAGTGCCCGCGATCGTCTCTTCCACGCACATCACAACTCCCGCACCCACCTCGGGTTACGGGCGTAGCGCGCGCGGGGGAGGAGCATCGATTCGGCATCTGGGGCGCATGGATGCATGTGTGGGGGCGCGCAGGAGGATCCGTGGCGGGAGGTGGGTAGCCACGAGTGGGGTCGGACACAGGTCTTACCCCGGCAATCCTCGCATGTCTCGCATTTTCGGTATGTCCGCGGGGCATTGATCTTCCCGGCCGGATCTTTTCGGTGCGAAGACACGTCAACTCGGTGCTGTGGCAGGCACCGCAGCCACAGGGGGTACGCCATGGCCGCAAGGCCGCTCGTCGCGCGGCAGCCGAACGAAAGGTTGCAGGCGCTCATCCAGGAAGCGGGCTGCTCGAACGCCGGGCTGGCCCGCCGGGTCAACATGTGCGGCGCCGAGCACGGCCTCGACCTGCGCTACGACAAGACGTCCGTGGCCCGCTGGCTGCGCGGCCAGCAGCCGCGCGGACGTGCCCCGGCGATCATCGCGGAGGCCCTCGGCCGCAAGCTCGGCCGTACGGTCACGATCGACGAGATCGGCATGGCCAACGGCAAGAACCTCGCCTCCGGGGTCGGGCTGCAGTTCTCGCCGACCGTCCTGGGCGCCATCGAGCAGGTGTGTGAGCTGTGGCGCAGTGACGTGGGACGCCGGGACTTCCTGTCCGGCTCGTCCGTCGCCGCCTCCGCGCTCGTCGAACCCAGCCGGGACTGGCTGATCTCGGCGCCCGACTCCCAGGTGGCGCGCGCGGCGGGCCCGCGCGTGGGGCAGTCCGACGTCGCCGCCGTGAAGGCGATGACCCAGGCCCTGGTCGACCTGGACCACCAGTACGGCAGCGGGCATGTGCGCCCGGTCGTCGTGCACTACCTCAACAGCGTCGTCTCGGGGCTGCTCGCCGGGTCGTACCGGGAGGCCGTGGGGCGTGAACTGTTCGCCGCGGTCGCCCGGTTGACCGAGCTGGCCGGCTACATGGCGATCGACACCGGCCAGCCGGGCCTGGCGCAGCGGTATTACATCCAGGCCCTGCGGCTCGCCCAGGCGGCCGGGGACCGCGGCTACGGCGGTTACGTCCTCGCCGCCTCCATGAGCCATCTCGCCGCGCAGCTCGGGAACCCGCGCGAGATCGCGCAGTTGGCGCGGGCGGCGCAGGAGGGGGCACGCGGTCGCGTCACCCCGCGCGCGGAGTCCATGTTCTACGCGGCCGAGGCCCGGGGCCACGCGCTGCTGGGTGACGTACGGGCGGCGCAGACGGCGTCCGGGCGGGCGGTGAGCGCGCTGGAGGCGGCGGATCCGGCCGCCGGGGACGACCCCGTGTGGATCGCCCACTTCGACGAGGCCTATCTGGCCGACGAGTTGGCGCACTGCCACCGCGACCTCGGGCAGGCCGAGGCGGCGGCGCGGCGGGCGCAGGAGTCGCTGGCCGGGCTGCCGGAGAGCAAGGCGCGGCGGCGCGCGATCGGCTATGTGCTGCTCGCCACGGCGCAGGTCCAGCAGCGCGAGGTCGAACAGGCCTGCCACACCGGCCTGAAGGCCGTGGAGCTGCTGGAGACCCTGCGGTCCAACCGGGGCGCCGACTATCTGGAGGACTTCCAGCAGCGGCTGGAGCCGTACCGGGAGGAACCCGTGGTAAGGGAGTTCGGCGCCCGGCTGGAGCTTCAGGCGGCTGCGTGAACGGCCCGGACACCCGGCAGTGAACACCGGGGAAACGGCGGCGGGAAAAGGGAGAGGAGGAGGGGCACAGGGAAGGGGGGGACCGCTCTGTAACGGCGGTCACAGGGACGGGCGTCACGGTCTGCGCTGCGTGGCACGCGGCTCTCGGGACCCGGTAGCGTGAGCCGACGATCCCGAAGGTCCCCCATTAGTAGGAGTCCCGGTGACGCAGAGTGGACAGGGCGAGGAGCCCTCGGCGCGACCCGCGCGCGAAGGCATCGTGCTGCCCTCCGACGGAGGCGAGCCGTTGCTCCCGGGCATGACGGGCGGCCCCGGCGGCCCCCGGCAGTACGCCCAGCCGGCCCCGCCGCCCGCCCCGGCGGCCCCGCCCGGCGGCCAGGCCTGGAACGGCGCCTGGGGCCCCGAGCAGCACCAGCCCCCGGCGGCCCCGCCCCCGGGCCAGGGCTGGACGCCCGAGCCCGCCCAGCCGTGGGCCGGACCGGAGCAGCCCGCGGCGGCCTGGGGCACCCCGGACCGGCCGCCGGCCGCCTCCCAGCCGCTCCCGCCGGAGAACGCCCCGGCACCGGCGTACGGCACACAGGACCACGGCACACAGGACTACGACCCGCGGGGCTACGGCACCCAGGACTACCGCGCGCAGGACTACGGCACTCCCTCCCCGGGCTACGACCCCCAGGGCGCCGGAGCGCTGCCGCCGGCCGCGCCCGCGCCCTACGGTGACGACGGAGCCACCCAGTACCTCCCGCCCGTCGCGGACGGCGCCACGCAGTACATACCGCCGGTCGCCGGAGACGCGGCCACCCAGTACATTCCGCCGGTCGGCGGCGGCGCCCTGCCGCCCGAGGTCACCCCCGAGGCCCCCGCCGAGAGCACCCAGGTGCTCGGCCGGGTCCGGCGGAACGCGGGCCCGGTGCCGAACCCGGACGCCGAGGCCACGCAGTACATCGCGCCCGTGCCCGCGGGCGAGGGCGGCGAGCGGCAGCCGCCCGCCGAGTTCGACAGCCTCTTCCGCAGCGAGCCGGGCGGCGAGCCCCCGGCCGCCGCCACCCAGCAGATGCCGCGGTTCCAGCAGCCCCAGCCGGGGCCGCACGGCGGCCCGCCGCCGACGTTCATCCCGCGGCGTGCGACCCACGACGACGAGGACCGCCGCCAGGGCGGCCGCACCGGCTCGCGGGTGACGCTCTTCGCCGCCGTCGGCGTCGCCCTCGCGGTCGTCGGCGTCGGCGCGGGCGCGCTGCTGGCCAGTGGCGGCGGGGAGGACACCGGCGACGACAAGCCCGTCGTCGCCGCCGCGGCGACGGCGAGCGAGTCCGCCGCCTCGCCCTCCCCGTCCGTCGACCCCGTCCGCCAGCAGGCCGTGGAGCTGGACAAGCTACTGGCCGACAGCGGCAACAGCCGGACCATGGTCATCAACGCGGTGGCCGACGTGAAGGCCTGCACCAACCTCGCCCAGGCGGCCAAGGACCTCCGGGACGCGGCCAAGCAGCGCACGGACCTGGTGACCAAGCTGTCCACGCTGGCCGTGGACAAGCTGCCGCAGCACACCGAGCTGACCGCCGCACTCAACAAGGCCTGGCAGGCGTCCGCGTCGGCCGACAACCACTACGCGGCCTGGGCCGACCAGGTCGCGCAGCGCAAGGGCAACCTCTGCAAGAAGGGGCAGGCCCGGTCCACCCCGCAGACCCAGGCCGGCAACACGGCCAGCGGCACGGCCAGCGCCGAGAAGACCAAGGCCGCGGGCCTGTGGAACTCGATCGCCAAGTCGTACGGCCTGACCGAGCGCCAGCCGACCCAGCTCTGAGCGTTCAGCCGAGGTCGGCCTGCTGGAGGGTCTTCGTCACATCGACGAAGCCCTTCCGGGCCGACACCAGCCGGCCGTCCCGTACGACCTGAAGGGTCACGTCGGCGTTGACCAGCTGCGGGAAGCCCACCGAGGCGAGGCTCTCGGTGTACTCCCAGTTCAGCGGCGGGGTGAGACCGCCGGTGCTGATCTCCAGACCGTTGTCCAGGGCCCGGCGGACCGAGCGGGCGGTCACCTCGCCGCCGCCGAGGGAGTCGATGACGGACCTGAACACGGTGTAGGCGATCCAGGTGGTCTGCACTCCGGCGTCCGCGGGGTCGATGCGGTTGTCGCCGAAGGCGTGCGCGCTGATCACCTTCTTCATCTCGTCCCAGCGCTGGTCGCTGGCGACGGGATACCAGCCGGTGATGTACGCGCCCTCGTAGGGCCCGGACTTGCCGCCGGAGGCGTCGATCACGGTCTGGTCGACGCTGCCCAGCACGGTCGCCGTGCGCACGCCGGGGTACTCCTCGCGGTCGCGCCGGAAGGAGTCCATGAAGGTGCTGGTGCGGTCCCCGAGGGCGGGCACCACACAGCCGGGCCGCGCCGGGTCGGTGCCGGTGTACTCCAGCGCCCTCGTCGAGTGCTCCGAGTACTCGGTGGCGTCCTCCGCCGCCAGCTGGTCGCCCGCGTCCGCGTGGCCGCCCGCGGAGAGGCCCGAGTTCAGCAGGGCGGGCAGCTCGTCGCCCGCGATGCTGTCCGGCCGTACGAGCGCGACGGGACCGCAGTCCTTGGCGAGCTCCCGGCCGAGACCGGCCAGCAGGCTGGGCTGGCCGCCGTTGACGGGGTAGGACAGCGGGCTGGTGAACTCGGCGCCGGTGACGCCGTAGCCGCCGATGTACGGGATTCCCGCGCTCTCCAGCGTGGGGAAGAAGGAGTCGCCGTGCTGGCTGTAGGAGCCGACGACGGCGACCACCTTCTCGTCGACGGCGCGCTCGGCGCACTTCGCCGCCGAGACGCTGTCGTTGTGGTCGTTGCAGTTCAGCACGCGCAGCTTGCGGCCGTTGATGCCGCCCTGGGAGTTGATCCAGCGCGCGTACGCCAGCGCCAGCGCGGGCATGCCGGGCTTGTTGGTGGCGGTGGTGTCCTGCGGTGCCCAGGTCATGACGGTGATGGGGTCGTCCCCGGCGCCCCCCGAGACACCGGGGATGACCCCGCAACCGACGGCGAGGGACGCGCACACGGCCAGGGCCGCCGCTCTGCCGGCGGTGGCTCTGACGGGTCGGGTGAGCGCGGGGAGGTGCGTATTGCGGAAACGACGCCTGCCGGTCATGGACACGCACGATTCCGTCACACAGCTAACCCGGAAGTGATCCACGGTCAACGGAAGGTGACGTCGCGGTGAATTACGGGGGGCCGTGACCAGCGGCCGGGCGGGAACGTACGATCGATGACCGTGCAAGGTTCGGAGAACTCTTCCCGTCGCGGCCGTCGCTCCTCCACCATGGGCGGCATGCCACTGAACGACATGCCGTGGTGGCGCTGGCGCAGCAATGTGCGCTCCGCGCTGCACATGCTCTCCGACCCGGTGTTCCAGCGCGACGCCTGGCTGGCCGGCGTCGACGGTTACGGAGACGTCACCGACGCCGTGTACCGCCTGGTCGAGGACACCTGGCTGGACAACTGGTCCGCCGAGAAGTACGTCGGCACGATCTTCCGGGACTCCCAGGAGGCGGCGCTCGTCGACACCGCCGTGCTGCGGGTGCTGCGGATCATGCACCAGGTCGGACCCGACGCGCCGGTCGCCGCGTACCTGGAGCACCAGGGGTGGCCGGACGCGGTGCGCGCCGCGCGGGACGCGCACGTACGGATGGCGGCGAGCGACGGCGACGACCCGGACGCGCCCCCGCGCACCCTCGAAGTCCTGCGGATCATGACCAGGTCCGCCTAGCGGGACGACCGTGATCGGCGGGCTCGGGGTGTGGGACCCTGTGGTGCATGAACGAGCAGTCCGGCCGAGCCGCGGTCCCCACCGACCAGTACGTCCTGTCCCTGTCCTGCCCCGACAAGCAGGGCATCGTGCACGCCGTGTCCAGCTACCTCTTCATGACCGGCTGCAACATCGAGGACAGTCAGCAGTTCGGCGACCACGACACGGGTCTGTTCTTCCTGCGCGTCCACTTCTCGGCGGACCCGCCGGTGACCGTGGACAAGCTCCGGGCGAGCTTCGCGGCGATCGGTGACTCCTTCCAGATGGACTGGCAGATCAACCGGGCCGACGAGAAGATGCGCATCGTCCTGATGGTCTCCAAGTTCGGGCACTGCCTGAACGACCTGCTCTTCCGCGCGCGGATCGGGGCGCTGCCGGTGGAGATCGCCGCGGTGGTCTCCAACCACACGGACTTCGCCGAGCTGGTGGGCTCGTACGCCATTCCTTTCCACCACATTCCGGTGACGAAGGACACGAAGTCGCAGGCCGAGGCGCGGCTGCTGGAGATCGTGCGCGAGGAGAACGTCGAGCTGGTGGTGCTCGCCCGCTACATGCAGGTTCTCTCGGACGACCTGTGCAAGCAGCTGAGCGGGCGGATCATCAACATCCACCACTCCTTCCTGCCGAGCTTCAAGGGTGCGAAGCCGTATCACCAGGCTCATGCGCGGGGTGTGAAGCTGATCGGGGCGACGGCGCACTATGTGACGGCCGACCTCGACGAGGGGCCGATCATCGAGCAGGAGGTCGAGCGGGTCGGGCACGGTGTCACGCCGGATCAGCTGGTGGCGGTGGGGCGTGATGTGGAGTGCCAGGCGCTGGCGCGGGCCGTGAAGTGGCATGCGGAGCGGCGGATTCTTCTGAACGGGCGTAGGACGGTCGTTTTCGCCTGAGGGGCGGGGGCGGCTGCGTCGTCGGCGGCTGCGGGCTCGTCGTGGCTGGTCGCGCAGTTCCCCGCGCCCCTGAAGGCGGGTCCACTGGTCCGACTCAAGGGGCGCGGGGAACTGCGCGAACGGCCCCCAGCCACCCCCTACATCCGGCTCAACGCCGCCACCGAGAACAGCACATCCCTGATGGCCTCGCGGTCGCCCACCTGCCCCGCCGCTGCCTCCGCCGGAGACACGTGGCCGGCGGCCAGGTGGCAGAACTCCACCCCGTCCAGCGCCACATGGGCCACCTCCCACTCCCTGGAGCCCACGGCCGCCGGGGAGTCCAGGGGGATCAGCCACTCGCCGCCCCCCGAGCCCTCGATCTCCAGCCGGAGGCTCCGGCCGGGACCGCCGGCCACGCCCAGGTGGCGGCCGTGCGACGGGGCCGCCAGCCCATCGCGTCGGCGTTCGGCCAGCACGGCGGGCAGCATGCGGGCGGCGAGGTCGATCATGTCGTGCAGATGGCGTGCCGAGGGCGCCGCGTACGGGTAGTCCACCGCCTCCGCGATGTCCTCCGCGTGCACCCAGCACTCGAAGGCCCGGTCCAGCATCGCGTCGTGCAGGGTCAGCTCGAAGTCGCCGTAGGAGACCGGCATTCCGCCCGCCTGGCCGCCGGTGAAGGAGACCGTGCGGACCAGGTCGTGGCTCTGCTCCCGCCACGGCGCCCGCACCGAGCGGGTGGGCGGGAAGTGGGAGGCGCGCCAGTACGCCTCGGTGCGGGAGGACGGGGTGGGGCGGTCGGCCGGGATGCCGCCCAGGGGGTCGTCGAGGCCGAGGGCGACGGCGACCAGGCCGTCGACGGTCAGCAGATGGGCGATCACCCCGGCCACCGTCGTACGGCGGGTCGTCGCCTCGTCGGACCGGAACCACCGCAGCCGCACGGGCGCGTGCCACTCCGCGTCGCCGAAGTCCTGCAGCAGCGCGTCCAGACGCGCGGTCTCCGCGTCGTACGCCGCCGCCCAGCCCGGCACCGGGATGCGCGGCGGGCGGCGCTCCAGGCAGGTCGACAGGACGCGGGTGCGCAGGGCGGGGTCCAGGTCGAGGCTCTCGGAGGGGTGCAGCAGGCCCACGGCCTCGCGCAGCCGCAGCGCCTCGTCGGCGCAGGAGCCGCAGTCACCGAGGTGCGCCTCGACGGCGGTCGTCTCCTCCGCCGAGCACGCGGCCAGCGCCCACGCGCCGAGCAGCGACTTCAGCACCCGGTGCTCCAGGACGAGCGGCACCGGGTGCACGGCGAGGTCGGGCAGGGGCCGGCCGGTGTCCTCGACGGAGGCGCGCGGCAACGGTATGCGGGGCGGCTGCTCAGGGCCGTTGCCGTTGCCGCTGTCATCCGCCTCCGGCTCGTCCTTGGGCTCGCCCTCGTCGAACGGCTCGAACCGGTCCGGGTCGTTCATACCGAGCCCCCGTATCCCGGCGGGGCGCCGGCGTCGTGGGCGGTGGAGAGCAGTTGCAGTCCCAGGCGGAGCCGGCGGCGGGCCTCGTCCTCGGTGACGCCGAGGTCGGCGGCGGTCTGGCGGTAGTCGCGGCGCTGGAAGTAGGCCAGCTCCAGGGCGGCGCGCAGCGGCACCGGCATGGCCTGGACGATGTAGTCGGCGCGGGCGGCCACGGAGGCGTGCCGCACCTTGCGCTCCAGCTCATCGGTGGTGCCGTGGCCGCCCTGGGCCAGCGCCGCGGTCTCGGTGGCGCGCAGGCGCTGCACGGCGAGACGGTGGGTGAGGGTGGCGACCCAGGAGCGCAACGGGCCCTGCCTGGGGTCGTAGGCGTCGGGGTGCTCCCAGAGGTGGGTGAAGACCTCGCGGGTGACGGCGTCGGCGCCGCGCTCGTCGGCGAGGACGGTGTGGGCCAGGCCGTGCACCAGGGAGGCGAAACGGTCGTAGAGCTCGCCGAGGGCGGCCGCCTCACCGCGTGCGAGCCGCTGCTGCATCTTGCGGTCCCAGCGGGGCGGTGCGTCCTTCTTCGCCATGCGGCCCCCTCACCGTGCCTGTGCCCTGGTCAAGCCTGCTCCCACTGTCTCCTCGAATGTAGTCGGCACCTCTGACAGCGCACGCCCCTTTGTCGCAATGTGCGCCCCCGACGGGCCCCGGGTGATAGTGAACCGTCGCCTACCCGGTCCCCTGCTGATCGAACAAGACCGCGGATGGTGGAAACAAGCCTTTTCCGCTCTCTTTCTGTTTCTGGCCCGGTGTTTCAGGGCACAGCCGCTGGGCAGCCGCGCTGCATGGAAGCGTAGGGACGACTTCCGTTTGCGGGGGATCCGGCGAGCGAAGGGCATGGCGGTGGCGTTCAAGGTGACCTGCGGAGAGCAGGACGGCTGGGCTGTCCTGCGGGTGTCCGGCGAACTGGATCTGGTGACGTCGCCCGCGCTGCGCCAACGCGTGCACGACGAAGTGGCCGAGGGCCGGCACAGCCTGGTGCTCGACCTGTCCGAGGTCTTCTTCTGCGACTCCAGCGGTGTCGGCGTGCTCATCGCCTCCCGTCGGCTCGTCCGCTCCTGCCGGGGCCGGCTGCGCCTGATACTGCCCGCGCACGGCGCCGTCGAGGGCTCCCACGTCAACCGCGTCCTCGGCGCCCTCGGCGTCCGCCGCCTCTTCGAGGTCCATCCCGACGTGGACTCGGCCACCGCCGACGAGTCGGGGCCCCTGTCGGCGTAGTTCCCCCCGCTCAGCCACACCGTTGTCCCGAAATTCCCCCGGTCTTGGCACAACCGTAGTTTTCCGCTCCCGGACGGCCCCTGACGTCGTACGCTCCCTGGGAAGGCCGGGGCCCCACGCCCCCCGTGACGTAAAGGCGGCACGAAAAGACATGGTCAGCAGCGAGTACGAGGGCAAGATCGCCGCCCGCTTCGCCACCTTCGACCAGGACGGCAACGGCTACATCGACCGTGCGGACTTCATGGGGGCGGCCAAGGCGCTGCTCGCCGAGTTCGGTACGGCGGCCCGGTCCGACAAGGGCCAGGCGCTGTACAGCGGCGCCGAGGCGTTCTGGCAGGGCATGGCCGGAATGGCGGACCGGGACGGCGACCAGCGCATCACACGGGGCGAGTTCGTGGACGGCGCGGTCAAGCGGCTGCGCGACAACCCCGACGGATTCGCCGAGATCGCCCGCCCCTTCCTGCACGCGGCGCTCGCCGTGGCCGACGCGGACGGCGACGGAGCGGCCACCGTCGCGGACACCGCGCGCGTGCTGACCGCCCTCGGCGCGGACGCGGACACCGCGAAGGCCGCGGCGGCCACCCTCGACGCGGACAGCGACGGCCGGGTGGAGGAGTCCGAGATCCTGACCGCCTTCGCCCGCTACTTCACCGTCCCCGAGTAGCGCTCCCTGAGCTTGTACTTGAGCACCTTGCGCAGGGTGTCGTTGCGCGGAAGGGCGTCCACCACCTCCAGCTGCTCCGGCAGCTTGTGCACGGCCAGCCCTTCCGCGCGCAGATACGCCTTCACCTGCGCGAGGCTCAACTCCCCGGCCCCCTCCGGCTGTTCCACCACGGCACACACGCGTTCCCCGCGCTCGGGATCCGGCAGTCCGATGACGGCCGCGTCCGCGACCGCCGGATGCCGGTGCAGCAGCTCCTCGATCTCCCGCGCGGAGATGTTCTCGCCCTTGCGGATGATCACGTCCTTCAGCCGCCCGGTGAGCACCAGATGCCCGGTGGCGGTGAGCCGCCCCAGGTCGCCGGTGCGCAGGAAGCCGTCCGCGTCGAAGGCGCGCGCGGTCTGGTCCGGGTCGAGATAGCCCCGGCACACCGCCTCCCCGCGCAGCCGTACCTCCCCGTCCACGATCCGGATCTCCATCCCCTCGGGCGGCCGCCCCTCCGTGCCGGCGAGCAGTTCCGGATCGTCGTCCGGGTCACCCATCGTGATCATCGGCACCTCGGTCATGCCGTACCCGTGGGTCAGCTGCACGCCCATCTCCCGGACCACGGCGTGATACAGCTCCGGCGGCTTCGGCGCCCCGCCGCCCGCCAGCAGCCGGAGCGTCGGAACCACCTTGGCGCCGGGCCGTTTGCGCTGCTCGGTCAGGAACATCGAGTAGAACGCCGTCGACCCGCCCGCCATCGTCACCCCGTGCCGGCGGTACTCCGCCAGCGCGTCCGGCAGCGCGAACTGCTCGAACAGCACCGCCGGAAAGCCGTACAGCAGCAGCATCACCAGGTAGTCCGGGCCGCCTATATGGGCGTAAGGGAAGGCGATCGAGCCGACGTCGGTGCCGCTCGGGCGCAGGGCGTGGGCGAGGCAGGAGCCGCCGGCGATCAGCGAACGGTCGGTGTGCAGCACGCCCTTGGGGTCGGAGGTGGTGCCGGAGGTCCAGTAGATCCAGCGCACGGAGGTGCCCTCGGCGGGCGGGGCGGGCAGTACCCGGGGATCGCCGTCCGGGAGCCGGTCGTACGCCTCGAAGACGCCCTTCGCGCCGAGCCGCCGCACCATCGCCGTGTGGTCGAAGCCGCGCCAGGTGCCCGGTACGGCGACGTACTCGGCCCTGGACTCGCGCAGGGCGAAGCCGACCTCGCGGTCCCGGTAGAAGGGGATGACCGGAGACTGCACGGCGCCTAGGCGGGCCAGGGCGAGGGAGAGCAGGACCGTCTCGATCCGGGTGGGCAGTTGCCAGGCGACGACCGTGCCGGGGCGCACGCCCAGGTCGTGCAGGCCCGCCGCCACCCGCTCGGCCCGCGCGCGCAGCTCGCCGAAGCTCACGGAGCGGTCCTCCTGGAGGAGGACGGGCCGGTCGGGGGTGCGGGCGGCGCGGCGGGCGAGCAGGTCCCACAGGGTCCGGGCGGAACTCAGGCCGGGTGCGGTGTCGGTCACGGTGACGACCCCCTTGGCTGACGGTGCGTCAGATAGTGGACAGAGCGTAGGGCGGCCCGCCTTGTCGGTCCAGGGGGGCGGGGCTAGCCTGAACTGACGGATCGTCAGACGGGGGCTCGCCGGTATGGATCTCACGTACACGCCCGAGGAGGAGGAGTTCCGGGCGCGCCTGAGGCAGTGGCTCGGCGAGGTGCTGCCGAAGCTGCCCCCCGCGCCCGCCCCCTCCGACTGGCCCGGACGGCGCGCCTACGACCTCGGCTGGCAGCGCATGCTCCACGACGCCGGGTACGCCGACGTCCACTGGGGCGCCTCCCCGACCACCCGGCTCATCTACCTGGAGGAGACCGAGCGCGCGGGCGCCCCCTATGTCGGCGCCAACTTCGTCGGGCTGCTCCACGCGGGCCCCACCATCGCCGCCGAGGGCACCCCCGGGCAGCGGGCGCGCTGGCTGCCGCCGATCCTGCGCGGGGAGGAGGTCTGGTGCCAGGGCTTCAGCGAACCCGGCGCCGGATCCGACCTCGCGGCGCTGCGCACGCGCGCGTGCCGCGACGGCGACGCCTATGTGGTCACCGGGTCCAAGATCTGGACCTCGCACGCCGAAGTCGCCGACTGGTGCGAGCTGTTGGTGCGGACCGACCCGAAGGCGCCCAAGCACCGGGGCATCACCTGGCTCGCCCTGCGGATGGACACGCCCGGCGTGACCGTACGGCCGCTGCGGACCCTCGCCGGGTCCACCGAGTTCGCCGAGGTCTTCCTCGACGAGGTGCGGGTGCCGGTCGCGCACCGGGTCGGCGCGGAGAACGACGGCTGGCGCGTCACGATGGTCACCCTGTCCTTCGAGCGCGGCACGGCCTTCGTGGGCGAGGTGGTGGCCTGCCGCCGCGTCCTGCGCGACCTGGCCGCCCGGGCCCGCGGGAACGGCCGCTGGGACGACCCGGTGCTGCGGCGCAGACTCGGCCGCCTGAACGCCGAGTTCCGCGCGCTGTGGCGGCTGACGCAGTGGAACGTGAGCGAGGCGTCGGCGAGCGGGGTCCCGGGGGTCGGGGGTTCGGTTTTCAAACTGAGGTACTCGCACGCCCGCCAGGAGCTCTACGACGCCGCCGCCGACGTCCTCGGTCCCGACGCCCTCGACCTCGACCGGCCCTGGGTCCTCGACCGGCTCTCGTCGCTGTCGTACACCATCGCGGCCGGTACCTCGCAGATCCAGCGGAACATCGTGGCCGAGCGGATCCTGGGGCTGCCGAAGGGGCGGTGAGCATGCGCTTCCAACTGACCGAGGACCAGCGGGCGTTGCGGGCGGCGGTACGGGAGCTGCTGGACCGGCGGTTCGGTGCCGGCGCGCTGCGGGCGGCGGTGGCCGAGCCTGTACTGGACCGGGCGCTGTGGCGGGAGCTGGGGGAGGCGGGGTTCTTCGCGCTACGGGTGCCGGAGGCGGACGGCGGGGTCGGACTCGGGCTGCCGGAGGCGGTGTTGGCGTTCGAACAGGCGGGGCGGGCGCTGCTGCCGGGGCCGTTGATCGCCACGCATCTCGCGGCGGGCTCGGTGCCGGGGGCGGCCGGCGGGGAAACGGTCGTGACGGCCGTGGACGGCGGAACCGTGGAGTGGCTGACGCAGGCGGACGTGGTCCTCGGCGACGCGGCAAAGGCCGTACCGCTGCGCTCGGTGGACCCGCTGACGCCGCTCCACCGGGTGCCCGGCCCGCGGGGGGCGGATCCCCTCGCCGTCCTCCTCACGGCCGCCGAGCAACTGGGCACCGCCACGCGCGCGTGCGAGCTCGCCGCGCAACACGCCCGGACCCGGGAACAGTTCGGACGGCCGGTCGGCGCCTTCCAGGCGGTGCAGCATCTGTGCGCCGACATGCTGGTGCGGGCGGAGACGGCCCGTGCCGCCGTCTACGCGGCCGCCGTGACCGAGGACCCCGCCGACATCGCCGCGGCCCGGCTGCTGGCCGACGAGGCCGCCGTACGCGGCGCCCGCGACTGCCTCCAGGTGCACGGCGGTATGGGCTTCACCTGGGAGTGCGAGGTGCATCTGCATCTCAAGCGGGCGTGGGTGCGGGCCCAGCGTGCCGGTGGCGGCACGGAGAGTGAGGAACTGCTCGCCGTCGATCTGCTCGCATGAAAAGCGAAGAGGGCGCCCGCCTGCGGAACCGTTGACGGGGGCGGCCGGAGGTGTCGCGGATCGTGGCGTACCGGAACTACGGAGCGTTGAGATCGGGTTGTGTCCTAGGTGTGACTCGTCACGGCCCGGAGTCGGCGCCGTGCTCCGGTACCTTGTGTGAGATGCGAGTGGTTCCGAGCACGAGCCATGCCGGAGTTGCCCTTGAGGCGGCTCCGGATCCGGCGGTGCGCGCCGGTTCTCGCAGGGCGGGAGCGGTTTCTGCCCCCACCTGTTCGACTCCCCGTCAAGAGCGTCGCACAGTATCCCGCACGGGTACTCCTTCGCGCTGGAATATGCCCGAAGCGCTTGTTGGGGTGACTGTACGTCAACCATGCTTTCCCGTAAGGGATTCACGTTCCGTGACCCTGGCTCCGGCCATTGTTCTGGTCATGCAAAAAATGGCTACGATCGTGGCCCTCGTGAAGCGCGGGGCTATGTGTCCGCCGGTTCGGATGGTGTGAGCGGTGCAGGTGCTTCAAGTGCAGCTGGAGATCCGACCCGACCCCGCTGAAGTGGGGCGAGCCCGGAGGTGGGCCCGCTCGCGGCTCGCCGGATCCGGGATAGGGGTCGACGAGACGCTGTCGGAGACCCTGATCCTGCTCGTGTCCGAGCTGGTCACCAACGCCGTGGTGCACACCGGCTGTCCGGCCGTGCTGCGGCTGTTCCTGCCGGGGATGGCGGCCGGCGCCGAGCCGGTCACCGTACGGCTGGAAGTGGTGGACGCCAGCGGCCGGGCCCCGGTGCCGCGTTGTGCGGGCGGCGGCGAGACGGGCGGGCGTGGACTCGCCCTGGTCGACGGTCTCGCGGACCGCTGGGGCTGGATGCCCGAGGGGCCCGGCAAGCGGATCTGGTGCGAGCTGGACCAGTGCGCCCAGGGGCGCGAGCCCGTGGTGGCGTACGGCGGCGGAGCGTTTGAAGGGCTGGCTTTCGAGGCGGTGTGAGGCGCGCCCGCGGTCGGTGTGAGGGTGTTCGCGGAGTGCGGGCACTGGTCATGCGGGCCGGGTCGGCCCCCCTTGCGCCGGACGCGGTGCGGTGCGCCGGGACATGCTTCCACGTGCGCCCGTGGCATATAGGGCGTACGCCATAAATCCCCGAGCAGGTGTTGACGAGGCGTGTCCGTTTGATCACGCTTGTGGTCAGCGATTCGCCGCGAGGGGACGACGAGGGTTCCGGTGACGGGAGCCCTCGACGAGTGTGGGTCGTGATTCGGCGTCGGCTCCCTCAGGGCCCGAGGGACAGCCGGGGCGGGAGCGCCGGAGTCGGATGGCGGTGCGCGCTGCCGTGCTCGGGGCGGGCAGGTCGCGCGCCGCCAGCCGCACTTCAGGCTCAGAGGACGGCGACCGGTGCCACCGGGGCCCCCGTCGCGCCGACGAACGGCTCGGGCGTCGCCGACAACAGGAAGGCGTACCGCTCTTCTTGTCCACAGGCTGTGGACAACTCTTCGAGATTCCAGTTCTGTCCCTGCGGCATCCCCATCTCCACCAGGTCGAGCGCGTGTACGGGCAGCCACAGGTCCTCGATCTCCGGCGGGAAGATCTCGAACGTGAGGGTGTCGTTGGCTACGGCGGCCACATCGCGCACGTGGAACCACTCCGGAGTGCGGATCGAGAGCCCCGGCGACGGATGCCCGTAACCCTGCCTGTCCCCGGCGAGGCACAGCCGCATCTGGCCCGTGCGGACGAGCACGATGTCCCCCGCCCGTACGCGCGTGCCCGCGAGTTCCTCGGCCGCCTCCAGGTCCTCGGGTGTCACGGCGTGCGCGCCGTCCAGCCGTTGCACACCACGCGCGCGTGCCACGTCGAGCAGCACCCCGCGCGAGACGAGGTGCCGCGCGGTGGCCATCCCCGCGAAGGCGGCGCCGCCGTGCGCGGTGACCGTGCCCGCCGGACGGCCGTTGTAGAGCCGCCCCGTGTGCGAGACATGCGACAGCGCGTCCCAGTGGGTGCCCGCCTGGAGGCCCATGGTCACCGCGTCGTCGCTGCACGCGACCGTGCCCGGACCGAAGATCTCCTGGTTGATCTGCACCATGACGTGCAGCGGATTCACCCGGCCGGGGATCATCCCGGTCTGCACGCCGTCCTGGCGCAAGGGCAGCGCGAGCGGGATCCGCCGGCCGCTGCGGACGCAGGCGGCGGCCTCGCGCACCACCTCGTCGGTGATCAGGTTCAGGGTGCCGATCTCGTCGTCGGCTCCCCAACGGCCCCAGTTGTTCACACGCTTGGCGATCTCGTGGAACGCGTCCGGCAGTGACATCGGTCCCTCCCCGGGGCTTGTCTCCGGCTGTCCGGCGGGTCATAAAATCTAACGGGCCGTCAGAAACCGCGGGAAGGGGCCGGGCATGGGGAACTTCTTGGCAGGCAAGGTCGTCGCCGTGACCGGCGCGGGGCGGGGGATCGGGCGGGCGGTGGCGCTGGCGGCGGCGGCCGAAGGGGCGCGGGTCGTCGTCAACGACTACGGGGTGGCGGTGGACGGCGCCTCGCCGGCGAGCGAGGTCGCCGAGGGTGTCGTCAAGGAGATCGAGGCCGCCGGGGGCGAGGCGGTCGCGGTGGCCGACGACATCTCCACCATGGCGGGCGGGCAGCGGGTCGTGGACGTGGCCGTGTCGTCGTACGGGCGGATCGACGGGGTGGTGTGCGGCGCCGGGATCCTACGGGAGCGGATGCTGTTCAACATGACCGAGGAGGAGTGGGATCCGGTGATCGCCACTCATCTCAAGGGGACGTTCACGGTGTTCCGCGCGGCCTGCGCGGTGATGCGCGGACAGCGCTCCGGGACCCTGATCGGATTCACCAGCGGAAACCATCAGGGGTCCTTCTCGCAGGCCAACTACAGCGCGGCCAAGGGCGGGATCATCTCGCTGGTGCGGAGCGCCGCGCTGGGGCTGAACAAGTACGGCGTGACCGCCAACGCGGTGGCCCCCGTCGCCCGTACGCGGATGTCGGCGAAGGTGCCCACGGAGCTGACGGAGATCGGGGAGCCGGAGGACGTGGCGGCCCTCGTGGTCTATCTGCTGTCGGACCGCGCCAAGGAGCAGGCCATCACCGGGCAGGTGTACACGATCGCCGGGCCCAAGGTGGCGGTGTGGGCGCAGCCCAGGGAACTGCGGGCCGCGTACGCCGAGGGCCCGTGGACGCCGGAACGGCTCGCGGACTTCCTGCCCGGGACGGTGGGAGTGGACCCGATGCCGCTGCTCCGGCCGCCGAACACCCCGTAGCTGCCCGGCATCAGGAGGCGACCTGTGGATTTTGGATTCAGTGCCGAGGACGAGGCGTTCCGTGCGGAAGCCAAGGTCTGGCTCCGCGCCCATGCCGACCCCGCCGTGGACCGCCGTACCTGGGAACGCACCCTCGGGGCGGCCGGCTGGATCGGCCTGTCCTGGCCCGCGACGGGGTACGGCAACCGGTCCGCCACGCTCACCCAGCAGGTCGCCTGGGCCGAGGAGTACGCCCGCTGCGGGGCGCCCGCGCGGTCGGGGCACATCGGGGAGAACCTGCTGGCGCCCACCCTGCTCGCGTGGGGCACCGAGGAGCAGAAGGACCGCTTCCTGCCGCCCATAGCCGCCGGTGCCGAACTGTGGTGCCAGGGGTACAGCGAGCCCGGCGCCGGATCGGACCTGGCCGCCGTGCGGACCTCGGCCGTGCGGGACGTGCGCGGCGGGTACCGCGTCACCGGCCAGAAGATCTGGACGTCACTCGCGCACGAGGCGGACTGGTGCTTCGTGCTGGCCCGCACCGAGCCCGGCTCCCGGCGCCACCAGGGGCTGAGCTTCCTGCTCGTGCCGATGGACCAGCCCGGCCGCGTCGACGTCCGGCCCATCCGTCAGCTGACCGGCACCAGCGACTTCAACGAGGTCTTCTTCGACGGCGCCCACGCGCGCGTGGAGCACGTCGTCGGCGGCGAGGGCCAGGGCTGGCGGGTGGCGATGAGCCTGCTCGGGTTCGAGCGCGGGGTGTCCACGCTGGCCCAGCAGATCGGCTTCGCACGGGAGCTGGAGCGGGTCGTCGGGGTCGCGGTGGAGACGGGCGCGGCGGCGGACCCGGTGCTGCGGGACCGGCTGGTCCGGCTGTGGGCCGAGCTGCGCACGATGCGCTGGAACGCCCTGCGCACCCTGGGCGGCTCCGGGGACGCGGGCGCCTCCAGCGTGGCCAAGCTGTTGTGGGCCGGGTGGCACCAGCGGCTCGGGGAACTGGCCGTGGCGGTGCGGGGGGCGGGGGCCGCGGCCGGGCCCGCCGACTGGACGCCTGCCGCGCCGTACACCCTCGACGCGTTGCAGCAGCTGTTCCTCTTCTCCCGGGCCGACACCATCTACGGCGGCTCGGACCAGGTGCAGCGCACGATCATCGCCGAGCGGGTGCTCGGTCTGCCCAGGGAGCCCAAGGGGGGCGTCTGATGCGCGCAGTGGTGTTCGACGGGACGCGGACCGAGGTCGTGGACGACCTGGAGGTGCGGGAGCCGGGGCCGGGCGAGGTGCTGGTCGCCGTCGCGGCGGCGGGGCTGTGTCACAGCGATCTGTCCGTGGTGGACGGGACCATTCCGTTCCCCGTTCCCGTGGTGCTCGGCCATGAGGGCGCGGGGGTGGTCGAGGCCGTCGGGGCGGGGGTCTCGCATGTCGCGCCCGGGGATCACGTGGCGCTGTCCACCCTCGCCAACTGCGGTGCCTGCGCGGAGTGCGACCGGGGGCGGCCGACCATGTGCCGGCAGGCCATCGGGCGGCCCGGGCAGCCCTTCCTGCGGGACGGGCGCCCGATGTACCAGTTCGCGTCCAACTCCGCCTTCGCCGAGCGGACGGTGGTGAAGGCCGTGCAGGCGGTACGGATCCCGCGGGAACTCCCGCTGGTGTCGGCAGCGTTGATCGGGTGCGGGGTGCTGACGGGGGTCGGGGCCGTGCTCAACCGGGCGCGGGTGGACCGCGGTGACAGGGTGGTGGTGATCGGCACAGGGGGAATCGGGCTCAATGTCATCCAGGGCGCGCGGATCGCGGGTGCCCTGCGGATCGTCGCCGTCGACTCCAATCCGGCCAAGGAGGAGATGGCCCGCCGGTTCGGTGCGACGGACTTCCTGACGTCCGTCGAGGGGGTGCCGGACCTCCTGCCCACCGGGGCCGACCACGCCTTCGAGTGCGTCGGACGCGTCGAGCTGATCCGCGCGGCCGTCGATCTGCTCGACCGGCACGGCCAGGCCGTCCTCCTCGGCGTGCCCCCGGCCACCGCCGAGGCGTCCTTCCGCGTCTCCACCCTCTACCTGGACAAGTCGATCCTGGGATGCCGCTACGGCTCCGCACGCCCGCAGCGCGACATCGCGCTCTACGCCGAGCTGTACCGGGCGGGCCGGCTGCTCCTCGACGAACTGGTGACGCGGACCTACCCGGTCGAGGACTTCGAGAAGGCGGCGGCCGACGCGGAGGCGGGGCGGGTGGCCCGGGCGGTGCTGACGTTCTCGGCCTGACGGAACGTCCGCCGGTACGCCGTCGGGGTCACACCGAGCGCCGCCTGCACATGCTGCCGCATCGACTGCGCCGTACCGAAACCCGCGTCCCGGGCCACCTGGTCCATGGACAGACCGGTGGACTCCAGCAGCTGCCGGGCCCGCTCCACGCGCTGCTGGGTGAGCCACTGGCCGGGGCTGACCCCGACCTCCTCGCGGAAGCGGCGGGTGAAGGTCCGCACCGACATGGCCTCCTGCGCCGCCATGTCCCGCAGCTGGATCGGCTCGTGCAGCCGGCCCAGGGCCCAGGCGCGGGCCCCGGTCGTCGTCGCCTGCTGGGGGTCGGGGACCGGGCGGTGGATGTACTGTGCCTGGCCGCCGTCGCGGTGCGGGGGGACGACCGTACGGCGGGCGATGTCGTTGGCGACGGCCGTGCCGTGGTCGCGGCGGACCATGTGCAGGCACAGGTCGATCCCGGCGGCGACGCCCGCCGAGGTCAGGACGTCGCCGTCGTCGATGAAGAGGACGTCCGGGTCGACGTCGACGGCCGGGAAGAGGCGCTGCAGCTGGTCGGTCTCCGCCCAGTGCGTGGTCGCGCGGCGCCCGTCGAGGTACCCGGCGGCGGCGAGGACGAAGACGCCGGTGCAGATCGAGGCGAGCCGGGTGCCGGGGCGGATGTGGGCGAGCGCCGCGGCCAGCTCCTCGGTGAGCACGCCCTGTTCGAAGACCGGGCCCAGCTCGTAGGAGGCCGGGACGATCACCGTGTCGGCGGTGGCCAGCAGCTCGGGGCCGTGCTCGACCATGACGGCGAAGTCGGCATCGGTGACGACCGGGCCGGGTGGCCGGATCGAGCAGGTCAGGACCTCGTACAGATGCCGTCCCCGGGCGTCCTTGGGGCGGCCGAAGATGCGGTGCGGGATGCCCAGCTCGAAGGGGAGCAGACCGTCGAGGGCGAGCACCACGACACGGTAGGGCCGGAACTCGGGTGCCTGCGGACCGCTGCTCATGGCCCGATCCTAACGAACGCTGGCCTTCGGGCCACTCGATGGGGCGGATCCCGGCCGCGATCATCGAGGGCGTGAACCGGACAACCGAGGCCGCGACCACCGCAGAGGACAGGCCCACCCGCCGCAGGGGCCGTATCCACCGCGCCTGGTTCGTCGTCGCCGTCACCTTCGTGACGATCATCGGCGCCGCCGCCTTCCGCTCCCTGCCCGGGCTGCTCATCGACCCGCTGCACGAGGAGTTCGGCTGGTCACGCGGCACGATCAGTGCGGCGGTCTCCGTCAACCTCGCGCTCTACGGGCTGACCGCGCCCTTCGCGGCGGCGCTGATGGACCGCTTCGGCATACGCAAGGTCGTGGCGGTCGCGCTGACCGTGATCGCCCTCGGCTCCGGGCTGACGTACTGGATGACGGCGGCCTGGCAGCTCCTGCTGTGCTGGGGCCTGCTGGTGGGCCTCGGCAGCGGTTCCATGGCGCTGGCGTTCGCGGCGACCGTCACCAACCGCTGGTTCACCGAGCGGCGCGGGCTGGTCACCGGCATCCTCACCGCCGCCTCGGCCTCCGGCCAGCTGATCTTCCTGCCGGTGCTGGCCTGGATGGTCGACGAACACGACTGGCGCCCGGCGGCCGTGACGGTGGCGCTGGCGGCCCTCGCCGTCGTCCCCTTCGTCTGGCTGCTGCTGCGCGACCACCCCGCGGACGTCGGCCTGAAGCCGTACGGCGCGAAGGAGTTCGTGCCGAAGCCGCCGCCCGCCACGGGTGCCGCCCGCCGTGCCGTGCGGGTCCTCCTCGACGCGGCCCGCACCGGCCCCTTCTGGCTGCTCGCCGGTACCTTCGCGATCTGCGGCGCCTCCACCAACGGTCTGATCCAGACCCACTTCGTGCCCGCCGCCCACGACCACCACATGCCGGTGCAGGCCGCGGCCTCGTTGCTCGCGGTGATCGGGGTGTTCGACGTCATCGGCACGATCGCCTCCGGCTGGTTCACCGATCGGTACGAGGCGCGGCGGCTGCTGGCCGTGTACTACGCGCTGCGGGGCATCTCGCTGCTGTTCCTGCCGATGCTGCTGGCGCCGAGCGTGCGGCCGCCGATGGTCTTCTTCATCGTGTTCTACGGGCTCGACTGGGTGGCCACGGTGCCGCCGACCGTGGCGCTGTGCCGGGAGCACTACGGGGAGGACAGCGCGATCGTCTTCGGGTGGGTGCTCGCTTCCCACCAGGTGGGGGCGGCGCTGGTGGCCTTCCTCGGCGGGGTCGCGCGGGACGTCTTCGGGTCGTACGACGTGGTCTGGTACGCGTCCGGGGCGCTGTGCGCGGCGGCCGCGCTGATGGCGTTGGTGATCCGGCGTCGGCCGGGGGGAGGGGTGGCGGCGGTCGCGTGATGGTTTGCGGCCCGGAGCCGCATACCGGGCCCCTGGTCAGAGGAAGCGGCCCCGGTGGAACAGCAGTGGCGCCACCTCGTCCTCGGTCGCCCCCAGCGCGTCCACCCTGCCCACCACGATGAGGTGGTCGCCGCCCGGGTGGACGGCGTGGATCGTGCAGTCGATCCAGGCGAGCGCTCCCGCCAGGCGCGGTGAGCCGGACACCGGCGCCGCGTCGTGGGCGACCCCGGCGAACTTGTCACCGCCGCTGACCGCGAAGCCACGGCACAGCTCGCCCTGGTGCGCGCCCAGGACGTTGACGCAGAAGACGCCGGCGCGGGCGATGCGCGGCCAGCTCGTCGACGTACGGCCGACCATGAAGGCGACCAGGGGCGGGTCGAGGGAGAGGGCGCAGAAGGACTGGCAGGCGAAACCGGCGGGGGAGGCTTCGACGTCGGCGGCTGGTGAGGTGACAACGGTCACCCCGGTCGCGAAGTTCCCGAGCACCCGCCGGAACTCGGCCTGCCCGACCGGCGCCCGCTCGTCCTCGCCGACACACCGCAACTCCGGCCGCGGCAGCGGCTCCACGCGCGGGGCGTCGGCCGACCTGAGGTAACGGACGGCGGCTGCGGCCATCCCTGCATGTCCCATCACACCGGCCATTGAACCTGACGGTGCGTCAGATTGGAAGGTGTGGGGGATCTGTGGATCCGCCTCCGGTGCACGGGGTTAGCGGCCCCGGAACACTGGGCTTCTCCGCTCGGCGAAGCTTGTCACTCCCTCTTGGGCGTCCTGGGTCGTCATGTTGATCTCTTGCGCTGCCGCCTCCGCCGCGAACGCGGCTGCGCGGTCGGTGTCGAGGGAGGCGTTGACGAGTTGTTTCGTCAGGGCCAGGGTGCGGGTGGGGCCGGTCGCGAGGCGTTCCGCCCAGGTGTGGGCCGTGTTCTCCAATTCCGCGTCCGGGACGACCCGGTTGACCAGCCCGAGCCGTTCCGCGTCCGCCGCGGTCAGCGCGTCGCCGAAGAACATCAGCTCCTTCGCCCGCTGGGGTCCGACCAGCCGGGGCAGGAGATAGGCGCCGCCGCCGTCGGGGACGAGGCCCCGGCGGACGAACACCTCGATGAATCGGGCCGATTCCGCGGCGAGCACGAGGTCGCAGGCGAACGCCAGATGCGCGCCGAGCCCCGCCGCCGTGCCGTTCACCGCCGCGATGACCGGCTTCTCGCAGTCCAGGACGGCGGTGGTGAGGCGCTGGGCGCCGAGGCGGAGCATGCGGGCCACGTCACCGGGGATCCGGTCGCCGGTCGCGGTCGCGGTCGCGGTCGCGGTCGCGCCGCGCAGGTCCGCGCCCGCGCAGAATCCGCGGCCGGTTCCGGTGAGCACGACAGCTCCGACCGCAGCGTCCGCCGACGCCTCGGCGAGCAGTTCGATGAGGCGTTCTCGCTGGTCAGGGGTAAGGGCGTTGAGGGCCTCGGGGCGGTTGAGGGTGATGCGGCAGACGCCGTTGTCAGTGGCGTGAGGTACCAATGACTCAACGGCATTTCCGGGCACACAGGGGGAATCAGACATGTTCGCGACACACCGCCAGCGCGTCCAGCGCCACCGCGCCCTGCCCCCGCTCCAGCACCATCAGCGGGTTGATGTCCAGCTCCGCCAGCTCGTCCCCCAGCTCCAGCGCCATGCGCTGCACCCGCAGGACGACTTCGACGAGCCCGTCCGTGTCCGCGGGGGGCCGCCCCCGGACCCCGTCGAGCAGGGCCCGCCCGCGCAGTTCATGGAGCATGTCCCGCGCCTGCTCCTCCCCGAAGGGCGGCACGCGTACGGCGGTGTCGCGCAGCACCTCGACCAGCACCCCGCCGAGCCCGACGGTCACGGTGGGCCCGAAGAGCTCGTCATGCGTCAGACCGACGACCATCTCGACGCCCCGCTCGACCATCTGGCAGACCAGGATGCCGTCCAGGGAGACGTCCTCGTAGCGGGCGATGTCCGTCAACTCCCGGTAGGCGTCACGGACTTGACTGGCCGAGGTAAGGCCGACCTTGACCAGGCCGAGCTCGGTCTTGTGGGCGATTCGTGCGCCGGACGCCTTCATCACCACCGGGTAGCCGACGAGGCCGGCCGCCCGTACGGCCGCCGCCGCGCTGGTCACCAGCTGCTCGCGCGGCACGCGAATGCCGTACGCCCGCAGCAGCTGCTTCGCCGCGTGCTCGCTCAGCTGCTGTCCTGGGCGCATCAGCGCCTGGGCCTTGCGGAAGGAGGGGGAGGGGGTGCGCGGGGCGCGGTCGAAGGGGGAGCGGTAGGCCGCGGTGAAGCGGTGGTGGTCGAGGTAGGCGCGGACGGCCGTGATGCAGTTGGCGACCGTGCGGAAGGTGGCCACCCGGGAGGAGCCGAGCAGGACCTCGCGGTAGGCCGGCTCGGTACCGACGGGCGATCCCCACACCACGCACACGAGCTTGTCGGTGTGCTCGGCCGCGTCGACCAGGTCCTTCACCAGCCGGTCGCTCAGCGGCGGGAAGGGCCCGGTGACCGGGCAGATCAGGACCCCCACCTCCGGGTCGTCGAGCAGGGCGTCGATGATCTTCCGGCCGCGCTGGTCGCCGACCGGATGCCCGCCGTTGTCGACGGGGTTGGCCACGCTCAGGTACTCGGGTATCCACTGGTGCAGCTCGGCCTGCTTGGCCTCGGACAGCACCGGCAGCCGCAGCCCGGCCTCGGTCGCCAGGTCCGCGAAGTGCGCGCCCGTGCCGCCCGAGATCGAATAGACGACGACGCCGTCGGCGCGCGGAGGCCGCGCCCGGGCCAGCAGGGTGGCGGTGTCCTGGAGCTCGTCCAGACCGTCGACGCGGATCACCCCGTACTGCCGCATCGCCGCGTCCACCACCCCGTCCGCGCCGGTCAGCTTGCCGGTGTGCGAGGCGGCCGTGCGGGCGCCGGTCTCGGTGCGGCCCACCTTGACCGCGACCACCGGCACCCCCCGCCGGGCCGCCCGGTCGGCGGCCAGGAGGAAGGAGCGGCCGTCCTTCAGGCCCTCCACATAGCAGGCGATGGCTCCCACCTCGGGGCGCTCGGCGAAGTAGGAGAGGAAGTCGGAGGTCTCCAGGTCGGCCTCGTTGCCGGTGGGCGCCCAGTGGGAGAGGCGCACGCCGAGCTGCTGCAGGGCGAAGACGGGCCGCCCCTGGTGCCCGGACTGGGTGATCAGGGCGATGGCGGGACCTTCGAGGTCGGTGCGGAACTCCTCGAAGGCGTTGAGGTTGGTGTTGGGGCCGAGCAGCCGCATTCCGGACCGCGCGACGGCGGCGGCGAGCCGGGCCTGCGCGGCGGCGCCCTCCGCACCGGTCTCGGCGAACCCGGAGGCGAAGACGACCGCGAACTTCACCTTGGCCTCGGCCAGTTCCTCGATCACCGGAAGGGGGTCGGCGACCAGCAGTACGGCGAGATCGACCTGCTCGGGCAGGTCGGCGACGGAAGGAGAGCAGGGGATGCCGAAGACGGAGGGGCGGTTCGGGTGCACCGGGTGGAGCCGGGCGCCGACCCGCTGGGACCAGGCGAGCAGTTGCCGGGTGACACCGGTGTGGGGCCGGCCCTCGGCGTCCGAGGCGCCGATCACGGCGACCGACTCGGGGTGGAAGAAGCGGTCCAGATCGGGGACGTCCGCGTACAGGGGACGGCCGCTGACGTCGAGATCGTCGACCTCGGCCGGCCGGCCATGGACGGCGGGCCCGGGCTGCTCGCCGCAGGCGATGACCCGGGTCCGTCGGGAGTCGGTGGTGAGGCTGCCGTGGGTTGATCCAAGCATCGGTCCGCCCGCTCCTGTGTGACAGCGATTAACTGACGCAGTGTCAGATTACTGAACTGACACTCCGTCAGGAATGGCTGTGCAGGCAAAGTTGAGCGGAGAAGCTACCTGCGGAACGAGCCTCTCAGGTGACGGGCAGCCGGGACAGGCGGTCTCCGGCCCTCTTCGCCACGGCCTTCGCGATCTTCTCGGCGTCCATGGCCAGTTCCCGCAGCATCCCGCTGATGGGGTTGGTGAAGCCGGTGAAGTACAGGCCGGGGGCGTGGGACGGGGTGCGGGCGCCGTGGACGAGCGGTCTGCCGCGGTCGTCGAGGACGTCGAGATGGCCGACCAGACCCTCCAGGGCGCGGACGTAGCCGGTCGCGGCGATGACGGCGTCCGGTACGAGGAGGGTGCCGTCGGCGAGGGTCACCTTGCCGTCGTCGAAGTGGTCGACGGCGGCCACCACCTCCACCCGGCCCTTGCGGACGGCGTCGATGAGGCCCACGTCCTGCACCGGGACGGCCCCTTCGAGCACCCGGCTGTACAGGCCGGTGTCCGGGCGGGGCAGCCCCTGCGCCGACAGGTCCGGCACGCTCAGCTTCGCCAGCGGGCGGGAGAGCCGGTCCACCAGGCCGACCGGCAGGCGCCGGCACAGGACGCCGGAGTACTGGGCGGCCCAGCCGGCCATGGAGCGGCGCACGATGTGCGGGGCGGTGCGCACCGACAGCCGTACCCGGGAGGCGCCGCCCTCGACCAGGTCGACGGCGATCTCGGCGCCGGTGTTGCCGACCCCGACGACGAGGACGTCACGGCCGGCGTAGGGCCGGGGGTTGCGGTAGGCGGAGGCGTGCAGGATCTCGCCGGTCCAGGTGTCGCGGCCGGGCCAGTCGGGGAGCCGCGGGGTGTGGTTGTAGCCGGTGGCGACGACCACCGCGGCGCCGGTCAGCTCGCGGCCGCCGGTGGCGTGCAGGAGCCAGCCGTCGCCGTCGGGCGCGCGGTCGACGCGGGAGACCTCGACGCCGGTGACGATCTCCAGCTCGTGGTGCTCGGCGTACTTCTCCAGGTACCGCACCACGTCGTCCCGGGAGACCCAGCGCCCGAACCGCCGGGGTATCGGCAGTCCGGGCAGGCCGGAGAGGCGGCGGGTGGTGTGCAGGCGCAGCCGGTCGTAGTGGCCGCGCCAGGAGGCGCCGACGCGGTCGGACTTCTCCAGGACGACGGCGCGGATGCCCCGGGCGCGCAGGGAGTACGCGACGGCGAGCCCGCCGGGACCGCCGCCGATGACGTACACCGGGCGGTCCGCGTCGGTTGGTGAATGCGCTGTGGAGTCGGCCATGAGCGCGAGCGTAATCACGCACCCCGTTGATGGGTCTCGGTCAAGACCGGAATTGGTTGCGGATTGATCACGCCTGTGGGAGAAGTGGGCGGGACCGGTGACGTACGGCGGCCGGCTACGTGCTCTTGTGGCCCGTCACCTTGGCGATCCAGGTGATGAAGTCGCCGGCGTCGGTGTTGGCGCCGTGGCCCTCGTCCCAGTAGTAGAAGTGGTTCACCTCGTCGCCGAGGGCGTTCGCGGCGGCGGCCAGGTTCGCGGAGACCGTCAGGGAGGTGTCCGAGTCCTTGGTGCCGAGCCGTATCCACCAGTGCTTGGAGCGCCGGGAGTTGGCCTTCTCCACCAGGTGGTACATCGGGTTCATCAGGTCCAGCTTGGCGGGGATGTCGCTCGCGACCCGCCGGGAGTCCAGGCCCGTGGAGTCGTTCTTCGCGCCGTACGCCGTGAAGTGACGGGCCTGGGTGGTGCCCGCGCCGAACAGGTTGTTCTCGCCCGTGGACAGGTCGAAGCCGTCGAAGGCCGGCACGGTCTTCTTGCGGGCGCCGACATGCGTCAGGAAGTCCGCCCAGGTGAAGGACGCCTTGCCGTTCTTCCAGGTGATGAAGGTGTGCGCGGCGAGGTAGGTCTCGCGCGCGGAGTCGGACAGGGCGGCGAGGTACTTCGTGGCCGACGGCTCCAGGTACTGCTTGACCAGGTACTCGTCGTAGTTGCGGGCGTTCAGGGTGCCGAAGCGGTTCAGCCCACGCAGCTTCAGGCCCGCCTGGTACTCGGCGAACTGTGCCCGGAGTGCCTTGGACACCGTCTGGTCGACCTGCTTGCCGGTACTGAGGGTGTTGCCGCCCCAGTTCCACTCGTAGGCGCCGTCGGCGTGCTCCAGGTCGGTGATCGGGCACCAGGCGCCGACCGCGAAGACGGCGTCGGAGGCGTCGGCGGCGCCGATCTCCTCGAGGTACTTCGCGTAGAGCGGGCTGTCGCCGGAGGCGCCGAGCAGCGAGGACAGCGCGCCGCCCGCGCTGGTGCCGGCCGAGACGATCCGGTCGACATCGCCCGGTACGCGGCCCTTGTTGGCCTTCAGGTAGCGGACCGCCGCCTTGAGGTCGACGATCGCGGCGGGGGCGGTGCCGTAGTACTCGCCCGCGGAGTTCTTCAGGGTGCGGCCCCGGGCGCCGGGCTCGACGACGACGTAACCGGCGGCGAGGGCGAGCAGCTGGTTGGAGGCGAGGGCGCCGCCGTTGGCGTTGGTGTTCCCGCTGGCGTTGGGCAGGGCGCTGCCGGCCGCCGAGGGGGTGCCGCTGGGCGTGCCTCCGCCGCCACCGCCACCGGGCATCCCTCCGCCGCCGATACCGGTCGCGTTCGCGACGGAGGACGGCATGTATCCGCCGATCGAGTTCGCGAGCAGGATGGGGGCGCCGGAGGCGTCGACCGCCTTGCCGTCGATCTTGACGGGGACGCTGACGTTCAGCGACTGGTACGTCTCGTCCACCGGCTTGGCGACATAGGTGATCGCCTTCCAGAAGCGGTACGTCACCTCGTGCTCGGTGCCCTCGGCGTCCGTGACCGTGGTGGTCAGCGTGGTGTAGGCGGCCGGGTCGAAGGCGAGCGCGCCGGAGGAGGACGAGGAGCCGGAGCCCGAGTCCGAGTCCGAGTCCGAGTCCGAGTCCGAGTCCGAGTCCGACGAGGCTTGTGCGCTCAAGGTGATTCCGCCCGCTGCCGCCGCCCCGGCTGCCGCGCCTATGCCCAACACGACGGTCCTGCGCTTGACTGCCCTGTGCTTCACGTTCGGCTCCCTCGGGTCATTGGGCTTGCGTATGCGAAGGTAGCCATAGTGGCGACAAAATTGCCAACAATTCAGCGCTACTCATAGGAGACCCACAGGGGGTCTCCCGTCCAAGAGCTATCTGACGTACCGTCAGATCCATGGACACGATCTGGCTCAGCGGCGCGGAATGGCTGGCCGTGCTCCGCATAGGCCTCGGCCTGTGGTGGCTGGAGAGCTGGCGGCACAAGGACAAGAAGACCTGGTTCGAGGGCGGCGGTATCGCCTGGGCGGCGGACGTGGCCGCCAAGCACCGCTGGAACGCCGTACGTTCCGGCTTCGACGTGGTCGTGGCGCCCCGGCCGCGGACGATGGCGTACGTCGTCGCCTACGCCGAACTGGCTCTCGGCCTCGGCCTGATCGTGGGCTTCCTGACCCCCGTCGCCCTGGTTGCGGGGCTGCTGCTGAACGTCGTCTACTTCGCGCTGATGATCCACGACTGGGCCGAGCAGGGCCAGAACTCGATGATGGCGTTGATCTCCCTGGTGGCCCTGTTCGGCATGTCCTGGCAGACCTGGTCCCTGGACAGCGCGCTGGGGCTCTTCTGATGGCGGCCCGGGTGCGCCACGACCTCCCCGAACCCGACGCCTTCACCCGCCCCTACTGGGACGCGGCGGCGCGGGGACACCTGCTCCTGCGCCGCTGCCGGGCCTGCCGGAGGGCCCACCACTACCCGCGCGAGTTCTGCCCGTACTGCTGGAGCGAGGACGTGGTCTGGGAGACCGCGAGCGGCCGGGCCGCGCTCTACACCTGGTCGGTCGTCCACCGCAACGACCTCCCGCCCTTCGGGGAGCGCACCCCCTACGTCGCCGCCGTCGTCGACCTGGCCGAGGGTCCCCGGATGATGACGGAGATCGTGGAGTGGACGGGGGCGGCGGGGCAGGCGCCGCTGCGGGCCGGGATGGAGCTGGAGGCGGGATTCCGGGACGGGATGCCGGTGTTCCGCCCATGCCCGCCGGCACCGTCCTGACCCGTGTGTCGCCCGCGCTCACCGGCACCGCCCGACTCGTGTCCCGCGCGCTCGCCCGCACCGCCCGATCCGTGTCCCGCGCTCACCGGCACCGCCCTGGCCCGTGTGTTGCCAGCGCTCGCCCGCGCCGCCCGATCCGTGTCCCGCGCTCACCGGCACCGCCCTGGCCCGTGTGTCGCCCGCGCTCGCCCGCACCGCCCGATCCGTGTCCCACCCGCGCCCGCCCGCCCGCCCCGTCCGGACCCGTGTTCCGCCCCGCGCCCGCCCACCCGCACAGCCCGACCCGTGTCCCGCCCACACCCACCCGCACCGCCCACCTATCCCGTCCACGCCCACACACAACCCCCCCCACCCGCACCACCCGCCCCCCCACCCCATGCGCGCGAATGAGCAACCCGTTTCAATGGCCTCATGGCCCTCGACGAGCAGCGCTACAAGGGACCGCGTCTCCCCGATCTGCGCACCCCGGACCTGTGGCTGCGTCCCTGGAACCCGGCGTCGCGGGCCGATGTCGAGGCGTGGCTGCGGGGCCGTACCGACCCCGAGTTCCGGCGCTGGAACACCCCCCTGCGGTTCACCACGGACGTGGACACCGCGCGCGAGCAGCTCCGGGCGTCGGCGCGGACCGCGGCGGAGGGCGGGGCGGCGCCGTACTGCATCGCCGACCCGGTGACCGGACGGCCGCTCGGGCACATCGGCGTCAACGTCATCAACCGCGTGATGAACACGGCGCGCGTCGGCTACTGGGTCCTGCCCGAGGAGCGCGGCCGGGGAATCGCGACCCGCGCCCTCGCCCTGGCGGCCCGCTGGGCGCTCACCGATCTGGGCCTGCACCGGATCGAACTCGATCACGCGGTGGGCCACGATTCCTCCTGCCACATCGCCGAGCGCTGCGGGTTCCGGTACGAGGGAACCCTGCGCGGCGCCATGTGGGAGGCGGGACGGCACGACGCCTACCGGGACTCGCACCTGCACGCGCGGCTCGCGGAGGATCCGGAGCCGGACGCGTCATGAAGACGCGTCATGAAGACGGGACGCTAGCGTCGATGTGACGGCCGTGTGTTCACCCTGACAAAGCATGGCCAAGTCCCGGACAGAGGCGGGATCATGAGACATGCGCTCGGACGACTGGTACGTCACCGAAGACCTCGACCGCTTTCTGGGCCACGCGGGTGGCTTCCTGCGGTCGCGCCCCGATCTGCACACCGTCGCCCTGACGGTGACGGAGTCACTGCGCACGCGCGGCCTGCGCGCGTACGGCGGTGACGAGCCGCCCGTGTTCGGGGTGATGGAACGGGACGGTCAGGTGCGCGGAGCCTACTTCCGCACCCCGCCCTACCGGCTCAACGTCACCCCGCTCACCGCCGACGAGACCGACGCCCTCGCCGCCCATCTGGTCGCCGTCGGCCACTCGGTGCCGGGCATCATCGGCACCCGCGAGACGGCCGCCGGTTTCATCCGCTCCTGGCAGCGGCACACCGGCGCGACCTCGGCCCTGCGCCAGCGCCAGCGGCTGTACCGGCTGGGCATGCTGATGATGCCGCAGCCGGTCCCGCCGGGCGCGGCGCGGGTGGCGGGCGAGAAGGACCGGGACCTGCTCATCCGCTGGTACGGCGAGTTCACCGAGAGCGTCGGTGAGCACGCGGCCGGGGAGGTCGAGGCGTGGGCCGACCACCGCATCGCCTACGGCGGCGTCACCCTCTGGGAGGACGCCGACGGCACCCCCGTCTCCATGTGCGGGGTGACCCCGATGGTCGCGGGCCAGGTCCGGATCGCTCCCGTCTACACCCCGCCCCACCTGCGCGGACGCGGATACGCCGGTGCGGTGACGGTCGAGGTCAGCCGCGCCGCCGTGCGCGCCGGAGCGGAAGAGGTCCTCCTGTTCACCGACCTCACCAACACCACCACCAACGTCCTCTACCAGCGGCTCGGCTACCGCGCGGTGGCCGACTTCGAGGTGCACGACTTCTCGGGCGGCGCGGGCACCCAGGCCCCCCCGGCCTAGCCCCCTCGGTCTAGGGCCAGAGCAGTTCGCGGGCCCAACCGGATTCCGTACGGCGGTAGTTCAGCCGTACGTGCCGGCGTTGCCGCTCGCCCTGGAAGAACTCCACTTCCTCCGGGTGCAGGCGGTAGAGGGTCCAGGTGGGGACGGGGGCGTCCGGTTCCTGCTGGGCCCGCGCCCAGGACTCGGCCGAGACGCGCGCCAACTCGTCCAGCGAGCCCAGCACTTCGCTCTGCCGACCGGTGAGGGCCGCCGCCAGCGCCCCCGTCGACCGGGCGTGCAGATCGGCCTGGCTGTCGGACGAGGCGGCCGCCGTCACCGGCCCCCGTACGCGCACCTGCCGCCCCAGCACCGGCCAGTAGAAGCCCAGCGCGGCGAAGGGCCGTGCCGCGAGCTGCCGTCCCTTCCGGCTGCCGGCGTGCGTCGCGAAGGACCAGCCGTCCGCGTCCGCCCCGTGCAGCATCACGGTCCGTACGTCCGGCCTGCCCTCCTCGTCCGACGTCGCCAGCGACATGGTGTGCGGCTCGGTCTGCCCCGCCGCCACCGCGTCCGCGAACCAGCTCGCGAACAGCGGCAGCGGCCCGTCCGGCGCCGACTCCGGGTCGAAGGGCGGCAACTCGGTCACCTCCGGGTCCCACACCCGCAGTGACCTCAGCAGCTCATGAAGATCCATGCACCGATTGTCAGATGTTTCCCAGGTCCGAGGAGACCCAACGCTCGGGCCGCATCCGGACGATCACCTGCTCGCCGTGGTTCTTCCAGGCGAAGTCGACATACCCGTCGACCTTGTCCGGCGGCAGATACCGCGCCGAGATCTCGCGCAGGTCGTCGATCGTCGCGGGCACCGTCTCCACGACCGGGCCCTCCACCGACACGTACCGGATCGTCGGCTCCAGCCGGTCCACCATCAGCGAGTACCGGCCCGCCGCGCTGATCAGCTGGTTCTTCCGCGAGTCCAGCCCGGTCATGATCCAGACGTGCCCGTCGTCCTCGACCTGGTACCAGATCGGCACGGTCAGCGGGCCGCGCCCCTCTCCCGCGTGCACCGCGAGGGCGGCGACATGGGGCTCGGCGAGGAATTGCTCGCGCTCTTCGCGGGTCAGGGCCATCTTCGGTCTCCTCCTGCGCATCGACGAGTCGTCCTGTGCTGTGGTGCACAACGCTGTGGTGCACAACGAAGCCCGGCGGGTACCTGTTCCCCACCGGCCGGCGTCGCCTGCCGTTGACCCGTACGTCACCGAGCGTCCCTACCGTGCCCGCCATGAGAAGAACCACGACCCGTTCCAGACGATCGAGGACGTCGTCCTGCTCGACGACCGCACCCTCGCCGTCCTGAACGACAACAACTTCCCCTTCTCCTCCGGCCGTACGGCCGGCCAGGCGGACGACAACGAGTTCATCACCGTCCGCCTGGCCGAGCGCCTGCACGCCGACCCGCGCGCCCTGTTCTAGTCCCGCCCCAGCACCACCGTCCCCGACGAGCAGAACCACCCGCCCGTCCCGGACGCCACAGCGAGGCGCGGCAACCCCCCGTCGGCGGCGTGCACTTGCCGTGCCTCGCACTCCCCGCGGAGTTGCCGCACCGCCTCCACCAGCAGGAACAGCCCTCGCATCCCGGGATGCTGGGCGGACAGCCCGCCCCCGTCCGTGTTCACCGGCAGCTCCCGCGCCTGCACGAACGCTCCGCCCTCCCCCTTCGCGCAGAACCCCAGATCCTCCAGCGTCACCAGCGTCATGTAGGTGAACGCGTCGTAGATCTGCGCCACATCGATCTCGGCGGGCCGCACCCCCGCCCGCCGGAACGCCAGCCGCCCGCTCACCGCCGCCGGTGACACCGTGAAGTCCTCCCACTCGGACATCGCCGCGTGCGAGACGCATTCGCCGCTCCCCAGCACCCACACCGGCGCCGTGCGGCAGTCCCGTACGTACTCCTCGGCCGCCAGCAGCACCGCCGCCCCGCCGTCGGACCGCAGGCAGCAGTGCAGCTTGGTGAAGGGGTCCGCGATCATCGGTCCCGACAGGACGTCGTCGACCGTGATCGGGTCCCGGAACATCGCCTGCGGATTCAGCGCCGCGTGCTGCCGGGCCTGCACCGCCACCTCGGCCAACTGCTCGATCGTCGTACCGAATTCGATCATGTGGCGGCGTGCGGCCATCGCGTACTTGGCGACGAGGGTGTGGCCGTACGGCGCCTCGAACTGGAGCGGGCCCCGGGCGCCGAAGGACAGGTCGCCGGTCCTGCGGCCCGCCCGGATGTCCGCGCGGGCGGTGGAGCCGTAGACCAGCAGGGCCGCGTTCGCGTGCCCCGCGGCTATCGCGTCCGCCGCGTGCGCCGCCATGACCTCCCAGGTCGAGCCGCCCACCGAGGTGGAGTCGACCCAGGTGGGGCGCAGGCCCAGGTACTCGGCCACCTCGACCGGCGCGAGGACGCCGGTTCCGGCGGACGCGAGGCCGTCGACCAGGGCGCGGTCGAGGCCGGCGTCCGCGAGCGCCCGGCGGGCCGCCTGGGCGTGCAGGGTGTAGGGCGTCGCGTCGTCCAGCCGGCCGCAGTCGGAGAGGGCGACCCCGACCACGGCGACTTTCCGCTTCCCGGCAGTCATGACAGGGCTCTCCCTCTGGGCATCTCGATCCGGCCCTCCTAATATGACGGACCGTCAGATCTGGAGGGAAGGGGCAGCGATGGACGCCGGTTTCACCGCCGAACAGGACGAGATCCGCCGCACGCTCCGCGAGTTGCTCCGCAAGCGGTGCGGTCGGGAGGAAGCGCGGGCCGCCGTCGACACCCCGGCGGGCCACGACCCCGCCCTGTGGACCGCCCTCGCCGGCCGGCTCGGCCTGCCGGGACTCGCCCTCCCCGAGCGCTACGGCGGAGTCGGCTGCACGCCGGCCGAGCTGGCCCTGGCCATGGAGGAGACGGGCCGCCTGCTCGCCCCCTCGCCCCTGCTCGCCACCGCGGTGCTCGCCGCCCCGCTGATCCTCGCCCTCGGCACCGACGACCAGCGCGCCGACCTGCTGCCCCGGATCGCCGCCGGATCCCTCACCGCCGCCCTGGCGGCCCCCGTCGCCGGACTCGCGCTCACCTGCGACAACGACGGCGACTGGGCCGGAGGCGGGCGAGCGGGGGGTGTACAGGCCCGGCCTGCACCCGCCGCCCTGGCCGCCCCGGGCGCCGCCTTCGCGCGCGACGGTGACGACAGCGGGGACTCGGTCGGCGGCGGGCAGGCCTGCGGTGTGCGGGCCCGAGCGACGGCCGGTGACGGCTGGCGACTGTACGGGGAGATCTCACACGTCCTCGACGGCCACAGCGCCGGGCTCCTCGTCGTCGCCGCCCGCACCGGCGGCTTCGCCCGCTCCCGCACCGACCTCTTCCTGGTCCGCGGGGACGCCGACGGGCTCGTCCGGACCCGGCAGACCGCCTTGGACGCCACCCGGCCGCTCGCCCGGCTCCAACTCCGGGACGTGGAGGCGCGGTTGCTGGGCGAGGGGGGCGCCGACACGCTCGCCGCCCTGGCCCGCCTCGGCGACACCGCCGCCGCCGCTCTCGCCTGCGAGGCGGTCGGTGCCGCGGACCGGGTCCTGGAACTGACCGTCGAGCATGTGAAGCACCGGGAGCAGTTCGGCCGCCCGATCGGCTCC
Organism: Streptomyces sp. NPDC002779; assembly: GCF_042888685.1. Taxonomy (NCBI): domain Bacteria; kingdom Bacillati; phylum Actinomycetota; class Actinomycetes; order Kitasatosporales; family Streptomycetaceae; genus Streptomyces; species Streptomyces sp. NPDC002779. The sequence goes on from NZ_JBIAQC010000006.1 coordinate 238,460, forward strand.
TTCCAGGCCGTCAAACACCGCCTGGCCGACGTGTACGTCCAGGTCCAGGCGGCCAGATCAGCTGCCTACTACGCCGCCTGGACCTCCGGCCTCGGAACACCTCCCGGAGCCCTGACCGCCGACCGGGGTGCCTCTGGCGGGCCCGCGACCGCCGACCGGGGGGCCGTAGGCGCGCTCGCCCTGGCCCAGGCGCTGGAGGCGTTGCGGGGTGCCGCGGGGGAGGCTGTCCAGTTGCACGGAGGCGTTGGTTTCACCTGGGAGCATGACGTTCACCTGTACTTCAAGCGCGCCGCGGGCGACGAGCTGCTGTTCGGGCCGGTGCACCGGCTGCGGGCGCACGCGGCCCGGGCGGCGCGGCTCTTCGGGAAGCGGGAGGTGCGGGTGTGATCGGCGTCCGGTTGGTGCAGAAGGTGTCCTCCACGCGCGGCTTCGCCCGGGTCGCCCCGCATGTGGTCCCGGCGCTGGACCGTGCCGTGCACCGGCTCACCCGGGGCCGGGTGCTGCTCAGCGCCCGGCTGCTGCCCGGGGTGATCCTGACCTCCACCGGCGCCCGCAGCGGACTGCCCCGCCGGACCCCGCTCGCCTGCATGCCGGAGCCGGAGAAGGGGACCTGGATCATCGTCGGCTCCAACTTCGGCCGGACCGGCCATCCCGCCTGGACCGCCAACCTGCTCGCCCGTCCCGACGCCGAGATCAACTGGAAGGGCGCCGACATCCCCGTGACCGCGCGGCTGCTCCAGGGCGAGGAGCGGGCGGCCGCCTGGCAGGCGGTGCTGGCCTTCTGGCCGCCCTACGCCACGTATCAGGCACGGGTGGAGCGGGAGATCCGGCTCTTCAGACTCGTACCGAAAGACTCATAGCCCCAGGGAGACTCATAGCCCCAGGGAGACTCATAGCTCCAGGGACTCACAGGGTGTGCTGGACCAGCAGGAACGCGCCGATCCCCAGCATCGCCGCCCCGGAGGTCCGCGTGACCGCCCGCGCCGCCGCCGGGCGGGCGCCGAGCAGCGCGCGGGCGCCTAGGCCGACCGTGAGGTAGACGGCGGCGCAGCACACCATGTGGAGCAGCCCGAGCGCGGCGGTCTGCGCGGGCACCGGCACCCGGCTGCCGTCCGTGACGAGGAACTGCGGCAGCACCGACAGGTACAGCAGCAGCCCCTTCGGGTTCAGCCCGCTGATCATCGCCCCGCGCAGGAACACCCGGTCCCCGGTCCCGGCCGCCGCCCCGGGCACCCCCGGCCGGCGCAACACGCTCCACCCCAGCCACACCAGATACGCCGACCCGGCCACCGTCAGCCCGGTCAGCAGCGCGGGCGAACCCGCGACCAGGACGGCGAGCCCGGCGGCCGCCAGCACGGTGTGCAGGGCGTACCCGCTCACCAGACCTCCCACGGCCCGCGTCACCGAGCCGCCGCGCAGCCCCGCCGAGATCGCGTACGCCCAGTCGGCGCCCGGCACACAGACCAGCAGCAGGTCGAGCGCGAGGAAGGAGAGGAGGGTTCCGGAGTCCATGCTGGGGAGATTAGGCGGGAATGGCCCGAAAGTGTTGTCGAAGTTTGCTCGATACCCCGGGGTATGAGGGAAGATTTGCCCCATGGACGACGTGGACCGGAAAATTCTTGCCGAGCTTCAGCAGGACGGACGGCTGACCGTGACCGAGCTGGCCGGGCGGGTGCGGCTGAGCGTCTCGCCCTGCCACCGGCGGCTGCGCGAGCTGGAGCGGTCGGGGGCGATCAGCGGCTACCGGGCCGTCGTGGAGCCGACGGCCGTGGGGCTGACCTTCGAGGCGCTGGTCTTCGTCTCGATGCGGCAGGAGGACCGGGACACCGTCGCCGGGTTCGAGCGGGCCATCGGGGAGATCGAGCACGTCCTGGACGCCCAGCGGCTGTTCGGGGAGCCGGACTACCTGCTCCGGGTGGCCACCGCCGACCTCGCCGCCTTCCAGCGGCTGTACGACGAGCGCCTCGCCACCCTGCCCGGGGTGCAGCGGCTGACCTCGACGCTGGTGATGAAGCACGTCGTCCGCGACCGGCCGCTGCCCGCATAGCACGGCAGGCGGCGGTTCACCCGGTGCCCACCGGGATGAACTGCCGCCTGCCAGACAGGACGTGGGGCCTACAGAGACCTGAAAGGGTTCCGGGGCCGCTACTTGGACGGCTTCTTGCCGGTCACGCCCAGGTGCACCAACAGGGCCAGATTGGGCTTGAGTTCGGCCTGCTTGACGCCCCAGGTCTGGAAGCCCTTCTGGTGCGAGGCCACCGCCGCGAGCATCGCGACGAGCGAACCCGCCACCGCGGCCGGGTTGACGTCCTTGTCGACCTTGCCCTTGGCCTGCAGCTCCGCGACCGCGTCCGCGAGGGAGTTGTTCACCGAGTTGAGGATCTTCATCCGGATCTTGTAGAAGCGCTTGTCTCCCTCGGCGGCGCCGAGGTCCACCACGCGCAGGATCGCGTCGTTCTTCCGCCAGAACTCCAGGAATCCGTCGACGAGTTCCTGCGCGGTCTGCCAGCCGGACTTGCCGACCCACGACCGCCCCGCGAGCAGCTCGGTCAACCCGGCGCCCTCCGCGGCCATTTGCTCGGCGACCTCCAGGACGGCGCCCTCGACGTCCGGGAAGTACTGGTAGAAGGTGGCGGGCGAAGTGCCCGCCTTCCGGGCGACATCGATGACTTTGACGTCCCGGTAGGGAGAGGAGCTGAGCATCTCGCTGAGGCAGTCGAGCAGCTTCTGCCGGGTCGCCTGCCCACGCCGGCCGGCCACGCGGCCGTCGACGGTACGCACTTGTCCTGTCATGTCGTCAGCTTACCGAGGGGTGATCGGAGCGCGATTCGGCCGACTGCAAATGGGGTGCCCGGCTGCGGGGAGGCTGGTGTGCCTGGTCTGCGGCGTGCACAAGGGGCCGTTACTTTGGCGGCATGGCCGAAAACAGGGCATCCGGGTATGTCGAGGGCGTCCCCTGCTGGGTGGACGCCCAGCTCCCCGACGTCGAGGCGGGCAAGCGGTTCTACGGTGAGCTCTTCGGATGGAGCTTCGACGAGCGGGGATACGCGCTCAAGGACGGGGAGCCGGTCGCGGCCCTCGTCCCCAAGACGGACGGACGGATGCCGACCGTCTGGACGGTCCACTTCGCCACCCCCGACGCCCGGGCGCTGGTCCGGCGGATCCGGGAGGCGGGCGGCCAGATCGTCACCGCGCCCGTCGAGGCCGGTGCCGGGGACGGGGTGACCGCCCTGGTCACCGACCCGGAGGGCGCCGTCTTCGGCCTCTGGCAGGCGGGCAGCCACCCCGGCTTCGGGCGCCGCCGTGAACCCGGCACTTTCGCCTGGGCCGAGCTGTACGCCCGGGACACCGAGGCCGCCAACGACTTCTACGGCGACCTCTTCCACGAGGCACTGTTCGGCCCCGGTGCCGAGCCGGACTTCGGCCGCGCCCCGGTCTCCGACGTCTTCCCCGCCGAGATGCCGCCCCACTTCCTCGTCCACTTCGCCGTACGGGACTGCGCGGAGGCCGTGGAAGCCGTGCGGCGACTGGGCGGACGGGTCCAGGCTCCACCCTTTGAGACGTCGTACGGCACGGTGGCCGTCGTCACCGACAATCAGGGGGCGTCGTTCGCGCTGCTCGAGCGCTCGAACTGAGGTTTTTGTCCGAAGACACCCCGATCTGCCCCCGGGTTCGCAACCGTGCCCGCGTACAGGAAGAATCGGGGTGCGTGCCGCCATGGCGGTGCGGTGGTGAGACGCTGCACGGGGCCGCGTACATACGTGGGTGACGCGGCCCGTACGGGGAGGTGGCAGGCAAGTGGTGGATCAGCTGACACAGCACGATCCGCGGCGTATCGGGCCGTTCGAGGTGCTGGGACGGCTGGGGGCCGGCGGCATGGGGCTGGTCTATCTCGCGCGCTCGGCGTCCGGTCGGCGGGTGGCGATCAAGACGGTCCGCACGGAGCTCGCCGAGGACCAGCTCTTCCGCGTCCGCTTCACGCGCGAGGTCGAGGCGGCCCGGGCCGTCTCCGGCTTCTACACCGCGGCCGTGGTCGACGCCGACCCGCGCGCCGCCGTGCCGTGGCTGGCCACCGCGTACGTCCCCGCGCCCTCCCTCGAGGAGATAGTGAACGAGTGCGGGCCCCTGCCGGCCCAGGCGGTGCGCTGGCTGGCGGCGGGCGTGGCGGAGGCGCTGCAGTCGATCCACGGCGCCGGCCTGGTCCACCGCGACCTCAAGCCCTCCAACGTCCTCGTCGTCGAGGACGGCCCCCGGGTGATCGACTTCGGGATCGCCTCCGGTGTCTCGAACACCCGTTTGACGATGACGAACGTCGCCGTGGGCACCCCCGCCTACATGTCCCCCGAGCAGGCGAAGGACTCCCGCAGCGTCACGGGCGCGAGCGATGTCTTCTCGCTGGGCTCGATGCTGGTCTTCGCGGCCACGGGCCATCCGCCCTTCCACGGCGCCAACCCGGTGGAGACGGTCTTCATGCTGCTCCGGGAGGGCCCGGACCTCGAAGGCCTCCCGGACGAACTGCGCCCGCTCATCGAGTCCTGCATGCAGATGGAGGCGACCGCCCGCCCCAACCCGGCCGACCTCCAGGCCCAGCTCGCACCCCACCTCTTCGGCTCCGGCTCGGACGACAGCGGTACGGCGTCGGCGTGGCTGCCCGAGCGGGCGGTGAGCCTGATCGAGGCCCGCCGCAACGGCCGCCCGCCGGCCAAGCCCGGCCCCGCCGCCTCGGGCCGCAGCGCCGGCCGCGCGGTGCCGCCCCCGCCCCCGCACGCGCCCCCCGTCCCGGCCGGTGCCCCCGACACCGGCCCGGTGCGCCTGGCGGGCGCCCAGGTCCCGATCGGACCGGGACCGCGCGTCGCCGACGCCCGCGCCGCCGCCGTGAAGGCACCGCCGCCGGAGGCCGGCCTGGTCGCCTCCTGGTCCAAGCCGCGCCCCGGGGTCAACGGCACCGACGCGGCCGTGGGCCCGGCCGTGCCTCCCGCGCCGGCCGCGCCCCCGGAGACGGCGAGCGGCTGGCGCCCCTGGCGGTTCCGCATGTCCAACGACGTGTGGGGCACGCCCGCGGTCTCCGGCGACCTGGTCTACGTCACCTCCTTCGAGGTGCACGCGCTGGACGTCGGCACCGGCCGCCGCCGCTTCAAGACGAGGGACGTCGCCTGGTCGATGGCGGTCGCGGACGGCCGTATCCACGCCTCCGACGGGCCCACCCTCTTCGCCCTGGACTGCCGGGAGGGCGGTGACCTGTGGCGGCTGCCGACGGACGCCTGGGTCTACTCCCTGAAGGCCGAACGCGGCACCGTCGTCACCGGCACCCGCGGAGGCGGGGTGCAGGGCTGGGAGGCGTCCACCGGACAGAAGCTGTGGGAGCTGACCGGCGCCCAGACCGACTTCGAGTCCCCCGAGGCGGGCCCCGCCCTGCACGAGGGCACGGTCTACGTCTGGCAGGACGCCCGGCTGCGCGCCCTGGACGCCCGTACGGGTGACGAGCGCTGGTCGTACCCCATCGGCGACGCGGCGTCCTGCGGCGGTGTCCCGGTCCGGGTCTCGCAGGCGGTGGACGGCTATGTCTACGTCTCCGCGGGCACCCGGGTCCTGGCGCTCGACGTCACCTCGGGGCAGGTCCGCTGGCACTTCGAGGCACCGGCGGTCTTCCTCTGCCCGCCGGCCTTCGTGCCCGGCCCGGCGGTGACCGGCGGCGGCGTGTACCTCGCCGACTACCTCGGCACGGTGTACGCCCTGGACGCGACCGACGGCCGCGACCGCTGGCGGATCGCGACCGAGTCCAGATCCTCCATCGAGCCGGTGCTGGTGGCCGCGGGCCATGTGCACGTGGGCAGCGGCAAGGGGCTGTACACGCTGGACGCGGTCACCGGAACGCCGAAGTGGCGCTTCCAGGCGGGCGGGGAGATCGTGGGGGCGCCGTCGGTGGCCGAGGGCCGTATCCACTTCGGCTCCACCGACCATCTGCTCTACACCCTCAAGGCCGACGACGGCCGGCTGCGCTGGAAGCTGGCGACCGGTGGCGAGATCACCGGCTCGCCCCTGGTGCGGGACGGGGTGGTGTACGCGTGCAGCAAGGACCGGTGCGTGTACGCGCTGGACGCGGAGAAGGGCACGGGCACCGCACGTACGGCGTGAGGCGGGGGACGGCCGTCGTACCGGCGCACGGAAGGGAGTCCGGACGGCGGCCGCCGCTGCCGGGAGCGGCCGGGACGCCGCCCTCCACCCCGACGCTACGCCGGGGACGACCTGGTCGCCACGCGGTGACATGGTCGTGACAGGCGGTCAGTAGGGTCGCCGTATGGATCTTCGGGGGCGCAGGCTCAAGTACGCAGCGGTGACGGCGATGGTGGTTCTGGCGCTGACGGGTTTCTCGTCGGGCCGGGGCACCGGCGGCAGCGGCGGGGACGGTGACTCGGGCGGCGGGTGCAGCAGCTCCGGCCAGGACCACGACAGTTCGTCCTCGCGTCAGGACGACGACTACGACGACTACGACGGCTCCGGCTCGGGTGGCTCCGGTTCCGCCGAGGCGGCGCAGGACACCACGGTGGAGCTGGTGAGCTGCGCGACCGAGGCCGACCCGTACGCGGTCGTCGAGGTCACCAACCCGGGCGGGGTCAGCGACCAGGTCACCGTCGTCGTCCACTTCCTGGACGCCCAGGCCGCCGTGGTGGATCTGGCCACCGTGGACGAGGTCGTCCCGGCGAACGAGACGGTGACCGTCCAGGTCGGCCTTCCCGACGCGGCCGTGGCGGCCCGGATCGACCACTGCGAGGCCGAGCTGATGCCCGGCACGACCGGCTGACGGCCCTCACCTCACCCGGGGGCTCCCGGTCCGCCGCCCCGCGAACAGCTCCGCCTGCCGCTCGGCGGGCGCGTTGCCGAGCGCGATGAGGTGCGGGGCCTGGGCGAAGGCCGGGGCGCGGGCCGCCTCCTGGGCCGCCCACAGGGCACGGACGGTGCCCTGGACGGCCTCGGCGGGGTAACCGGCGATCACGCGGGCGCACTCCAGTGCGGCTGGCAAGTGGCCGCCGTCCTCCGTGAGTTCGGAGACCAGACCCACCTCGTGGGCCCGCCGGGCGGAGATCCGCTCGGCGGTGCCCATGAGCATCATCCGCGCCACCTCGCCCGCGGGCATCCGCTGCGCCATCAGCGCCGACTCGTAGGCGCTGACCATGCCGTAGGTGGTGTGCGGATCGAAGAAGGCGGCCGTGGGGTCGGCGATCACGAAGTCGCACTCGCCCAGCAGATAGAAGGCCCCGCCGCAGGCCATCCCCCGCACCGCCGCGACGACCGGCTTCCACAGGTCGTTGGACTTGGGCCCGATCCTCAGCAGCGGATCGTCCTGCATGTACGGCGAGTTCGGCTGCTCCACCACGGCATCCCGGTCGATCCCGGTGCAGAAGGCCCGCTCCCCGGCGCCGGTGAGGACGAGCGCGCGCACCGAGTCGTCGAAGCGGAACGCCCGCCAGGTGTCGGCGAGTTCCCGTGCCGTGGCGAGGTCGATGGCGTTGAGCCGGTCGGGCCGGTTCAGGGTGACGACCGCGACGCCGGTGTCCCGGTCGGCGGAGACGCGCAGGTTCACGGCCGCTCCGGAACCCACTGCGGCAGCCCGCCGGGAGCGAAGACGGCCTGCACCCGGGCCCCGATGCGCACCCGGTCCGGCGGCAGGGAGCCGAGCGGCTCACCGGCCCGGCCGACGAGGTTGCCGACCAGGCGGATCCGGGGCGCGTCGACGAGCTCGACGAGCACCACGTTGTACGGGGCCAGCGCCGCGTACTCGGGCAGCAGGGGCGGGTGCGGGACGACGTAGGACCAGATGCGGCCGTGTCCCTTCACGGGCCGCCACCGGCTCGCGAAGGACTGGCAGTGCGGGCAGCACGGCCGGGGCGGGAAGCGGGGCTCGGCGCAGTCGGCGCAGGTCTGGACGCGGAGTTCGCCCCGGGCGGCGTATCGCCAGAAGGGGGCGCCGTCGGCGTCGGTGACGGGGGTGAGCATCCTGGATCAACTCCTCAGGAGCAGCGCGGAGGTGGGCACGCCCTCACCGGCGGTGACCAGGCAGGTGGCGGCGCCGGGGACCTGGGCGGTGCTGGTGCCGCGGAGCTGCTTGACGCCTTCGGTGATGAGGTTGAAGCCGTGGACGTACGCCTCGGAGAGGCCGCCGCCCCCGGTGTTGAGGGGCAGCCGTCCGCCGATCTCCAGGGCGCCGCCCTCGGTGTACGCCCCGCCCTCCCCGCGTGCGCAGAAGCCGTAGCCCTCCAGGGAGAGCGGGACGAGCGGGGTGAAGGCGTCGTAGATCTGGGCGACGTCGATGTCCTGCGGGGTGAGGTCGGCGTGCTTCCACAGGTGCCGGGCGGCGGTCCAGGCGGGGCCGGTAAGGGGGTCGTCGTTCCAGTAGTTGACCATGCCGTGGTGCTGGGCGGGCAGGCCCTGGGCGGCGGAGTGGACGTAGACGGGCTTGCGGGCGCAGTCTCGGGCCCGTTCCCCGGTGGTGACGACACAGGCCAGCGCGCCGTCCGTCTCCAGGCAGTTGTCGTACAGGCAGAGCGGTTCGCTGATCCAGCGGGAGGTCATGTACATCTCGCGGGTGAGCGGGCGGTCGTACATGATCGCGGCGGGGTTCTGGTTGGCGCGGTTGCGGCAGGCGAGGGCGACGTTGAAGAGGTGGTCGCGGGTGGTGCCGTACTCGTGCATGTGGCGGCGCGCCAGCATGGCTATCTCGTCGACCGGGCGCAGCAGCCCGAAGGGTCGCGTCCACTGTGCGGGCGTGGGGAGTTGGACGTCGGTGTTGGTCCAGGGTCTGGGTCCGCTGCCGCGTTTGCGGGAGCGCCAGGCGACGCCGACCGTGGCCTGGCCGGCCGCGATGGCGGCGGCGAGGTGGGCGACGGTGGCGCACGAACCGCCGCCGCCGTAGCCGACTTTGCTGAAGAAGGTGAGGTCACCGAGGCCGACCGCCTTGGCCAGCTCCACCTCGTCCGTCTCCTCCATGGTGTAGGAGGCGAGCGCGTCCACCTCGCCCGGTGCGATCCCGGCGTCGTCGAGCGCGGCGAGGACGGCCCGGCAGGCGAGGGTGCGCTCGTCCTCGGGGAGTTGCCTGGCGAAGGCGGTCTGCCCGATGCCCACGATGGCGGTGGCGTCCTTGATCCCGGCCATGCTGCCCCTCCCGTTCGGCGCCCCTGACAGGTCGTCAGGTTATAGCTAATCTGACGGGTAGTCAGCTAGTGGCGGGGAGGCTGTAGTGCGCGGTGACGTGGAGTGGGGCAGCATCGCTGGGCTCGTCCGGTATGCGGCCGAGCGGTACGCGGGCGCCGAGGCGGTGGTGGAGGGCCGTACCCGGATCTCCTACGCCGAACTGGGCGAGCGGGTCTCGCGGTCGACGGCGGCGTGCCTCGCGCACGGGGTCCGGCCGGGCGACCGGGTGGCGATCTGGGCGCCGAACTCCTTGGACTGGATCGTGGCGGCGCTGGGCGCGGTGTCGGCGGGAGCGGTGCTGGTGCCGCTGAACACCCGGTTCAAGGGGGCGGAGGCGGCGGACGTGCTGCGGCGCAGCGGGGCGCGGCTGCTGTTCGTGACGGGGACCTTCCTGGGGACGTCGTACGTGGCCTCGCTGCGGCGGGCGGGCCTGGCGTCGCTGCCCGCGCTGGAGCGGGTGGTGGTGTTGGCGGACGACGCGCCGGAGTCCTTCCTGACCTGGAAGGACTTCCTGGCCGGCGGGGAAGGGCGGGCGGGTGACCCGGTGGGCCTGGGCCCGTCGTCGCCGTCGGACATCGTCTACACCTCCGGTACGACGGGCCGCCCGAAGGGGGCGGTGATCACGCATGGCCAGACCCTGCGGGCGTACGAGGTCTGGAGCGACCTGGCGGGCCTTCGGCCGGGCGACCGCTATCTGATCGTGAACCCCTTCTTCCACACCTTCGGCTGGAAGGCCGGGGTCATCGCCTGTCTGATGCGCGGGGCGACGATGATCCCGCAGCCGGTGTTCGACGTGGACACCGTGCTGGCGAACGTGGCGGCGGAGGGAGTCTCGGTGCTGCCGGGCCCGCCCACGCTGCTGCAGTCCCTGCTGGACCACCCCGCCCGTGGGGCCTTCGACCTCTCGGCGCTGCGGCTGGTGGTGACGGGGGCGGCGGTGGTCCCGCTGCGGCTGGTGGAACGGCTCCGCTCGGAGCTGGGCGTGGCCACCGTGCTGACCGCCTACGGCCTGTCGGAGGCGAGCGGGATCGTGACGATGTGCCGCCGGGGGGACGACCCGGCGGTGATCGCCTCGACGTCGGGCCGGGCGATCCCGGGCACCGAGGTGCGGGTGGCGGCGCCGTTCGGGGAGCCGGGGGAGATCCTGGTCCGCGGGTTCAACGTGATGCGCGGGTACTGGCAGGACGCGGCGGCCACGGCGCAGGCGCTGACGCCGGACGGCTGGCTGCGGACGGGGGACGTGGGCGTCCTGGACGCGGCGGGCAACCTCCGGGTGACCGACCGCATCAAGGACATGTACATCGTCGGCGGCTTCAACGCGTATCCGGCGGAGATCGAGCAACTCCTGGGCCTGCACCCGGATGTGGCGGACGTGGCGGTGGTCGGGGTGCCCGACGCGCGGCTGGGCGAGGTGGGGCGGGCGTACGTGGTCCGGCGGGCCGGTTCCGTCCTGACGGCGGACGACCTGATGGCCTGGGCGCGCCGGGAGATGGCGAACTACAAGGTGCCGCGGTCGGTGGAGTTCGTGGCGCGGCTGCCGCGGAACGCGAGCGGGAAGGTCCTCAAGAGAGCGCTGCGGGGGACGCCGGAGACGTGATCCGGCGTCCCTGGTGCGTGCGTGCGGGCGGGCCGGGCTCAGCCGAAGGCGCGGACCGCCTGGTAGTAGGTCCAGGCGGTGCTGTTGCAGGCGGTCTTGGTGGCGCCGCCGTAGTTGTTGCAGACGCGCTTGAGGTCCTCGTAGAAGGCGCTGTCCAGGCGGGACTTGTTGGCGCTGAAGGTGCCGGCGGCCTTGTAGTTGCGGTAGCCGAAGTCGTGGCGGGCGCAGGACATCTGGAACGGGAAGCCGAAGGGGTTGTCCGGCGAGGTGGAGCAGTAGTCGGTGGACCAGTCGAAGCCGTAGGCCGACCAGGCGCCCTGGTTGGCCCGGGCGGAGGCCCACGCGTTGTAGCTGCTCGCGCTGGTCTGCGTCCAACTGGACAGGACCTGCGGCTTGTCGGCGGGAGCGGCGTCGGCCGCGGTCGCGGTGGCGACGGCGGTGACGAACGCGAGGGACGAGGTTGCCAGTGCGGTACCGAGTCTGCGGTGCATCCCACACCTCCATGAGGCTGCCGCCCGACTGTCGGGAGGCAGGTTCATGTCATGAGGATGCTCACGTTCTATGCGCGTTCACACCGGGCGGGACCAAATAGCTTGCGAACGCGGAGAGGTGAAGGGTGATCAGGTGGTGAACGGAAGGACCGAGTGCGCGGGAACAAAGGTCCGCCGTCCGTCGTTTGACCCGAGCCGACCTGATCCTTCCGACTCGAGGAGTACCTTGCCCTCTTCCACCGACAGCTCTGTGGTCCTGCCGGGGCTCGTGACGCAGGCGGAGCGTCTGATCGAACTCGGCGTGCACGCGTCCGCGGGGATCACCGCGGACGAGATGCGGGCCTTCGCCAAGAAGGCCGAGGGCGCCGAGAGCGCCCTGCTGGCCGTCCACCCCGACCGCGCCCCCGCCTCGGTCCTCGCCCCGCTCCTGGTCCGCGACGGCAAGCCCGGGTTCGTCGTCACCGACATGCCGGACGTCGACGAGTTCACCCCGTGCGCCGTCGAACTGCCGGATGCCCCGCTCTATCTGGTCCACGGCGTGAACCGCGGCGACGACATGGCGAACTGGAGCCCGGAGGAGGCGCTTCCCGCGCTCATCGGGCGGGGCCGCAGTCCGCTGGTGCTCACCGAGGGCATCCACTGGATCCTCCAGCAGCCGGCCGTCCTGGAGCGCAACCACTGCTTCATGACCATCGGCTCCCGCCTGCGCAAGCCCAACGGCACGCTGGACGCCCGTACCCCGGCGATCTGGATCAGCAACGGCACGGGCCGGGACGGCAAGGAGCGCCGCAACGCCCCCAAGGTCGGCTGGTGCTGGTGGGGCAACCGCCACACCTGGCTGGGCTTCGGCTCGGCCGCCACCCGTACGTCCTAGCCCCGCACGCACCTCGGCCGCGACGGCTCCCCCTCCGCGCCGCCGCGGCCGATCCCCCTGCGGGAAACGTGCTGTGGTTCGGCCGTCAGGCCGGGTTGTCCGTGGCGTGGACGTTCTCCGTGGACGCGTCGCCCGTGGCCTCGGCCTTGAGCTTGAGCGGCTCGCTGGTGGCGTGCACGTTCTTGGTGGTGATCGGCTCGCCGGTGGCGTGGACGTTGTCCGTCGTGGCGTCGCCGGTCGGCTCGCCGGTGGCGTGGACGTTCTCGGTGCTCGTCTCTTCGGTCATTCGCTTGCTCCCCTGCAAGAAAGAACGTGGTCCGGAAGTACAAGATCCGCCCGGCAGCTCCCCCGTGGACTGCCGGGCGGATCTTGCAGGGCCGGTTCACCCTAAGGGTCTCGGCCCCGGCCGTTCCGTCTGCCCCCCGACGCGACGGCCCGACATCACTGAGACTGCCGGGCGGCGATAAACGAACGATGAACGTCCCTTCCCGGGCCTGCAACAGGGCTCAGGAACCCGCACCCAGCCTCAGGGACCCGCACCCGGGCGGCAGACCACCGCCGGCGGAGTCAGCAGAGCCCGGACCCCGTCCGCCTCCGGGGCGCCCAGCGCCTCGAAGATGTCCAGGGCCTCGCGCCAGCACACCCGGGCCCGGTCGAGCTGGCCGATGCCGTTCAGGGCGCGTCCGAGCACGGTGAGCACGTTCCCCCGCCGCCACTCCCCGCCGATGCCGCGCAGCACGGTCAGCGCGATCTCGGCGTTGGCGGCACCCTGAGCGGGCCGCCGGGCGGCGATGTCCACTTCGGCGAGACGGAACAGGGTCATGCCCTCCCACAGCCGCTGCCGGCTGTCCCGGAACACCTGAAGGGCCTGGTGCAGGCAGCCCGCCGCGTCGTTCAGCTGCCCGCTCTGGGTCAGCGCCAGACCGAGCGCGTACCGGCCGTTGGCGCCCTTCAGCGCGTGCCCCATGCTGTCGTACATGGCCGCGCCCTGCCGGGCCAGCGCCACCGCGCTCGCCGTGCGGCCGGTGGCCAGGTGGATCCGCGACAGGTTGCACAGCGCGCTCGCCTCGCCGGGCCGGTCGCCCAGAGCCCGGAAGTCGTCGATGGCGCGGGTGAAGTACGCCTCGCCCTCCTCGTGCCGGTTCTGGTACAGCGCGACCACCCCGCTGATGTTGGCGGCCCAGCAGCCGGTGAGCGGATCACCGGCGGCGGCGGCCAACTGGACCGCCTCCTGCGCCTCCTGGAGAGCCACGTCGAACCGGCTGCCGGAGATGTGGTGCACGAAGGCCAGCTCGGTCAGGGCGCGCCCCTCCGCGTGCGGATCCCCGGCTTCCCGTGCCGCGTTCCGCAGCAGCGCGGCGACCGCCTCGTACTCCTTGGAGTTGGCCCCCGACTCCGCCAGGTCCACCGCGGCCCAGAGCACGTCGACGGCGCGACGCAGCGCCCCCGTCCGCGCGGCCTGACGGACACAGGCCAGCAGGCACACGGCCTCCGAGTACAACCAGTCCTGCGCGGCCCGCCGCGTCTCGAACGTCAGCCCCGGGTACCGGCTCTGCTCCAGGTGGTCCACCAGCCGGTCCCCGGGCCGCTCGATCAGGTACACCTCGCCGACCGTCGCCAGATAGAAGTCCAGCAGCCGCGACAGCGCCGCGCCCCCCTCGCTCGGTGGCTGTTCGTCCCGTTCCGCGCAGGCACGCGCGTAGAGGCGGACCAGGTCGTGGTAGCGGTAGCGGCCCGGGGCCGCCGATTCCAGGAGGGACGTGTCGACCAGGGACTCCAGCAGGTCCTCCGTCTTCTCCACCGGAAGGTCCAGCACCGCCGCGGCCGCCGCCAGCGAGATGTCCGGGCCGTCCGCCAGGCCCAGCAGCCGGAAGGCGCGGGCCTGGGCCGGTTCGAGCTGGCCGTAGCCCAGCTCGAAGGTCGCCTTCACCGCCAGGTCGCCCGCCTGGAGCTCGTCCAGCCGGCGCCGCTCGTCCGCCAGCTTCGCCGCCAGCACCGACACCGTCCAGGTGCGCCGGGCCGCCAGCCGGGAGGCCGCGATACGGATCGCCAGCGGCAGGAAGCCGCACGCCGCCACCACGTCCAGCGCCGCCTCGCGCTCCGACGCCACCCGCTCCTCGCCCACGATCCGCGTGAACAGCGACAGCGCCTCGTCGGGGGACATCACGTCCAGGTCGATCAGGTGCGCGCCGGCCAGGTCCACCATCCGGGCCCGGGACGTCACCAGCGCCGCGCACCCCGAGGTGCCGGGCAGCAGCGGCCGCACCTGCGCCGCGTCCCGCGCGTTGTCCAGCAGCACCAGCACCCGCCGGCCGTCCAGGACCGAGCGGTACAGGGCCGCCCGCTCCTCCAGGGAGTCCGGGATCGCCGAGTCCGCCGTGCCCAGGGCCCGCAGGAACGACCCCAGGACCGTCTCCGGGTCCGCCGCCCGCGCCCCCGCCCCCTGGAGGTCCACGTACAGCTGACCGTCCGGGAACGCGCCCTTCGCCTGATGGGCCACGTGCACCGCCAGCGTCGTCTTGCCCACCCCGCCGATCCCGGCCAGCGCCGACACCGCCATCACCCGGCCCTCCGCCGACGCCAGCACCGCGCTCAGCTCGGACACGAAGGCCGAGCGGCCGGTGAAGTCGGGGACGGTGGCCGGGAGCTGGGCCGGGCGGACCGGGACCACGGACGGTTCCGCGAGCGGCGCGGAGGGTTCCGCGAGGCCCGGGTCCGCCTGGAGGATGCGCTGCTGGAGCTCCCGCAGCCCCGGCCTCGGGTCCACGCCCAGCTCGTCGGCCAGCAGACGCCGGGTGTCCGCGTACACCGCCAGCGCCTCCGCCTGGCGCCCGGAGCGGTACAGCGCCAGCATCAGCAGCTCGCGCAGGCGCTCGCGCAGCGGGTGGGCGGCGGTGAGCGCCGTCAGCTCCGAGACCGCCTCCGCGTGGCAGCCCTGTTCCAGGTCCATGTCCAGGCGGGACTCCAGCAGTTGGAGCCGCCATTCCTCCAGGCGGACGCGCTGCGCCTCGGCGTAGGGCCCGGGGACGCCCGCCAGCGGTTCGCCGTCCCACAGCGCCAGCACCCGGTTCAGCACGTCACGGGCGTGGCACAGGTCCCCGGCCCCGCGCGCCTTCTCCGCCTCCGTCGCCCACTCCTGGGCCAGCGACAGGTCGAGCGCGCCGTCCCCGAGGCCCCGGACCGCGTAGCCGCCGGACTCGCTGGCCAGCACGCCGGGGTCCAGCACCTTGCGCAGCCTGGAGGCATACGTCCGCAGCGCCGCCAGTGCCTGGGACGGCGGTTCCTCGCCCCACAGGGCGTCGATCAGCTCCGCCGCCGTGGCCGTGCGGCCCTCCCGCAGCAGCAGGGCCGCGAGCAGGGCGCGTTGCTGGGGGGAGCCGGTGTTCAGCAGCTCCTCCCCGCGCCAGGCGCGCACCGGTCCGAGCACGCCGAACCGCAGCGCCACCGGCCCCTGCGAGCCGCCACGCCGCTGCTCCGGCACCCGCGGTACACCGTCCATCGCCGTCCCCCCGGAGAACGTCCTGACAACGCAGGCCAGTTTGCCTTGTTCATGGCGGATGCGTCAGCCGTGCGAGACGCCACTCACAACCAGACGTGCGGTACACCACAAGGCCCTCACAACCTCGTCGCACAGTTCCGCTCGGCGCCGGCCCCCCGCACGAGAGCTGACGAACCGTCAGATCGGCGCTACCGTGAGGCCCATGGAGACCAAACCGACCCTTCCCCGGATCATCTCCGTCGACGACCACACGGTGGAGCCCCCGCAGGTGTGGCAGGACCGGCTCCCGAAGAAGTACCTGGACATCGGGCCCCGTGTCGTCCGTGCCCCGCTGAAGGAGATGACCTTCCTCGGGGGCCGCTTCAAGCCCGTCATGGGCGAGCCGGGCGACGACGGCCCGATCGGCGACTGGTGGGTCTACGAGGACCTGCGGCGGCCCCTCACCCGGCTCGACACCGCCGTGGGCTACGACCGCGACGAGATCAAGCTGGAGATCATCACCTACGAGCAGATGCGGCCGGGGTCGTACGACGTGCCCGCCCGCCTCGCCGACATGGACGTCAACCACGTCCAGTCGGCCCTCTGCTTCCCCACCTTCCCGCGCTTCTGCGGCCAGACCTTCACGGAGGCGGACGATCACGAGCTGGGGCTGCTGTGCGTGCGGGCGTACAACGACTGGATGGTGGAGGAGTGGTGCGGCCCCCAGGCGGAGGGGCGGCTCGTGCCGCTCACCCTCATCCCGCTGTGGGACGCCGAGCTGGCGGCGGCGGAGGTACGGCGCAACGCCGCCCGCGGGGTACGGGCCGTGGCCTTCTCCGAGATACCCCCGCACCTCGGACTCCCCTCCGTCCACACCGACGACTGGGACCCCTTCCTCGCCGCCTGCGACGAGACCGGCACGGTCGTCGCCATGCACATCGGCTCCAGCAGCCGGATGCCCTCCACCTCCGCGGACGCCCCGCCCGCGGTCGGCTCCACCATCACCTTCGCCAACTGCTGCTTCTCCATGGTCGACTGGCTGATGAGCGGCAAGTTCGAGCGCTTCCCGAACCTCAAGGTGATGTACGCCGAGGGGCAGATCGGGTGGATCCCCTACATCCTGGAACGCGCGGACGTGGTGTGGGAGGAGAACCGGGGCTGGGGCGGGGTCGCCGACAAGGTGCACCGGCCGCCGTCCGAGCTGTTCGCCGGCCATGTCTACGGCTGCTTCTTCGACGACGCCTTCGGGCTGCGCAACCTCGACTCCATCGGCGTCGGCAACGTGCTCTACGAGACCGACTACCCGCACTCCGACTCCACCTGGCCCAAGTCCCGTGAGGTCGGCGAGGCGCAGATGGGGCACCTGGACGCGGACGTCGTCGAGCGGATCGTACGGCGCAACGCGATCGAGCTGCTCCAGCTCACCCCGGACGGGCTCTGGTCGCCGTGAGGTACGGAATCCAGCTCCCGGTCCAGTCCCAGAGCACCCTGTACGCCGAGCCCTGGGAAGCCGGTGCCGGGCCCGCGGACCTGCTCGCCGTCGCCCGCGCGGCGGAGTGCGCCGGCTTCGGCTACCTCGCCTGCTGCGACCACGTCGCCGTCCCGCGCCGCCTCGCGCCCGCGATGAGCACGGTCTGGTACGACCCCGTCGCCACCCTCGCCCATCTCGCCGCCGTCACCGAGCGGGTACGGCTGCTCAGCCACGTCGCTGTGGTCGGCCTGCGCCACCCCCTGCTCACCGCCAAGCAGTACGCCACCCTCGACCACCTCTCCGGCGGACGCCTGCTCCTCGGGGTCGGCGCCGGACACGTGGAGGAGGAGTTCACCGCGCTGGGGGTGGACTTCCGCCGCCGGGGTGCCGTGCTCGACGAGACCATCGACGCGCTGCGGGCCGCGCTCGGCCCGGAGGAGTTCCCCGAGCACCACGGCAAGCTGTACGACTTCGAAGGACTCGGCCAGCTCCCCAGGCCCGCCCAGGAGCGCGTCCCGCTCTGGGTCGGCGGCTCCTCGCCCCCCGCCGTGCGCCGGGCCGCGCTCAAGGGGGACGGCTGGCTGCCCCAGGGGGACCCCCGGGACCGGCTGCCCCAGCAGATCGCCCGGATCCGGCAGCTGCGCGAACAGGCCGGGATCGAGGCCCCCTTCACCGTCGGCGCCATCGCCGAACCCCTCTACGTCGGCACCCCCGACTGGCACGTCGGCCGCCGCACGCTCACCGGCGGCCCGGACGAGCTGGCCGAGTCCCTGAGGGCGTACCGGGCGATGGGCGTGGACCAGATACAGGTGCGGTTCCGCAGCCGGAGCCGCAGCGAACTCATCGACCAGATCGCGGCGTTCGGCGCCGGCGTAGGACCCCACCTGTGAGGAGTCGGCACATGGGCAAACTGGACGGACGGGTCGTCATCGTCACCGGCGCGGCGCGCGGCCAGGGGGAGCAGGAGGCGCGGCTGTTCCGGCAGGAGGGGGCCTCCGTCGTCGTGGCGGACGTGCTCGACGATCAGGGGGAGGCCCTCGCCAAGGAGATCGGGGCGCTGTACGTCCGGCTCGACGTGGGCGAGGAGGAGCAGTGGCGGGCGGCCGTGCGGCGGACCAAGGAGGCGTACGGGCGGATCGACGGGCTCGTCGCCAACGCGGGCATCCTGCGCTTCAACTCCCTGGTGGACACCCCCCTCGACGAGTTCATGCGGGTCGTCCGGGTCAACCAGGTCGGCTGCTTCCTCGGCATCAGGACGGTCGCGCCCGAGATGGCGGACGGCGGCACCATCGTCACCACCGCCTCCTGCACCGGGCTGACGGGGATGGCGGCCGTCGGGGCGTACGCGGCCACCAAGCACGCCGTCCTAGGGCTCACCCGGGTCGCCGCGCTGGAACTGGCCGCCCGGGGCATTCGCGTCAACGCCATCTGCCCCGGCGCGATCGACACCGCGATGTCCCACCCGGCCCAGCTTGACCCGGCGGCGGACGCGCAGGAGACGGCGCGGGCCCTGGACGGGCTGTACCGCAAGCTCGTACCGCTCGGCCGGATCGGGCGGCCCGAGGAGGTGGCCCGGCTCGCCCTCTTCCTGACCTCGGAGGACTCCTCGTACATCACCGGGCAGCCGTTCGTGATCGACGGCGGATGGCTGGCCGGGGTGTCGGTGGGCTGACGGGCCGTCAGCTATTGACGCCTCATGCGTACGGTGCCACAGTCAGCGATCTGACGATCCGTCAGAAAGTCATCGGAAGATCAGGGACTCCAGACCGGGGACGGTGAACCGCCGTGGAATTCGGGCTCTTTGTACAGGGATACGTCGGCAGGCGCGCGGAGACCGATCCGCTCGCCGAGCACAAGGCGCTGATGGAGGAGACCGAGTACGTGATCGCGGCGGACCGGGCGGGCTTCAAGTACGCCTGGGCGTCCGAACACCACTTCCTGGAGGAGTACTCGCATCTGTCGGCGAACGACGTGTTCCTCGGCTACCTGGCCCACGCCACCGAGCGGATCCATCTCGGCTCCGGGATCTTCAACCCGCTCGCCCAGGTCAACCACCCGGTCAAGGTCGCCGAGAAGGTGGCCATGCTCGACCATCTCTCCGGCAACCGCTTCGAGTTCGGCAGCGGCCGGGGTGCCGGGTCGCACGAGATCCTCGGGTTCCTGCCCGGCATCACGGACATGAACCACACCAAGGAGATCTGGGAAGAGACCATCGCCGAGTTCCCCAAGATGTGGCTCCAGGACGAGTACGCCGGGTTCCAGGGCAAGCACTGGTCGCTGCCGCCGCGGAAGATCCTGCCGAAGCCGTACGGGAAGTCCCACCCCGCGATGTGGTACGCCGCCGGGTCGCCTCCGTCGTACTCCATGGCCGCGCGGAAGGGGCTCGGGGTGCTGGGGTTCAGCGTGCAGAAGGTCTCCGACATGGAGTGGGTGCTGGAGCAGTACAAGACGGCGATCGTGGACGCGGAACCGATCGGGGACTTCGTCAACGACAACGTGATGGTGACGACCACGGCGATCTGTGCGCCTACGCATGAGGAGGCGGTGCGGGTGGCTGTGAGCGGGGGGTTGCACTATCTGCCGTCGCTCGTCTTCCGGTACCACGACACGTTTCCCCGGCCCGAGGGGTTTCCGGTGTGGCCGGAGACGTTGCCGGAGTACACCGAGGAGTTCATCGAGGTGCTCATCGAGGAGGAGCTGCTGATCTGCGGGGATCCCGATGAGGTGCTGCGGCAGTGC
Source organism: Streptomyces sp. NPDC002779 (assembly GCF_042888685.1). Lineage (NCBI taxonomy): Bacteria > Bacillati > Actinomycetota > Actinomycetes > Kitasatosporales > Streptomycetaceae > Streptomyces > Streptomyces sp. NPDC002779. The sequence goes on from NZ_JBIAQC010000006.1 coordinate 258,299, forward strand.
AAGCGGTGGGAGCAGGCGGGGGCGGATCAGTTGAGCTTCGGGCTGCCGGTGGGGGTGCCGAAGGAGGAGACGCTGCGGACGATTCGGCTGATCGGGGAGCACGTGATCCCGAAGATCGATACGGATCCTGTTCATCGGACGACGCGGTTTCGGAGGGGTGTCTGATCGCCGTCGGCGGGTGCGGGTTCGTTGTGGCTGGTCGCGCAGTTCCCCGCGCCCCTGAGCGAGTCAACTCCCCGTAGGTCTGGAGGTGAACCCCCCATGCTCGACCACGTCATTCACGGGGCGTCCGTCGTCGACGGCACCGGCGCCCCCGCCTACACCGCCGACGTCGGCATTCGGGACGGCCGTATCGCCGTCATCGCGCCCCGCGTCACCGAACCGTCCCGCACCGCCGAGGACGCCGCCGGGCTCGTGCTCGCTCCCGGGTTCGTCGATCCCCATACCCACTACGACGCCCAGCTCTTCTGGGATCCGTACGCCACGCCCTCCCTCAATCACGGCGTGACCACCGTCGTCGGCGGGAACTGCGGGTTCACGCTCGCGCCGCTCCATCCCGGGCGGCCCGCCGACGCCGACTACACGCGGCGCATGATGTCCAAGGTCGAGGGGATGTCGCTGGTCGCGCTGGAGGAGGGGGCGCCCTGGAGCTGGCACGGATTCGGGGAGTATCTCGATGCCCTGGAGGGGCGGATCGCCGTGAACGCCGGGTTCATGGTGGGGCATTGCGCGCTGCGGCGGTACGTCATGGGGGAGGCGGCCGTCGGGGGGCAGCCGAGCCGGGAGCAGCTCGACGCCATGCTGGGGCTGCTGCACGACGCCATGGACGCCGGGGCCTGGGGGTTCTCCACCACCCAGTCGTCCACGCACTCCGACGGGGACGGGCAGCCGGTCGCCTCCCGGCACGCGCGGCCCGCGGAACTGCTCGCCCTGTCCAGGGCCGTGGGGGAGCACGAGGGGACGCAGATCGAGGCGATCGTCGCCGGGTGCCTCGACCGGTTCAGCGACGCCGAGATCGAGCTGTTCGCGGAGATGAGCGCGGCGGCCGGGCGGCCCCTGAACTGGAACGTGCTGACCATCGACGCCGCCGTGCCCGAGCGGGTGCCCCGGCAGCTCCTCGCGAGCGAGCGGGCCCGGAAGGCCGGCGGCCGGGTCGTCGCGCTGACCATGCCGATCCTGACCCCCATGAACATGTCCCTGGGCACCTTCTGCGCGCTGAACCTGATCCCCGGGTGGGGGCCGGTCCTGGGGCTGCCCGTGCCGGAGCGGATCGCCCAGCTGCGGGACCCTGCCGTCCGCGCCGGGATGCTGGAGCGCGCCGCGTCCAAGGAGGCCGGCGTCTTCCGGCGGCTCGCGGACTTCGGGCGGTACGTCATCGGCGACACCTACAGCGAGGCGAACCGCGGGCTCACGGGCCGGGTGGTGCGGGACATCGCGGCCGAGCGGGGGCAGGACCCGTTCGCCTGCCTGGTCGAGATCTGCGCCAACGACGAGCTGCGGACCGTGCTGTGGCCCATGCCGCCCGACAACGACCCCGAATCCTGGGCGCTGCGGGCCCGGACCTGGCAGCACGAGGACGTCCTGCTCGGCGGCTCGGACGCGGGGGCGCACCTGGACCGGATGTGCGGGGCGCCGTACACGACGCGCTTCCTCGGTGACTGTCTGCGCGGACGGAAGCTGGTCGGTCTGGAGCAGGCCGTGCGGATGCTGACCGACGACCCGGCCCGGCTCTTCGGGCTGCGCGAGCGGGGGCGGGTGCGGGAGGGATTCCATGCGGACCTGGTGCTCTTCGACCCGGAACGGATCGGCGCCGGTACGGCCACCCTGGTGCACGACCTGCCGGGTGACAGCCCGCGCCTCGACTCCAAGGCCCTCGGGGTGCACGCCGTGTGGGTCAACGGGGTCGCGGCGATCCGGGACGACGTGGTGACCGGCGCGGTGCCGGGGAAGGTGCTGCGGTCCGGGCGGGACACCCGGACGGTGAGCACCCGGTGACGCAGCGGCTGTTCCTCGGCGGGTCGTGGGCGGAACCCGAGGGCGGTTTCTACGACGTCCTCGACCCGGCGACCGAGGGGACCGTCGGTCCGGCTCCCGAGGCATCCCCGGAGCAGGCGCGCGCGGCCTGTGCCGTGGCCCGCGAGGCGTTCGGGTCCTGGTCGCGGACGGCGCCCGAGGAGCGGGCCGCGATCCTCGGCCGGGCCGCGCGGCTGATCCGGGACCGGCTGGCGCCGTACGCCGAACTGGCGCAGGCCGAGACCGGCGCCACGACCGGCACCGCACGCGGGATGCAGGTCGGGGTGGCCGCCGCCCGCTTCCAGCGGTACGCGCGCGTGGAGCCCGCCGAGTGGGCCGTCCCGCCGCAGATCAACGAGGCCGGGCCGATGGGGCGGGCCGGGGTGATGGGCGCGCTGGCCGTACGGCAGCCCGTCGGGGTCGTCGCCTGCGTGTCCTCGTACAACAACCCGTGGGCCAACGCGGCGGGCAAGATCGCTCCCGCGCTGGCGATGGGCAACACCGTGGTGGTGAAGCCCGCCCCGCAGGACCCCCTGTCCGTGTACCGGATGGCGGAGGTGCTGGAGGCGGCCGGGGTGCCGCCGGGGGTGGTCAACGTGGTCTCCGGGGCCTCGGTGGCGGTGGGGGAGGCGGTGGTCACCTCCGCGGACGTCGACATGGTGAGCTTCACCGGCTCCACGGCCGTCGGCCGCCGGATCGCCGAGGTGTGCGGACGGGGCATGAAGCGCCAGCTGATGGAGCTCGGCGGAAAGGGCGCGGCGCTCGTCTTCGACGACGCGGACCTCGGCTCGGCGGTGGCCGGGATCGGGACGACGTTCTCCTTCTACAGCGGGCAGATCTGCACGGCGCCGACCCGGGTGCTGGCGCAGCGGGGGGTGTACGACCGGCTGGTCGTGCAACTGGCTTTCTATGCGCGGCGGTTGAAGGTGGGTAATCCCAGGGAGCCGGACACCGTGGTCGGGCCGGTGATCTCGGCGGCGCACCGGGAGCGGGTGGAGTCCTACGTGGAGACCGGGCGCAAGGAGGGCGCGGTCGTGGTGACCGGTGGCGAACGGCCGCCGCTGGAGCGGGGGTTCTATGTCAGCCCGGCCCTTCTCGCGGACTGCTCCAACGACATGACCGTCGCCCGCGAGGAGATCTTCGGTCCGGTCGTCGCGGTGATCCCCTTCGACGAGGAGGACGAGGGGGTCGCCCTCGCCAACGACTCCGACTACGGGCTGATCGACTACGTCTGGTCGGGCGACGTGGCGAGGGCCTTCCGGGTCGCCCGGCGGCTCAGGGCCGGAGGCGTGGGCGTCAACACGGTCGGCCGGAACATGGAGGCACCGTTCGGCGGCTTCAAGAAGAGCGGCGTCGGCCGCGACATCGGCTCCTACGCCCTGCACGCCTACAGCGAGGTGCAGTCGATCGTCTGGCCCGGGTAGCTCAGACCACCAGGTCCACCCGCACGGTCAGCAGCTGCGCGCCGATCAAACGGACCGCGGCGCTGTTGAGGCGGGGCAGGGTCCGCAGCCGCGCCACCGGGTCGTCCTCCGGCATCAGGTGGGCCGTGCCCTCGTGCCAGCGGCCGTGGATGCGGACCCGTACCTTCGGGTCGGCCAGGATGTTGCGCACGTATTGCGACCGCTCGCCGAACTCCGAGACCAGCCAGAAGGAGTCACCGATCCGGCGTCCGCCGACCGGAGTGCGGCGGGGCAGGCCCGACGTGCGGCCCGTGGTCTCCAGCAGGGTGTGCTGCGGCAGACGGCGCATGACGGCGTTGAGCCGGCGCTGAAAGGCCCTGGCGGTCCGGTACTTGCGCTCGATGCTGCGGGACATGGTCGGCAGGACTCCTGTCATCGGCGGTACGGCGGTGTGCGGGGCGCGTTCACCTGTGTTTCGCGAGTCCGTCGACTCACGGTTCAACAGCGCCCCCTTTAATGGTGCCCTTGACGGTGCCATGACCGAGGGGTGGGTGGCCGTGCGCGTGGTGACCTGGAACCTGTGGTGGCGGTTCGGGCCGTGGCGTGAACGGCAGAAGGCGATCCGCTCCGTGCTGCGCGACCTGCGGCCCGACCTCGTGGGCCTGCAGGAGGTGTGGGCCGCCGACGGGGAGAACCTCGCGGAGTGGCTGGCGGACGAGCTGGGCCTGCACTGGACCTGGGCGGCCTCCCCGGCCCCGGAGCGCTGGCGGCGGCGGATCGGCGACCCGTCGGTGGACATCGGCACCGCCGTGCTGAGCCGGTGGCCGGCGGAGGAGACGGAGGTCCTGCGGCTGCCCGTGCCACCCGAGCTCGACGACGGGCGGCTCGCCCTGTACGCGCGCACGGGCCCGGTGTCCTTCGTCACCGCACACCTGACGTCCGTACCGACCGCCGGAGCCGTACGCAGCCAACAGGCCGCCGCGCTGGCCGAGTTCGCCCGCCGCGACGGCCCCGTGATCGTCACCGGCGACTTCAACGCCGAGCCCAACGCCCCCGAACTGCGCCTCCTGCGCCGCGACTTCCGCGACGCCTGGACGCGGGCCGACCCCACCGCCCCGGCCGCGACCTGGGCCTGGGACCCGGAGCTGCCGTACAACCCGGGCGGGCCCCGGCAGGGGGCGCGGATCGACCACGTCCTGCTGGGCGGGCCGGGTTCCGTACGGCAGGTGCACCGGGCCGGCGACCACCCGGTGGACGGGGTCTGGCCGTCGGATCACGCGGCCGTCGTGGCGGACCTCGATCTCCAGGCGCCCTGGGCGGCTTCCCCCCGGCCGTGAACACGCATCGACTTCTCGCGGCACCCCCGGTACAGATGGGACATGCGCCTCTCCGTCACGATCTTCCTCACCGACGAGACGATCGCCCCGACCCGGCTCGCCCGCGAGCTGGAGCAGCGTGGCTTCGCCGGGCTGTACCTGCCCGAGCACACCCACATCCCCGTCGAGCGGACCACCCCGTACCCGGCCGGCGGCGAGCTGCCGCGCGAGTACGGCCGTACCCTCGACCCCTTCGTCGCGCTCGGCCAGGCCGCCGCGGTGACCGAGCGGCTCGGCCTGGGGACCGGCATCACGCTGGTCGCCCAGCACGACCCGGTCGCCCTCGCCAAACAGATCGCCACCGTCGACCATCTCAGCGCGGGACGTCTCACCCTCGGCGTCGGCTTCGGCTGGAACGTGGAGGAGGCCGCCGACCACGGCGTCCAGTGGCGCACCCGGCGCGAACTCGTCCGGGACCGGATGGCGTTGATGCGCGCCCTGTGGGCGGAGGAACCCACCGCATACGAGGGTGAGTTCGGGAGCGTCCGGGCCTCCTTCGCCCACCCCAAGCCGGTGCACAAGCCGCGCGGCCCGGTCGTCGGCCCGCGCACGCTCGTCGGCGGCGCCGCCGGACCCAAGCTCTTCGCGCACATCTGCGAGTACGCCGACGGCTGGATGCCCATCGGCGGCCGGGGACTGTCCCAGTCGCTGCCGGAGCTGCGCGGCGCGTGGGCCGACGCGGGCCGCGACCCCGCCGCCCTCCAGATCGTGCCCTACGCCGTCCACCCCGCCCCCGGGAAGCTCGCGCACTTCGCGGACCTCGGCATCGAGGAGGTCGTCGCGCAGTTGCCGCCCGCGGGGGAGGCGGAGGTGCTGCGGGCCCTGGACGGTCTCGCCGCCTGTCTCGGCTGACCTGATCACCTCGACCGTATGCTCGAAGGATGACGACTGCGGTGACCTCCGGAACCGGCCCGACCGAGAACTCCCTGCGTCGCGCCCTGAAACGGGCCCGGGACGGCGTCGCCCTCGACGTCAGTGAGGCGGCCGTCCTCCTCCAGGCCCGCGGCGAGGCCCTCGACGACCTCACCGCGTCCGCCGCCCGGGTCCGGGACGCGGGCCTGGCGGCGGCGGGCCGCCCCGGGGTGATCACGTACTCGAAGAGCGTCTTCATCCCGCTCACCCGGCTGTGCCGGGACAAGTGCCACTACTGCACCTTCGTCACCGTGCCCGGCAAGCTGCGCCGGTCCGGGCACGGGATGTTCATGTCCCCGGACGAGGTCCTCGACATAGCCCGCAAGGGCGCCGCACTCGGCTGCAAGGAAGCCCTCATCACCCTCGGCGACAAGCCCGAGGACCGCTGGCCCGAGGCCCGGGAGTGGCTGGACGCCCACGGCTACGACGACACCATCGCCTACGTGCGTGCCGTCTCCGTCCGCATCCTGGAGGAGACGGGCCTGCTGCCCCACCTCAACCCGGGCGTCATGAGCTGGACCGACTTCCAGCGCCTGAAGCCCGTCGCCCCCTCCATGGGCATGATGCTGGAGACCACCGCGACCCGGCTCTGGTCCGAGCCCGGCGGCCCGCACCACGGCTCCCCGGACAAGGAACCGGCCGTCCGGCTGCGGGTGCTGGAGGACGCGGGCCGCTCGTCCGTTCCGTTCACCTCCGGCATCCTGATCGGGATCGGCGAGACGTATGAGGAACGCGCCGAGTCCCTCTTCGCGCTGAGGAAGATCGCCCGCGCCTACCACGGCATCCAGGAACTGATCATCCAGAACTTCCGTGCCAAGCCGGACACGGCGATGCGGGGCATGCCGGACGCCGAACTCGACGAGCTGGTCGCGACGGTGGCCGTCGCCCGGCACCTCATGGGCCCCAGCGCCTGCCTCCAGGCCCCGCCCAACCTGGTCGACTCCGAGTACGAGCGGCTCATCGGCGCCGGGATCGACGACTGGGGCGGCGTCTCCCCGCTGACCATCGACCATGTGAACCCCGAGCGGCCCTGGCCGCAGATCGAGGAGCTGGCCGAGCGGTCCCGCACGGCAGGTTTCGAGCTGCGTGAACGCCTGTGCGTGTACCCCGAGTTCGTGCGGCGTGGCGAGCCCTGGCTGGACCCGCGGCTGCGCCCGCACGTGGCGGCGCTGGCGGACCCGCTGACCGGACTCGCGCGCCCGGACGCCGTCGTCGAGGGGCACCCCTGGCAGGAGCCGGAGGAGGTCTTCGAGGCGTCGGGCCGTACGGATCTGCACGCCACGATCGACACCGAGGGCCGCACCGCCGACCGCCGCGACGACTTCGACGAGGTGTACGGCGACTGGGGCGCCCTGCGCGAGGCCGCCGCCCCCGGGATGGTGCCGCAGCGCATCGACACCGACGTCCGGGCCGCCCTGGCGACGGCGGCGGACGACCCGACGAGGCTGACCGACGAGGAGGCGCTGGCGCTGCTGCACGCGGACGGCCCGGCGCTGGACGCGCTGTGCCGGATCGCCGACGACGTCCGCAAGGCGGCCGTCGGCGACGACGTGACGTACATCGTCACGCGGAACATCAATTTCACCAACGTCTGCTACACCGGCTGCCGGTTCTGCGCGTTCGCGCAGCGCAGGACGGACGCCGACGCCTACACGCTCTCCCTGGACCAGGTCGCCGACCGCGCCCAACAGGCCTGGGAGGTGGGCGCGGTGGAGGTCTGCATGCAGGGCGGCATCCACCCGGACCTGCCGGGGACGGCGTACTTCGACATCGCGCGGGCGGTGAAGTCCCGCGTCCCCGGCATGCATGTGCACGCCTTCTCCCCGATGGAGGTGGTGAACGGCGCGACCCGCACCGGCCTGTCGATCCGCGAATGGCTGACCGCGGCGAAGGAGGCGGGCCTGGACTCGATCCCCGGCACGGCCGCCGAGATCCTCGACGACGAGGTCCGCTGGATCCTGACCAAGGGCAAGCTGCCCACGGCGACCTGGATCGAGGTGATCACGACGGCGCACGAGCTGGGCATCAGGTCCTCGTCGACGATGATGTACGGCCACGTCGACCAGCCGCGCCACTGGCTGGGGCACCTCAGGACGCTGGCCGGCATCCAGCGGCAAACCGGCGGCTTCACCGAGTTCGTGACGCTGCCGTTCATCCACACCAACGCGCCCGTCTACCTGGCCGGTATCGCCCGGCCCGGACCGACCGTGCGGGACAACCGGGCGGTCACGGCGATGGCCCGGCTCCTGCTGCACCCCTGGATCCCCAACATCCAGACGAGCTGGGTGAAGCTCGGCGCGGAGGGCGCGGCGCAGATGCTCCGCTCGGGCGCCAACGACCTGGGCGGCACGCTGATGGAGGAGACGATCTCCCGGATGGCGGGCTCCTCCTACGGCTCCTACAAGTCGGTCAAGGACCTGATCGCGGTGGCGGAGGCGGCGGGACGCCCGGCCCGCCCCCGCACCACCCTCTACGGCGAGGTCCCGGAGGAACGGCAGCGGGCGGCAGCCGCCTCGGACGGGCATCTGCCCGAGCTGCTGCCGGTACTGGAGTAACCCGTGGGGTGCGTCGCAGTACGATGATCCGAACCTGTCGGTGAGCTGAGGAGATCCGTGCCGTGCCTGCCCCGAAGGTCTGGGTGACCGGTCTGACGGTCGGGGCGACAGCCGTGGTCGTCGCCCTCGCCGTACAGGCGGACCAGGGCGCGAAGCCCACGGCCGGCCCGCCGAGCGCCTCCGCCCCGGCCACCCCCACGCCGAAGGCGACCGAGTCCGCGCAGCCGGTCCGGGTGCCGGACGGTTCGGGGACGGGCCGCCGGATCGTGTACTCGCTCGGCCAGAAGCGGGTGTGGCTGGTCGACGCGAGCGAGGCCACCCGCCGCACCTTCACGGTGTGGCCCGGCTCGGTCGACCCCGACCCGGGCAGCTACCAGGTCGGCACCCGCACCGAGGCGACGACGGGCTCGGACGGCGTGGAGATCGAACACGTGGTGTACTTCGCTACGAAGTCCGGCGTGAACGTCGCCTTCTCCAACGCCGTGGACGGCTCCTCACCGCCCCCGCCCGAGGCCGGCGCCCGGACGGGCGGTGTCCGGATGAAGGCGGGGGACGGCTCGGCGCTGTGGGCGTTCGGGACGGCGGGCACGACCGTGACGGTCGTCGAGTAGAAAACCGGGGGAAACGACCGTGGCTGTACTGATCCTGTCCGTGCTGCTGGCGCTGGTCATCGGCGGCTGTGTCTGTGTGGTGTGGGCGGCCCGGGGCACCGCTCCGCGCTGGGCCCGGGTGGCGGCCGCCGCGACCCGGGGCGCGGGCGAGCTGCTGTCGGTCCTGATGAAGTCCGGCAAGGGCTCCCGGAGCAGCAGCAGCTCGGCCGACTCCGACTAGGCCCTCTCGGGCTCGGTGGATCCGGGCAGCTGGTTGACGAGCAGGACGATGCCGCTGAACACGAAGACCCGCGTCGCCGCGTCGAGGCCGTTCCAGTCACCGGACTGCCACATCGCGAACCACTCGCCGCCGATCGCGATGAACCCGGCGCCGAACAGCAGCATGACCATGAGCAGGCCGTACGTCGACCAGCGCCGGGCCTCGCGGTCACCGCGGCGGAACCAGAGCCAGGTGCCGTATATGAGGACGAGCGCGGCCAGGGTCTCCCAGACGATGATCGCGACGTACGCGATGTCCTGAAGTCCCTTGCTGGTGATGGCCCTCCACATCAGGTCGTCGTCCTTGAACGTGGTGTCCATCGCGAGGACATGCCGGACGAACTGCTGATTCGTCCCGAAGTCCGTGATGTTCCCGAAGGCGACCAGCGCCATGTAGAGCGCGACGCTCGCGGTGAGCAGGGTGGCGGTGAGGCGGAGAGCGCCGCGTGGGGATGTCGATGCCATGACCGCAATCTTCCCCTCTGCGGCCGGTGTGATCCAGATCCATTGAGCCAGAATGGGAGACGGCAATCCCGTCCATGGCAGGGGAGTTGGACCGGTGATGAGACCGACGCGGCCGTCGATGCAGGAGCTGATCGGGCGGCGCAGGCGGGCCGGGTTCGTGGGCCGCAGTGATGAACGGGCCGCGTTCCGGGAGAACCTGGACCTGCCCGCCGAGGACGAACGGCACCGGTTCCTGTTCCATGTGCACGGCAACGCCGGAGTCGGAAAGACTTTCCTGGTCCGGGAGTTGGAGCAGCTCGCGCGGGACCGCGGGGCGCTGACCGCCTATGTGGACGAGGGCTGCGGCAGCGTGCCGGAGGCCATGTCGGCGATCTGCCAGCAACTCGCCGCCCAGGGCCACCGGTTGAAGAAACTGGAGGAAGCGCTCACCGCGCACCGCGAACGGCGCCATGAGGCGGAGGCCGAGGTCGCCGCCCTGGAACCGGCGCCGGAGGGCCCGTCCCCGGTGGCCGCGACGGCGGTCCGGCTCGGTCTGGCGGGGCTCGGTATGGCGGTCCCGGTGGCCGGACCCTTCATGGGCGCCGTGGACTCCGACCGCCTGGCGGAAGGCGCGGCCCGCCTGAAGGCCCGCCTGAGCGCACGCTTCCGCAACCAGGAGGACCTGCAACTGGTGCTCGCCCCGGAGCGGGTCCTTACCCCCAAGTTCCTGGACGAACTGGCGGACGTCACCTCCGCGGCACCCTGGCTGGTCCTCTTCTTCGACACCTACGAGCGCACCGGGGCCTTCCTCGACGGCTGGCTGCACGACCTGATGACCACCGACCGGTACGGCGAACTCCCCGCCGAGGTCGTCGTGGTGACCTCCGGGCAGCGCCCCTTCGACACCGGCCGCTGGGGCGGCTTCGCGGACTTCATGACCGACCTGCCGCTCGGCCCCTTCACGGAGGCGGAGGCGCGCGGCCTGCTCGCCGACCGGGGCGTCCGGGCCGAGCCGGTGGTCGCCGAGGTGCTGCGGCTCTCCGGCGGTCTGCCGGTGCTGGTGTCCACCCTCGCCGAGTCCCGCCCGGCCGACCCGGACGACGTGGGAGACCTCAGCGCGACCGCCGTCGAGCGCTTCCTGCGGTGGGAGCCGGACCCCGCACGCCGCCGGGTGGCGGTGGAGTGCGCGCTGCCCCGGTTCCTGGACGCCGACGTGTTCCGTGCGGCCGTGGACTGCGCCGACGAGGAGGCCCTCGCGCTGTACGACTGGCTGCGCGGGATGCCGTTCGTCAGCGAGCGGGGCGACCGGGCGCAGTACCACGACGTCGTACGGGCGCCGATGCTCCGCCTGGAACGCCGCCGGTCGCCCCGGGGCTGGGCGGAACGGCACGAGCGGCTCGCGCGGACCTTCGCCGGCTGGCGGGAGGAGAGAGAGGGCGAGCTGCGCGATGCGTGGGACGACAGGAGGTGGCGGGAACTGCGGCTGGCGGAGGCGTACCACCGGCTGTGCGCGCGGGAGCAGGTGGCGTTGCCGGGTGTGCTGCGGGACGTGGTGCTCGCCTGTGCGCGGGGTCCTGAGGAAGCGCGGCGGTGGGGCCGGATGCTGGCCGAGGCGGGGGAGGACACCCAGGCCACGGCGGTGGCCCGCTGGGGCCGGGACCTGCTGGACGCCCTGGAGGACGCGAACACCGAGGCCGCGCTGGGCCTGCTCATCGACCGGGCGGACCTCGATGCCGGTCTCCGGGCGGTCGCGCACGCGACGCGCGGCAGGATCCTCCGGACGGACGGCCGGTACGAGCGGGCGATGCTGGAGTACGACCGCGCGATCGCCCTGGACGGTGAGCTGGCCTCCGCCTATTTCGGCCGGGGGAGCGTCCGCGCTCACCTCGGCGACTACGCGGCGGCCGTCGAGGACCTGGACCGGGCACACGCACTGGACCCCGAAGGCGCCGAGATCCTCGCCGTACGCGGCGACTACCACCGCATCCTCGGTGACCACGAGGCCGCCCTGCGAGACCTGGACCGGGCCGTCGAGCTGGACCGGACGAGGCCCACCGCCTGGGCGGCAAGGGGTGTCGTCCAGCACGCCCTGGGGCAGACCGATCTCGCCCTCGCGGACCTGGAGCAGGCCCTCGTCCTCGCCCCGGACTTCGTCTGGGCCCTGGTGCGCAGGGCCCGGGTACGACGCTCCCGCGGCGAACGCGAGCCCCAACTGGCCGACCTCGACCGCGCCGTGGCCCTCGCTCCCGACACGGCCTGGATCCTGTGCGAGCGCGGCGACGCGCTGAGCGCGGCGGGCCGGGAGGAGGAGGCGCTAGCCGATTACCAGCGCGCCATCGACCTGGACGACACCTACGCCTCCGTGTACGCCAGCCGAGGTGCCCTGCACGCCCAGCACGAGCGCTACGAGGACGCCGTGGCCGACCTGGACAGAGCGCTCGAACTCTTCCCGGAGTACCTCTGGGCGCTGGTGCACCGCTCCAGGGCACTGTGCCGCCTGGGCAGGTTCGAGGCAGCGCTCGCCGACGCGCACCGTGCGGTGGAACTGGACCCGGCTGACGGGTGGGCCCTCGCCAACAGGATCACGATGAGCCTCGCCGTCGGCCGGCTGGAACGGGCGCGCTCGGATCTCGATCGCTACCGGACGATCGGCTCCGACCTCGCGTGGGCCTGTCGGAAAATGGCCCAACTGCACGTCTGGGGCGGCCGGTTCGAGGAGGCGCTGGCGGAGCTGGACGACGACGACACCCGCTGCGAAGTGCACCTGCGGACGGGGGACTGGGGGCTCGCCCGGCAGGAAGCCGAACGGCTCTGCCTGCTCGACGAGTTCGACGGCGCGCTGAACCTGGCCCTGGCCGCGAGCGGAGAGACGGGAGTGACGGCCGCCCGGCCACTGTGGAGGCGCTACGCCCGCTCGGCCCGCGGCTCCGCCGCCTACCGCAGGGTGAGCGACATCGTCGAGGCGGTCATCTGCGCCGGACTCCAGGACTGGGTCGAGCTGGACGCCCGGCTGGAGCGGGTGCTCGCCACGCGGCACGAGTGGACCGACCTCGCCGGTCTCTCCGACTGCCTGGACATCCTGCTGCAGAGCGACGGCATCGACCGGTCCAGGCTCGCGCCCAGGCGGGACACGGTGGTCGCGGCGCGGGACGCGATGCGGGCGCGTTACGCGGAGTAGGCGTCGAGGAAGGCGGACCAGGCGTGGCCGGTGAAGGCGAGGCGGGTGCCGTCGGGGTCCTTGGAGTCACGGACGTGGACGGCGGGGGTGACGGGGGTGGTGGGGGATATGGCTACCTCGACGCAGTCGGGGCCGTCGGCGCTGCTGTAGCTGCTCTTGAACCAGACAAGGGCCGTCATGTCTCTCCCAGAACGTTTTCGATGAAGGCCAGTGACTCGCGGGGCGAGAGAGCCTGCGCCCGGATCATTCCATAGCGCGATTCCAGGATCCGGACCTCCCGGGGATCACTCATCAGGCGGCTGTGCAACTGAACCTCCAAGTGTCCCAGGGTCTTGCCGTCCTGGAGCTTCAGCAGCCGGAACGGCCCGCTCAATCCCGCGTGATCCTCCCGATCCGTAGGCATGACCTGGATCGAGACATGGCTCAACCGACTGATCTCCAGCAGGTGTTCGAGCTGCCGCCGCAGCACCGCTCTGCCCCCGACCGGCCGCCGCAGCGTCACCTCTTCCTGGACAAAGGTGATCTCTGGGCGAGGTGTGCGGTCGAAGACCGACTTCCGTGCCATGCGTGCGGCGACATGACGTTCGATCTCGTCCTCGGTGTACGCGGGGCGGCGCAGCGCGTACACCGCCTGTGCGTACTCCGCAGTCTGGAGCAGACCGTGGATGTGGAGGGCGGTATAGGCGCCCATCTCGACGGCGTCATCCTCCAGCTTCGCCAAGTCCCGCACGTTCTTCGGGTACCGGGCCTCCTCCACGTCCTTCTTCATCGCGGAGACCTTGCCGCGCGCCCCGGTCACCTCATCCGTCTTGTCCAGGAAATCGGGCTTCGGGATCCGCTTCCCCCGCTCCACGGCCGAGACCATGTCCCCGCCGTACCCGATCGCGTCCCCGAGTTCCGTCTGCTTCAGCCCGGCGGCCTCGCGCCACAGCTTGATCTGCCGACCGACCGTCTTGAGTACGGCCTCGGCCTCCTCATCCTCCATGCCGCTCAGCGTAGACAGCGTGACCACGCTGAGTGACGGGAACGAGGAAAACCGGATCACTCCGGTTCACTTGGTGCACACCCCGCATACCATTCCGCCCCCTGAACCGACCGTTCCTGGTCGATTACAGTGCTGAACGTGGGTGCGACAACGGGCGCCGTCTGGGGCCGCTCCGAGCAGCAGGACTTCCGTAGCCGCGTGCGCGGCACGATGCTCGGTGCTGCCGTCGGCGATGCGCTGGGCGCGCCCGTGGACGGGCTGAGCCTGGACGCGATCAGGGAGGCGTACGGCGCCGAGGGCCTGGTCGATCTGGGGCTCGGGTACGGCCGCCGCGGCGCCGTGACGCATCTGACCCAGCTCGCCCTCTTCTCCGTCGACGGGCTGATACGGGCCCAGGTCCGCCGGGACACGGGCGCCTGGCATCCGCCGACGGATCTGCACCGGGCGTACCTGCGGTGGGCGGCCACCCAGCGGGACTGGGGTCCGGACGAGCGGCGCAAGGAGAACGGCTGGCTGGCCCTGGAGGAGTGGCTGTACGCCCGCCGCGACCCGTCCCGGTCGCTGCTGATCGGCCTCGGCGACGAGATCATGGGCACACTGGACGCGCCGAAGAACCTGGGTGAGGCGGGGCCGGAGGCGGCGGCGCGGTCGGCGCCCTTCGGGCTCCTGGTCGGCTGGGAGCCCCAACTGGTGGCCCAGCTGGCGATCGAGTGCGCGGCGCAGACGCACGGCCACCCGGTGGGGTACCTCTCGGCGGGCGCGTACGCCGTCATCGTGCACGCCTTGGCATGCGGGGAGAGCCTCGACGGGGCCGTGCAGCGGGCGCTGGCGCTGCTGGCCGCCCGCCCCGGCCATCACCCCGTCTCGGACGCGCTCCAGCACGCACTGGGGGCGGTACGGCAGGGGATACCGACCCCGGCCCGGGTCGAGGAACTGCTGGGGGAGGGCACGGCGGAGGGCGTACTGGCGGTGGCCGTGTACTGCGCTCTGGTGGGCGAGGACGTCCGCCATGGCCTGTGCCTGGCCGTCAACCACGACGGCCCCTCGGGCGCGACGGGCGCTCTGACCGGCGGCCTGCTGGGCGCGCTGCACGGCGAAACGGCCCTCCCCCCGGCCTGGCTGGCCGAGCTGGAGGGCCGCTCCACGATCCTGGAACTGGCCGACGACTTCGCGATGGAGATGACCCAGGGCCCGGCGCTGCACGGTCCGGCGGGTTCCTCCCCGGGCTGGCTCACCCGTTATCCGCGCGGCTGAGCCACCTCGTCGCGGGGGCCGGCCGGAGCCGGGACCGCCGCGGCGGCCGACCCGTCGTCGTCCGAGTTCACCTTGTCGATGATCGCCATCCGCTCCGGGGTGTCCTCCGGCTTGATGAAGCCGATCAGGATGTACAGCACCAGGGACACGGCCAGCGGAATGGACACCTGGTACTGCAACGGCACGCCACCGTCGACGTTCCAGTTGATCGGGTAGTTCACCAGCCAGAACGCCAGCAGACCCATCGACCAGCTGGTCAGCGCCGCCGTCGGCCCGGAGCGGCGGAACGGCCGCAGCAGACCGAGCATCATCGGGATCGCCATCGGGCCCATCAGACCGGCCACCCACTTGATGACCACCGTGATGATGTCCCCGAACGTCGGCGAGTTGACCTGTGTCGCCGCCGCCATGGACAGGCCGAGGAAGGTCACGGTCGCGATGCGGGCCACCCGCAGCCCCTGCCCCTCGCTCCAGCTGCGCGCCCGGCGCCAGATCACCGGCGCGCAGTCCCGGGTGAACACCGCGGCGATGGCGTTGGCGTCGGAGGAGCACATCGCCATGGTGTGCGAGAAGAAGCCGACGATGACCAGACCCAGCAGGCCGTGCGGCAGGAGCTGTTCGGTCATCAGGCCGTAGGAGTCCGAGCCGTCCGGCTTCTGCGACTCCACCAGCAGCGGTGACATCCACATCGGGAAGAACAGCACCAGCGGCCAGACCAGCCACAGGATCGCCGACAGCCGCGCCGACCGCTCCGCCTCCCGCGCGTTCTTCGTCGCCATGTACCGCTGCGCCTGGTTGAGCATGCCGCCGTTGTACTCGAACAGCTTGATGAAGAGGAAGGCCAGCAGGAAGACGGTCCCGTACGGCCCCACCAGCGGCTCACCGTGGCCCTGGAGCTCCGGCTCGTCCCAGGCGCCGAAGAACCCGATGCCCTTGTCGTTCAGTTCCATGACCACGGCCACGAACATCGCGACACCGGCGAGGAGTTGGATGACGAACTGGCCCAGCTCGGTCAGCGCGTCCGCCCACAGCCCGCCGATGGTGCAGTACACGGCCGTGATGGAACCCGTGATCAGGATTCCCTGGTTCAGCGAGATCCCGGTGAACACCGACAGCAGGGTGGCGATCGCCGCCCACTTCGCGCCCACGTCCACGATCTTCAGCAGCATCCCGGACCACGCCAGGGCCTGCTGGGTCTTCAGGTCGTACCGGTTCTTCAGATACTCCAGCGGGGAGGCCACGTGGAGCCGCGAGCGGAGCCGGTTGATGCGCGGCGCGAACAGCTTCGACCCGATGGCGATGCCCAGGGCGATGGGGAAGGACCAGGTCACGAAGGACGTGACGCCGTAGGTGTAGGCGATGCCCGCGTAGCCGGTGAACATCACCGCGCTGTAGCCCGACATATGGTGCGAGATGCCGGAGAGCCACCACGGCATCTTCCCGCCGGCGGTGAAGAAGTCGCTCACGTTGTCGACGCGCTTGTGCGACCAGATGCCGATCGCCACCATCACGCCGAAGTAGCCGATGAGCACGGCCCAGTCGAGACCGTTCATGTGCGCCCTCCCAGGGTTCAGCCCGGCGCTCATCGTGGGCGCTGGCGCGTGAACACGACAAGCAGGCGGAAGGTCAAAGGGAGGTAAAATCATTCGGCATGATGGTTCTGGTTCAGATATCTGAACTCATCGCATCAGCTCCCCGGCGTTGACCAGCAGCGACTGTCCGGTGATCGCGCGGGCGCGGTCCGACACCAGGAACGCCACCGCGTCCGCCACATCCCCGTCCGTGGCCAGCTCCGGCAGCGCCATCCGCTCCGTCAGCCGCTGGAGCACGGCATCCTCCGCCAGCCCTCCGGACCGCGCCGCGAACCGGACGTACGCCTGCACCGGCGGCCCCCACATCCACCCCGGCAGCACCGTGTTGACCCGGATCCGGTGCGGCCCCAGCTCCCGGGCCAGCGAGTACATCGCGCTGGTCAGCGCCCCCTTGGAGGCGGCATACGCGGCCTGCCGCACCTGCGAGGGGGCGGCCACCGCCGACTGGGTCCCGATGAACACCACCGACCCGCCGTCCGCCTTGAGCGCGGGCAGGCAGGCGCGGGTCATCCGCAAAGTGCCCAGCAGATTCACGTCGAGCACCGACTGCCAGGTGGCGAAGTCCGCGTCCTCCAGGCCCCCGAAGCAGCTGTCCCAGGCGGCCACATGGACGACCGCGTCGATCCGCCCGAACCGCTCCCGCCCCAGCCCGGCGAGCTCCCGGCACTGCTGCTCGTCGGTGATGTCCGTCCGCCGGTACGCCGTGTGCGCCCCGCCCGGGTCGACCCCGGCCGCGCTCCTGGCGAGGTTGGCCTCGGTCCGCGCCCCCAGCACGGCATTCCCCCCGTCCCGTACGACCGTTGCCGCGACCTGATGGCCGAGTCCGGGCCCGACCCCCGAGACGACCACCGTCTTGCCGTGGAGCAGGGACATCGCCGCTTCCCCTCTCTGGTCAATTATCTGACGGAGCGTCAGAGTATGAGCGACGCGAGGAAAGGGGAACGCCATGGACACCCACAGCGACGGCTACGCCGAACTGGCCGCCGTCGGCCCGTACGGCGTCCGCCCGGGCCATGCCCTGATCACCCTGGTCGAACCGCACCCGGGCCACGAGTACGCCTACAACCGCTGGTACGAGGACGACCACTACTACGCCGGCGCCATGGCCATGCCCTGGATGTACGCGGGCCGCCGCTGGGTCGCCACCCGGGACCTGCAACTCCTGCGCGTGCCCGAGAAGTCGGCCGTCGCCCGGCCCGTCACCACCGGCTGCTACCTCTCCACGTACTGGATCACGGCAGGCCGCTACGACGACCACATGAAGTGGACCGTCGCCATCAACAAGCGCCTGAACCGCGACGCCCGCGTCTACCAGGACCGCACCCACGTCTTCACCGCCTTCCACGACCATGAGGCGACCGTGTACCGGGACGGGGCCGCGGGACCCCGCGACGTCCACGCGCTGGACCACCCCTACGCGGGCCTGGTGCTGGAGGTGATCGACGCCGAGTCGGCCGAGCGGCGCGGGGAACTGCTGGAGTGGCTGCGCTCCCGCCACCTGCCCCGGCGCCTCGCGGGCTCCCCGGCGGCCATGGTGACCGTCTTCCGGCCCACCCCCCTGCCCGGCGACCGGATGAGCTACGTCAAGCAGGTCGAGGGCGTGGACACCCGGCTGACGCTGCTGTGGTTCCTGGAGGCGGACCCCCGGGAGTGCTGGGAGCCGTGGTTCACGGGCATCGACACCCAGGTCGCCGAGTCGGGCCTGGGCACGCTGGAACTGCTCGCGCCGTTCGTGCCGACGGTGCCGGGCACCGACCGGTACGTGGACCGGCTGCGCTGACGGGGCCGCTGACGGGGCCGGGCTACTTCAGCTCGTCGGGACACGGAGTGCCCCGCGGCACGTCGTAGGGCGCCGCCAGCCGGTACGTCCCCGCCTTCGGGGCCACCAGCATCGTCCACTTGTCCCCGAGCGCGTCCTCCTCGGTCTCCATCAGGCAGCCGTTGACGTTGTCGTACGCCTTCGGCTCGCCGTCGGGACGGTCCTCGGAGGCCTCCGTCTCCCGGGGCGGGTCGAGCTTCCTGCCCTCGGCGTCGACGATGCTCAGCCACGGCGAGTACGGAATCCGGATCAGCACCCGCCCCGGCTTGCTCACCCGCATCGTCCACTCGCCCTGCTCGGCCCGCTCCACCACCGTGTTCGGCTCGGCCAGCGGCGCCGGGTCGAGCACCCGGAACAGCTGCCAGTTCGCGTCGCCCCACACCTGCTTCAGATACGGCATCCCGCGCTGCACCAGCTGCCGCTCACGCTCCCCGCCGTCCCCGTCCGGCTTGTCCTTCGGCAGCACGACGTAGTGCACGGCCCACCGCCTCAGCCACTCCAGATAGTTGGCCGAGTTCAGGGTGTCGTCGTAGAAGAGCGGGTTGCGCTCCATGTCGGCCTGGCGGTTCCAGCCGCGCGCGAGGTTGACGTACGGCGCGAGCGCGGAGGCCTCCCGGTGCGAGCGGACCGGTACGACCTCCACCCGGCCCTTCTCGGCGCCGACCTCCTGGAGCTCGTTGACCAGGGGGGCCAGCTCGCGGGCCCAGGAGGCGGCGGGCGTGGTGTGCACGATGTCGACGACCGACTTCACGCCGATCCACACGTTGAACCCGACGACCGACAGGACGATCGCGTACCACTTGCGCGAGCGCGGCACCGTGAACGGCAGCGCCGCCACCAGCGCCACCCCCGCGAACAGCATCGACAGCCGGGTGATGTTGGAGCCGATCTGCGAGCTGATCAGCCACACCAGGACGACCGACAGCGCGTACACCGCCGAGGTCAGCCGGACCGTCGTCCACTCCTTGGGGACGAGCAGCAGTACCAGCACCGCGGAGGCGAACGGCAGCAGCACCGAGAACACGTTCATCGGCTGCGTCCCGGAGAACGGGAACAGCCACGCCGACACCGCCACCACCGCGGTCGGCGCGAGCCCCAGCGCCCAGGCGCCCGGCCGCCGCTTCTGCAGGAACAGCGCCACCGCGACCAGCCCCACGAAGAGACCGGCCACCGGCGAGGCCATCGTCGCGAGGGCGGCCAGCGGGGCGGCGCACAGCGCCTTAGCCCAGCGCTTGTAGCGCCACGGGTACGGCCAGCAGAACACCACCGCCACCGCGCCGAGCGCGAACATCATGCCGAGCCCGAAGGTGACCCGCCCCGAGGCCGCGTTGCACAGCAGCGCGAACACCCCGGCCAGCGCCGCCCACAGCGGATTGCGCACGGAACGGCTGCGGATGAGGACGAGCGTGAGCAGCCCGGCGGAGACGGTCCCGGCGATCATCATCGTCGTACGGACGCCGAGCACCGACATCAGATACGGCGAGACCACGCTGTACGACACCGGGTGCATGCCGCCGTACCAGGCGAGGTTGTACGCGGAGTCCGGGTGGCGGCCGACGAACTCGGCCCAGGCGTCCTGGGCCGCGAGGTCGCCGCCGCTGTTGGCGGAGGTGAAGAACCAGACGATGTGCAGGACGCCGGCCAGGGCGGTGACGGACAGGACGGGGTGCCGCAGCAGGCGCTCACGTACGGTGAGGAAGGCGGCCTTCGCGCGGGAGTTCGCGGGGGAGGGAGGGTCCTCCTGGCGGTCCTTCTCGCGGTCCTGCGGGGAAGCTTCGGGTACGCGTATTCGCGGGCCGGCTTCCGGGCCCGGATCGGCGTCGTCGGCGTGTTTCGGCTCGGCGGTGGCCACCGTCAAGGCACTCCCGTGGTGTCCTGGCTGCTGTTCTGGCCGCGTCCCGTTTCCCGCGTGTTGTCGGCCCTGTCCCTGCGGGTTCCCCGGTCGCGCCGTGTGAACGACGACCTGACCCGATTCGTGACGCTAGCACGCAGCCCGCCGGGCGGCTCCCGGGGTGGGGGCCGCCCGGCGGGCTGCGCTGTGCGGCGGGTCAGCCGATGCGGGTCAGCCGGTCCGTGAAGCCCGGCTCGACGAGGTCCGACTTCAGCGCCACCGGCACCTTGACCGCGCCCGCGGTGCCGCCGTCGCCCACGGTGAGCGTGCCGACCTTGGTGCCCGCCTTCGCCTCGTGCGGTACGGCGTCGGCGGCGAAGTCCAGCTCCACCTTCAGGCCCGCCCAGCCGGCCGCCTTGACGTCCTTCGTGGCCACGACGGGAGTCCGGCCGCCGAGGCCGTCGTCCACGTAACCGACGACGTCGCCCTTCTTCAGCAGCGTCGCCGACTCCAGCGCGCCCTGCGCGGCCCGGATCAGCCGGTCGCCGGAGTCGAGCGCCGCGGCGAGGATGCCGCCGCCCGTGTCCGGCTGGCGCACCACGGCGCCGACGATGGTCCGCATCTCACCGCCCACCTCCTGCTTCGCGGCGAACACCAGGTTGCCGAGGGCGGAGGTGGTGGTGCCGGTCTTGATGCCGACGACGTTGTTCTTGCCGACGAGCTGGTTCCAGTTGCCGTGGTTCTGACCCTTGTAGTCGTCGTACGACATCATCGCGGAGACCTCGCGGAAGACCGGGAACTCCATCGCGGCCTTGGCGAGCTTGACCTGGTCCACGGCCGTGGAGACCGTCGTGTTGTTCAGGCCCGAGGGGTCGGTGTACGTCGTGTTGGTCATGCCGAGGTCGTCGGCGGCGGCGTTCATCTTCTCCACGAACCCCTTCTCCGACCCGGCGTCCCAGCGGGCCAGCAGGCGGGCCACGTTGTTCGCGGACGCGATGAGAATGCTCTCCAGGGCCTCGCGCTCGGTGATGGAGTCACCGGCGAAGACGTCCACGGTGGACTCCTGGCCGGCGTCCGACTGCTCCTCGGCGGCCTGGTCGATCTTGATCTTCGGGCCGTCCGCGCCGCTCTTGAGCGGGTGGTCGCGGAGGATGACGTACGCCGTCATGACCTTGGCGACGCTGGCGATCGGGACGGGCTTCTGGTCACCGGAGGAGCCGAAGGAGCCGATGCCCTGCACATCGAGCGCGGCCTGTCCGTCGGCGGGCCAGGGGATGTCGACCCGGGAGCCGTCGAAGGTGTACGTCGACTCCGCGGTGAGGTCCAGCGTGGGTGTCGGGAGCGGCCGTACGGCCTGCACGATCGCGAACACGACGATGAGCAGCAGGACGAGGGGGGTCCAGATCTTGACCCGCCTGACCAGAGTGCGGACAGGGGTCTCCGGCGGCGGCGGAGTGTTCGTCAGCTCGGCGAGCAGGTCCAGCGGGGGCTTGGGCGGCAGCGGCTGCTGCGTGGTGCGCTCGGGCCCGACCTGCGGAACAGCGGTCGTGACCTCCGACTTCGCCGGCATGTCCGGCTTGAGGGCGACGAACTTGCTGGTCGGCTGATCCACGGCGGGCCGGGGCCGGGACTGGGGCTGGGGCTGGACGGCCCGGAAGGCGGTGGTGGGCTGATCAACCCGACCGACTCCGCCCGCGGCGGCGTCTTGCTTCCCACCCGCACCGCCCGTGCGGCTTGCGTCGTCGCCTGCGGGTGGCCCCGCCGGGGGGACCTCGCCGTCGGCGGCTGCGGGGGTGTCCCGCGGGTCGGTCTTCCCGGCAGGCTGGGCATCGGCCGTCTGCGGCTCGACGTCCGCGTCGGTCTTCGCGTCAGCGGGCGCGCCCTTGGCGCCGTCCGGCTCCGCGTCGGCGGGAGCCTTGGCGTCCGAGGTGGGCGCGCCTGCGGCGGAAGCGGCGGCCGGGGTCTGCCCCGCGTGAGGGGCGTTGTCGTCGTCCACGGGAGGCTTGGCGTCCGTGGCGGTCTTCCCGCCCGCGGCAGCGCCCTTGGCGCCGTCCGGCTCTGCGTCGGCAGGCGTAAGGCTCTCCGCGTCCGTGGACGCCTCCGGCTCCGGGCGGTCGTCCTCGGGGGCCGCAGGCGCGTTCCGCTCCGAGGTGGCGTCCTCCGTGGCCGCAGGCGCGTCCCGCTCCGGTGTGGCGTCCTCCGTGGCCGCAGCCGGGGCCGCCTCGGCGTTGCCGCTCTCCGGCAGCTCCTCGGGCGTCCCGGTGGCGGCTTGCGCCGTCTCCTCAGCGTCGGCCTTGCCGCCAACGCCAGCGTCGGCCTTGCCGCCAACGCCAGCGTCGGCCTCGCCGCCGGCGCCGGTGTCCGCCTCGGCCTCGCCGCTCTCCTCGGCCGTATCCGACGCCCCGGCCCGCTCCTCCGCGCTACTCGAACCCTCCGCGCTACCCGGGCCCCCCGCCGGGTCGGTGTCCGTGGCTACCCATGCTGCTACCGCCGCGCGCAAGCGGTCGTCGTCGGGCTTGGGGGCGGCGGGCTCCGGGTCCGGCGTGGACTTCCTCGCGTCCGCCAGCTCTCGGGCCGACAGGACCCGCGTGGCCGTGTCCACGGCCGCGCGGGCCATGGCGAGACGGGGGTCGGTGGATTCGTTCCGCGCCTCCGGAACCGGACCCGCGCTCCCCGACGTCGGTTCTTCCGACGACTCGCGCTGCTTCGAACTGTCGGGGGACTCGCCCGCCACCGATGCCTCCTAAACCGTGCTCCGTCTGAACCGCCGCCGCCCGGGACACCGCTCCGCAGCGCTGTCCGAACCATGTACCAGTGTCCTGTGTGCGGGCTTGACCGACGCGTTAGACGAGAACGACATACCTACTGGTTCCCTTACAAACAGGTCACGCACCCTCGACAGACCAATGTGAGAGGGGTCACCCTGTCATTCATCCACGCGGGGAGGCATGGATGGGCAGGAGCCGCAGAACAATTCCGGAGGAGCTTCTGCTGCTGGCACTGGACCCGGCCACGGGTACCACTGCACAGCCGCAGTCGCTCGACCTCGGTCTGGCCGGAGCACAGCTAGTGGAGCTGGCGCTGGCCGGACGGATAGCCCCAGATGGGGATCGTATCGCCGTGGTGGTACCACGGCCGACTGGAGATCCGACTTTGGACTGCGCATTGGAGTTGCTGCGAAGGCGTGGCGCTCCCGTGCGTGCCGTCCACTGGATCGGCGGGCCCCGCCTGGGGCTGCGCCAGACCTACCTCTCGCATCTGGAGCGGTGCGGCATGGTGCATGCCGTGGCGGGACAGATGTGCGGGGTGCTGCCGACGACTCGCTACCAGGCGACCGACAACGAGATCAGCAGGGAGATCAGATCCCGGCTGGACTCCGCGATCCGCACCGGCGTACCACCGGACCCGCGGACCGCGGCGCTCGCCGCACTGGCGCACGCGGTCGGTCTCGGCAAGCACCTGTATCCGGGCAACGAGGGACGTTCCTCTCGCTCCCGGCTGCGGGACCTGATCAGACACGACCCCATGGGCGGTCTCGTCGCGCACGCCGTGATGGACGTCCAGAACGGCGTGGCGGCCCAGCCGCGCCGCAGCCCGGCACCGGCGGGCCGTCAGCCGTCCGCCGGAGGCAGGGCCGCACCGGAACCCGCCCGCGGTGTTCCGATGCAACCGCGCCGAGGTTCGATGGCGCGTGTCGTGGCGCACTGAGCCGCAGCTCCACGACGTGCACCACCGCATTCCGCACGACTGAGCGCCGCACCGCAGTCCCCTAGGCCCGGTACGGGAGCCGCTGGTCCGCGCGGGGTGGCGAGGCCGTATGTGTCCGGACGACGACACGGCCCCGCCGCCCCGCGCGGCCGCATGCGCAATGTGCCCGAACTGACGTGTACGCAGCGCATATCCACCGTTTCCCAGCGGTAGAAAGCACCTTGGTGGCAATCTGCTCAACAGCAGATACGCAAAGTCGCAAGCAGTACTTGCAGCCGGAGGTGCACGTCCCGTGGCGTCCAATGTCAATCCCACTGTCAGGCGCCGCCGTCTGGGTCAGGAGTTGCGCCGGCTCCGCGAGCTCAAGGGCATGACGGCCGAGGAGGTGGCCGAGCGGCTGCTGGTCTCCCAGTCGAAGATCAGCCGGCTGGAGAACGGCCGGCGCAGCATCAGCCAGCGCGACGTCCGTGACCTGTGCGGGGTCTACGAGGTCGAGGACGTCCGGATCGTGGACTCCCTGATGCAAATGGCCAAGGACTCCCGCCAGCAGGGCTGGTGGCACTCCTTCGGCGACATCCCGTACAGCGTCTACATCGGCCTGGAGACGGACGCGGCGAGCCTGCGGGTGTACGACCCCCAGGTCGTTCCGGGCCTGTTGCAGACGAAGAGCTACGCGGAGGCCCTGATCTCGGGCGCGCTGCCGGAGGTCGCGCCGACCGACGTCGACAAGCGGGTCCAGGTGCGCCTGCGCCGACAGGAACGTATCTCTGCCCCGGAGAACCCGCTCCGCCTGTGGGCCGTCCTGGACGAGGCGGCGCTGCGCCGCGAGGTGGGCAGCCGGCACGTGATGATCGAGCAGCTGGAGCACCTCATCGAGATGTCCCGGCTGCCCCATGTCACCGTGCAGCTCATCCCGTTCACCATGGGCGCCCACCCCGGCGTCAGCGGCCAGTACGCGATCCTGGAGTTCCCGGACGCCGCCGACTCCAGCGTGGTCTACATCGAGGGCGTGACCAGCGACCTCTACCTGGAGAAGGCGCAGGACGTACAGAAGTACAGCGTGATGTACGAGCACCTGCGCGCCCAGGCGCTGAACGCCGACCAGAGCCGCGAGTTCATCGCGAACGCGGCCAAGGACTACGCCCGCTGATCCGCGGCGCCGGAAGATACACCTTCGGCCAGTCCCGGCGGAAGTCCCCACTGGAATATGCCATCCAGTCGAGTGAATAGTCGCTCCGCGCATCGGTGGTGGCGAGTAGCGTCGATCACGCCACCGGACAACACCGTTGGCGAAAACGTGCCGTGCGGACCTCGAGACACCCGTCCGGCACGCGGACAGCACTCAGCAACTGGTTACCGGAGCGAACATGGCAATCAAGCAGGGCGTCACCGACACGTGGATCAAGTCCTCGTACTCGCAGGGCAATGGCGCCTGCGTCGAGATCAAGTCCCCGGTCCTGTCGGCAATGGCCGTCCGGGACTCCAAGGTCACCGAGGGTCCCGTCCTGGCGTTTCCCGCGACCGCGTGGAACGCCTTCGTGGCCTCGGTCAAGGCGTAAGGGGGGCTGCTTCCCTGAGTCCCGACCGACGATGACCGACAACTCCACAAGCACGACCCAAGAGCCCTCTCGACGAGCCCGCCGTCCTTGCCGAGGGGGCTCGGCTCGTGCCCGGCAGCCGCACACCGCGCCTGCCGGGCACGGCCGTTCACCTCACCGGGAAGGCGACGTCGCACACCGGGTCCCCGGCGCCCGCCGCGTCCCAGCGATGCGCCGGGCAAGGTCAACCGCTACTGGCCGAGGGCCTTCTCCACCGCGGTGACGATCTCCGCGGCGTCCGGCTCGGTCTGCGGGGAGAACCGGGCGACGACCTGGCCGTCCCGCCCGATCAGGAACTTCTCGAAGTTCCAGCGGACGTCACCACTGTGCCCCTCGGCGTCGGCGAACCCGACGAGCCGCTCGTACAGCGCGTGCCGCCCCTCACCGTTCACCTCGACCTTCTCGGTCATCGGGAAGCTCACGCCGTACGTCGCCGAACAGAACTCGGCGATCTCCGCGGCGCTGCCCGGCTCCTGCCCGAGGAACTGATTACAGGGCACCCCAAGCACGGTGAACCCCCGCTCCGCGTACCGCTCCTGCAGCCGCTCAAGCCCGGAGTACTGCGGCGTCAGCCCACACTTGGAAGCCACATTCACCACGAGCACAACCTGCCCAACGTACTGCTTGAGCTGCGCGGAACCCCCCTGCAGCGCCCCGATCTCCACACCAAGAGGACCACCATTACTGCCATCTACAGTCATACGGCGATGCTAGCCCCGTAGCCCGGCAGCCCCGTAGCCCCCTAGCCGCGGGCAGTCGTGCCGCAGGGCGGCACGGGTGGGCGCGGCGGCACCCCGCCAGCGCGGGCAAGCGGACCCCCCGTCCTGCGTAGCCCCTGGCACCGGTCAGCTCTCGCCGCCCCCTTCAGCCCGTGGCGGCACCTCACGAGCGCGGGCAAGCCGAATCCACCACCGGCAAAGCCCCGGTACCGGTCACGTCCCCGCTGCCTCCACCAGTACCTCCCCCGCCGCCGTACGCGCGTACAGCACCGACCGGCCCGCTCGACGCCGCTCCACCAGCCCCGCGTCCAGCAGCACCCGCAGATGCCGGCCGACCGACCCGAGCCCCTGCCCGGTCACCGCGACCAGCTGGCTCGTGCTCATCGGCGCCCCGAGCAGGACGAGCACCCCCGCCCGCGCGGAGCCCAGCAGCGCGCCGAGTCCCGTCGGCACGGCATGGCGGTCGTGCTGCGAGGCCAGCACACCTGTGCAGGGGTAGACCACCGCGTACCGCTCCCGCCCCTCCCACGACACCCACCCCGTCTTCGGCGTCACCGGCACGAACACCAGCTCCGCCCCCGAGATCTCCCGCGGCGGATACTCGTGCCGGTTCACCTGGAACCTGCTCCCGCCGAGCCACCGCGTCCCCGGCCGCAGCGAATCCAGCACCGCCGCCCAGCCGCTCCGGCTCACCTGCACGGTCCGGGCGACCACATCCGCCTCCAGGACCCGCCGGCGCCGGTCCCAGTCCGGCCGTACGGTCTCCTCCCAGACGTATCGCAGCAGCGCCGCCGCCCGCTCGGGCAGATCGTCACGGTCCAGCCCGGCGGGCAGCGGACCGGCGAGGGAGAGGACGAGATGGGCGCGCGCCTCCTCGGGGCGGGCCGCCCGCACCCGGGCCACGCCCTCCTCGAAGCTCTCCCCGTCCAGCGGCGTGGGGGTGAGGAAGTCGGCGATCCAGTCCCGCCCGAGCCCGGCCCGCACCAGCAGCCCGGTCACCGGATCGGCGGCGAGCAGCGCCCGGTAGCCGGGCAGGTGCGCGCGCAGCCAGTCCCGTTCCCCGGGATGCGCGCCCACCCCCGCGTGCAGCAGCTTCAGGCTCGCGAAGGTCTCCGCGAGCGGCGAGAGCACGAACCGGCTGCGCGCGAGCGTGTCCGCGTTGACCTGCCACCAGCCCATACCCACTCCCCCCGCATACTTTCGCGCCTGCGCGAAACATTAACCGCCCCTCCGAGCACCGCCCGAGACTCCCGCACATGCGCAGCGACAGCTACCAAGTCCTTTTCCGCACCCCCGAATTCACCCCCCTCTTCCTCGCCTCCTCGGCCCAGATCGCGGCCCAGACGGTCGGCGGCCTGGCACTCGGCACCCTCGTGTACCGGGCGACCGACTCCCCGCTGCTGTCGGCGGTGAGCATGTTCGGCCCCTCGCTCGCCCAGGTGCTGGGCGCCTCCCTCTTCCTCTCCGGCGCCGACCGCCTCCCCCCGAGGGCGACCCTGACCGGCCTCTCGGCGGCCTTCGCCGTGGCGACGGCGCTCCTCGCGGTACCGGGCCTGCCGATCTGGGCCGTCTTCGCCGTCCTGCTGGCGCAGGGCCTGATCGCCTCGCTCGGCGGGGGAGTCCGCTGGGGCCTGCTGAACGAGATCCTCGCCAAGGACGGCTACCTGCTGGGCCGTTCCGTCTTCAACATGACGAGCGGGCTCCTGCAGATCGCCGGATACGCCACGGGCGGCGCCCTGGTCGCGGTCCTGTCCCCCCGCCTGGTACTGCTGCTCTCGGCCGCGCTGTACGTCCTCGCGGCGGCCACGGTCCGCCTCGGACTCAACCCCAGGCCCCCGCGCGCCACCGGCCGCCCGTCGGTCGCGGCGACCTGGCGCACCAACGCCCTGCTGTGGTCCTCCCGCCCCCGCCGCACGGTCCTCCTCGCCCTGTGGATCCCCAACGGCCTGGTGGTCGGCTGCGAATCGCTCTACGTCTCCTACGCCCCCGAGTCCGCCGGCACCCTCTTCGCCTGCGCCGCCCTCGGCATGCTGGCCGGCGACGTGGCCGTGGGCCGCCTGATCCCGCCCGCCCGGCGCACCAGGCTCGGCGTGCCGATGCTGGTGCTGCTGGCCTCCCCGTACCTCCTGTTCGTGCTCGGTCCACCGGTGCCGCTCGCCGCGGCGGCCGTGGCGCTGGCGTCGGTCGGGTTCGGGGCGAGCCTGGTGCAGCAGGAGCGGCTGATGGCCCTCACTCCGGACGAACTGAGCGGACACGCCCTGGGTTTGCACTCCGCCGGGATGCTGACCATGCAGGGGGTGAG
Source organism: Streptomyces sp. NPDC002779 (assembly GCF_042888685.1). Taxonomy (NCBI): domain Bacteria; kingdom Bacillati; phylum Actinomycetota; class Actinomycetes; order Kitasatosporales; family Streptomycetaceae; genus Streptomyces; species Streptomyces sp. NPDC002779. The sequence continues at coordinate 286,857 of NZ_JBIAQC010000006.1, forward strand.
CGCGACGCTGGCCGGGTCGGTGGCCCAGCTGACCTCGCCCGCGACGGCGATGACGGCCATGGCGGCGGCGTCGCTGGCGGTGACGGCGTGGCTCGCGCGAGGGCTGCGCGCACCGGTGGCCGCGGAAAGCGAGGAGCGCGCATTGTCTTGACGTGTCCCTGGCGTAGTGGATACATGTGTGGGAGCGCTCCCACATTTTTCTTCCGAAGCTTTCCGGTGCTCATTTCTCAGGAGTCGCAGTGAGAACACACAAAAGCTCGGTGGCGGCGACGCTGCTGACGGCGCTGGCCACCCTGTTAGGTCTGCTGGTCCTGGGCGCGACCCCGTCCCAGGCCGCGGAACCGCGGGAGGTCGGGCCGCAGGCCGTGGGCCTGCACATCAGCAACGGCCGCCTCCTGGAGGCGAACGGCAACGACTTCGTGATGCGTGGTGTGAACCACGCTCACACCTGGTATCCCGGCGAGACCCAGTCGCTGGCCGACATCAAGGCGCTGGGCGCCAACAGCGTCCGGGTGGTCCTGTCCAACGGCCACCGCTGGACCCGTAACACGCCCGAGGACGTGGCCGCGGTCATCGCGAGCTGCAAGGCGAACCGCTTGATCTGCGTACTGGAGGTGCATGACACGACCGGCTACGGCGAGGAGGCGGCGGCCGCCACGCTCGACTCGGCGGCGGACTACTGGATCGGCCTGAAGGACGTCCTGGCCGGCCAGGAGGACTACGTCATCGTCAACATCGGCAACGAACCCTGGGGCAACACGAATCCGGCGGGCTGGACGGACCCGACCATCGCCTCGGTGAAGAAGCTGCGGGCGGCCGGTCTGCAGCACACGATCATGGTGGACGCGCCGAACTGGGGCCAGGACTGGCAGAACGTGATGCGGACCAACGCCCAGGCGGTGTACGCGGCGGACCCCACCGGCAACCTCATCTTCTCCATCCACATGTACAGCGTGTACGACACGGCGGCGGAGATCACGGACTATCTGAACGCCTTCGTGGCGGCGAAACTGCCCATCTTGATCGGTGAGTTCGGCGGCCCGGCGGACCAGTGGGGCGATCCGGACGAGGACACCATGATGGCCGCGGCGCAGCGGCTGGACCTCGGCTATCTGGCCTGGTCCTGGAGCGGCAACACCGATCCGATCCTGGACCTGGCGATCGGCTTCGACCCCAACCGGCTGAGCTCGTGGGGGCAGCGCATCTTCCACGGCGCGAACGGCATCGCCCAGACGTCCGAGGAGGCAACGATCTTCAGCGGCGGGGGCACCGACACCCAGGCCCCGACCGCCCCCGGCACCCCCACGGCGTCCGCGGTGACCTCGACGTCGGCGACGCTGAACTGGCCCGCGTCGACTGACAACGTTGGCGTCACGGCGTACGAGGTCGTCCGGGTGACGGGGACGACGGAGACCGCCCTGGCGGCGTCGACGACGACCTCGGCGGCCCTCACCGGCCTGTCCCCGAACACGACGTACACGCTGGCGGTGTACGCGAAGGACGCGGCGGGCAACCGCTCGTCCCGCTCGGCGACGACGACGCTGACGACGACCAGCCCGCCCACCGGCACTTGCGCGGTCGCCTACCGCGTGGTGAACGAATGGCCGGGCGGCTTCCAGGCGAACCTGACCGTCCGCAACACCGGCACCGCCCCGGTCAACGGCTGGACCCTCGGCTTCTCCTTCCCGGCGGGCCAGACGGTGACCAACATGTGGGGCGGAGTTCCGACCCAGACGGCGGCCGCGGTCCGGGTGGCCCCGGCGTCGTACACCACGACGATCCCGGCGTCGGGTTCCGTCACGATCGGTTTCACCGGCACGCGGGGCACGACGAACCCGTCCCCGACGGCCTTCACCCTGAACGGCGCGACCTGCACGACGAGTTGACCGTCCGATCCCACGACGAGTTGACCTTCTGATCCTTCGGGAGGGGCCCGCGGCCGGCGCCGCGGGCCCTGCCGTCCGTCAGGAGATGGCCCGCAGCCGGCCGCCGCCCGGCGGGCGCCGGAGTTCCTCGACGGCCCCGGCCGTGGCCTCGTCGGCGGGCAGGAGGACGACCAACTGCTGGTCGTCCGCAGTGAGTTCAAGAATCTCGCGGCGCAGCCGGAGTTCGGGTCCGGCGGGGTGGTTCAGGCGCAGCTCGCCCCGGTGCGGAACGGTGTGCCGGTTCAGCCGACGGGTGAAGTCGGGCCCCGCGACGGGGGCGAGTTCCGATGTGAACCACTCGGAGTTCTCGATGGAGGGCGCGAGCCACAGATCGAAGACCTGCTCGTCGGCGATGTCGTCCCAGTCGGCGAAGAACGCCCGGGCGCGCGGGTCGGTGAAGAGGTACCGGGTGAGGTTCGGGGCGTCGGAGTCGAGCAGCCCGGTCCCCCTGGTCACCGCCTCGTATCCGCTGGTACGGGCGAGGAGGTCGCCCAGCCTGTTGGTCACCACCGCGATGCCCGGCTCCAACAGGCGCAGGGTCTCCAGGACGGTCGCACGGACCTCCCGGCGCGGGGGCGCGGGCCGGCTGTGCGCGGTGCACTCACCGCCGGTGATCTTGGCGAGGTAGCGCAGGTGGTTGCGTTCGGCGGGGTCGAGGCTGAGGGCGTCGGCGAGCGCGTTGACGACCGCGATGGAGGGATTGCGGTCGCGGCCCTGTTCGATACGGGTCAGATACTCGACGCTGATACCGGCCCGGCCGGCGAGATCGAGCCGCCGCAGCCCCGGTGACCGGCGGCGCCCGCGCTCGGGCAGCCCCAGCGACGCGGGCTGGATGCTGTCGCGCTTGGCTCGGATGAAGTCCCCCAGTGGCGTGCCCATACCGGGAGCATAGGTCGCCGCCGTCCGCTCGCGGAGGGCTCAGCGTGGCCCTGCGGGGGCCAGCCTGAACACGGTCTGGCTGCCTCCGGCGCGCGCCCTGATCGTGGTGGGTATGCAGAAGACGAACAAGCACAAGCTGGTGGTCATCGTCGGCAGCGTCCGGGACGGACGCTTCGGCCCGGTCGTAGGTTCATGGGTCGCCGAACAAGCCGCGGCGCACGGGGGGTTCGAGGTCGAGGTCGTCGATCTGGCCGACATCGACCTCCCGTTGGCCCTGCCGGCGGCCCCGCCGAAGTTCGCGGGCGACGACTATCCCCGTCCGGCCGGGATGGCGCCGCTGACGGCGGCCCTGGAGAGCGCGGACGCGTTCATCGTGATCACCCCCGAGTACAACCACAGTTACCCGGCCTCGCTGAAGACGGCCATCGACTGGCACTTCACCCAGTGGACGGCCAAGCCGGTCGCCTTCGTCAGCTACGGCGGAGCGGCGGGCGGCCGCCACGCGGTCCTCCACCTGGAGAACGTCCTGACGGAACTCCACGCGGTGACCATCAGGGACGGCCTGGCCTTCCCCATGTACTTCACCACCTGGCAGGACGGCCGCCCCCTGGACCCCGAGACCCCCGGCTACGCCAAGACCCTCCTGGACCAGCTGTCCTGGTGGGCAGGTGCCCTGCGCACGGCACGAGAGGCGGCCCCCTACCCGGGCTGAGCCCTCCCGCTCCGCTAGAGCTGGAGCATCCGCTGGGTGATCTCCCGGTACTGCCGCAGCGCCTGCCGTAGATCGTCCTGCGCGCCGGGCTCCTGGTCCTGCCACCCGGCGCGCAGCAGGCGTCGCCGTTCCGCGAGGGCGTTCACCAGGTGGGCGGTGGCCTCGTCGTAGGCGTTCTCTGCCTCTTCCAGCGCCTCGCGCGGACTGTCGGCGAAGGTGTTCATGGCGTGCCGAAGGCGCGTGAGGACCTCGTCCCTCTCGGCCGACGGCAGCAGCGGCTCCGGGCCCTGGGGACGCCGTTGGGCGGAGCCCTGGCTCTGGCTCTGGCCCTGGCCCGCGGGCTGCTGGGCGCGTGTCTGGTCGTACATCATCAAGGACCGCTTCCGTTCCGCCCGAAGGCGCCGTCGGTCTCCGCGACGGCCTGTTCCAGCACACGAAGACCCTGTCGACCCTGCCGCGGCACCGAGGCCGCCTGTCCCGACTGCCCCCGCACCGCCCGGTCAGTCAACGTCCGGCGGCACCGCATGTCAACGCGGCGACCTCGCGTCCGACGGAGGAGCGAGGTCCGGGACACGAGGGAGGAGCCCGCGGACCCGCTCATGGCGGTGGCGACCGGTGCCCCACACCTCATCCGCGCCGGCTCACTCCGCTTCGCGGTCGTCCTCCCCGGAGCGGCTGGTCTCCAGCCAGGACCGTGCCGGTTCCGCGGGGCGGGTGGTGTCCACGGTGAGCTGAAGCCGGGTCCCTCCCTTGCCGTCCGCGGGATAGCTGCGCTGCTCGGTGGCGGCGAAGCACTGACGGAGAACCTCCGCGACACGACGGGCGACCTCGGGGGAGGCCGCGACGATACCTACCTCGGCGTACCCGTCCGGGGGTGTTTCCGTGGACTGCATGGAGACCTCGACATGGCGCACTGAGCAACGGGAAGGATCTTTCACTCTACTCCCGCCCGCCCCGTGTTCCTCGCGCCTGACCGGCAGGCCAGGGCATCGGCCCGGGCTGCGGAGTACGGTGAAAGCCAGGCAGTCACTGCGTTTTCCTCCTGTCAGGCAGGCGAGTGCGATGTCCGACTCCGGCTCCCCGCGCGTGACCAGGCTCCCGCCGGACGCCGTCCACCAGGCCGTGCGCCCCGGGACGGCAGTCGTACGGCTGGAGACGACACAGGACCGCCAGGCTGTTCTCGACGGAGCGTGGTGGCCGTGGTCCCGGGACATCACCGCGGAGCTCCCCAGCCTGATCGCCGCCCTGACCGAGCACGTCGGACCGGTCACCCGGGTCGGCCTGGACGCCAGTGCGTGGGAGGCGCTGCCGACGAGGCTGGTCATCGATGACCGGGTCGTCCACATCGACTCCTTCCCGGTCGGCGACGACACGGTCCTCATCACCCCCGCCGAACAGGACCTCTTCTCCCTGCTGGTGATCCCCCCGCACGCAACCCCGGACGCCGCACGCGCAGCAATGACCGAAGCCGTCCGCACCGGCAACATCACCCAGGCCGACCAAATCCTCATCCACACGGGCACGCACAGGGCGGCACCGGATCCCTGAGAGCGACCGGACGAAGCCGAGACCAGCGGGTGGTCAGACAGCCAGATGGTCAGACCTGGCCGAGGTCGATCTCCACGGGGAAGGGGGCCGCTGCCTTGACGACGCCGGTGAACACGTCTCCGTCCCGGTAAGCCTTCGTCGCGGGGTCGAGAATGCAGGTGTACACGAGAGGAACGCCGGTCGCGGCCTGCTCGACCCTCCAGTAGAAGCCGATGCCCGCCTTGGCGTACTGGTCGACCTTCACGATCCGGTCGGTGGTCTCCGAGCCCGGCGACACCACCTCGACGACCATGAGGATGTGCTCAGGCCGGGTGGGGCTGACGTCGATCGTGTCGGCGCGGTACACGACGACGTCCGGGCGGCGATTGGTGAGCGGGACGTCCTGCAGCCGGACGTCGAAGTCCGTGTCAGCGTTCCACTCCGGGCCCGAGGCGGCATCCAGGGCGTTCGCCAGAATCCGGGCCAGTCGGCTGTGCCGCTTGGACGCACTCGGACGCACTACGGCCATCCCGTCCACGATCTCGATGCCGGCGCACTGCTCATCGGACCAGGACTCGTACTCCTCCGCCGTGATCTGCTCATGCATCCACGCCGGAGCCATCATCTCGGCCGCCATGAAGCACCTCCCGAACACGTCTGCCGCGGGCCCGACCCCACTGGCTTCAGCGTACTGTCCGCCCTTCACCCGGCACGCTGATCTCGCTCACGCGGCCGACGCCGGGCCGCTGCCCTGCGGCCCACCCATCATGATCAGGGCCGTGCTCGCTGACCTGAACCTGCAGGTGCCCCAGCGCGTACAGACCCGCTGCCGGGCAGAGCAGCACCCGTCTCTCACATAAACGGCCCCGGACGATGATCGGTCCGGGGCTTCCTTACGTGTCAGGTCCGACCACGATGCCGTCGGTTACGAGGGCTGGGCCGCACAGGTGAGCGTCGCCCGGGAGCCGCGGCACCTAGGGAGTCACTCGGGGGGGACAGGGGCTCGACCGGCCCAGGCGGTTGGCCATCGACTGTTTCCAGGCCGGGCAGAAACGCGTGGTCCGGGCCAGGGCGTGCGCTCTCGGCGCGCTTAGGTGCCGGGAGGACGCGGCGTCGATTCAGCTCAGCCACATCGATCAGGGGTGCGGCCACGATACGGTCGAGCAACTCTGCCTGCTGCGACTCCAAGGCAGTTAGATGACTGAGTACGGCGAGTATCTCCACGAGTTCTCGACTCCATTCGTGCTCCCAGTGCTCGGGGCGCTCGCGGTCGAGTTCGCTGGTCACCTTGCCAGCCGTGCGGCTGCTGCGGTAAGCGAACCAGCTGTCGAGTACGTTGCGTCCGCCGGTGGTGTAGTTACGCATGCGCGGCGTGACGCCAGTGAAGACGCCCCCTTCGATGATCAGGTGTTCGTTTTCGGAGTCGTAGGTGATCGTGGAGGGGAGTGCATCAGGCGCAACTTCTCGGGCGTACGTTATCTCGGGATGCAGGCGTCGCCACCAACTTGAAGTGCCTGCGGGGCGGCCGTCACCTGGGTTGATGCTCCGTGTACCGAAGGTGGAGGCCCACAGTATGTGGTGTCCCAGGCTGACGGCCTCACGCCAGAGGCCACCAGCGGCGGTCAAAGGGACGCGTACGCCGAGTGAGTTGAGGTCATCTGCATACCGCTCCGTGAAGGTGGAATGGGCGGTGACGGCGGCGATGTAGGCCAGCACGTCTTCTGGAAGAACCCTTTGTAGGCCGTATGAGTTGGCGAGATGGTGCAACAGCCCTGGGGCCATGTTGGGGGTGCCGTCCGCGTGCAGGAGCGGCAGCACACGACCGCCGTTGCCATTGAAGTAGTGCATATCGGGGATGAGAGCGGTGAAGAGCAGCGCCGGGCCCTTCTGCAGCCGTTGCGAGTGCTGTTCCACAACGAAGACCTGGCCGTCGATGGCGGCTTGCCACAGCTCCGGGCGGGCAAAGTCGATGACTCGCCCGTCGGGTATGAGCCATTGGCGGTCTAGGGCCCTGCGAGCGATGCGTATCGGAGCAGGACAAGGGCCGTGCTCGTCGCGGAGGAGGGTCGGTGGATGGGGGTGACCGGGTATCTGTAGGGCCGCCTTGTCCAGGGTGCGGTCGCGAGTCTCTTTGAACAGCGCCTTCTGCGCCTCGGCGTCACGTTCATGGACGAGGCGTTCCCATCGTCGGCGCAAGGTGGACTTGGATGGGCTAAAGACCCAGTTCCGATTGGGCTTTATTCCTGGTTTCCGCCAGGGCATGAGGTCGGTGAGCGCGGGAAAGGCATCCCAGCCACTGTGGGAGGCGGGTGTAAAGGGGGCTTGGTTGGCAGGCCGGGAGGTGCGCCAGGTGGGACCGTTGATGTGCAGGTTGTGCAATTGCTCTTCCTTGTCCTCGCGAGTGCCATGGACAGCTGTGTAGTGGACGGGAGCTAGCTGGTCTTGCTGCTCGCCCTGTTTTCGAACAAAAATGGCGATGGCCAATTCCTGCTGGACGCCGGGAAAAAAGCGGCTGTTGAGTGGAGGTCTCTTCGTTTCGGGGGTGAGGTCGATGACCCAGCCCTCGGTGCAAGTGCGGCGCAGGTATGAACGCATGCCCTGAAAGCCGGCGCCGCGGATGAACCCGCCGGTACTGACGAAGCAGACAACGCCGTGACGGTAGTCGTCATATTGGTCGAACACCTTATGGGTGGCCCAGCGCCAGAAGTAGGTGCACAGGCTTTTCAGCTTGTTCTCGTACACCCCGGCCGCACCATGCAGCCGGAAGGCGTCCAGCGGTGGGGCGCCTCGGTCCGGTGAGCCATTTTCGATCCATCCACCCTGGCCTTCCGCCTGTTCCCGGTGGGGAGGATTGCCGATGACGACAGTGATGCGGCCTTCACGCTGGATGAAGCTGGCGGCTTCAGCGTCGTCGCGCAAGGGACCCCACAGGGCGCCGTAGCGGTTGAAGAGTTCGCTCGGCCGCCAGGGGTCGGCAAGGGTGTCGGCTAGATGTAGGCGCATGTCGCGCAGTCGGACCCGGGCGTTTAGAGAACGCAGCATTTGCCCCACACGCATCTGTGCAACGGCGAAAGCGCCCATCTGCTTTTCGAAGCCGACCAGCCGGCCTGCGAGCTCTTGGACGGATTCGGCGCGGAAGCCATCATTGCCACCCTCGGACTGCTTGCGGGCGACGAGGTCGATGATGCCGGTGAGGAAGGTGCCGGTGCCCATGGCCGGGTCGATGATGGACACGCCGGGGTCGGCGAAACCGTCCGGACAACCCAGCGTAGTGATCAAGACTTCGTCGACAAGACGGATCATCTCCTCCATCAGCGGCGCTGGGGTGTAGTAGGTGCCGGAGTCCTTGCGGAGGTCGGGGTCGTACTCCTGCAGGAAGTGTTCGTAAAGGTGGATGTGGAAGCCGGGTTCGCTGGCCAGCGCGTTCCGCCAGTCGATGGCGTCGATAACGCGAACGAGCATGTCGAGGCTGTCGCGAAATTCTCCCTCGACCTGGTCGGTGAGGATCTGCAAAGCGCGCCCCATGACGGAATGCTCCGCTCCCAGGCGGCGGCCGACCTCATGCAGGCTCATCCTGGCCAGGGAGCTGTCATGGCCATCGGCGGCGTCCGAACTGGCGAGCAGGAGTGCGAAGGTGACGGATTGGGCGTAGCGGTCGGCGAAGGCCGCGCGTTTGTCTCGATCATCGGTGGTGGGAAAGAGATCTATTTCGAGAGTGGAGGCCAGGTCTGTGAAGGGACGCCGGTGGCGGGGGAGGCTGGCTTCGGCGTCGAGCCGGTCGTGGACGGCATCGCGCAGGAGGGTGCACAGCGGGGCTACGTGAGCGACAACTTCGCGCATGGATGTCAGTGGATGCGGCTGCCAAGTGAAGAACGCCGTCAGCATTGATTCGAAGGCGGCTTCGCTGGCTGCCGGTAGTCGCAGGCGGGAGCCGGCCGTACGCAGATCGCCCTCGAAGTGGATGGTGTCGCCGTGTTGCCGACCTGAGCGATACATGATCCAGGTCTGGCCGTTGGTGTAGATCAAGTTGGGGAGCTTCGCCATACCCTCCCACTGCCGTCGATCGCGTTGGTTGAGCCCGCCAGGATGGATCACGCTTTTGTCGGGGCTCTTCAACTCGACGTAGCCGACGATGTTGCGGGATAACTTCCCGATCCGCACAGCCAGGTCGGGGCGGATTCGGTGCGCGGCGATTGCTACTTCGGCATGGAGAACGGCCCGTAACCCCAACACGTTCGCTCCGTCAACAAGAAGCGTCTCCACGGCACGACGGATCGCGGCTTCCTTTTGCCCGTGTAGCAGTGCCTGCTTGCACGCTGCACCGAACTCGCTGATGATCCGCCGAAACCCGTCCCTGCGCTGCATCCCGCCCCCAGAGGCCAGCACACTCCCGGTATCCAACTCAACACACGGTAAGTGCAACATCACCGACCGTCGAGAGGGCGTCAGGCGTGGACGCAAGCCTGTCACCTGGTCATGCAGGGGTGTGCCAGATGCCAGCGCAAGCCCTCATCCCTGACCTTGCCATCGCACTCGGGGCATACGACCGACCCCGCAGTCATCTTCACTGAGTCTGTTGCCTCAGCGAGGGCGAGGGGCAGGTCGGCGCGCTCGAAGATTCGCTGACTCAGCAAGCAGCATCACCCGCAGCAGTTCGCTGACCTCCCTTGTGAGGCCTCGCAGTGGGCGTACCCGAAGAATCTTGCGTCGACGGCGTGGGCCTTCGGGTGTCAGCCGAAACGACCGCCGCCTTGCGTGCAGCACGACGGACGTGCCCTAGTTCGCCACGCTCCTCAAGATCGCCGCTGGTCAGGATCGGCTGCACGTAGTAGCCCCAGTAGCGCGGTTCACGAAGGCTGCATCAGGCCCTCCATGCGGTCGACCTGCTTCTCATAACGGTGCCGAGCCGACTCGTCCTTCGCGGGCCCGTCGAGTAGGTCCCCCCACCTGCCCGCAGCTGCATGTGTGCCATATGTGTGCTGCGAGTACGAAGGCCCTTCCGTCCGCCGGACGGAAGGGCCTCTGGGCAGATGTTTCTCTGTGCCCCCGGCAGGATTCGAACCTGCGACACCCGCTTTAGGAGAGCGGTGCTCTATCCCCTGAGCTACGAAGGCGGACGGGGTGCCCCCGGAAGGGCACAGGCGTCAGGGTACCGGATTGCGTCGGGGTGGGGTCAGGTGATCGGGACGCGGGTGAAGCGGGAGGCGGCGTGGAGGTCCGCTTCGATGGCCTGGGCCGTTGAGCGGAGGGGCGGGAGCATCGTGCGGACGCACTCCTCGGGGGTGTGGCGTGCCGCGTGCATGGCCACGCCGACCGCGGCCACCCGGGTGCCCGTGCGGGCGTCATGGATCGGGACGGCGAGGGTGCGCAGGCCCGCCTCCCGTTCCTCGTCCAGCAGGGCGTGGTCCCGGTCGGGGGAGAGGAGTACCTGGCCCAGTGCCGTTTCCGCGGCCGGGGCCCGGGTGCCCGGGGGGATCGTCACGCTCATGACGCGGTGGGCCGTGGCTTCCGCCGTGTGGACGATCTCCTTGCCGTCGGGGGACAGGGTCGCGAGGGTTGCCGACTCCTGGAGCCGGGTCGTCAGGTCCGTCAGGTGAGGGGTCGCCAGGCGGGGGAGCGTCGTTCGGGAGAGCGGGGGGAAGCCCAGCGACAGGACCCTGGGGGTCAGGGCGTACGTGCGCTCGTCCGGGCGGGTCACCAGGCCCAGGTGCTCGTACGTGATCAGTGCTCTGCGTGCCGTCGCCCTGGCCAGGCCCGTCGCCTGGGCCACCTCCGTCAGCGTCAGGCGCGCCCGGCCCTCGCCGAACGCCGTCAGGACCGTCAGGCCCCGGGCCAGCGACTCCACGAAGTCCCGGCCCAGTTCCCGCTTCGACCCGCCCGTCCAGGCCGCCAGGGCGGAGGGCGGCGGGGCCGGTGCCGCGGCGGGGGCCCTTCTCAGTTCCCGTTCCATCGTCGCCACCGCCCGCCGCAGCCTCGGCAGCAGCGCCTCGCGCAGGTCCGTCGCCGGGTGGCGGCTCGTGTGGCTCACCACGCTGGCCACGCAGGCGATGCGGTGCGTGCCGGGAGCCCGTACCGGAACCGACAGCGCCACCAGTCCCGGTTCGATCAACTGATCGTCCAGCGCCCAGCCGTCCTCCCGGGCCCGCGCCACCCGGTCGGTGAACTCCTCGTCCCCGCAAGGCCGTTCCCTCGGCGGTACGGCCGGGAAGGCCCTGTTCTCCGGGTCCCGCGCCCTGCGCGCGCGCCAGCCGTGCCAGTCCTGCTCCGTCCACTGCGTGCCGAACAGCGGTCCCGGGGCGGTGCGTTCGGCGGGGAGGAGGTCGCCGATGCGGAAGCTCAGGGACATCGCGCGGCGGCGGGTGGCCTGGTGGATGAAGCGGATGCCGTCGGCGTCGGGCACGGCGAGGGAGACCGACTCGTCCAGTTCGTCGGCCAGCGCGTCGGCGTGGGCCGCGAGGAGTGCGGGCAGGCGCAGGGACGCCAGGTAGGCGTTGCCGAGGTCCATCAGACGGGGGGCCAGGATCACGTCCCGGCCGTCGAGACGGACGTACCCCATGCGGGCGAGGGTGGAGGTGATGCGGTCGACCGTGGAACGGGCGAGGCCCGTGGCCCGCTCCAGCCCGCTCGGGCTCATCGTGCCGCCGGCCTCCGTCAGCTCCCGCAGCACCGAGACCCCCCGGATCAACGGCGCGACCACCTCGGCCGGCACAGCGGCCTCATCGACGACGGTCGTGGTCTGCACGGGCATCAGCCCTCCGATACGGCGATCTCACCACGCCTACGGTAATCCCACGCCGGAACCGCCACGCCCGCGAGCCCGCGCCCCGCGCCCCTCGCCCCTCGCCCGAGCCCGCTGTGCCCGCGCCGCCGCCGACGCCTGCAGTGCCCGCCGACTCCGAGCCGCCAGCCGGAGCCCGTACCGCCCGCCGGGCCCAGCACCGCGCCCCGGATCCCGCCGCCCGCTCCCGCCCGAGCCCGCAGCGCTCGCCGGATCCCGCGACGCCGCTGATCCCGCGCCGCCCGCCGAGCCCGCAATCCCGCAACGTCCCAGGATCCCGCGCCGCCCGACCGAGCCCGTGCCACGACCCGTCCCCCACACCCGACCTGCCCCCGCGCGCGAGCCTCACGCCTCCTCCCCCGACGCCCTCCTCCCCCGACCCCCTCTCACCCCCTCACTTCCGGGTAACCCGCACCACATGGTCCCCCGACAGTTGCGCTGTCACCGTGATGCGGATCCCCCGTTGTGGGTCCTTGAAGTTTTCGCCGGGGCGGAAGGGGGCGTCCGAGAGTTCCGCGTGGACGTTCGGGCTGCGGGTGCAGCCGCCGCTGTCGCGGGCGCTGTCGAAGACCCGTACCGGACCCTGGCCGGTGTCCACGTCCGCGTCGACCTTGTAGATCAGTACTCCCGGCCGGCAGACCGCCTCGTCGTTGCCGCCGCGGGTGCGCAGTTCGACGGCGTATCCGGTACGGCCGTCCAGCGGGACGAAGACCAGCTTCGGGCCGCCGGCGCGGGACAGCGGGGTCAGCCGGTACTCCGATGTCCCGGGCGCCGTCGCGCAGCGGACCTGGTCCGCGTCCAGCCAGCCCAGCTTCCATTTGTGCCAGCCGAGCAGGTCGTTGTTGGCGCCCCAGTCCTCGCTCATGATGTCCCAGTGGCCGACCGCGCCCCCGCCCTCCTGGGTGTAGAGGTCGGGCAGGCCGAAGACATGGCCGTTCTCGTGGGGGAGGACGCGATAGCCGGTGCGGTCGTAGGTGCCGGAGCCGTCGTCCTGGCGGGAGTAGACGAAGGAGGCGTTCGCGACGGGGACGCCGTCGGCGACCGGCGCCTCGGTGTTGCCGGCGAAGGTGACCGACAGGACCGTGTCCAGGGCGGAGGGGCCCGCGTTCGGGGTGACCAGGACGTTCAGGAAGTCGTAGCGCCGGAAGTCCACCTTCGGGTCGGCCGCGGCCACGATGTCCTGGACCAGCTCCCGGTAGCCGGGGTCGAAGGGGGCGCCGCGTTCTATGCCGTACTCCGCGAAGGGCTTCGGCATGCGCAGCCAGCCGGGTATCGGGGTCTCGGCCCGGTAGTCGAGGCGGCCGTAGGAACTGGTGCGGAACCAGTCCCGGGTCTGCGGGAAGAACTCGCGGAAGCGGTCCCGGGCGCGGCCCTGGCCGCGGGCGTCGGAGAAGTCGACCATCAGGGTCAGGGCGCGGACCGTGCCGGTGGAGCGGGAGTAGCCGCCCGGGGTGGGGACGCCCTCGGACATCTGGACCGAAGGGCTGCCGCTGATCATGCAGGGGCCGAGCGCGGAGGTGCGGGACAGGGCTATCGGGCCGGCCTTGGCCGTCGTACCGCCCGCCGAGAGGTGTCCGGAGCCGGCCGAGGTGCTGATCGCGAAGGTCAGCGCGGTCACGGAGGCGAGGGCTGCCGCCCGGCGGGGGCGTATCCGACGGTTGGACGGCTGCATGCAGGGGCCCTTCGTCCACGGCAGCCGCCGGACCGGCTGCGCCCTTGCGATCACCCTCGGCCGAGGGGAGCGCGGGCGCGCGCTGGATGAGCCCGAACGTGGCACTCGGACAGCCCGAACGAGCCCCGACAGGATGTGACTCAGGTCACAGGAAATCTCTCCTAGGGCGGGAAATAACCGGGGATCGTTTCCCCGTTTAGACCTGTGTCCGCCGCGAAACGGGGAGAGGTTCCCCGGATCGCATCACAGCAGCAACACAAGCCACTCTGGAGTACGCCGTGCAGACCGCAGCCCCCGCGCCGCACAAGGTGACCCGGCCGCGCGCCGACGCCCTGCGCAACCGGGAGCGGATCGTCACCGCCGCCCGGGAGATGTTCGTCGAGCACGGTCCGGACGTGCCGCTCGACGAGATCGCCCGCCGGGCCGGCGTCGGCAACGCCACGGTGTACCGCAACTTCCCGGACCGCGACGCGCTCGTCCGCGAGGTCGTCTGTTCCGTCATGGACCGCACGGTGGCCGCGGCCGAGACCGCGCTCGCCGAGAGCGGCGACGCCTTCGAGGCCCTGGAGCGCTTCGTGCACACGTCCGCCGACGAGCGGATCAGCGCGCTGTGCCCGATGATCTCCAGCACCTTCGACCAGAACCACCCGGACCTGGAAGCCGCGCGCGAGCGCAGTGAGCAGGTCATCGAGGCGGTGATGGAGCGCGCCCGGGCGGCCGGGCAGCTCCGTACGGACGTCGGTGTCGGGGACCTGATGGTCGCCGTGGCCCAGCTGAGCCGGCCCCCGGCGGGCACGGGCTGCATGGACGTCGACCGCTTCGTCCACCGCCACCTTCAGCTCTTCCTGGACGGACTGCGGGCCCCGGCCCGTTCCGTCCTGCCCGGCACGGCCGTGACCCTGGAGGACCTGCGCCAAGCCGATTAGTCCAGCCCGCGACACCAGTCCCTGTCTGCATCGCCTTATTCACACCTCTTTATTCACACTCTTTCCGTCACGAAGTCCCGAAGTGGGTACCCCCATGTCTCAAGCGGCCGTAAAGGCTCCATCCGTTCCTGATGCCAACCGCTGGAAAGCGCTCGTCTTCATCGCGCTCGCCCAGCTGATGGTCGTCCTCGACGCCACCATCGTGAACATCGCGCTTCCCTCCGCCCAGCAGGACCTCGGCATATCCGACGGCAACCGGCAGTGGGTCGTCACGGCCTACGCCCTCGCCTTCGGTGGTCTGCTGCTCTTCGGTGGCCGGATCGCCGACCTGTGGGGCCGCAAGCGCGCCTTCGTCGTCGGTCTCGCCGGCTTCGCCGTGGCCTCCGCGCTCGGTGGCGCCGCCACCAACGAGGCGATGATGTTCGGCGCCCGCGCCCTCCAGGGTGTCTTCGGCGCCCTCCTCGCGCCCGCCGCGCTCTCGCTGCTCGCCGTGATGTTCACGGACGGCAAGGAGCGCGCCAAGGCGTTCGGCATCTACGGCGCCATCGCCGGTGCCGGCGGTGCCGTCGGCCTGATCCTCGGCGGCTTCCTCACCGAGTACCTGGACTGGCGCTGGACGTTCTTCGTGAACATCCCGTTCGCCGTGGTCGCCGCCGCCGGTGCCTGGTTCGTCATCCGTGAGCCCGAGGGCGCCCGCAACCGCAACCCGCTCGACATCCCCGGCGTCCTGCTGTCCACCCTGGGCCTGGTCGCGCTGGTCTACGGCTTCACCCGCGCCGAGTCCGAGGGCTGGGGCGAGTCGGTGACGGTCGGCATGTTCGTCGCCTCCGTGGTCCTGCTGGCCGCGTTCGTCGTCACCGAGGCCAAGGTCAAGGCCCCGCTGCTGCCGCTGCGCGTGATCACCGACCGCAACCGCGGCGGGATCTACCTCTCGCTGGGCCTCGCCATCATCGGCATGTTCGGTCTGTTCCTGTTCCTGACCTACTACCTGCAGATCGTGCAGGGCTACTCGCCGGTCAAGACCGGCTTCGCCTTCCTGCCGATGATCGTGGGCATGATCACGGGCTCGACCCAGATCGGCACCCGGCTGATGACCCGGGTCGCGCCGCGGCTGCTGATGGGCCCCGGCTTCCTGGTCGCCGCGGTCGGCATGCTGATGCTGACCCAGCTGGAGGTCGACTCCTCCTACACCGCCCTGCTGCTGCCCGCGATGCTGCTGCTCGGCCTCGGCATGGGTACGGCGTTCATGCCGGCCATGTCCCTGGCCACCATGGGCGTCAAGCCGCAGGACTCCGGTGTCGCCTCCGCGATGGTCAACACCTCCCAGCAGGTGGGCGGCGCGATCGGTACGGCGCTGCTGAACACGATCGCCGCCTCGGCCACCACCACCTACGTCGCCGACCACATCGGCGGCGCCGGCACCCCGGCCCAGCAGCAGCTGGTCCAGCTGGAGGCCATGGTCGAGGGCTACACCACCGCGATCTGGGCGGCCGTCGGCATCCTGGTCGCCGCCGCGCTGATCGCCTTCACCTTCGTCAACGCCGGCAAGCCGGGCACCGGCCCGGTGGCCTCGTCCGAGGACGGCGCCGAGGAGGAACTGCCGGTGCCGGTCGTCGCCCACTGACGACGGACTGACGACGGACCCCTTCGGGACGACTGACCCCTTCGGGACGACCGACCCGTACGGACGGGGAAGGGGACGCCCCAGACGTACGACCCAGGATCTGCCCTGGTTTCGCTGAGTGAGCGGCTCAGCGGAGCCAGGGCAGGTCCGCACCCGCTTCATCGGGCTCCAGTCCCTCGGCGACGATCCGCATGATCTCGCCGAGGGACTTTCGCTGTTCCGGGGTGAGCCGGTCGAAGAGCGCGCCCCGCACGGCGGCCACATGGCCCGGCGCGGTCCGCCGCAGCACCGCGAGCCCCTCGTCGGTCAGCACCGCGAACTGGCCGCGCTTGTCCGAGGGACAGTCCTCGCGGCGCACCCAGCCGTTCTTCTCCAGCCGCGCGACGGCGTGGGAGAGCCGGGAGCGGGTGATCTTCGCGTACATCGCCAGCTCGGTCATCCGCAACCGCCGCCCAGGGGAGTCGGCGAGCTTGACCAGCAGTCCGTAGTAGATGTGCGGCATGCCCGCGTCGCGCTGGAGCTGGCGGTCCAGGTGGTCCTCCAGCAGCGTGGTGGCCTGGAGGTAGGCGCGCCAGACGCACTGCTCCTCGTCGGTGAGCCAGCGGGGCGCTTCAGCGGATGCGGAAGCGGACGTGAATTCGGGCGCGGACGCGGACGCGGATTCGGGTGCGGATGCCGTGTTCATGGCTTCACTCTACGAGCCGCCTCCTTGAAACTTAAAACAAATCCCCCTACTCTGGGCGTGAGGTTTAGACTTCAAGTAATCGTCCGGAGGAGCCGCCGCCATGTCCGCCGCCACCCAGGAGCGCATGCCCGCGCTCTACCTCAGCCACGGCGCCCCGCCCCTCGCGGACGACCCCGTCTGGCCCGGCGAACTCGCGGCCTGGTCCGCGCGGCTGCCCCGCCCCAAGGCGATCCTCATGGTCTCCGCCCACTGGGAGGAGGCCCCGCTCGCCCTCGGCGCGGTGCAACCCGTCCCCCTCGTGTACGACTTCTGGGGCTTCCCCGACCACTACTACCGGGTGACCTACGACGCCCCCGGCGCCCCCGCCCTCGCCGAGTCCGTACGCAAACTGCTGCGCGCCCCGGGCATGCCCGTGCAGGACATCCCGGACCGCGGCCTCGACCACGGCGCCTACGTCCCGCTGGTGGAGATGTACCCGGCCGCCGATATCCCCGTCCTCCAGATCTCCATGCCGACCCTCGACCCGGCCCGGCTCATGGGGACCGGCCGGAAGCTGGCGCCGCTGCGCGACGAGGGCGTCCTCATCGTCGGCTCCGGCTTCTTCACCCACAATCTCGCCGCGCTCCGCCAGAGCGGCATCCCCGCCTGGTCCGCGGAGTTCGACGACTGGGGCCGACGGGCGCTGGAGGACCAGGACTGGGACGCGCTGCTGGACTTCCTGCACAAGTCCCCGGCCGGGCGGTACGCCCATCCGCGCACCGAGCACTTCGCCCCGCTGTTCGTGACCATGGGCGCGGCCGGGGCGGGGGGCGATCCGGCCGTGCCGAAGTCGGTGATCGACGGATTCTGGCTGGGACTGGCGAAGCGGTCGGTGCAGTTCGGCTGAGCCGGGGCGATCCGGACGGCAGGGCCCGGACGCCGCGCTTACAGCGGCTTCTCGTACCAGGCCACGTCCCAGTACCGGCCGAACTTGCGGCCCACTTCGCCGTACGTCCCGACGTGCTGGAAGCCGAAGCGCTCGTGCAGCCGGGTGGAGGCCTCGTTCGGCTGGGCGATGCCCGCGTAGGCGCGGTGCAGGTCCTCGTCGGCCAGGGCCGCGAAGAGCGCCTGGTAGAGCAGGGTGCCGACGCCTCGGCCGCCCGCGTCCGGGGCGAGGTAGACCGTGACCTCCACGGACGTGGCGTACGCGGGCTTCGGCCGGTAAGGGCTGGATGTGGCGTACCCCAGAATCCGCTGTGAGTTCCCTGTGGGGTCCCCCTCCACGGCAACCATCAGCCGGTACGGCCCGTCTTCAGGGTGGGAGAGCAGCCAGGGGCGGCGCTCTTCCGGAGTGAAGACCGCCGTGTCGAAGGTGATCGGCGTGTGTCGTACGTAGTGGTTGTAGATGTCGGTGAGGGCTCCGAGGTCACCCTCGACTCCCGCCCTGACCTGCACCTCTGTACGTGCCGTCAACATCACTCCTCCCTGTGTGGCCGGACAGGGTACTGCATGATCAGAAAAATAGGGGGACGCGGTGGGAATTCTGTCCTGATTCCAGTCGTTGTTTCCATCGGAAGCAGGGCACCCGGGAGAGTGCCGGGCAACCAAGGACCACCCGCCAGCCCACCATCGCAAGGGAGCACGCATGGCAACCCGTGCCGTCGCCCGTCGTCAGTCCGCCACCGGCGGGACGACCGATGCGGCAAACAGTGTTCGCGCCCATGGCGGCGAGATCGCCGATCGCGACCTGGTCGGCATGTACCTCGACGAGATCGCGCGCACACCGCTGCTCGACGCCGCCAAGGAGGTCGAGCTGTCTCAGATCATCGAGGCGGGTGTGTTCGCGCAGCAGGTGCTCGACGGATACGAGGAGTCCAAGGCGGACGCCTCCCGTCAGGAGCTCGAGGCGCTGGTCGCCGAGGGGGAGCGTGCCAAGGACGTCTTCATCCGCTCCAACCTCCGCCTGGTCGTCGCCGTCGCCCGCCGCTACCCGCGCAGCGGACTGCCGCTGCTGGACCTGATCCAGGAGGGCAACGCCGGCCTGGTGCGCGCGGTCGAGAAGTTCGACTACCGCAAGGGCTTCAAGTTCTCGACCTACGCCACCTGGTGGATCCGCCAGGCGATCACCCGCTCGATAGCCGACCAGTCCCGCACCATCCGGCTCCCCGTCCACCTGGTGGAGGAGCTGGGCCGGATCCGGCGCGTGCAGCGCGAGTTCAACCGTGAGCACGGCCGGGACCCGGAGCCCACCGAGATCGCCGCCGAGCTGGCCACCACCCCGGAGCGCGTCACGGACGTCCTCGACTGGGCCCGCGACCCGGTGTCGCTGAACATGCCGGTGGACGACCAGGGCGAGACCCAGTTCGGTGACCTGCTGGAGGACACCTCCGCGGTGTCGCCCGAGCAGTCGGTGCTGACGCTGCTGCGCAGCGAGGAACTGGACGATCTGATCGGCCGCCTCGACCAGCGCACGGCCTCCATCATCAAGATGCGATACGGCATCGAGGACGGCCGCGAGCGCACCCTGACCGAGGTCGGCAAGGAGCACGGTCTGACGCGCGAGCGCATCCGGCAGATCGAGAAGCACGCGCTGATGGAGCTGAAGAAGCTGGCCCGGGACACCGGGTTCGACGCCGCCGCCTGACCCGGAACGCGAGTCCGGGGGCGTGCGAACGCCTCCGGCGCGTACGCCGGGTGGCGAAAGACCGCGCAAACATGGCGCCGTAACGCCGCTTCAACTCCCGGGACCCTGGGAACAACCTTTCAGGGTCCAGGAGTTCGGTCCCCGCGATCCCCCCTCGCGGGCCCTCCTGAACCACAGTCCCGCCGTCACCCCCCCCCGGCGCCGGGACTCTCCCAAGCCGGACCTCGGCGCCCTCCCCCCCTGGGCGCCGGGGTTCGGCTCTTTTCCGGGGCGGGCAGGGCGCTCGACGGCAGGCGGGGCGTTCGACGGCAGGCATGCTGGAAGGCGGGTCACCCCGTACCTGAACCCCGGGGTGGCCCGCCGAATGGCAGATTGTGTCACAGAGGCATAGCCTGCCGAACGTGAGCAGCCCCACCCCAGCACCACACTCCGCCGCACCCCTCTCCCTGAGGGAACGGCGCAAGGCGGAGACCCGTATGCAGATCGCCCGCGCCGCGGCCGCCCTCTTCGTCCGGCAGGGCCTGCGGGCCACCCGCGCCGAGGACATCGCCCAGGCCGCCGGGATCGCCCCGCGCACGTTCTACCGGTACTTCGCCACCAAGGAAGAGGCCGTCGCCCCGCTGTACGCGGCGGGCGCCGAGCGCTGGGCGCAGGCGGTACGGCTTGCGCCCGCCGGACTGTCCGTGCCCGAGGCACTGGAACACGCGGTGCGCCACACCCTGACACCGGGGGTGGGGGTGTCGGCGTCCTCCTGGGAATGGGTGCGCACCCTCATCCGTCTCGCCGCCGCCAGCCCCGCGCTGGGCAAGGTGTGGGCGGAGGTCTGTCACGCCTCCGAGCGGACGCTGGCGGAGGCGTTGGGGGAGCGGCTCGGTCTTGACGGCGGGGACAACGTTGCCGGTCCTCCTACCGAGCTGCGGTTCGCGGCGGCCGTGGCGGGCGCGGCCGTACGGGTCGCCGTGGAGTCCTGGGCGGCGGGGGAGGCACGGCCGGAGGGAACCGAGGGTCCGGGCGCCCTGGCCCTGCGGCATCTCGCGGTGCTGCGGGACTTTCCGTGGGGGGAAGTGGCGGGGCGCGGGTGAGCCCGGTGGGGCGGCGCGCGTGAGTCCGGCGGGGCGGGGGCGGCCGTAGCAGCCGTACACTTCAGGTTTTCGCCGCCGTAGCAGCAGCCGTGCGCGTCAGGCCTTCGCCGCCCTGCTCAGGCGCCCGCCCAGTTCCCGTACGCAGCGCACCAGTTCCGCGGGTTCGTGCACGGTGAACTCGCAGTCGGCCATGGCCAGCCGTACCGCCATCCACTCCACCGCGTCGCCGGTCGTGGCGCGCAGGCGGCAGCTGTTGTCGTCGACCGGCTCCGGGGTGCCGAGCCACTGGGGCAGGCGGGCCGCGATGTAGGAGGCGGGGGCGGCGAAGGTGACCGCGATCTCGTAGGTCTCCTGGCGGCGGTACATGGACTGGCGCAGATACTCCGCGGCGCTGCCCGTCGGCAGCTCCCGGGGCGTGAAGCGGGCGCCCGTCGCGAAGGGGTTGCTGACCCGGTCGACGCGGAAGGTCCGCCAGTCGTCGCGGTCGAGGTCGTAGGCGACGAGGTACCAGCGGCGGCCGGTGGAGACCAGGCGGTACGGCTCGGTGAGGCGGCGGGATTCCGTGCCGTCGCCCGCCCGGTAGGCGAACCGCAGCCGCTCCTGGCCGGCCACCGTCGAGGCCATCACGGTCAGGGTCTCCGGTGCGATGGACGCGCCGTCGCCGCTGGTCAGCGGGGTGGTCGCGGCCTGGAGGGTGGCGACGCGGTGCCGGAGCCGACTGGGCAGGACCTGCTCCAGCTTGGCGAGCGCCCGGACGGACGCCTCGTCGACGCCCTCCACCGCGTGCCCGGCGCCGGCGCGCAGACCGACCGCGATGGCGACCGCCTCCTCGTCGTCGAGGACGAGCGGCGGCATCGCCTTGCCCGCGACGAGCCGGTAGCCGCCCTCGGAGCCCTTGGTCGCCTGCACCGGATAGCCGAGTTCGCGCAGCCGGTCGATGTCCCGCCGGACGGTGCGCCGGGAGACCCCGAGCCGGTCGGAGAGCTCGCCGCCGGGCCATTCGCGGGGTGTCTGGAGGAGGGAGAGGAGCTGAAGGAGCCGGGCCGGGGTGTCTGTCGTCATGCGTCCGAGGATGCCGCAGAACTAGGACATGATCTGACCTACTCGGGATCTAACTTCTTCCACATGACCCAAGAGACGACACCCGTCGGAGACAAGCGGCGCTGGTTCGCCCTGGCGATCGTGATGACCGCCGCGTTCATGGACCTCGTCGACGTCACGATCGTCAACATCGCGATCCCGTCGATCCAGCACCACGACGGTGCCACCGACAGCCAGATCCAGTGGATAACCGCCGGATACGCCCTCGCCTTCGCGGCGGGCCTGATCACCGGCGGCCGCCTCGGCGACATCCACGGCCGCAAGAAGCTGTTCCTCATCGGCATCGGCGGCTTCACCCTCGCCTCCGCGCTCTGCGGCTTCGCCGCGAACCCGGAGATGCTGGTCGCCTCCCGCATCCTCCAGGGCGCGATGGCGTCGCTGATGGTGCCGCAGGTGCTGTCGATCGTGCACGCCACCTTCCCGGCGCACGAGCGCGGCAAGGTGTTCGGCCTGTTCGGCGCGGTCGTGGGGCTCGGCGCGGTCAGCGGTCCACTGCTCGGCGCCCTGCTCACCGAGTGGAACCTCTTCGGTCTGGAATGGCGCCCGATCTTCCTGATCAACCTGCCGGTCGGCATCGCCGGCCTGATCCTCGGCAGCCGCTACATCACCGAGTCCAAGGCGGCGAAGGCCCCCCGGCTCGACCTGGTCGGCGTGGGCCTGGTGACGCTCGGACTGCTGATGCTGCTCTACCCGCTGACCCGCGGCCGTGAGCTGGACTGGCCGCTGTGGGGGTATGTGTCGATGGCCGGCGCGCTCGTCGTGCTCGGGGTGCTGGTGGCCTTCGAGAAGCGCAAGACGGCACGGGACGGCTCCGCGCTGATCGAGCTGTCCCTGTTCAAGGTGAAGAGCTTCGCGGCCGGTATCGCCGTACAGACCGTGTTCGGGGTCGCTCTCGGCATCTTCTTCCTGGTGTGGACGCTGTACATGCAGCTGGGCCTGGGCTGGGGCCCGATGAAGGCCGGGCTGACCGGGGTGCCGTTCTCGCTCGCGGTGTCCACGGCGGCGGGTCTGTCGGTGCAGAAGCTGGTGCCGCGCTTCGGGCGCAAGGTGCTCCAGGCGGGTGCGCTGGTGATGGGGCTGGGCGTCCTTGTCTACCTGTGGGAGTCCGAGCGGTACGGCCTCGGCATCGAGCCGTGGCAGATGGCGCTTCCGCTGGCCGTGATGGGCGTCGGCATGGGGCTGATCGTCGCTCCGCTGACCGACGCGATCCTCTCGGAGGTGCCGCGCGAGCACGCCGGTTCGGCGTCCGGGCTGCTCAACACGGTGCAGCAGATGGGTTACGCGGTGGGCCTCGGGCTGGTGTCGCTGGTGTTCTACGGCGTGCTCGACGACCGGCTGGGTGCCGGGAGCGCCGCCGGACCGGCCTTCGTGGACGCGTTCCAGAATGCGCTGGGGTGGGTGGCCGGGGTGATGGCCGCGATCTTCCTGCTGATGTTCGTGCTGCCGCGGCGGCCCGCGCAGCACCTGGAGGGAACGGACGGGACGGAACTCGTGGGCGATCGGGACGAGGTGAAGGAGCCGGTGCCCGTCGCCTGATCCGGCGGAGTTCGAACCCGGTACTGGGACCAAGGGCCCCGCGCTTCGGCGCGGGGCCCTTCCTCGTGCCCGACGATGCGCGTCCCCTCTCAAGTCCTTTCGCGCCCCGCTCCCCGAGTCCGTTCATGCCCGAATCGCGCCCGAACCTGTTTACTTTCCCGAAATCACGGCGTAGTGTCCGGCGAAACCACAAGTTCGGGCACTGGTCGGAGGCGAACGGACATGTACGCACCGGAGCGGCAGCAGGAGATCCTCCGGATCGCCCGGGACGGCGGCCGGGTCGACGTGCTGTCGCTGGCCGAGGAGTTCCAGGTGACGGCGGAGACGATCCGCCGGGACCTGAAGGCGCTGGACCGGGCGGGCCTGCTGCGCCGGGTGCACGGCGGCGCGATCCCGGTCGGCCGCCTCGACTTCGAGCCGGACCTCGCCGAACGCGAGTCCACGGCCGCCGACGAGAAGGACCGCATCGCCAAGGCCGCCCTGGCCGAACTGCCGGCCGAGGGCACGATGATCCTCGACGCCGGTACGACGGTCGCGCGGCTCGCGGGGGCCGTCCCGCTGGAGGCCTCGCTCACCGTCGTCACCCACAGCCTGCCGATCGCGGCCCGCCTGGCCGACCACCCCGGCATCCAGCTCCATCTCGTCGGGGGGCGCGTACGGCACCGTACGCGCGCCGCCGTGGATGCCTGGGCGCTGCGGGCGTACGGCGAGATCCGGGCCGATGTCCTCTTCGTGGCGGCCAACGGCTTCTCCGCCGAGCACGGTCTGACCACCCCCGACCTCGCCGAGGCCGCGGTGAAGCGCGCTGCGGTGGCAGCGGCCCGCCGGGTGGTGCTGCTCGCCGACTCCGCCAAGCACGGCCAGGAGCACTTCGCCCGCTTCGGCGACCTGAGCGATGTGGACCTGCTGATCACCGACAGCGGGCTGAGCCCCGACGACGCCGCCGCCATCGAGCGCGGCGGCACGGAAGTAGTGCGCGCATGATCCTCACCGTCACCCCGAACCCGTCCCTGGACCGCACCTACGAGGTCCCGGCCCTGGAGCGCGGCGAGGTCGTCCGCGCCACCGGAGAACGCATGGACCCGGGCGGCAAGGGCGTCAACGTCTCGCGTGCCGTCGCCGCCGCCGGACGCCGCACGGTGGCGGTGCTGCCCCTGGGCGGTGCGCCCGGCGCGGTCGTCGCCGAGCTGCTCGCCGTGCAGGACATCGAGGTCACCGCGGTGCGGATCGCCGGAGCCACCCGCTCCAACATCGCGCTCGCGGAACCGGACGGGGTGCTCACGAAGATCAACGCGCCGGGTCCGGAACTCACGGCCGCGGAGCAGGAGCTGCTGCTGGAGACGGTGCGGGAGCAGTCGCGGGACGCGGACTGGATCGCGTGCTGCGGCAGCCTGCCGCGCGGTCTCGCCCCGGCCTGGTACGCCGATGTCGTCGCGCGGGCGCACGCGGGAGGCGCGCGGATCGCCCTGGACACCTCGGGGCGGGCGCTGCTGGAGGCGCTGCGGGAGCGGCCCGACGTGGTGAAGCCGAACGCCGAGGAGCTCGCCGAGGCGGTCGGCCGGCCCCTGTCCACGGTGGGCGACGCGGTGAAGGCGGCCGAGGAACTGCGTGGGATGGGCGCGGGCGCCGTGCTCGCCAGTCTGGGCGCGGACGGACAGCTGCTGGTGGACGGCGCGGGCACCTGGTTCGGCAGCGCGCGCGTGGACGTGGTGCGCTCCAACGTCGGCGCGGGTGACTCCTCGCTCGCCGGCTTCCTGATCGCGGGCGGCAGCGGCCCGGAGGCGCTGGCGTCCGCCGTGGCGCACGGCGCCGCCGCCGTACAGCTGCCCGGCAGCGTGATGCCGTCGCCGGGCGACCTGGACCCGTCGGCCGTCACGGTCACCGCCGAGGTGCCGGTGAACCGGGTACTGAAGGAGCCGGTGTCATGACGTACGCACCGCTCACGCCTCGCGCACCGGCTACGAAGTGGCGAGGGGCCCCGTTACTCGCCTCCGTCCCCGCCACCCCCTTCCCCCACTGCACCCCCGTCCCCACCCTCGCCCACCCCACTTCCCGGGCGACACGCGTGCGAAGGAGCCCGCGATGAGCGACCTCATCACCGCGGACCTGGTCGATCTCGACCTGGCCGCCGACACCAAGGAAGCGGCGGCCCGTGCCCTCGCCGAGCGCATGGTGGCCCTGGGCCGGGTGACCGACCTCGACGGCTTCCTCGCCGACGTCGCCGCCCGCGAGGCGCAGATGCCGACCGGCCTCGACGGCGGCATCGGCATCCCGCACTGCCGCAGCGAGCACGTCACCGAGCCGACACTCGCCTTCGGGCGCAGCGCGGCGGGCGTCGACTTCGGGGCGGCGGACGGTCCGGCGGACCTGATCTTCCTGATCGCGGCACCCGCCGGCGCGGACGACGCCCACCTGACGATCCTGTCCTCCCTGGCGCGCCGGCTGATGAACGCCGCCTTCACGGACGCCCTGCGGGCAGCGCGGGAGGCGGAGTCGGCGGCGGCGCTGATCCGGGGGGATGAGGTGGCGTCGACTCCGGAGGCCATCGGAGCGACCGAGGCATCGGGGGCGCAGGCTGTGGCTGACGGCGCCTCAAAGGGTGCGCGGGGCGCGGAGGGGAGCGCACGCGGCGCGGGCGATGCGGACGGCGGCGTGAACGGCGTGGGCGGCGGCGTGAACGGTATGGGCGGCGCAGGCAGCGCGGGCGGCGGCGTGCACGGCGCAGGCAGCGCAGAGCAGAGCGTGCACGGCGCAGACGGCGCGGAAGAGAGCGCGAGCGGCGTGGAACAGAGCGTGGGTAGCGCGAGCGGGGGCACGCCCGGCGCGCACGGCGGCGCCAAGGACTCCGCTGCGGTGCCGGTGGCGGCCTCCGCCGGCACCGCAGCGGTCAGCACCGACCCGGCACCGGGTGCGGACGCCGAGAGCGGCACCGCACCCGGTGGGTGCCCCTTCCGTATCGTCGCCGTCACCTCCTGCCCGACCGGCATCGCGCACACCTACATGGCGGCCGAGTCCCTGGAGAGCGCCGGGCGCGACGCGGGCGTCGAACTGGTCGTCGAGACGCAGGGCTCGGCCGGATTCGCCCGGCTCGACCCGGCGGTCATCGCGGCGGCGGACGGCGTGATCTTCGCGCACGACGTGCCCGTACGGGAGAAGGACCGCTTCACGGGCAAGCCGACCGTCGACGTCGGCGTGAAGGCGGGCATCAACCGCCCCGCCGAACTCATCGCCGAGGTCCGCGAGAAGGCGGCGCGCGGCGAGGTGAGCGCCGGGGCGCCCGCGGGCACGGGCACGCCGGTCGAGCGCGCCGGTGAACCCGGCGAGGGCTACGGCACCAAGCTCCGCACCTGGCTGATGACCGGCGTCAGCTACATGGTCCCGTTCGTCGCCGCGGGCGGCCTGCTGATCGCCCTCGGGTTCGCCATCGGCGGCTGGGAGATCAACAAGGCTCCCTCGGTCATGGACCACTTCACCTGGACCCAGGTCGACAGCTGGGGCGCCCTGCTCTTCCAGATCGGCGGCGTCGCCTTCGGCTTCCTGGTCCCGGTCCTGGCCGGGTACATCGCCTACGGCATGGCGGACCGACCGGGCCTGGTTCCCGGCTTCGTCGGCGGCGCGATCTCGCTGACCATCAACGCGGGCTTCCTCGGCGGCCTCGCGGCCGGTCTGATCGCCGGCGCGGTGGTGATGGCGATCCAGCGGGTGCGGATCCCGCCGGTGCTGCGCGGCATCATGCCGGTGGTGGTGATCCCGCTGATCTCCACGCTGATCGTCGGCTTCCTGATGTTCGTGGTGATCGGCAAGCCGATCGCCGAGGCCCAGCAGGCCATGACGGACTGGCTGGACGGTCTCTCCGGCACCAACGCCGTCCTCCTCGGCGTCCTGCTCGGCCTGATGATGTGCTTCGACCTCGGCGGCCCGGTCAACAAGGTCGCCTACGCCTTCGCCGCGGCCGGTATCGCCGTCGCCGACCCCAGCGACTCCGCGATGCAGGTCATGGCCGCGGTGATGGCCGCCGGCATGGTCCCGCCGCTGGCGATGGCGCTGGCCACCACGGTCCGCGGCAAGCTCTTCACCCGGACCGAGCGCGAGAACGGCAAGGCCGCCTGGGTCCTCGGCGCCTCCTTCATCTCCGAGGGCGCCATCCCGTTCGCGGCGGCCGACCCGCTGCGCGTCATCCCGGCCTCCATGGCGGGCGGCGCGGTCACCGGAGCGCTGTCGATGGCGTTCGGCGCCACCCTGCGCGCCCCGCACGGCGGCATCTTCGTGGTCCCGCTGATCGGCAACCCGCTGCTGTACCTGGTCGCCATCGCGGCGGGCGTCTGCGTCACCACCGCGCTGGTCGTCGTCCTCAAGGGCATGCGCAGGCCGGTCCCGGGCACGGCGCCCACGGAGCCCGGCACGGCGCCGACGAGCGCGGAGTCGAAGCAGCCGGTGGCCGCCTGAGGACACCGGGTCGCCCCTATTGGGGAGCTGTGAGTGGTTCACGGCACCTGCGAGATACGTCACGGTCCGGGGTCAAAGTCCCGGACCGTGGTGTGTACTGGGCCGCATGCCTGAGCACGTCTCGATCTACCAACTGCTGGGCGTGGGCCTGCTCGTCCTGCTGACGGTCACCTGGGTGATCGGCCTCGCCCGCGTCCTGCGCGCCGTCCGCGCGAGCGCCGCCCCGTGGCCCGCCGGCCCCGCCCTGCCCGCCCTCCCGCACCAGCGGCAGGCGCCCCCGCAGCTGGAGTCGGTACAGCTCACCCCGGCCGAACAGGACGCCTTCGCGGGCCTGGTACGGCAGCTCAGCGACGGACGCTGAACACCCGCGTCCGTTACGACACCTGCGCCGCCCGGCGCTCCATCGCGTCCCGCGCCGCGTCCTCGCTGACGTACACCTCGCACATGTGCCGCCCGTCCGGCGTCGCCGTGTGCTCGACCTCCCACAGGGAGATCTCCCTGCCGTCGCGCAGCAGGAAGGCGTGCTCGTAGAGCGAGAAGCCCAGCCCGGCGCGCCCCGCGCGGCACGGGCGTCCGAAGGCCTGGGTGATCTGGTGCGCGAACGCCGTGGCCAGCAGCGCGGCGGTCGCCGCGTCCGGCCGGTCAGTGTTCTCCGCCCGGCGCAGCAGCCGGCGCGCGTGGTCGGCGGAGTCGTCCGTCACATAGGCGTGGCGCGGCGCGTGCACCGGCGACAGCTGCACCGTCACCGGCAGCTCGAAGTCCGGGGCGTCCGGCGGCAGCGGCAGCCGTCCGGTCGCCGCGCGCAGCTCCTCCTCGTCGGCGTACACCTCGTGCTGCGGCATGCTGCCCCGCGCGGTGTTGTGGACCAGCTCCCACAGGGTGAGCGCCGAGCCGTCGGCGAGCAGCCAGGTGTGCCGGTACGTCTCCCGGTGCCGTCCCGCGCTGTGGTGCGCGGAGTGCAGCGAACTGTCGTGCGCCAGCGCGCAGTCGAGCCGCCGTATCACCTCGTCGGGCAGCTCGAACGAGTTCAGGGCACGGCCGAGCAGTCGCGCCAGGTGCTCCTCCGGAGACTCCGGCGACTCATGGGATTCGTACGCTGCCGTCTCGTACGGAACGCTCAAGGTTTCTCCCGGCGTTGCTGCATGTCACCTTGTGGGTGCATACCGTAGCCCCTCGGTCGGACATCATGTCCGGGAACCGAGAAAACGTACGCACGTAAAACGCCCGGGCCGCCCGGACGGTTCCCACATGCCCTTACGAACCATCAGAACACCCTGCTCAGGCGGCACTTCCCGCGGTCCACTCGCTCCACGGCATGTTCCATCCGTTGAGGCCGTTGTCCGGCGCCACCGACTTGTCGGGGGAGTTCTTCACGATCACCACGTCGCCGAGGAGCGAGTTGTCGAAGAACCACTTCGCCGTCGTGTCGCTCTGCGCGCCCCGCACGTCCTGCAGCCCCACGCACCCGTGGCTGGTGCCCTGCCGCCCGAAGGGCGGGTTGGCCTTGTTGTACCAGTAGTTGCCGTGCAGGAAGGTCCCCGAGGTCGTCAGCCGCATCGCGTGCGGCACGTCCGGGATGTCGTAGGCGTCGGCGAGATTCACCGTCTGGCTGTTCATCCGCGTCTTCACGAGCTTCTCGGAGATCACCATCTGCCCGTTGTACGTCGGGAACTCCGCGCTGCCCGCCGAGATGGGCACCGACTTGAGCGTCTTGCCGTCCCGCACGACCGTCATGGTCTGCGTGTCGACGTCCACTGTGGAGACCTGCGAGCGCCCGATGGTGAAGGTCACCGTCTTCTTCTGCACCCCCTGGACGCCGTTCGCGCCCTCGACCCCGTCCAGGTCGATCTTCATGGTGACCTTGGAACCGGCCTTCCAGTACTCCTCGGGCCGGAAGTCGAGCCGCCGCTCCCCGAACCAGTGGCCCACGACCTTCTGCCCGCTGCTCGACGTGACCGTGATCCCCGACCGCACGGCCTTCTTCTCGCTGATCGCCTTGTCGAAGGTGAACGACACCGGCATCCCCACACCCACCGTCGTGCCGTCGTCCGGCGTGTATGTCCCGATGAAGCTCTTCTCCGGCGTGACCGTGGTGAAGCTGGAACCGGCCGCGACGCTCTTGCCGTCCGCGTCCTTCGCCTTCGCCGATATCTCGTACTCGGTCCCGCGCTCCAACTGCTCCTTCGGCTTCCAGCTCGCGCCGTCCGCCGATATCGCCCCAGGCAAGGCCTCCCCCGTATCCGCCTCCGTCATCCTCACGTCGGTGAGCTCGCCGTCACTGACCTTCACCCGGGTCGAGTTGATCGACGCGTCCGACGAGCCGTCCTTCGCCGAGATCACTATCTTCGCGGCCGACGTCCTGGCGGAGTCCCCGCCCTTGCCGTCCTCGTTCTTGGCGTCGGCGCTGCTGCCGCAGGCGGTGAGGCCGAGCGCGCCGGCCATCAGCACGGCACAGGTCCCCAGTACGCGCCGTGCTGCTTTGTCCGGCGTTGTCACAAGCTGCTCCAAGTTCGCGTGATGTGCGTGGTCTGATCCGGTGCGTGCAGAGAGAGGGAATCCGCGAGGGGTCGGGTTCCCTCCCCGCGCGGTGAACGCCATCACGTGACAGAACCGCGACATTCACGGGCGGAGGTGGTGGAGCGGGAGCACCTCGCGCCGCTCAGGCCCCCACGGCACCACTCCCGTACAGCTCCCCGTACGACGGCCATGCCCCACCCGGCCCGTCCACCGACTCCGCGGCCCGCACCGCGCGGACGATCGCCCGCGTCACCACGTCCGCGCCCGCGGCGAGGATCTCGTTCAGCGCGAGCGGGTTCGCGGCGTCGAGCGGGCGGGCGCCCGTGGCCAGCGCGAACACCGTGTCGCCGTCGCTGAGCAGATGCACCGGCCGCACGGCGCGCGCGATGCCGTCGTGGGCGGTACCCGCCATCTTCTGCGCCTGCGCCTTGGAGAGGTCCGCGTCGGTGGCGACGACGGCGAGGGTCGTGTTCAGCGGGGGAGGTGCGTTCCTCGCCGAGACCTCGGCGAGCCGCCGCAGCGCGCTGCCGTGGACGCCCGCCTCGGGATACTCCACCCGCCCCTGGAACAACTCGCCGTACAGTACGCCCGTTTCCGGATCCATCGCTCCCCCCGCCGCGTTCGCCACCACCAACGCCCCGACGGTGACCCCCGACCCGAGCACCACGCTCGCCGTCCCCACCCCACCCTTCAGCGTCCCGACGACCGCCCCCGTCCCGGCCCCGACGCACCCTTCCCGGACAGGGGCGCCGGACGTACTCGCCGCGGCCTCCTCGACCGCCGCGCGCCCGATCGCCGCGTCCGGCCGGGCCCGGAAGTCGCCGCCCCGCCCCAGGTCGAAGACGCACGCCGCGGGCACCACGGGCACGACGTGCGCCGGATCCGGGCCCACGCGCACCCCGCGCCGCTGCTCCTCCAGCCAGGCCATCACCCCGGACGCCGCGTCGAGCCCGTAGGCGCTGCCGCCGGTCAGGACGATCGCCTCGACCTTCTGCACGAGGTTGCGCGGATCCAGCGCGTCGGTCTCCTTGGTGCCGGGTCCGCCGCCGCGAACATCGACCGAGGCAACGGCCCCGCCCTCCGGAGCGAGGACGACAGTGGTGCCGGTGAGCCAACCGCCACCGATGCGCGTCGCATGCCCCACCCGCACACCGGCGACGTCCGTCAATGCGTCAACTGTCATGGAGTCAGTGTCGTCCAGCCCGAGCCGGGTCGAACCCGCCGCACGCCGCCTCCGTGCCTGCGCAACGGCAGGCCCGCCACCACCGACACGACCACCACCGCCGACAGGGCCGTACCCTTGAGGTATGGACACCGCCCCCGACCCCGAGCGGCGTGAGCCGAAGGCCGCGCTGATCTTCGACGACCCGCTGGACCAGCAGTCCTCGGACGACACGGACAGCGGATGGGGCGAGCGGCCCGGCGCCGGCGGCGACAGCGCGGCCGACCTGAAGCGCTTCCTCGACGAGAAGCCGCCCCACCACCTCTGAACCCGGCCGGCCCCCGCCCGCAGGATCCCTGAGAGCGCCGCTACGACTCGTTGCGCCCCGACCCGCGCTGCGCGACCAACTCGTCGCGGATCTCCTTCAGCACCTCCAGCTCGGTCAGCTCGATGATCTCCTGGGTGCCTTCCTTCGACTTCCGGCGGGCCTCCTGACGGGCCAGGTACTTCGACATCGGCAGCACCATCAGGAAGTAGACGACCGCCGCGGTGATCACGAAGCTGAGCGCCGCCCCCAGGACCGAGCCCCACAGGATCATCACGCCGCTGGTGACCGAGCCGTCCGCCGCCTTCTCGCAGGGACCCTTCAGACACGAGCTGTAGCTGTCGAGGTTCTTGGTGCCGATCGCTCCGACGAGCGGGTTGATGACCCCCTTCACCACCGAGTTGACGATGTTGGTGAAGGCGGCGCCGATGACCACCGCTACTGCCAGATCGACGACGTTCCCGCGCATCAGGAAGGCCTTGAAGCCGTCCAGGACGCTCGGTTCCTTCTTCTCGATCACCTCGGGGACTCTCCTCGCACGCGCACGTTGTGGAACGGACCGCTCCGCAACCTACGTCAGGGCCGGGCCGATCTGTCCAGTCGGGTCGCGGGATCGTACGACGTGACAGGCAGTCACGCACCAGGCGGACCACACGACTCAGCACAGCGTCACCGCCAGCCGTGCCGTCGCGCTGGCGCCCACGAGCCGCGCCGCGGCGGAGCGCGGCACCGTCAGCACGACCAGCGCGCCGCTGTCGACTTCGTCGTCCAGGGGCTCGGGCACCTTCGTCACCCGCACCCCCCGTGCGACCACGCGCGCGCCTCCGCCCGAGGCCGTCTCCTCGGCGGCGATGACGTCCACCCGGTCACCGGGCCGCAGCAGGCGCACCGTCGCCCCGTCGGCGATCCGCACCGGCGCGGTCACCATCTCGACGGCGCGCCGCTCCCGTACGGGATCCGCCGCCGGATGCCCACGCGCCCGGTCCGTGTCCCGCGGGCCCGCCGCCACGAGCGCGGCGGCCGTGACGGCCAGCCCCGCGGCCACGGCCCGCCGTCGATGCCGTACCAGCCGGCGGAGTCGGAGCCGCCCGCCGCGCACCCGCACCGGCGCGAAGTGGGGCACCTCGCAGGTCGGAGGAGCGTCGGTGCCGAGCGGGCGCGGAGACAGAGGGGAGGGAGAGGGTGAAGGGGACTGACCGAGGGACATGGGGAGCCACCACCTGCCACGAGAGAACGGCTTGCGAGTCCACGATGTGGCTTCGCGCCGCTGCCCGCCGGGACCGGTGGACAACCGAGAGGCTGTGGACAACTCCCCCACCCGAACGGGAGGTTCCGCCCTGGCCACGCCGACCAGGAACGGATGTGGCCTCCGCCCACAGACACGCCCCGCGGATCCACAGCGGACCCACGCCCCGGGCCCTACGGCAGCTCGAACCCGGGGTCCATCCCCCCGAGCGCGGACGTGCACAGACAGTCCCGCTCCTCGTTCGCGGGCAGCGCGGCCACCGCGTCGAACAGCACACCCCGCAGCCGGTCCACGTTCGCCGCGAACACCCGCAGCACCTCGTCGTGCGAGACGCCCTCGCCGGTCTCGGCGCCCGCGTCGAGGTCGGTGACCAGCGTCATCGACGTGTAGCAGAGCTCGAGTTCACGGGCGAGCGTCGCCTCGGGGTGACCGGTCATGCCCACCACCGACCAGCCCTGTGCCTGGTGCCACAACGATTCCGCACGGGTGGAGAAGCGCGGCCCCTCGATCACGACCAGCGTCCCGCCGTCCACCGGCTCCCAGTCCCGCCCGCGTGCCGCCTTCAGCGCGGCCGTCCTCGCGGCCGGGCAGTACGGGTCGGCCAGCGACACATGCACCACGTTGGGCATGGCGCCGCCGGGCAGCGGCAGCCCGTCGAAATAGGAGGCTGCCCGCGACTTCGTCCGGTCGACCAGCTGGTCCGGCACCAGGAGCGTGCCCGGCCCGTACTCCGGACGCAGACCGCCCACCGCGCAGGGGCCCAGCACCTGGCGCACCCCCACCGAACGCAGCGCCCACAGGTTGGCCCGGTAGTTGATCCGGTGCGGCGGCAGATGGTGGCCGCGCCCGTGCCGGGGCAGGAAGGCGACGCGCCGGCCGGCGATCTCGCCCAGGAAGAGGGAGTCGCTGGGGGGCCCGTACGGGGTGTCCACCTGGATCTCGGTCACGTCGTCCAGGAACGAGTAGAAGCCCGAGCCGCCGATTACACCGATCTCTGCGTTCGCCATGCGGTCACACTAACCGCCGTCCGCCCGCCGCCGAGAGGGGCCGCGGGAAACGCGGAGGACCCCACCGTCCGGTGGACGGCGGGGTCTTCGTGAGCGTTGTGCTACGCGGCGGAACTGCTGCTGGTCGAGGTGCCCGAACCCGACGACGTCGAGCTCGACGACTTCGCGTCCGACGACTTCGAGTCCGACGACTTCGCGTCCGAGGACGTCGACGACTTCGACGCCGGCGAGGTGCTCGACGAGGAGCCGCGGCTGTCGTTGCGGTAGAACCCGGAGCCCTTGAAGACAATGCCGACTGCGGAGAACACCTTCTTCAGGCGGCCACTGCAGTCGGGGCACTCGGTCAGGGCGTCGTCGGTGAACTTCTGCACCGCCTCGAGGCCCTCGCCGCACTCGGTGCACTGGTACTGGTAGGTCGGCACTGTCTTCCTCCTGGCACTCTCACTCAATGAGTGCTAACGACGATCCATAGTGACGTATTCCTCGGGATCAGTCCACCGTCACCGGCACTCGGTGACCGACGCCACGTGCGACGGTACGGCTTCGGGGGCGTGCCGCGAGCCGGGAACGCAGGGCCAGGAGCGTCGCCAGGGCGAGCAGCGTGCCGACCGTCGGGACCAGGAATCCGGCGCCGTCCCAGAAGCGGTCCTCCAGCTGTCCGGCGACCGTGACGGCGGCCGCCTGGCCGAGGGCCACCGCGCCGGTCAGCCAGGTGAAGGCCTCGGTGCGGGCGCCGGCCGGGACCAGGCCCTCGACCAGGGTGTAGCCGGTGATCAGGGCGGGCGCGATGCACATGCCGACCAGGAGGCCGAGGCCCGCCAGGACGAGCACCGAGTGCGCGGCCCACAGGCCGGAGGCGGCGAGCGCGAGGGCGGCGTAGCCGAGGACGAGGCGGCGCTGCGGGGCCACCTTCCAGGCGATGGCGCCGCAGGCGAGGCCGGAGATCATGTTCCCGGCGGCGAAGACGCCGTACAGGACGCCGTTCAGACCGGGCTCGCCGATCGACTCGGTGAACGCGGCCAGCGACACCTGCATGCCGCCGAAGACGGAGCCGATGCCGAGGAAGGTCACGATCAGCACGCGCACCCCGGGGATGCTCAGCGCGGAAACGCGCTGCACGCGTGCGTGCCCGTCGACGGTGACGGAGGGCTGCGTGCTCTTCTGCGCGGCGAACAGCAGGCCGCCGATCAGTGTCAGCGCGGCCTCCGTGACCAGGCCGGCGGCCGGGTCGACGGTGGTGCACAGCGCGGTGGCGAGCAGCGGGCCCATCACGAAGGTCAGCTCGTCGGTGACGGACTCGAAGGCCGCCGCGGTGGTCATCAGGGGCGAGCCCTGGAGCTTCACGCCCCAGCGGGCCCGGACCATCGGCCCGACCTGCGGAACCGAGGCGCCGGTGGGCACGGCCGCCACGAACAGCGCCCACAGGGGGGCGTCCGCCAGCGCGAGCGCGGTCAGGGTCAGACCCGCCAGCGTGTGCACCAGCACGCCGGGGATCAGGACGGGACGCTGCCCGTACCGGTCGGCGAGGCGCCCGGTGTACGGGGCGAACAGCGCCATGGAGACGCCGGTGACGGCCGCCACGGCGCCCGCGGCGCCGTAGGAGCCGGTGGTGTGCTGCACGAGCAGCACGATGGAGATGGTGAGCATCGCGAACGGCTGGCGTGCCGCGAAGCCGGGGAGCAGGAACGTCCAGGCGCCGCGGGTGCGCAGCAGCTGTCCGTATCCCGGGCGGGAGGAAGCCGGCGAGGTCGTCGACGGCTCGGTGGTGACCGTGGATTCCACGGCCCGTGCCTTTCTGCCGCCTGGTAGCGCGGCCCCGGTCAGGGGCGGTGCCGAGAGCTGTCCTCTTGCGCGGAACTGCGGTAGATACCGGCGCCACTGCGGGAGGGCGTCACGGCCGCCATACGGTCGCGCCAGCTCTGCGTCAGGCAGAGTTGGTTCGATCAAGGTGCGCCTTCATCGTACAGGGATCACCGGGTCGTGACCCTGTGAAAACGAGCACCACAGCGCCGGAGCGCCTGTGAATGAACGGGTGGGTGTGAAAAGTTTGAAATACACCTATACCGGACAGAGCGTCAACGATCGGGGGCGTCCCCGTTCGTCCCCAGCCAACCGGCCAGCTTGCCGCCCCGGCCCACCGCCCGCAGGCGCCGCTCGGCGGCGTCCCGCACCGGGTCGGTGGCGACCACGAGCAGTTCGTCCCCGCGCCGCAGCACCGTCGTGGGCAGCGGCACGAACGAGGTCCCCTCCCGCACCACCAGGGTGACGGCGGCGCCGCCGGGCAGCCTCAGCTCGTTGATCTCGACGCCGTGCATCTTCGAGCCCGGCGGGATCACGACCGACAGCAGGTGCCCCCGCAGCCGCTCCAGCGGCGCGGACTCGATGCCGAGGTCGGCGGCGGCGTCCGCGTCCCCGCCCAGGTGCAGCTTGCGGGCGAGCCAGGGCAGGGTCGGGCCCTGGACCAGGGTGTAGACGACGACCAGGACGAAGACGATGTTGAAGATCCGGCGGCTGTCCTCGACGCCGCCGACCATCGGGATGGTCGCCAGGATGACGGGGACGGCGCCGCGCAGACCGGCCCAGGACATCAGCGTCTGCTCCTGCCACGGCACCCGGAACGGCGTGAGGCAGAGCACGATGCTGAGCGGGCGGGCGATCATCGTCAGCACCAGGCCGATGACGAGGGCGGGCAGGATGTCGTCGCCCAGTTCGTGCGGGGTGACCAGGAGGCCCAGCAGGACGAACATGCCGATCTGGGCGATCCAGCCGAGCCCGTCGGCGAACCCGCGGGTGGCCGGCCAGTGGGGCAGCCGGGCGTTGCCCATCACCATCGAGGCGAGGTAGACCGCGAGGAAGCCGCTGCCATGGGCCAGGGCGCCCGCCGCGTACGCGACGACGGCGATGGCCATGACGGCGATCGGGTAGAGGCCGGAGGCGGGCAGCGCCACATGGCGCAGGCCCCAGACGCCCAGCCAGCCCACCGCGATGCCGATGGCGGCGCCGATGGCCAGTTCCAGCAGTATCTCGCCGACCAGCACGTACCAGTGCTCGACGGGACCGGCGTGCGAGAAGGCGACCACAAGGATGACCACGGGTGCGTCGTTGAAGCCGGACTCCGCCTCCAGGGTGCCCGTCACGCGCGCGGGGAGGGGGATTTTCCGCAGGACGGAGAAGACCGCGGCGGCGTCCGTGGAGGACACGATGGCCCCGACGATGAGCGCCTGACGCCACTCGAGACCGGTCAGGTAGTGCGCGGCCGCCGCCGTCACGCCGACGCTCACCGCGACGCCCGCCAGCGCCAGCGCGGTGGCGGCGGGAAGGGCCGGCTTGATCTCCTTCCACTTCGTGCCCAGACCGCCCTCGGCGAGGATCACGACCAGGGCCGCGTACCCGATGACCTGCGTCAGCCCGGCGTTGTCGAACTTGATGTCGCCGATGCCGTCCTGGCCCATGGCGACGCCGATGCCCAGGTACACGAGCAGGCTGGGGAGCCCGCTGCGCGAGGAGATCCGGACCGCTGCGACGGCGACGAGCAGGACGAGCGAGCAGACGAGCAGGAGCTCGTTGAGGTCGTGGACAGTCAGCGGCCGTTCCCTTTCCCTGGCTCACGGGCACACGCGCGTGAGCTCCGTACATAGGACACGAAGTGGCGGACTCCGTACCCAACTACTTCGTTACCTTACCTAACTCTTGACGATTTCTTGACGCTTCGCCGGTCATGATCGAACGCTCGTCCTTCCCGGTTCCCCACTCCGCGTCAAGTGGCACCGGGCCCTGCGCCTATGGTTGCTCCAGCGCTCATTCGAAGTCACAGCCCCGCCTGCCGCTCGCGTTAGGACAGCAAGGACAGCGATGCCCCCCAACACCACCGCCTCTACGGGTCAGCAGCCCGGCAAGTCCGGCAGGAAGAAGGGGCGCAAAGCCCGTCTGATCGTGCTCGTGCTCGTGCTGGCCCTCATCGGGGGCGTCGCGTACGGGGCGTACTGGTCCATCAGTACCGTTCGCGCCTCCTTCCCGCAGACCAAGGGCTCGATCTCGCTCGACGGCCTGTCGGGCCCGGTCGACGTGAAGCGCGACGGCTACGGCATCCCGCAGATCTACGCCTCCTCCGACGAGGACCTGTTCATGGCGCAGGGCTACGTCCAGGCGCAGGACCGGTTCTACGAGATGGACGTGCGCCGTCACATGACGTCCGGGCGCCTGTCGGAGATGTTCGGCAAGAGCCAGGTCGACAACGACGAGTTCCTGCGCACCCTGGGCTGGGACCGGATCGCCAAGGAGGAGTACGACAGCAAGCTGTCGGACGCCACCAAGAAGTACCTCCAGGCCTACGCCAAGGGAGTCAACGCCTACCTGGCGGGCAAGGAGGGCAAGGAACTCTCCCTGGAGTACGCCGCCCTCGGTTTCGCCAACGACTACAAGCCCGCGCAGTGGACCCCGGTCGACTCGATCTC
This sequence comes from Streptomyces sp. NPDC002779, assembly GCF_042888685.1. Classification (NCBI taxonomy): domain Bacteria; kingdom Bacillati; phylum Actinomycetota; class Actinomycetes; order Kitasatosporales; family Streptomycetaceae; genus Streptomyces; species Streptomyces sp. NPDC002779. Next base: position 325,084 of record NZ_JBIAQC010000006.1, read on the forward strand.
GTGGCTGAAGGCGATGGCCTGGGACCTGCGCGGGAACATGGAGGACGAGATCGACCGCGCCCTGATGACCAGTCGTCTGGGCCCGCAGCAGATCAAGGACCTCTACCCGCAGTACCCGTACGACCGGAACAAGGCGATCGTCCAGGAAGGCCAGTACGACGAGCTGACCGGGACGTACGGGCAGGGGAGCGGCACGTCCGACGGCACCGCAGGGGCTGGAACGCCCGCCGGGGACGCGTCCGCGGCCGGAACCTCCACGGACGGCACCGCGGGCCTGCAGAGCCAGCTCTCGGGCCTCTACGGCGTCCTGGAGGACCTCCCCACGGCCGTCGGTGTGAACGGCAACGGCATCGGCTCCAACTCCTGGGTCGTCTCCGGCAAGCACACCATCACCGGCAAGCCGCTGCTGGCCAACGACCCGCACCTGTCGGCGTCGTTGCCGTCCGTCTGGTACCAGATGGGCCTGCACTGCCGCAGCGTCTCCAGCAAGTGCCAGTACGACGTCACCGGGTACACCTTCGCGGGCCTGCCCGGTGTGATCATCGGCCACAACCAGAACATCTCCTGGGGCATGACCAACTCCGGTGTCGACGTCACCGACCTGTACCTGGAGAAGCTGACCGGCGAGGGCTACCAGTACGACGGCAAGGTCAAGCCGTTCACCACCCGCGAGGAGACCATCAAGGTCGCCGGCGGCAGCGCCAAGACGATCGTCGTCCGCGAGACCAACAACGGTCCGCTGCTCTCCGACCGCAGCGACGAACTGGTCAAAGTCGGCAAGAAGGCCGCCGTCGACACCTCGGCGCCCGACCGCGGCGACGGCTACGGCATCTCCCTGCGCTGGACCGCCCTGGACGCGGGCACCTCCATGGACGCCGTCTTCGCGATGAACCGGGCGGCGAACTGGAGCGACTTCCGCGCCGCGGCCGCCCTGTTCGAGGTGCCCTCGCAGAACCTGGTCTACGCCGACACCGAGGGCAACATCGGCTACACCCTGCCCGGAAAGATCCCCACGCGCGCGGAGAACGTCGACGGCTCGATCCCGCAGCCCGGCTGGGACTCCAAGTACCGCTGGACCGGCTACATCCCGCAGGGCGAGCTGCCCTTCGAGTTCAATCCCGCGCGCGGGTACATCGTCACCGCCAACCAGGCCGTGATCGACCAGGACAAGTACCCCCACACGCTCACCACCGACTGGGGATACGGCACGCGCAGCCAGCGCATCATCGACCTGATCAAGTCGAAGACCGACGACGGCGGCAAGATCTCCACCGACGACATGCGGCAGATGCAGCTGGACAACAGCAGCGAGATCGCCAAGCTGCTGGTGCCCAAGCTGCTGAAGATCGACATCGACGACAAGGACGTCCGCGAGGCCCAGAAGCTCCTGGAGGGCTGGGACTACACCCAGGACGCCGACTCGGCCGCCGCCGCCTACTTCAACTCGGTCTGGCGCAACATCCTCAAGCTCGCCTTCAGCCACAAGCTGCCCAAGGAAGTACGGGTCAAGGGCCAGTGCCTGTGGGTCGACCCGGTGAACACCACCGGTCCGGCGGACGAGACGGAGAAGGTCCGCGAGTGCGGCCAGCGCGACGCCGAGCAGGCCCAGCCGGACGGCGGCGACCGCTGGTTCGAGGTCGTCCGCACCCTGATGGACGACGAGAAGAGCGACTGGTGGACGACGCCGAAGTCGGGCACCCGCCCCAAGGCCGACAACCGTGACGAGCTGTTCGAGCGCGCCATGATCGACGCCCGCTGGGAGCTGACCGCCAAGCTCGGCAAGGACATCGACACCTGGAGCTGGGGCCGGCTGCACCGCCTGTTCCTGAAGAACCAGACCCTCGGCACCGACGGCCCCGGCTTCCTCCAGTACGTCCTCAACCGCGGCCCCTGGAAGCTCAGCGGCGGCGAGGCGGCGGTCAACGCCACCGGCTGGAACGCCGCGGGCGGCTACGACGTGGTCTGGGTGCCGTCGATGCGGATGGTGGTCAACCTCGGCGACCTCGACAAGTCGAAGTGGATCAACCTCACCGGCGCCTCCGGACACGCCTACAGCGCCCACTACACCGACCAGACGGACAAGTGGGTCGACGGCGAGCTGCTGGACTGGTCCTTCTCCGACGGCGCGGTCGACAAGAGCACGAGCGACACCCTGGTCCTGAAGCCATGAGCGGCGGCCGGTGAACGGACGGAAGGGCGCTCAGGGCGCCGGGAAGCGGCGTACGCGCGTCGGCGTCACGACCGCGTGCACCGGCCGGTCGTGCGGCTCCGCCGGGACGTGCTCGACGACCTCCGTGTCGTACAGCAGCACCACCAGCGCCGGGTGCGCGTCCGCGCGCTCCAGGCGGGCGAGCACCCGGTCGTAGGAGCCGCCGCCGCGGCCCAGGCGCATGCCGCGCGCGTCGACCGCGAGCCCGGGCAGCAGCACCACGTCCGCGGTGGAAACGGCGTCGGGTCCGAGACGTTCCCCGGACGGCTCGAACAGGGCCATCCGGCCGCCGTGCCGGACCCGCGCGAGGGAGCCGTCGCCGCTGTACGCGCCCCAGTCGAGGTCGTTGTCGGGCAGGAGCGCGGGGAGCAGGACGCGCACGCCCCGCGCGCGCAGCGCGTCCAGCAGCGCCGGCGTGCCCGGCTCGCTCCCGACGGAGACGTACGCCGCCACCGTGCGCGCCTGCGCCAACTCGGGCAGCTCCAGCGCGCGGCCCGCCAGCGCGACCGCCGACTCCCGCAGGTCATCGGCCGTCAACCTGTTTCTCACCGCGAGGAACTCTCGCCGCAACGTTCGCTTGTCAGGCTCAGCCGGACGTCCGATCTGACGCAATGGTCGTACCCGTACCCTTTCAATACGCTCATATGAGAGCTAATTAACCGGAGCCACAGATTCACTACAAAGGCACCGGATAAGGTTGCGCGCATGACTCAGTCGCACCCTCGGATCAGCAAGGCTGTCATCCCCGCAGCAGGTCTCGGCACCCGGTTCCTGCCGGCCACCAAGGCCACTCCCAAGGAGATGCTGCCGGTCGTCGACAAGCCGGCGATCCAGTATGTGGTCGAAGAGGCCGCCTCGGCGGGCCTCGACGACGTCCTCATGATCACGGGCCGCAACAAGCGTGCCCTGGAGGACCACTTCGACCGCAACTACGAGCTGGAGTCCGCCCTTCAGAAGAAGGGCGACGCCGGCCGGCTCGCCAAGGTGCAGGAGTCCAGCGACCTCGCGACCATGCACTACGTGCGCCAGGGCGACCCCCGGGGTCTCGGCCACGCCGTGCTGTGCGCGGCCCCGCACGTGGGCGACGAGCCCTTCGCCGTCCTCCTCGGCGACGACCTCATCGACCCGCGCGACCCGCTGCTCAAGCGGATGGTCGACGTCCAGGAGCAGCACGGCGGCAGCGTCATCGCGCTCATGGAGGTCGCTCCCGAGCAGATCCACCTCTACGGCTGTGCGGCCGTCGAGCCCACCGAGGACGGCGACGTCGTCAAGGTGACCGGCATGGTGGAGAAGCCCGATGCCGCGGACGCCCCGTCGAACTACGCGATCATCGGCCGGTACGTCCTCGACCCGCACATCTTCGGCATACTGCGCAAGACCGAGCCCGGTCGCGGCGGCGAGATCCAGCTCACCGACGCCCTCCAGCAGCTCGCCGAGGACGAGAAGGTCGGCGGCCCGGTGCACGGCGTCGTCTTCAAGGGGCGCCGCTATGACACCGGTGACCGTGGCGATTACCTGCGTGCCATTGTCAGACTCGCATGCGAACGTGAAGACCTGGGCCCGGACTTCCGGACCTGGCTTCGCCGTTACGTAGCCGAGGAGATGTAGCCACTTTGAGCAGCGCCGCGCCCCGCACCACCGGCCGGGACCACCTGTGGTCGGTGGACGAACACCTGGAGGACATCCTCGCGACCGTCCGCCCCCTCGAACCCATCGAGCTGCAACTCCTCGACGCCCAGGGCTGTGTCCTGGTCGAGGACGTCACGGTGCCGGTCTCCCTGCCGCCGTTCGACAACAGCTCCATGGACGGGTACGCGGTGCGCGTCGCCGATGTCGCGGGCGCGAGCGAGGAGTTCCCGGCGGTCCTGGAGGTCGTCGGGGACGTCGCCGCGGGGCAGGCGGAGCTGCTTCAGGTGGGCCCCGGCCAGGCCGCCCGCATCATGACCGGCGCCCCGCTGCCGCCCGGCGCGGAGACGGTCGTCCCCGTCGAGTGGTCCGACGGCGGCCTCGGCGAGGGCCCGGTGGCCGGGATGCGCGCGCGCAGTCTCGCCCCCGAGGGCGCCTCCGGACACGTGCACGTGTACCGGCCCGCCGCGGCACGCGCGCATGTGCGCGCCAAGGGCAGCGACGTGAAGGCCGGTGACCGCGCCCTGGAGGCCGGCACCGTCCTCGGCCCGCCGCAGATCGCGCTGCTCGCCGCGATCGGCCGCGGCACGGTCCGGGTACGCCCGCGCCCGCGCGTGGTGGTGATGTCGACCGGCAGCGAACTCGTCCAGCCCGACGAGCAGTTGCGCGACGGCCAGATCTACGACTCCAACAGCTTCGCCCTCACCGCGGCCGCCCGGGACGCCGGTGCCATCGCCTACCGCGTGGGCGCCGTCGCCGACGACGCCGAGACGCTCCGCGACACCATCGAGGACCAGCTGGTGCGCGCCGACCTCATGGTCACCACCGGCGGGGTGAGCGTCGGGGCGTACGACGTCGTCAAGGAGGCGCTGCAGTCCGTCGCCGACGAGGACGAGGCGGGCAGCGGCATCGACTTCCGCAAGCTCGCCATGCAGCCCGGCAAGCCCCAGGGCTTCGGCTCCATCGGCCCCGACCACACCCCGCTGCTGGCCCTCCCCGGCAACCCCGTCTCGTCGTACGTCTCCTTCGAGCTGTTCGTCCGTCCCGCGATCCGCACCCTCATGGGCCTGGAGGACGTCCACCGGCCGCGCGCGACGGCGACCCTGACGGCGGACAAGGCGCTGACCTCGCCGAAGGGGCGCCGGCAGTTCCTGCGCGGCAGCTACGCCGACGGTGCCGTGACCCCGGTCGGCGGCGCCGGATCGCACCTGGTCGCCGCCCTCGCGCACGCCGACGCGCTGATCGTCGTCCCCGAGGACACCGAGTCCGTGGAGCCCGGCGCCGAGGTCGAGGTCGTACTGCTCGGCTGAGCGCACGCGCGCGTGCCGGTCCTGCTCCGGTGCGCGCGCCGACTTGGCGGTACCGTGTCGCGCACAGCAGGCCCAGCGCCGCACCGCCACGGGCCCGGACCGGGAGCGCCACACAGCATGAGTACGCAGGACCGACTGACCCACATCGACGAGGCGGGCGCGGCCCGCATGGTCGACGTATCGGAGAAGGACGTGACGGCGCGCACCGCCCGCGCGAGCGGGCGCGTCCTGGTCTCGCCCCGCGTGGTCGAGCTGCTGCGCGGCGAGGGCGTGCCCAAGGGCGACGCGCTGGCCACCGCGCGGATCGCGGGCATCATGGGCGCCAAGCGCACCCCGGACCTGATCCCGCTGTGCCACCCGTTGTCGGTGTCAGGTGTGACACTGGACCTGTCGGTCGCGGACGACGCCGTGGAGATCCGGGCCACCGTGAAGACCACCGACCGCACGGGCGTCGAGATGGAGGCCCTCACCGCGGTCTCCGTCGCCGCGCTCACCGTGATCGACATGGTCAAGGCGGTCGACAAGGGAGCGGTCATCACCGACGTACGGGTGGAGGAGAAGACGGGCGGCAAGTCGGGCGACTGGAGCCGGGCATGACCGCCGGGACCCGCCGCGCCCTCGTCGTGACCGCCTCCAACCGCGCCTCCGCGGGCGTCTACGCGGACAAGGGCGGCCCCCTGATCGCCGAAGGGCTGAAGCGCTTCGGGTTCGCCGTCGACGGCCCGCAGGTCGTGCCCGACGGGGATCCCGTGGAGGCCGCGCTGCGTGCCGCCGTGGACGCCGGGTACGACGTCGTCGTCACCACCGGCGGCACCGGCATCTCACCGACCGACCGCACGCCCGAGGCGACCCGCGCGGTGATCGACCACGAGGTGCCGGGCATCGCGGAGGCGATCCGGGCGTTCGGACGCGAGAAGGTGCCGACCGCGGCGCTCTCCCGGGGACTGGCCGGGGTCGCCGGTCGCACGCTGATCGTCAACCTGCCGGGCTCCACCGGCGGGGTGAAGGACGGACTCGCCGTCCTGGAGCCCTTGCTGGTGCACGCCGTCGACCAGCTCCGCGGCGGCGATCACCCCAGACCCGGCGCCGGCAGCGGGGGTGCGAGCTGAACAGCCCTTCCTGGCCCGTCGTGCTGGCGGACGGCGATGTCGTCCTCCGGCCGATAAAGCTGCGCGACCAGCGGGCCTGGCGCGAGGTCAACCGGCGCAACCGGGACTGGCTGCGCCCCTGGGAGGCGACCATTCCGCCGCCCACCCCCAGCGGGCCGATCACGCACCGGCCGACCTACCGCCAGATGGTCCGGCACTTGCGCTCCGAGGCGAACGCGGGCCGCATGCTGCCCTTCGTCATCGAGTACCAGGGCCGTCTGGTGGGGCAGTTGACGGTCGCCGGGATCACCTGGGGCTCCATGTGCTCGGGGCACGTCGGCTACTGGGTGGACGAGAGCGTCGCCGGCCGCGGGGTGATGCCCACGGCCGTGGCGCTCGTGGTGGACCACTGTTTCCGGACCGTCGGACTGCACCGCGTCGAGGTCTGCATTCGCCCGGAGAACGGACCGAGCCGCCGGGTGGTGGAGAAACTCGGATTCCGTGCGGAGGGGCTCCGGCCCCGTTATCTCCACATCGACGGCGCCTGGCGCGACCATCTCGTGTTCGCCCTCACGGCGGAAGAGGTGCCGGACGGGCTGCTGAGCCGCTGGCGCCGGACACACCGCACACGCAGGGGAATCCCGCACAACCCCGGTAATTGAATAAGTGTTCGAAATTGATCGCAGTGTGACCGTCTCGGCACCCTGAATTACCCGTCCTGTGCGATCTGCTGATCGCATCGGTCACAAAAAAATTTCGAAATATCAGCCAGATCGTGCGACACACCGGCTCAATTGGCAGATGGCCTCACACAAACCCCTCTACCGTGTGAGGCGTGAGCAGCAGCGGCCTCATCTACGCAGTCATTGTCGGGGCCTGGGCCGCCTACTTGGTGCCGATGTGGCTCCGTAGGCAGGACGAGCTGAACGAGGCCCGTCCGACGGAACGCTTCAGCACAGCCATCCGGTTGCTGTCCGGACGGGCCGGGATGGAGCGCCGGTACGCCAAGGACCTGCGTGCGCGCTCCGCCGACGAGGGGGAGCCCAGCGCCGTCGACCCGGACGGTGTCACCGCATCGGTGGACGTCCGGGCCTTCGCCATGCCTCCGACGCGCCCCCAGGCGCAGGCGGTGGTGCCCACGCGCGCGGAGGAGCGGGCGCAGGAGCGCGCGGAGCAGCGGGCCCAGGAGCGGGCGGAGGAGAGGGAACGGCCCGAACCGGCGCGCGCGCAGCCCGCCGCCCCGACGCCCGAACCCGCCCCGGCCCAGCAGCCTCAGAAGGCGGTCCCCGCCGCACGGCGCACACCGCCCACGGCCGCCGCCGAGGCAGCCGCGGCGCGCGCCCGGCGCACCAAGGTGCTCGCCCGCCGACGGCGTACCACCGTGATGCTCTTCCTCGCCTTCACCTGCGGCACGATCGTCGCCGCCGTCGGAGGGCTCGCCTTCCTGTGGGCGCCCGGCGTGCCGGCCGTGCTGCTCAGCGGATACATCGCGTATCTGCGCAGCCAGGAGCGCCGCCGCTTCGCCTACCAGATGGACCGCCGTCGTGCCGAGGTCGCCGCGCAGCGGCTGAAGGAGCGCGCGCGCCAGCCGCGTCGGCGCACCCCCGCCGACCCCGGCGCGCACCCGGAGGAGCCCGGCGAGGGACCCGCCGCGGGGACCGACCCGGGGCTGTCGGCGCTGGCCGCGGACCGGCGGGCGCTGGTCGAGCAGACCGATCACGCCGAGTGGGTCGACCAGCAGCGCGAGCGTCAGCGGCGGCCGGGGCAGGGCGACAGCTGGGACCCGGTGCCGGTGCCGCTGCCGACGTATGTGACCGCGCCGGTCGCGCCGCGGGCCACCGCCGATGTGGATCTCGGGGCGCCGGACGCGTGGAGCTCGGCGCGTTCCAGCGCGGTCGCGCCGGAGCACGAGACGGAGTCCCGCGCGGACGCGGCCGGGCAGCCGGAGGCGGCGGCCGACGAGGAGCCGGCGGACGGCGGCGGGCGCAGTGACGCCCGCCGGGCCGCGTCCGCGCGGCGGGCCCGTGAGCGGGGACGCACCCCCCTGTTCGACCAGTACGACGACGGCGGGCGGCCGCGCGCGGCCAACGAGTAGGCGCCGGGAACGGATTTCCAGGCGGGCGGATCGGGATGCTAGAGTTTCACTCGTTGCAAGGGCCTGTGGCGCAGTCCGGTAGCGCACCTCGTTCGCATCGAGGGGGCCAGGGGTTCAAATCCCCTCAGGTCCACCGCAACAACTGCACTTGAGAAATCAGGGCAGTTGATGAGATCCCGTCCGATCGGTTGATCGGGCGGGATCTTTTTGTGCCCCGAACTTGCTCCGAACTCCCCGCCGCCCGGGGGCGGCGGGCCCGCATCAGGGCGTGAGCGGCTTGGCGAAGCACAGGCTCAGATCGTGGAAGCGGTAGTAGCCGAACTTCGCGCACGGCTCATAGCCGCTGGAGCGGTACAGGGCGACGGCCTCCGGCTGCTTCGTGCCCGTCTCCAGCACCATGCGCAGCCGGCCGGCCGCGCGGGCGTCCTCCTCCAGAGCGGCGAGGATGCGCCGGGCGAGGCCACGGCCGCGCATGGCGTCGATCACATACATCCGCTTCAGCTCGGCGTCCCCGTCGAGGTTGCCCTCGCCGTTGGCGTCCTGGACGCGCCAGCCGCCCGAGGCGACCGGGGAGTCGTACGCGTCGTAGGCGATCAGGTACACGCCGTTCGGCCGTTCGAAGTCGGCCGGGTCCATGGGAGTGGCGTCCCCGCCGTCTCCGTAGCGGACGTCGTACTCGGCCTGGACCGCGTCGTTGAGCTTCCTGGCGTCGGGGTGGTCGAAGGGGACGCGACGTATGTGCATGCGGGCAACCGTACATTCATGGGCAGTCGGAATCTGGACTCCGTCCAGTGTGCCGGTATCGTGCCCGGGTGCTCACTGTGACCTCCGTAAATGTGAACGGGCTGCGTGCCGCCGCGAAGAAGGGCTTCGTGGAGTGGCTGGCCGGTACCGCCGCCGATGTGCTGTGCCTCCAGGAGGTGCGCGCGGAGCCCCAGCAGCTGCCCGAGGCCGTGCGCGCGCCCGAGGGCTGGCACGTCGTGCACGCGCCCGCCGCCGCCAAGGGACGCGCGGGGGTCTCCCTCTACGCGCGGCGCGCGCCCGACCGGGTCCAGGTCGGCTTCGGGTCGAGCGAATTCGACGCGAGCGGACGGTACGTCGAGGCCGATCTGCCCGGTGTGACCGTCGCCTCCCTGTACCTGCCCTCCGGGGAGGTCGGCACCGAGCGCCAGGACGAGAAGGTCCGCTTCATGGGCGAGTTCCTGGCCTACCTCAAGGAGCTGCGTGAGCGTGCCGCCGCCGACGGGCGCGAGGTCTTGGTCTGCGGCGACTGGAACATCGCCCACCAGCAGGCGGACCTGCGGAACTGGCGCGGCAACACCAAGAACTCCGGGTTCCTGCCCGAGGAGCGCGACTGGCTCGGGCGGGTGCTCGACCCGGCCGAGGGCGGGTACGTCGACGTCGTGCGCGCCCTGCACCCGGACACCGAGGGGCCGTACTCCTGGTGGTCGTACCGGGGACGGGCCTTCGACAACGACACGGGCTGGCGCATCGACTACCAGATGGCCACCCCGGGGCTCGCGGACCGGGCGGTCAAGGGGTTCGTGGAACGTGCCGCCAGTCATGCGGAGCGCTGGTCCGACCATGCGCCGGTGACGGTGGTCTACGACCGCCGGCAGCCCTAGGACTGCCTACGACCGCTTGCGCAGCCTCCTGTCCAGGGCGAGGGACAGCTCCGCCTCCACCACGCTCTTGGCGAGGGGGCGCAGGCGGGGCAGGTCCTCCTCGGTGCCGTGGCGCAGGATCAGGTCGGCGAACAGGTCGGCCAGGACGTCGGCGTGCACGCGCAGTTCCTTGCCCGCGGCCAGGACCTCGGCCAGCGGGATGCCCTCGCGGACCAGGGCCGCCGACACCTCCAGCAGCCGGCCGCTGATGTGGACGATGTCCTGGCCGTCGGTGGCGAGATAGCCCAGCTCCAGGGCGGCGGCGAAGTTCTCCGGGGTGACCTCGCCGGCGAAGCGGTCGGCGAGTTCCTCGGGGGTGAGGCGGACCGGGATCTCCTCGGTGGGGGTGTCCATGCCGAGCAGGTCGGCGACGTCCCGGCCGTGGTCGAAGGCCTCGGCGAGGTCCGCGATGCCGCTGAGGGTGTGGCCGCGTTCCAGCAGGGCCGAGATCGTGCGCAGCCGGGCCAGGTGGCGGTCGTCGTACCAGGCGATACGGCCCTCGCGGCGGGGTGGCGGGATGAGCCCTCGTTCGCGGTAGAAACGCAGGGTGCGCACGGTGATGCCGGCCAGCCGGGCCAGCTCCTCCATGCGGTACTCGTGTCGGCCCTCGGGTCGTCCAGCGTCTTCTGCCACGCGGGAAGCCTATGGCGTACCGGGGGTAACTTTCCTTCGTCCACCCCCTACCCATGAGTACGGAGCTGCTCTACCCTCCCATTGCGCCAGTGTTTACTGGCAGAGTCGCACGGCTGTGGAGGGCTTCGGGATGACCGAACACGAGCATGTACGGGTGGCGGTGGTCGGATCCGGGTTCGGAGGGCTCGGGGCCGCGGTGCGGCTGCGGCGCGAGGGCGTCACCGACTTCGTCGTCCTGGAGCGGGCGTCGAGCGTCGGCGGCACCTGGCGGGACAACAGCTATCCCGGCTGTGCCTGTGACGTCCCCTCCCACCTGTACTCCTTCTCCTTCGCGCCCAACCCGGACTGGCCGCGCACCTTCTCCGGGCAGGAGCACATCCGCGCCTACCTGGAGCACGTCACGGACGTGTTCCGGCTGCGCCCGCACATCCGCTTCGACTCGGAGGTGAAGCGGATGGCGTGGAACACCGAGCGGCTGTGCTGGGACATCGAGACCACCAGCGGGAACCTCTCCGCCGACGTCGTCGTCTCCGCGACCGGGCCGCTGTCCGACCCGAAGGTGCCGGACATCCCGGGGCTGGACTCCTTCCCGGGCAAGGTCTTCCACTCCGCCCGCTGGGACCACGACTACGACCTGCGCGGCAAGCGCGTCGCCATGGTCGGCACCGGTGCCTCCGCCATCCAGATCGTGCCGGCCATCCAGCCGGAGGTCTCCCGGCTCACCCTCTTCCAGCGCACCCCGCCGTGGGTGATGCCGCGCATGGACCGCGCGATCAGCGGGGCGGAGCGCTGGCTGCACAAGCGGCTGCCCTTCACCACCCAGGCCCGGCGCGGACTGCTGTGGGGCATCCGGGAGTTGCAGGTCCAGGCGTTCACCAAGCGCCCGAACGAGCTGGGCCTGGTGGAGAAGCTGGCCAGGCAGAACATGACCCGCGCCATCAAGGACCCGGCCCTGCGCGCCAAGCTCACCCCCGACTACCGCATCGGCTGCAAGCGGATCCTGCTCAGCAGCGAGTACTACCCGGCGATCGCCCGGCCGAACGTCGACGTCGTCGCCAGCGGGCTCGCCGAGATCCGCGGCTCGACGGTCGTCGCCGCCGACGGCACCGAGACCGAGGTCGACGCGATCGTCTTCGGCACCGGCTTCCATGTCACCGACATGCCCATCGCGGACCGGGTCGTGGGCGCCGACGGGCAGACGCTGGCCGAGACGTGGAAGGGCGGCATGGAGGCCCTGCGGGGTGCGTCCGCAGCCGGCTTCCCGAACTGGATGACGATCATCGGGCCCAACACGGGCCTCGGCAACTCGTCGATGATCCTGATGATCGAGAGCCAGCTCAACTACCTGGCCGACTTCCTGCGCCAGTTGGACGTGCTCGGCGGACGGGTCGCGCTCGACGCCCGCGCGGAGGCCGTGCACGCCTGGAACGGGCGGGTGCAGGAGCGGATGAAGCGCACGGTGTGGAACACCGGCGGCTGCACCAGCTGGTACCTGGACGAGAACGGGCGCAACACCACCATCTGGCCGGGCACCACGAGCGAGTTCCGGCGGGCGACCCGGCGGGTGGATCTCGCGGAGTACACCGTCGTGCGCGCCGGGGAGCACGAGGGTGCGCCGAGTGCCGCGGCCGTGGCCGAGGGGTCCGCCGGGGCCGGCGAGCGCTCGGAGGTGGACGCGTGAGCCGCCTGACGCACGTGAGCTCCGGCCCCTACGCGCCGCCCACCCCCACCCGCGAACTCGCCGCGACCTCCGCCGACGGCGCGCGCCTGCACGTCGAGGTGCACGGCCCCGACGGCGCGCCCCCGGTCGTCCTCGCCCACGGCTGGACCTGCTCCACCGCCTTCTGGGCGGCCCAGATCCGCGAACTGGCCACCGACCACCGGGTCATCGCCTACGACCAGCGCGGCCACGGACGCAGCCCGGCGAGCCGGGCCTGCGGGACCGAGGCACTCGCCGACGACCTGGAAGCCGTACTGAAGGAGACCCTCGCGCCGGCCGAGAAGGCCGTGATCGTGGGGCATTCCATGGGTGGGATGACGGTGCTGGCCGCGGCCGGGCGGCCGGCCTTCCGGGAGCACGCGGCCGCCGTGCTGCTGTGCAGCACCGGATCGTCGCGGCTGGTGGCCCAGGCCACGGTCCTGCCGATGCGGGCCGGGCGGCTGCGGACGTGGCTGACCAAGCGGGTGCTCGGGTCGCGGGCGCCGCTCGGGCCGGTCACACCGCTCGCGCGGCGGATCCTCAAGTACGCCACCATGGGGCCCGGTTCGGCGCCGCACATGGTCGAGGCGTGCGCGCGGATCGTGCACGCCTGTCCGCGGGCGGTGCGGCACTCCTGGTCGCAGGTGCTGGACCTGCTCGATCTCGACCACGGCATACGGGAGATGACGGTACCGGCCGCCGTCGTCGTCGGGACCGCCGACCGGCTCACCCCGCCGGTGCACGCGCGGTCGCTGGCCGCCGCGCTGCCCGCCTGCGTCGGGCTCACCGAGCTGCCCGGCATCGGGCACATGACGCCGGTGGAGGCGCCCGAGCTGATCAGCGCCCGGATTCGTGAACTCGTCGTCACTTACGCACAGATCAAGGAGGGCGCATGAGCAGGGTGAGCCTCGAAGGACAGGTCGCCGTCGTCACCGGAGCGGCGCGGGGCGTGGGCGAACTGCTCGCCCGCAAGCTCTCCGCGCGCGGCGCGAAGGTGGCGCTGGTCGGGCTGGAGCCGGACGCGCTCAAGCAGGTCTCCGATCGGCTGCACAGCGAGAGCGACCACTGGCACGCCGACGTCACCGACCACGAGGCGATGGCGCGGGTGGCGCGGGAGGTCAAAGAGCGGTTCGGGAAGATCGACATCGTGGTGGCCAACGCCGGTGTCGCCTCCGGGGGGCCCTTCGTGGACTCCGATCCGGTGGCGTGGCGGCGGGTCATCGAGGTGAACCTCATCGGGTCGGCGGTGACCGCGCGGGCGTTCCTGCCGGTGCTCATGGAGAGCCGCGGCTATCTGCTCCAGATCGCCTCCCTCGCCGCCATCACCCCGGCGCCGATGATGACCGCGTACTGCGCGTCCAAGTCGGGCGTGGAGGCGTACGCGCACAGCCTGCGCGCCGAGGTCGGCTACAAGGGCGTGCGGGTGGGCGTGGGGTACTTGTCCTGGACCGACACGGACATGGTGCGCGGCGCCGACCAGGACGACGTCATGCGGGAGTTGCGGCAGCGGCTGCCGTGGCCGTCGAACAAGACGTATCCGCTGGGGCCCGCGGTCGACCGGATCGTCGCCGGGATCGAGCGCCGGTCCAGTCATGTGTACGGGCAGTGGTGGCTGCGCGGGATGCAGGGCGTGCGGGGGTATCTGCCGGCGGTCATCGGGACGGTCGGGCAGCGCGAGATGCGGCGGTTCGCGGACCGGCTGGACGGGATGCGGATCGGGCTCGTCGGGGCGGGCGGCGCGGCCGACGAACAGGAGAGGGCTACGCACCGTAACTGATCGACATGCGAAGCGTCACCGGGCATGTGAATCTGGTCGAGCTTGATCCCCTCACCCATCACGGGAGTGAAAACTCATGGGCATGAAGGACCAGTTCCAGGAGAAGTCCGAGCAGTTCTCGCAGCAGGCCAAGGACAAGATGCAGCAGGCCCGCGAGCAGGCCTCGCAGCGCGGCAAGCAGCGGGACCGCGACGAGGAGCCGGAGCGCCGCCAGCCGGAGGAGCGCGACCGCTTCGACCAGGACTTCGACGCCTGACGCTGCGCGCGAGCGGAAAGGGTGCCCCCCGATCGGAGGGCACCCTTTCTCATGCGCGGGGGTTCATGCGCGGGGCGGCAGTTGCGGCCTCGACCTGTCCGGTACCTGGGAGTAGTCCGGCGGGTCGGCCGGGGGGTTGGTCTCCAGGAGGTCCAGCGCGAGCCGCACCGCGTCGTCCAGCTGGGTGTTGCGGCCCTCCGCCCAGTCCAGGGGCGTGCGCAGGATCTCCAGGTCGGGGGTGACGCCCTTGTTCTCGATCGACCAGCCGTACGCGTCGAACCAGGCCGCGTTCATCGGCACCGTGATCACCGTGCCGTCGCCCAGCTGGTGGCGGCCGGTCATGCCGACCACGCCGCCCCAGGTGCGCTGGCCCACCACCGGGCCGAGCTTGAGGAGTTTGAAGGCGGCCGTGATCATGTCGCCGTCGGAGGAGGTCGCCTCGTCCGCCAGGGCCACCACCGGCCCGCGCGGCGCGTTCGAGGCGTACGACACCGGCTCGGCGTCGCGTGTGAGGTCCCAGCCGAGGATCGTGCGGGTCAACTTCTCCACCACCAGTTCGCTGATGTGGCCGCCCGCGTTGCCGCGTACGTCGACGATCAGGGCGGGGCGGGACACCTCCATGCGCAGATCGCGGTTGAACTGGGCCCAGCCGGAGCCGCCCATGTCGGGGATGTGCAGATAGCCGCAGCGCGCGTCGCTCAACTCCCGTACGACCTGGCGGCGTTTGGCCACCCAGTCCTGGTAGCGCAGCGGACGTTCGTCGATCAGCGGGACCACGGCGACCCGGCGGGAGCGTCCCTCGCCCTCGGCCGGGGTGAACGTCAGCTCCACCGTCGTACCGCCCGCCCCCGCGAGCAGCGGATACGGGCCCGTCACCGGGTCGACCGGGCGGCCGTCGACGTGGGTCAGCACGGCGCCCTCGCGGATCCCCGTCCCGGCGAGCGGGGAGCGGGCCTTGGAGTCGGAGGAGTCGCCGGGGAGGATGCGCCGGAGCGTCCAGCCGTCGTCGCGGCGCACGAAGTTGGCGCCGAGCAGGCCCTGGCGGCGCTGGTAGTGGGGCGGGCCCTCGTTGCGGCGGGCCGCGGCGACATAGGCGTGGGAGGTGCCCAGCTCGCCCAGCACCTCGCGGAGCAGATCGGCGAACTCGTCCGGGGACGCCACCTGTTCGACCAGCGGCCGGTACTGCGTTAGCACCGCGTCCCAGTCGATGCCGCACATGCCGGGGTCCCAGAAGTAGGCGCGGATCAGCCGGCCCGCCTCCTCGTACGCCTGCCGCCACTCGGCGGCGGGGTCGGCCTCGTGCAGGATGCGGCGGGCGTCGATCCACACCGTGGAGTCGCTGTCGCCGCTCTCGGTGGCGGGGACCGCGCGCAGCTCGCCCTCGTCGACCACGACGAGCCGGCTGCCGTCCCCGCTGACCGCGAACCAGTCGAGGTGCTCGACGAGTTCGGACTTCTTCGCCTTGCTGATGTGGAAGTGCTCCAGGGTCGGCCGCCCGCTGGTGTCGTCGGGGTTGGCGAACGTCTCGCCGAGCGCCCCCGAGATCGGCCAGCGCAGCCAGACCAGGCCGCCGCCCGCGACCGGGTGCAGCGCCGAGTACTTGGAGGCGGCGACCGGGAACGGCGTCACCCGGCTCTCCAGGCCCTCGGTCTCCACGGTCACCGCGCAGCCTTCGCCGCCCTCCTCCAACGGGTCCAGGCCCCCGGCGGCCGGACGGCCCTCCGGGTTCAGCGCGAACGGGGAGGGGGTCGCCGAGGAGAGCGGCACCAGATAGGGACGGCAGCCGAGCGGGAAGGACAGGTCGCCGGTGTGGACGTCGTACACCGGGTCGAAGCCGCGCCAGGACAGGAACGCCAGATAGCGGCCGTCGCTGGTGAAGACCGGGTTCTCGTCCTCGAAGCGGCCGTTGGTGACGTCGATGACGAACCGGTCCTTGATCCGGGCCATCTTGATCTGGCGCAGGGAGCGGCCGATGCCGGGATGCGACCAGGTCAGCCAGCAGCCGTCGGGGGAGAACGCGAGGTCGCGGACCGGGCCGTTGGCCGACCGGATCAGCTCGGTCACCTCGCCGCCGGAGTCCTCGGTGGCGTCGAGGAGGAGGAGCCGTCCGTCGTGCGCGGCGATGGCCAGGCGCTCGCCCTCGGGGTCGCAGACCAGCTCCAGCACCCGGCCCAGCTCGCCCGAGGCCAGCCGGCGTGGCGCGCGGTCCCCGGTCGCCCGGGGAAGGTACGCGATCTCGACGGCGTCCTCGCCCTCGGCGTCGGTGACGTAGGCGACCTGGCCGACCGAGCCGAGCATCTCCGGGAGCCGGACCCGTACGCCGGGCGTGTCGGTGATCGTGCGGGCCGGGCCGTCGCGGTGGGTCATCCAGTACAGGCTGCCGCGGACGACGACGGCGCTCGCGCGGCCCGTCTCGTCGACCGAGATGCCGTCGACGTGCTGGGCGGCCGGCACCTGGTAGCGGCGCCGCCCGGCGCGCGGGCCGCTCAGCCGGACGTCGAGCCTGCGCGGCTTGTCCGCGTCGGACAGGCCGTCCACGATCCACAGGTCGCCCGCGCACTGGTAGACCACCCGGGTCCCGTCGCTCGCGGCGTGCCGGGCGTAGAAGGCGTCGTGGTCGGTGTGCCGGCGCAGGTCGGAGCCGTCGTGGGCGCAGGAGTAGAGGTTGCCGACGCCTTCGTGGTCGGAGAGGAAGGCGATCCGGTCGCCGACGAACATGGGGCAGGCCAGATGGCCGTCGAGGCCGGCCAGCAGCCGTTCGCCGTGCAGCCACAGGCGGCCCGTGGCGCCGCCCCGGTAGCGCTTCCAGGCGGCGGGTTCGTGCGGCGGGGTGCCGGTGAGCAGCAGGGTCCTGCGCTCGCCGTCCAGGTCGGCGACCTGGAGGTCGGAGACCGGGCCCCAGGGCAGTTTGCGGCCGGGGGAGCCGTCGGGGGAGACCTTGTAGGCCCAGGTGAAGTACGAGAAGGGCTCGCCGTGGGAGGCGACCGCGAGGATGTCGCTGGTCCCGTCCCGGTCCGGCGGGGTCCAGCCGGTGACCTGGGTGTCCGGGCTGCCCCAGTAGCTCAGTCGGCGGGCCGGTCCGCCCTCGGTCGGGACCAGGTGGATCTCGGGGACGAGACTGCGCCAGCTGGTGTACGCGATCTGCTCGCCGTCCGGCGAGAAGCGCGGGTGGCCCGCCTTGGTGCGGTCCACGGTGAGCCGCCAGGCGCGTCCGGGTCCGTCCAGGGGGGCCAGCCAGAGATCGTCCTCGGCCACGAAGCACAGCAGGTCACCGTTGAGATGAGGGAGGCGAAGATAGCTCACCTCCTCATGCTTTGCCCCGGGATGGGCAGGAGCAACTCGTACGCAAGCGGACGGCGTGACCCAGAACACGTACGAAACCGTTTCGTTTCGATGGACGGCTGCGCTACCTTCGGACCGTACGAAACGAAACCGTGTCGTTCGCGAGTGGGAGAAGGTGATGAGCCATGACTGAGACCGCCGCGGCACGCCGCAGTCGCATCACCCCCGAGCGGGCGGCCGAGCTCTACGGAGCCGTGCTCGACCTGCTCCGCGAGGTCGGCTACGACGCGCTGACCATGGACGCGGTCGCCGCGCGCACCAAGTCCAGCAAGGCCACGCTCTACCGCCAGTGGGGCGGCAAGGCCGAACTGGTCGCGAAGGCCGTACGGCACAGCAAGCCGGGCGGCTCCCTGGACGGGATCGACACCGGCTCGCTCAAGGGCGATCTGCACGCCCTCACCAGGCGGTCGGACGACTGCCAGATGGAGCGGGACTCCGCACTCATGCGGGGTCTGGCCATGGCGGTGCACTCCAACCCGGACCTCCTGCGGGCGTTCCGGGAGCACCTCGTCGAACCGGAGCTGGCGGACTTGCGGCGCGTGATCCAGCGCGCCGTCGACCGCGGCGAGATCCGTCCGGACAACCCCGCGATCGAGTTCGTGATGCACATGATGATCGGCGGGTTCGCCGCCCGCACGATGATCGACGAACAGCCGCCGACCCAGGCCTTCCTCATCTCGTACATCGACGCCGTGGTCCTCCCCGCCCTCGGCGCACCCACCAGCTGACACCTCCCCAGCAAGCCCTCTCACCTGACGTCACCGCTCACGTCGCCGGGCTGATCCACCCTGCCCTGAACACCCCCACGACATGACCGGGAGTACGCCTCCGTGGCCACGTTTCTCTATCGACTCGGCCGGTTCGCCTTCCGCCGGCGCCACTTCGTCGCCCTGATCTGGGTGGCCCTGCTGACGCTCGCCGGCGTCGGCGCCGCCTCCGCGCCCGCAGCGGGCAGCGGATCCTTCTCCATACCCGGCACCGAGGCCCAGAAGGCCTTCGACCTGCTGGACGAACGGTTCCCCGGGATGAGCGCCGACGGCGCGACCGCCCGGGTCGTCTTCCAGGCGCCCGACGGCCAGAAGCTCTCGGCCGCCGACCACAAGTCGGCCGTCGAGGAGGCGGTGAAGGACCTCGGCACCGGCCCCGAGGTCGTCTCGGTCACCGACCCCTTCGCGACCAAGTCGGTCTCGAAGGACGGCAGCGTCGGCTACGCCCAGGTCCGCTACGAGGTCTCCGGCATGGAGCTGGAGGAGTCCACCAAGGAGGCCCTGGAGCACGCCGCCGAGGACGCGCGCGACTCCGGGCTGACCGTCGAGATCGGCGGTGACGCGCTCCAGGCCACGCCCGAGACCGGCTCCACCGAGATCATCGGCATCGCGGTCGCCGCCGTCGTCCTCGTCATCACCCTGGGCTCGCTGGTCGCCGCCGGACTGCCGCTGCTGACCGCCCTCATCGGCGTGGGCATCGGCGTCTCGACGATCACCGCGCTGGCCAGTGCGCTGGAGCTGGGCTCCACCACCTCCACGCTGGCCATGATGATCGGCCTCGCCGTCGGCATCGACTACGCGCTCTTCATCGTCTCCCGCTACCGCGCCGAACTGGCCGAGGGCCGGGACCGCGAGGAAGCCGTCGGCCGCGCCGTCGGAACGGCCGGCTCCGCGGTGGTCTTCGCCGGTCTCACCGTCGTGATCGCCCTGGTGGGTCTGGCGGTCGTCAACATCCCGATGCTGACGAAGATGGGCGTCGCCGCGGCCGGCACGGTCGTGATCGCGGTCCTGATCGCGCTCACCATGATCCCGGCCCTGCTCGGCTACGCGGGCCGCAAGGTGCAGCCGGCGGGCGCGCGGAGCAAGCGGTTCGGCCGCCGCAAGGCCGCCGCCGAGGACCGTCCGGCCACGCCCAACATGGGCACCCGCTGGGCGAGCTTCGTGGTCCGCCGCCCGGTCGCCGTCCTGCTGTTCGGCATCATCGGGCTCGGCGCCGCCGCGGTCCCGGTCGGCTCGCTGGAGCTCGGTCTGCCCGACGACGGTTCACAGCCCACCTCCACCACCCAGCGCCGCGCCTACGACCTGCTGTCCGAGGGCTTCGGGCCCGGCTTCAACGGCCCGCTGATGGTCGTCGGCGACGCCAAGGGCAGCGACGACCCGAAGGCCGCCGCCGCCGAGGTGGCCGACGAGATCAAGGGCCTGGACGGCGTGGTGACGGTCGCGCCGGCGACGTTCAACAAGGCCGGGGACACCTTCACCATCACCGTCGTCCCCGACTCCAAGCCCTCCTCCACCCAGACCGAGGACCTGGTCCACGCGATCCGGGACACCGGCGCCGGCGTCCAGGCCGACACGGGGACCGAGGTGCTGGTCAGCGGCACCACGGCGATGAACATCGACTTCTCGCAGAAGATGAACGACGCGCTGGTGCCGTATCTCGCGCTCGTGGTGGGCCTCGCCTTCCTCCTGCTGATCGCGGTGTTCCGCTCGATCCTGGTCCCGCTGAAGGCGGCCCTCGGCTTCCTGCTCAGCGTGCTCGCCGCGCTCGGTGCCGTCGTCGCGGTCTTCCAGTGGGGCTGGCTGTCCGGCCTCATGGGCGTGGAGGAGACCGGCCCGATCATGTCGATGATGCCGATCTTCATGGTCGGCGTGGTCTTCGGACTCGCGATGGACTACGAGGTGTTCCTCGTGACCCGGATGCGCGAGGCGTACGTCCACGGCGAGAGCCCCAGCCAGGCCGTGGTCACCGGGTTCAAGCACGGGGCGCGGGTGGTCACCGCCGCCGCGGTGATCATGATGGCCGTCTTCGCCGGCTTCATCGGCTCCTCCGAGTCGATGGTCAAGATGATCGGCTTCGGCCTCGCCATCGCGGTCTTCTTCGACGCGTTCGTGGTCCGGATGGCGATCGTCCCGGCGGTGCTGGCACTGCTCGGCAAGCGCGCCTGGTGGCTGCCGAAGTGGCTGGACCGCGCGCTGCCGAACGTGGACGTCGAGGGCGAGGGCCTGAAGGCCGCGGCCGAGGCGCACGCCGGCAAGGACAAGGAGCTGGTACGCGCCTGACGTACCGCTCCTGAGCGAGACCAGCCGGTGAGGGCCGCCGTGGGGACGGCGGCGCCCTCACCGGCTTCCTCGTTCCCGCCGCCCCCGAATCCGGTCGCATGTCTCGTACACGGACCGCTAGCGTGCCCCGCATGACGACTGCCGACTCAGGAGCACACCCCCGGTTCGCCGCCGCCCTGGAGGAACTGGGGCTCGGTGCCGTGCAGGAACGGATCCGGCGCTTTCCGGAGGCCACCCGGACCGCCGCGGAGGCGGCCGCCGCGATCGGGTGCGAGCTCAGCCAGATCTGCAAGTCCCTGATCTTCGCCGCCGACGGGGTGCCGGTGCTGGTCCTGATGGACGGGGCCTCCCGGGTCGACGTGGAGCTGGTGCGCCGGGAACTCGGCGCCGGGAAGGTCACCCGGCCGAAGGCGGACGTCGTCCGGGAGACCACCGGGTACGCCATCGGCGGGGTGCCGCCCTTCGGGCACCGCACGCGTACGCGGGTGCTCGCCGACCGCTCGCTGCTCGACCACGACCTCGTCTGGGCCGCCGCCGGCACGCCGTACACCGTCTTCCCCATGGAACCCAAGACCCTGATCGCCCACGCCGGCGGCACCCTGGTGGACGTGCGCGAGCGCGACGCGTGACGCCGCTGGTCGCGGCCGCCGTCCTGCTCGCCGCGGTCACCCACGCCGGCTGGAACGCCCTCGCCCACCACATCCCCGACAAGCTCGCCGGGTTCGCCCTGATCTCCGGGGGCGGCGTGGTGATCGGGCTCGCGCTGATGCCGTTCACGGCGGTTCCGGCGGCCGGGGCCTGGCCGTATCTGCTCGCCTCCGCGGCGATCCACATCGGCTACTACGCCCTGCTGATGAGGTCCTTCCGGCTCGGCGACTTCGGGCAGGCCTACCCGATCGCCCGCGGCACCGCGCCGCTGGTCGTCACGGTGCTCGCCGCGCTCTTCGCCCACGAGGTACCGGACGGCTGGGCGGCCGCCGGCGTCGTCGTCTCCTGCGCGGGGCTGACCGGGGTCGCCCTGTGGGGGCTGCGCGGACGCCGGCCGGACTGGGCGGCGATCGGCGCGGCCCTCGCGACCGGCCTGACCATCGCGGCGTACACGGTCGTCGACGGCCTCGGCGTGCGGGCCTCGGGCTCCTCCCTCGGCTACATCGCCTGGCTGATGACCGTGCAGGGCGTGGTGATCCCGGCGTACGCGCTCCACCGCTGGCGGGGCGGGACAGTCGCGGTCCTGCGGCCGTTCGCCGCGCTCGGCCTGCTCGGCGCCGCCCTGTCCGTGGCGGCCTACGCCCTCGTCCTGTGGGCCCAGACCCGGGCGGACCTGGCACCGATCGCCGCGCTGCGGGAGTCCTCGATCATCGTCGGAGCGGCGATCGGCGCCGTGTTCTTCAAGGAGAAATTCGGAACCCCGCGCATCGTGGCGGCGGGCCTGGTTGTGGTGGGGATCGGACTGATGCTGCGGGCGGGTTAGTCCCGCTCGGCGGGCCGCACGGCCACCGCGTCGATCTCGAAGAGCATGCCGGGCAGGGCGAGGGCGGCGACGCCGGTCAGGGTCTGGGCGGGCAGCCGGTCGCCGAAGCGGGCGCCGATCGCCTTGCCGAGCACCTGCAGCTTCCCCGGGTCGTGGTCGACGACGTAGGTGCCGAGGCGTACGACGTGCTCGTAGCCGAGGCCGACGCCCGCCAGTGCCGAGCGCAGCCGGTCCAGGGCGAGTTCGACCTGGGTGGCGAAGTCACCGGGGACGGGGGCGCCGGAGGAGTCGGAGGCGTACTGGCCGGCGATGTGGACGGTCTCGCCGGGGGCGGAGACGGCGTGGCTGTAGCCGAAGGGGGTGGGGTCGTGGAGCGTGGCCGGGTTGGTGATCGTGCGCTCGTCGGACGTCATGATCCACTCAACGTCCCGGAACCGCCCGCCCATTCCGGGTGCGTGCGGTGGTGCGGAAGGTGGCTGGAGGAGCACCCTGGAAGCAACGGTTCCGGAGGTGATCGTCATGATGCGGACCACAGTGGGATGGCACGTCGAGATGGAGTTCAGCGAGGACGACCAGCACACGCGCGCGGCGGCGATGGTGCGTCTGCCCGACGGGTCCGAGGTACGGGCCCAGGGCCACGCGAGCCGCCACCACACCGACGCGAATCAGCCACGGGTCGGTGAGGAGATCGCCGGGGCGCGGGCGCTGAACGAACTCGCCATGCAGCTGCTGACGAAGGCGCACGGGGAGATCGACGCGGCGTCGGGGCGGGCCTCGCACCCGATCCACGTATGAGGTGCGAGGGCTGAGGGTCACGCGCCCCGCGTGAGCGACTCCCGTACCGCTCGCACCAGTGCCTGCGCGCGGGGGTCAGCCGTCACCGTCTTGCGGAAGCCGTTGGTGACATAGCCGAAGGCGATGCCCGAGGCGGGGTCGGCGAAGCCGAGCGAGCCGCCGCGGCCGGGGTGGCCGAAGGAGTCGGGGGACAGGAGCGGGGACGCGCTGCCGTGCAGCATGAACCCGAGGCCGAAGCGGGTGTTGACGACCAGCACCCGGTCCGGGCCGGCCGACTCCTCCGCGCGGGCGAGCCGGGCGGTGGCCTCGTCGAAGAGCCGGACGCCGTCGACCTCGCCGATCAGCGCCGCGTAGACGCGGGCGAGGCCGTCGGCGGTCGCTATGCCGTTGGTGGCGGGCAGCACGGTCGCCCGGTACGCCGGGTCGTTCTGGTCCGGGAAGGGGGTGATCGCGGCGAAGGCCCGGCGGGTGAGCGAGCCGGGGTCGGCGTACGCCTCGGTCACCGACCGCTTGGGCCGGGCGCGCAGCACCGCACCGGAGGAGGGCTCGGGGCCGTCGACCCGGCCGACCCGTCCTGCCCGCCCCGCGGCTTCCTCCGCGGCGGGCAGCCCCAGCCAGAAGTCGGCGCCCAGCGGCCCGGCGAGGTGCGCCGCGATCCACTCCCCGGCGCCCTGCCCGGTCACCCGGCGCACCAGCTCGTCGAGCAGCCAGCCGTAGGTCAGCGCGTGATAGCCGTGGGCGCTGCCCGGCTCCCACGCCGGGGCCTGCGCGGCGACCGCCTCGGGCCCCTTCGCCGGGTCCAGCGCCTCCGCCGGGCTGAGCGGACGGTCCAGCACCGGCAGCCCGGCCCGGTGGCCCAGCACGTGCCGGACCAGCACCCGCTCCTTGCCCCGCGCCTTGAACTCCGGCCAGTACTCACCCACCGGCGCGTCCAGGTCCAGCAGCCCCCGCTGCCGCAGCAGCAGCGGTACGGCGGCGGCGACGCCCTTGGTCGCCGAGCGCACGACCTGCGCGGTGCCGCGCTGCCAGGGGGCGGTGCCGTCGATGTCCTTGGTGCCGGCCCACAGGTCGGCCACCTTGCGGCCGTCCCGGTACACGGCCACCGCGGCGCCCCGCTCCCCGAGCGCCGCGAAGTTCCGTGCGAACGCCTCCCGGACCGGCTCGAAGCCCTCGGCCACTGTGCCGTTCACGTCCACGCCCGTACTCCTCGTCCCGCCGCCCGGTGCCTGCTTCTCCCCTTCACCCAAGCAGGATCGTCACGCCGATGTTCCCGCGGGTCCCGTCGGAGCAGGGGCGGCCGGGACGGCACGCGGGTCGAAGCCGAAGGGCAGCTCCAGCCGGTGCGCCCGCATCAGGTCCTCGTCCGCGAGCAGTTCCCCGGTCCGGCCGTCCGCGGCGATCACCCCGTCGCTGAGGACCAGCGCGCGCGGGCACAGCTCCAGCGCGTAGGGCAGATCGTGGGTGACCATCAGCACGGTCACGTCCAAGGAGCGCAGGATGTCGGCCAGTTCGCGGCGGGAGGCGGGGTCGAGGTTGGAGGACGGCTCGTCCAGGACCAGGATCTCCGGTTCCATCGCCAGCACCGTCGCCACCGCCACCCGGCGGCGCTGCCCGAAGGACAGATGGTGCGGCGGCCGGTCCTTGAACGCGGCCATGCCGACCTGCTCCAGCGCCCGGTCCACGCGCTCCTCCAGCGCGGCCCCCTTCAGCCCGGCCGCGGCGGGACCGAAGGCCACGTCCTCCCGGACCGTCGGCATGAAGAGCTGGTCGTCGGGGTCCTGGAAGACGATGCCGACCTTGCGCCGGATCTCCGCCATGTGCTCCCGCCCGACCGGCAGCCCCGCGACCTTCACCGTGCCGGTGCCGCCGGTCAGGATGCCGTTGAGGTGCAGCACCAGGGTGGTCTTGCCGGCGCCGTTCGGGCCGAGCAGCGCGACCCGTTCGCCGCGTGCGACGCGGAAGTCGACGCCGAACAGGGCCTGGTGGCCGTCGGGGTAGGCGAAGGCGAGGCCGGAGACCTCCAGAGAAGCTGTCACAGCGTCCATCCCAGCAGACATACGACGAGGGCGGCGAGGGGGAGGGTGAGCGCGTACGTCCACTGCGCCCGGGACGCGGTCACCTCGTCGATGACCGGCATGGCACCGGCGTACCCGCGGCTGATCATGGCCAGGTGCACGCGCTCGCCGCGTTCGTAGGAGCGGATGAACAGGGCGCCCGCCGTCTTCGCGAGCACCCCCCAGTGCCGCACGCCGCGCGCCTCGAACCCGCGCGATTCGCGTGCGATGCGCATGCGCCGCATCTCGTCGGTGATGACATCGCCGTAGCGGATCATGAAGGACGCGATCTGGACCAGCAGGGGCGGGAGCTTCAGGCGCTGCAGGCCGAGCAGCAGCTCGCGCAGCTCGGTGGTGGACGCCAGGAGCACCGACGCGGCGACGCCGAGGGTGCCCTTCGCCAGCACGTTCCACGCGCCCCACAGGCCGCTGACGCTCAGCGACACGCCGAGCACCTCGACCCGCTCGCCCTCCGCCACGAACGGCATCAGCACCGCGAACGCGACGAAGGGCACCTCGATCAGCAGCCGCTTGAGCAGGAAACCGGCGGGCACCCGCGCGACGCAGGCGACGCCGGCGAGCAGTACGGCGTACAGGCCGAACGCCCACATCGCCTCCCGCGGGGTGGACACCACGACCACCACGAACGCGATCGTCGCGGCGAGCTTGGTGTGCGGCGGCAGGCCGTGCACGGGGGAGTGCCCGTGCCGGTAAAGCTTGTGGGCGTGCCCGGCGCCCATGTCAGACGCTCGTGCTCACGGGCGAGGCGTCCTCGTGCGCGCGCCGCCTGCGCACCGTCCAGAACACCGCGGTGCCCGCGACGACCGTGACCCCGACGCCGATGACGCCCGCCAGCCCCCCGGACAGGCGGGCGTCATCCACGTCCTTCACGCCGTAGTCCGCCAGCGGCGAATCGGCGTAGGCGTGCTCCTCGGCCTTCTCGTCGATGCCGTTGTCGGCGGCGACCTTCTCCAGACCGTCCGGATCGGCGGAGGCGTAGAAGCTGACGACGCCGGCGAGGACGAGGGAGGTGGCCAGGCCCGAGATCCACAGCGTCCGGCGGGAGGCGCGCGCCGCGACGGGCGCCGCGTCCGCCCCGTCGGCCGCCGGGACGTCGACCAGCTCGCCGTCGACCCGCAGCCGCAGCCGCTGACGCAGGTCACGCGCGCCGTACACGAGGTCGGGGCGTACGGCGATCACCGCGCCCACGGTCAGTGCCGTGATCGCCGCCTCGCCGATGCCGATCAGGAGGTGCACGCCGACCATGGCGCCCGCGACCTTGCCGATGGAGACGTCCGTGGTGCCGCCGATCGCGTACATCAGCGTGAAGGCGAGTGCCGCCGCCGGGACCGAGACCAGGGCGGCGACGAAGGAGGCGACGGTCACCGAGCGGCGGGTGCGCGGCAGCAGCTTCACCAGGGCGCGGAAGACGCCGTACGCCACGACCGTGGTGACCACCGCCATGTTGGTGATGTTCACGCCGAGCGCGGTCAGGCCGCCGTCCGCGAAGAGGATGCCCTGCATCAGCAGCACCACGGACACGCACAGCACGCCCGTGCAGGGGCCGACGAGGATCGCGGCGAGCGCGCCGCCGAGCAGATGGCCGCTGGTGCCCGCGGCGACGGGGAAGTTCAGCATCTGCACCGCGAAGATGAACGCGGCCACCAGGCCGGCCAGCGGCGCGGCGCGCTCTCCCCCCTGCTCGCGCCGCGCGCCGCGCAGGCTCACGGCGACCGCGGCGGCGGCGACCGCTGCGGTCGCGACCGACGTGGGGGCGTCTATGAATCCATCAGGCACATGCACCGTTCGATGATAGTGGCTTGTTGCGAACATCTTGCAAGAGCGTGTGGCGTTGAACAACCCGCGCGGGGTCTCCGGGCGCAGGGTCTCCGGCCCCCACGGGCGCCCGGCGGAAAATATGCGACATTGGAGAGGAAGCGGATCCACAGCTTTCGCACAGGTCGCTCAGCGTAAGGGGCCGTCCGATGTCCGTAGTCGAGCAGTACGCACGAGCCCACATCGTCACGGACACCGACGTCCGCGTGCAGGAGGACCGGGACGCGGTACCGGTCGTCCTGCGCTACGACCCCGACCGTGACCCCCGCGCGGTGCGGTTCGGACTGCCCGGGGCGCACGAATGGACGTGCGACCGGGCGCTGCTGGAACAGGGGCTGCGCGCCCCGGCCGGCAGCGGCGAGGTGCGGGTGTGGCCGTGCGGCCGGGTGCAGGCGGTGGTGGAGTTCCACTCCGCGCAGGGCGTCTCGGTGGTGCAGTTCGAGACCAAGACCCTGCTGCGCTTCCTGCGCCGCACCTACATCGCGGCCGCCGAGCCCGTACGCGGCTGAGTCAGCCGCCCAGCTTCAGCAGCGCGGCCACGATCGGCCCCGCCGTCTCCCCGCCGTGCCCGGCCGCCTGGACGACGCCCGCGGCGGCGAGGTCGCCCCGGTAGGCGGTGAACCAGCCGTTCGGCTTCTTCTGGCCGTCGACCTCCGCCGAGCCGGTCTTGGCGCCGACGTCACCGCTCACCCCGGCCATCGCCTCGGCCGCCGTGCCATAGGCCGCCGTATAGGCCATCAGGTCGCGCAGCTGGGACAGCGTGCCGGCGGACATCGTGCGCGAGGCCGTGGCGAGCTCGCGGCCGTCCACCTCGGGGGAGACCAGGTAGGGCTGGCGGAAGACGCCCGACTTCACCGTCGCGGACACCGACGCCATGTTCAGCGGGTTCATCCGCACCCCGCCCTGGCCGATCAGCTCGGCCGCCATCTGCGCCTGCGACTGCACCGGGACGGCACCGTCGAAGGTCGAGACGCCCACGGACCAGTTGTTCAGGCCGAGGCCGAACACCTGCTGGGCCTGCTTGGTGAGGCTGTCGTCGTCCAGCTCGGGCGCCTGGCTGATGAAGGCCGTGTTGCAGGAGCGCGCGAAGCTCGCCTTGAAGGTGCCGCCCTTGATCAGGAACTTGTCGTCGTTCTGGAACTTCCAGCCGCCGTACGTGAAGTACTTCGGGCACGGATGCGCCTTGTCCGCCGAGGCCAGGCCCTTCTCGATGAGCAGCGAGGAGGTGATGACCTTCATGGTGGAGCCCGGCGCCAGGGAGCCCTGGAAGGCGGTGTTGAAGCCCTTGGAGGCGTTCGCGGCGGCCAGGATCTCGCCGGTGGAGGGGCGCAGCACGACCACCGAGGAGCGCGCCCTCTCGGCGACCTGCTTCTCGGCGGCGGCCTGGAGGGCCGGGTCCAGCGTCGTCTTCACGGTGCCCGGCGTGCCCTTGCTGAGCTCCAGCAGGGTCTTCTCCGCCGCCTCGGACTTCTTGGCGCGGACCACGCGCAGCTCGATGCCCGCCTTGCCGCCCGCCGTCTTGCCGTACTTCTCGCGCAGCGAGTCCAGGACGGGGCCCAGCGAGGGGTACTTCGCGGTCGTCAGTTCGCCGCCCTCCCGGTCGAGCGCCTTGACCGGCGGGGTGCCGGACTCGCCGGTGACCAGGGTGTCGCCGTCCTTGAGGCCGGGATGGACGACGGACGGCCGCCACGCGACGACCGGTTCGCCGTCGGTCTGCCGCCGTACGACGGTCAGCGCGCTGTCGTAGGCCAGCGGCTTGCTGAGCTTGCCGTGGGTCACCGTGCCCTTGACGGAGAAGGGGACCTCGGCGCCGGTGGGGGTGCCCGCGGTGAGCGTGACGTCCCGGACCCGGGCGTCCTCGGTGAAGCCGGTGAGCAGCTTGCGGGCCGCCGCCGCGTCGTCCGTGGCCGCGGCCGCCCCGGCGACGCTGCCCTGCTGCCAGGCGGTGAGGAAGGCGCGGGAGGCGGTGGTGACCTCCTTGGCGGACAGCGGGCCCGTCTTCACCCTCTTCTCGCCGGCGGAGGTGCTGCGCCCGCGGTCCTCGGCCGCCGAGGAGCCGCCGTACAGCGCATAGCCGGCCACGGCCGCGCCGACGGCGACCACGGCGATGGCCCCGCCGGCCAGCACCGCGGGACTCGTCTTCCGTCGCTCGGCGACGCGCCTTCTCTTGCCCACTGTCTTCCGATCCTCCGCGAGATCCCGAGGCCCCCGTCAGCCCAACGACGGGACCACCCTAGAGTCCCGGAACCCGGCGGGTGACGTCAGCCACCCGCCGCCAGCACCGCCTTCACGATCGGGCCCGCCGCCTCGCCGCCGCGTCCGCCGGACACGCTCATCGCCGCCGCGGCGATGTCATTGCGGAAGCCGGTGAACCAGCTGTTGGCGGTCTGTCCGTCCACCTCGGCGGAACCGGTCTTGGCGCCGATGTCGCCACCGAGCCCGGCCATCACGTCCCGGGCGGTGCCCTGGGTCGCGGTGAGCCGCATCATCTGCTTGAGCTGGGCGGCGGTGTCCGGCCGCAGGCCCTGGGCGGTGGCCAGGGGCCGGTCGTCCAGGTCGGGGGAGACGAGGTACGGCTGCCGGAAGGTTCCGGTGATCGCGGTGGCTGTGACCGACGCCATGTTCAGCGGGCTCATCTGGACCTGGCCCTGGCCGATGGCGTTGGCCGCGCGGTCCGGTCCGGTGGAGGCGGGCACGCTGCCGTCGAAGGAGGAGATGCCGGTCTTCCAGTTGTCCTTGCCGAGCCCGAACCGCTCCTGCGCCTCCGCGGTCAGCGAGGCGTCGGTCAGCGGCTCCTCGTCGACGAGCTTGATGAAGCCGGTGTTGCAGGAGCGCATGAACGTGTCGGCGAGCGTGGCGCTCTCGTTGGCGGCGAGGCCGGGCAGGTTCTTGAAGGTCTGGCTCTGCCAGGTGGCGGTGTCCGGGCAGGGGGCGGGGCCGTTCATCGAGGCGACACCGTTGTCGATCAGCATCGCCGCGGTGACGATCTTCATCGTGGAGCCGGGCGCGACCCGGCCCTCGAAGGCGGCGTTGAAGGCGTCCGCACGGTGGTTCGCCACCGCCAGCACCTCGCCCGTGCTCGGCTTGACGGCCACCACCGACGACTCGGCGTAGCTCTTCACCGCCCGCTCGGCCGCCGCCTGCACGCCCGCGCTCAGCGTGGTGCGCAGCGTGCCCGCCTTGCCCTCGGCGAGCGTGAGCAGCGGGGTGTCGGCGACGTCCTCGGCGGCGTGCCGGATCACCAGCTCGACGCCGGGCGTGCCGCCGGCCTTGTCGCCGTAGCGGTCGCGCAGGGTGTCCAGGACGGGGCCGAGCGAGGGGTACTTCGCCTTCGTCAGCACCTGTCCGTCGCGGTCCACGGCCTCGATGGGCGGGCTCTTCGATTCACCGGTGACGAGGGTGTCGTCCTTCTTCAGCTCCGGGTGGACCACGGCCGGATCCCAGTCGACCAGCGCCTTGCCGGAGGTCTTTCCCCGCACGACCTTCAGCTCGCTCCGGTAGGTGAGCGGCTTGCTCTTCCCGTCGTACGACACCTTCGCGTCGACGGTGAAGGGCACGACCCCGCCGTTCGCCGCACCCGGCGTGATCTTCACGCCGGTGATGTGCGCGGCCTGCGCGTACGCGGTCAGCAGCGGCCGGGCCGCCTGGTCGAAGTTGGTGTACGAAGCCGCCTCGGCCGCCTGCCCCTTCTCCCAGGCCGCGAAGAACTTCCCGGCCGTCTCCTCTACCTCGTCCCCGCTCGGCGGCCCGGTCCGCGCGACCGCGGGCCCGCTACCGTCGCCGTCCAGCGCCGACACCACGTTGTAGGCGCCGTATCCGGCGCCCCCCACCATCACCGCGAACACTCCCCCGATGACGGCGGCCTTCACCCCCTTGCCCATTGGGCTGTCCCTCCCCGTTTCCCCAGTGGTCTTCGCACTGTAAAGGCAGGGTGTGACAGCGGGGGCGGGTGTTCCCGGATTGTTGCTATACCCAGGTATCCAGCCACATGCGGGAACGCCAGTCGTCGATGGGGATGGCGGTGCCGGTGAAGATCGGCCAGAAATAGATGAAGTTCCAGGCGATCAGCAGCACCAGCACGCCCGCGCCGGTCGCCCCCGCCACCCGGCGGGTCTCGCTCGACTTCGGCGGTCCGACGATCGCGCCGAGCAGCATCGCGACGGCCAGGCACAGGAAGGGCAGGAACACCACGGCGTAGAAGAAGAAGATCGTCCGCTCCTGGTACATGAACCAGGGCAGATAACCGGCCGCGATGCCACAGGCGATGGCGCCAGCCCGCCAGTCGCGGCGGAAGAACCAGCGCCACAGCACGTACAGCACCGCGAACGCGGCCACCCACCACAGCAGCGGCGTGCCGATCGCCAGCACCTCGCGCGCGCATTTCTCGCCCGCGTCGACCGGGCAGCCGTCCTTGCCGGGCGCGGGGGACTCGTAGAAGTACGAGACCGGGCGGCCGGTGACGAGCCAGCTCCACGGGTTGGACTCGTACGTGTGCGGCGAGGACAGGCCGACATGGAAGTCGTACACCTGGGACTCGTAGTGCCACAGGCTGCGCCACCAGTCCGGGAAGAGCCACGACCAGTCGCTGTTCTTGCCGTCGGTGGCGGCCCAGTTGCGGTAGTAGCCGCCGGAGCCGTCGGCGGGGGAGAGGATCCAGCCGGTCCAGGACACGATGTACGTGAGGACCGCGACCGGCACGGTGGCCAGGAACGCGAAGCCCAGGTCGTGCTTGAGCACCGCCGTATGCGGGCTGCGGGCGCCCGCCACCTTGCGGGAACCGACGTCCCACAGGACCGTCAGCAGGCCGAACGCGGCCAGGATGTACAGGCCGTTCCACTTGGTGCCGATGGCCAGGCCCAGCATCAGGCCGGCCGTCCAGCGCCAGGGGCGCCATCCCAGGCGCAGGGTCTCGGCGAGGTGCGCGTCCGGGCGGACCCGGCCGTCGGCGTCCGCGGGCAGGGCGGCGGCGAGTTTCTCGCGCGCCTTGTCGCGGTCGATGACCAGACAGCCGAACGCGGCCAGCACGAAGAACATCAGCACGCCGTCGAGCAGCGCGGTGCGGCTCATCACGAAGTGCAGTCCGTCCACCGCCATCAGGGCGCCCGCGAGGCAGCCCAGGAAGGTGGAGCGGAAGATCCGGCGGCCGATGCGGCACAGCATCAGCACGGACAGCGTGCCGAGCAGCGCGGTCATGAACCGCCAGCCGAACGGGTCGAACCCGAACATCAGCTCGCCGAGCCCGATGACGTACTTGCCGACCGGCGGGTGCACGACGTACGCCGCGTCCGACGGGAGCTGGACCTTGTCGCCCATGGACAGGACCAGGTCGTTGGCGTTCTTGTCCCAGTTGACCTCGAAGCCGCGGTGGACGAGCGCCCAGGCGTCCTTGGCGTAGTACGTCTCGTCGAATATCACCGCCTTCGGGCTGCCCAGGTTCCAGAACCGCAGCACGCCCGCGAACAGCGTGATCAGCAGCGGACCGCCCCAGCCCGACCAGCGCACCAGCCGGTCGGCGAGCGTCGGCGGCAGCCCGAGCACCGCCCACAGCCGCGGACTGGGCTGCACGTACGGCGGCACCAGGCGGTCGCGGACGTCGGCTCTGGCCCCCGCCGAGTATCCGAATCGGCGCAGCCGCTGCTGCCACGAGGGCCGCTGGTCGTGCGGCGCCTGGCCCTGCCGGGTGTCCGTGGAGTCCATGGACGACGCTGTACTGGTCACCGCGCCATCGTAGGGAACCCTTCTGTGGGAGTCCCGCGCATGGCGCCTGCGAGGATGGAAACGTGACAGGAACCCTTGTTTTGGCAGGCACCCCGATCGGCGACATCACCGACGCCCCGCCCCGGCTCGCCGCGGAACTCGCCGGCGCCGACGTCGTCGCGGCCGAGGACACCCGGCGGCTGCGCCGGCTGACCCAGGCGCTCGGCGTCACGCCCAAGGGGCGGGTCCTGTCCTACTTCGAGGGCAACGAGTCCGCCCGGACCCCCGAACTCGTCGACGAACTGCTGGGCGGCGCGCGGGTGCTGCTCGTCACCGACGCGGGGATGCCGTCGGTGTCCGACCCCGGGTACCGGCTGGTCGCCGCGGCGGTCGAGCGGGACATCAAGGTCACCGCCGTGCCCGGGCCGTCCGCCGTGCTCACCGCGCTCGCGCTGTCCGGGCTGCCCGTGGACCGGTTCTGCTTCGAGGGGTTCCTGCCGCGCAAGGCGGGCGAGCGGCTCTCGCGGCTGCGGGAGGTCGCCGAGGAGCGGCGCACGCTCGTCTACTTCGAGGCCCCGCACCGCCTCGACGACACCCTCGCCGCGATGGCGTCCGTCTTCGGCGAGGAGCGGCGGGCCGCGGTGTGCCGGGAGCTGACCAAGACCTACGAGGAGGTCAAGCGCGGCCCGCTGGCGGAGCTGGCCGCATGGGCGGCCGAGGGCGTGCGTGGCGAGATCACCGTGGTCGTGGAGGGCGCGCCGGAGAAGGGACCCGAGGAGATCGGCCCCGAGGAACTGGTGCGCCGGGTGCGGGTGCGCGAGGAGGCGGGCGAACGGCGCAAGGAGGCCATCGCGGCGGTGGCGGCGGAGGCGGGCCTGCCCAAGCGGGTCGTCTTCGACGCGGTGGTGGCGGCCAAGAGCCGCTGACGGGGGCGTGAGGGGGGCTTGCTGGCGGGGTGGGGGCGGCCTGGGCTCGCTGACGCGGGGTGAGGGCGGTCTGGGTTCGCTGGCGGGGTGGTGACGGTCTGGGTTCGCTGGCGGGATGGGGGCGGTCTGGAACCGCTGACGTGGTGGGGGGGGTCTGGGCTTGCTGGTGGGGGTGGCGGGCCGTGGGATGGGCGGTGGGCGCGGACTCGATTTCGGCCGGTTCGACGCGGAAGCCGCGGATCTTGGCCTGGTCGTCGCCCGGCCGAGGCTCAAGAGCCGCTGGCGGGTGACGGTCTGGAGCCGCTGGCGGGGTGGTGACGGTCTGGAGTCGCTGACGGGCCTAGCCGCTGACGCGGTGGTGGCGGCCGAGAGCCGCTGACGTGCCGAGAGTCGCCGGTGCCCCCTTTCGTAGGATCGGGGCATGCCTTCCTCCAGCGACAAGAACGCGGCGCCGCCGCTCCCGGAACCGCTCCGGGTGCCGGTCGCCGACTCCCACACCCACCTCGACATGCAGTCCGGCACCGTGGAGGAAGGGCTCGCCAAGGCCGCGTCGGTCGGGGTGACGACGGTCGTGCAGGTCGGCTGCGACGTACGCGGCTCGCAGTGGGCCGCGGACACGGCGGCCGCGTTCCCGGAGGTGCACGCGGCGGTCGCCCTGCACCCCAACGAGGCGCCGCGCATCGTCCACGGCGACCCCGACGGCTGGTCCCGGCAGGGGGCCCGCGAACCGGGCGGCGACGCCGGGCTCGACGCGGCGCTCGCCGAGATCGACCGGCTGGCCGCGCTGGAGCACGTGAAGGCCGTCGGCGAGACGGGCCTCGACCACTTCCGCACCGGTGACGAGGGCAAGGAGGCGCAGGAGCGCTCCTTCCGCGCCCACATCGAGATGGCCAAGCGGCACGGCAAGGCGCTGGTCATCCACGACCGCGACGCGCACGCGGACGTCCTGCGGGTGCTGAAGGAGGAGGGCGCGCCGGAGCGGACCGTCTTCCACTGCTACTCCGGTGACGCCGAGATGGCGGAGATCTGCGCCGCGGCCGGATACTTCATGTCCTTCGCCGGCAACGTCACCTTCAAGAACGCCCAGAACCTGCGGGAGGCGGTGGCCGTGGCCCCGCTGGAGCTGCTGCTGGTGGAGACCGACGCCCCCTTCCTGACGCCGGCGCCCTACCGCGGACGGCCCAACGCCCCCTATCTCATTCCGGTCACGGTGCGCGCGATGGCCGCGGTGCGCGGGATCGACGAGGACGCGCTGGCGACGGCCCTCGGCGCCAACACCGCCCGCGCCTTCGGCTACTGACACCCCTACCGGCTCGCGACGGTGTGTAGTCGCGTCGCTTTGGAGAGTGACACTCGCTCCGCTAGGTTCTGGGGGCCCGATCGGGACCCCTCTGGCCCACTGGAGCGTGGCGACGTGAGCAGCAGGTCGCAGTACGAGACGTACCCGCCGCAGGCGTACGGCGGATTCGACGCGCCCCCCGGTGATCTGCACAGCGCGGAGACGCTGGCGTACGGGGTGGCCGGACCGTACGAGCCGTGGGTGCCCGAAGAGGAAGCGCTCGCGCCGGTGGTGCGAGCCGCTCCGGTACGGCGGGGCACGCGTCGGCGCAAGGGCCGCTACCAGGGGAGTGCGGACGGCTCCGTGCGCCGGCTGCTGCCGCAGGCGCTGGTGGTCGCGTTCCTGGCGGGCGGCACCACCGCCTTCGTCGCCAAGGACAAGGCGATCGAGCTGAACGTCGACGGCCGCCCGCGCACCCTGCACACCTTCGCCGACGACGTCACCGAACTGCTCGCCCAGGAGGGGGTGGAGGTCGGGGCGCACGACGTGGTCGCCCCCGCCCCCGGGACGGAACTCAGCAGCGGCGACGAGGTCGCGGTGCGCTACGGGCGCCCCGTGCGGCTCACGGTCGACGGACAGCGGCGCGAGGTGTGGACGACGGCACGCACCGTCGAGGAGGCGCTCGGGCAGTGGGGGGTGCGGGCGGAGGGGGCCTATCTGTCCGCCGCGCGCTCCACGCGGATCGGCCGGGCGGGGCTCGCGCTCGACGTGCGCACCGAGCGCTCCGTGACGATCATGGCGGACGGCCGGGCCCGTACCGTGCGCACCAACGCGGCGACCGTCCGGGAGGTCGTCGAGGAGGCCGGGATCACCCTGCGCGGACGGGACGCCACCTCCGTGCCGCCCGGGAGCTTCCCGCGCGACGGGCAGACGGTGACCGTGCTGCGGATCACCGGCACGAAAGAGGTCCGCGAGGAGGAGATCCCCTTCGACGTCAGGCGCAGCGAGGACCCCTCGCTGTTCCGGGGCACCGAGGTCGTCGAGCGCGCCGGGCAGCCCGGGCTGCGCCGGGTCACGTACTCCCTGGTCACCGTCAACGGCGTCCGGCAGAAGCCGCGGCGCCTCGGCAGCGAGGTGGTGCGCGAGCCCCGGACCCAGGTGGTGAAGGTGGGGACGAAGCCCATGCCGACGTCCGTGCGGGGGGCGGACCACCTGAACTGGCAGGGCCTTGCGGCGTGCGAGTCGGGCGGGCGCCCCCAGGCGGTGGATCCGTCGGGGACGTACGGGGGCCTGTACCAGTTCGACACGCAGACCTGGCGGAGCCTCGGCGGCAGCGGACGGCCCCAGGACGCACCGGCCGCGGAGCAGACCCTGCGCGCGAAGAAGCTGTACGTCCAGCGCGGGGCGAGCCCCTGGCCGCACTGCGGGGCGCGGCTGCAGGGGTGAGGGCGCCCGCTTCCCGGCCCGTACCCTTGTCCCGTGAGCAGCAGCCCCACCCCCGACGCCCTTCTGGGCCCCGCCGACATCCGTGAACTCGCGGACGTGCTCGGCGTGCGGCCCACCAAGCAGCGTGGTCAGAACTTCGTGATCGACGCGAACACCGTGCGCCGCATCGTCCGCACCGCGGACGTGCGGCCCGACGACGTGGTCGTGGAGGTCGGGCCCGGGCTCGGTTCGCTCACGCTCGCGCTGCTGGAGGTGGCCGACCGGGTCACCGCCGTGGAGATCGACGACGTCCTCGCGGGCGCGCTGCCCGCCACCGTCGCCGCCCGGATGCCCGACCGCGCCGACCGGTTCGCGCTGGTCCACTCCGACGCGATGCACGTCACCGGGCTGCCGGGCCCCGCCCCGACCGCGCTGGTGGCGAACCTGCCGTACAACGTCGCCGTACCCGTGCTGCTGCACATGCTCGACACCTTCCCGAGCATCGAGCGCACCCTCGTGATGGTGCAGGCGGAGGTCGCCGACCGGCTCGCCGCGGCGCCCGGCTCGAAGGTGTACGGCGTGCCCTCCGTGAAGGCGAACTGGTACGCCGAGGTCAAGCGGGCCGGAGCGATCGGCCGCAAGGTCTTCTGGCCGGCCCCGAACGTGGACAGCGGGCTGGTGTCGCTCGTCCGCCGCGGTGAGCCCGTGAAGACCACCGCCTCCAAGAAGGAGGTGTTCGCCGTCGTCGACGCCGCCTTCGCGCAGCGGCGCAAGACGCTCAGGGCCGCGCTCGCGGGCTGGGCCGGGTCCGCGCCGGCCGCCGAGGCGGCGCTCGTCGCGGCGGGCGTCTCCCCGCAGGCGCGCGGAGAGGCCCTGACGGTCGAGGAGTTCGCGCGGATCGCCGAGCACAAGGAGTCCGGTCCCCAGTGAGCGTCACCGTCCGCGTCCCCGCCAAGGTCAACGTCCAGCTCGCGGTGGGGGCCGCCCGCCCCGACGGCTTCCACGACCTCGCCAACGTCTTCCTCGCGGTCGGCCTGTACGACGAGGTCACCGTCACCGCGTCGGCGGGCGGCCCGCGCGTCACCTGCACGGGGCCCGACGCCGTCCAGGTCCCCCTGGACGGTACGAACCTCGCCGTGCGGGCCGCCGAGGCGCTCGCCGCGCGCTACGGCATCAGCCCCGACGTGCGGCTGCACATCGCCAAGGACATCCCCGTCGCCGGCGGCATGGCGGGCGGCAGCGCGGACGGCGCGGGCGCCCTGCTCGCCTGCGACGCGCTGTGGGGCACGGGCGCCTCCCGGGACGAACTCCTCGACATCTGCGCCGAGTTGGGCAGCGATGTGCCGTTCAGCCTGGTCGGCGGGGCCGCACTCGGCACCGGACGGGGCGAGAAGCTGCGCGCGCTGGAGACCGGCGGCACCTTCCACTGGGTGTTCGCCATGGCCTCGCGCGGGCTGTCGACGCCGGCCGTCTTCCGTGAGTTCGACCGGCTCGCCGAGGGGCGGGACATCCCCGCGCCGGTCGCCTCCGAGGACCTCCTCGGCGCGCTCGCCGAGGGCGACCCCGACGCGCTCGCCGCGGCCGTCTCCAACGACCTCCAGCCCGCCGCGCTCTCCCTCTTCCCCGAGCTGGCCGGCACCCTCGCCGCGGGCCGCACGGCCGGGGCGCTGGCCGCGCTGGTCTCCGGCTCGGGCCCCACGACGGCCTTCCTCGCGCGGGATCCGGAGGCGGCGCTGAAGGTGGCCGAGTCGCTGCGCTCGTCCGGTACCTGCCGGGCGGTACGGGTGGCCACGGGCCCGGCGCCGGGCGCCACCGTGGTCTCCGCGTAGGGGCGTCGCCGGACACCGGGTCCGCGGGCCCGGCGCGACGACTACCCTGGAGGGTCGATCGATCCCCCTGGGCAGGAGAGTAATGGCCGTCAATCTGGTCAATGTCGAGAACGTCAGCAAGGTGTACGGCACCCGTGCCCTGCTCGACGGCGTCTCCCTCGGCGTGTCCGAAGGGGACCGGATCGGGGTGGTCGGCCGCAACGGCGACGGCAAGACGACCCTGATCCGGATGCTGGCCAAGCTGGAGGAGGCCGACACCGGCCGCGTCACGCACTCCGGCGGGCTGCGCCTCGGCGTGCTCACCCAGCACGACTCCCTCGACCCGGCCGCCACCGTGCGGCACGAGGTCATCCGGGACCTGGCGGACCACGAGTGGGCGGGCAACGCCAAGATCAGGGACGTGCTCACCGGCCTCTTCGGCGGCCTCGACCTGCCCGGGTTCCCGCAGGGCCTGGACACCGTGATCGGGCCGCTCTCCGGTGGCGAGCGCCGCCGTATCGCGCTCGCCAAGCTGCTCATCGACGAACAGGACCTGATCGTCCTCGACGAGCCGACCAACCACCTCGACGTCGAGGGCATCTCCTGGCTCGCCCAGCACCTGCGCGAGCGCCGGTCCGCGCTGGTGTGCGTGACCCACGACCGCTGGTTCCTGGACCAGGTGTGCACGCGCATGTGGGACGTGCAGAAGGGCGACGTCTTCGAGTACGAGGGCGGCTACTCCGACTACGTCTTCGCGCGGGCCGAGCGGGAGCGCATCGCCGCCACCGAGGAGACCAAGCGGCAGAACCTGGTCCGCAAGGAGCTGGCCTGGCTGCGACGCGGCGCCCCCGCGCGCACGTCCAAGCCGCGCTTCCGGGTGGAGGCCGCCAACGAGCTCATCAAGGACGTGCCGCCGCCCCGGGACACCAGTGAGCTGATGAAGTTCGCCTCCTCGCGGCTCGGCAAGACCGTCTTCGACCTGGAGGACGTGACCGTCCAGGCCGGTCCCAAGGTGCTGCTCAAGCACCTCACCTGGCAGCTCGGCCCGGGTGACCGGATCGGTCTCGTGGGCGTCAACGGCGCCGGGAAGACCTCGCTGCTGCGCGCGATGGCGGAGGCGGCCCGCACCGAGGGGGAGGCGCAGCCCGCGGGCGGCCGGATCTCCGTGGGCCGGACCGTCAAGCTCGCCTACCTCTCCCAGGAGGTCGCCGAACTCGCCCCGACCCTGCGGGTGCTGGAGGCCGTGCAGCAGGTGCGGGAGCGGGTCGACCTCGGCAAGGGGCGCGAGATGACGGCCGGGCAGCTGTGCGAGACGTTCGGCTTCAACAAGGAGAAGCAGTGGACGCCGGTCGGCGACCTGTCCGGCGGTGAGCGGCGCCGGCTGCAGCTGCTGCGGCTGCTGATGGACGAGCCGAACGTCCTCTTCCTCGACGAGCCCACCAACGACCTCGACATCGAGACCCTGACCCAGCTGGAGGACGTCCTCGACGGCTGGCCCGGCTCGATGATCGTCATCTCCCACGACCGGTTCTTCGTCGAGCGCACCACCGACCGGGTCTTCGCCCTGCTCGGTGACGCCACCCTGCGGATGCTGCCGCGCGGCATCGACGAGTACATCGAGCGGCGCCGGCGGATGGAGGAGGCGGCCGCCGCCGCGGCGCCCGTCGTCGAGAAGGCCGCCCCCGACCGGAGCGCCGCCGACCAGCGCGCCGCCAAGAAGGAGTTGCAGAAGATCGAGCGCCAGCTCGACAAGGTCACCGAGAAGGAGACCAAGCTGCACGCCCAAATGGCCGAGAACTCCACCAACTTCGCGAAAGTGGCGGAACTCGACGCCGAGCTGCGGGACTTGGCCGGACAGCGCGAGGAGCTGGAGCTGCGCTGGCTGGAGCTGGCGGAGGACGCGTAAGCGGCGTGAAGGGCGCGTGAAGGCGCGTAACGGCGGTATCACGAGCCGGTCGTCCCTTGGGAACAGGCGTTCACCGGCCCGGTGGGTTGTCGGTGCCGAGTGATAGAAAGAGGCGGTCTGAGAACCGTCTGAATACAACGGGTGTGGCGGAAACGCAGCGCCACAGAGCGCGGCGCCACATCGGTCACAAGGGGGAAACCGCTGATGAGCCAGCCGCCCAACCAGCCGCCGCACGGCGGTTTCGGCGCGCCGCAGGACCCGCCGCCGCAGGGCGGCTTCGGCGCGCCGGGGACCCCGCCGCCACCCCAGGGCCCGCCTCAGACGCCCCCGCCCCCGCAGGGCCCGCCGCCCGCCGGGCCCCAGCCCGGTTACGGCTACCCGCAGGCACCCCAGCAGCCCGGCCCGTACGCCCAGCCGGGCCCGTACGCCCAGCAGCCGGGCCCCTACGGGCAGCCGGGTCCCTACGGCCAGCCGCAGCAGCCGGGCGCCTACGGCCAGCAGCCCGGGTACGGCTACCCGCAGCAGCCCCAGTACCCCGGCGCGCCCACCCCGCCCGGCGGCTCCCGCAACCCCTTCAAGGGCAAGCCCGCGCTCGTCATCGGTGCCGCGGTGGTGGCGCTGCTCGTCGTCGGCGGCACCGTGTTCGCGGTGGCCGGCGGTGACGACGACGGCGGCAAGAAGAAGAAGCCGGTCGCGCAGCGGAGCGACGACCCCAAGGCCTCCGACGACCCGGTCAACCCCGGGGACGGCAGCGGCGACGGCGGCGAGGACCCGGAGAACCTCAACGAGGGCCGCAAGGCCGGTGAGGCGAAGGTGCTCTGGTACAAGGAGGCGCCGGACGCGCCCGGTTCCGGTGCCGACGCCCCCGGCCTGTGGATCACCGACAAGACGGCGGTGAAGGCCGCGTACAAGCAGGTCTTCGCCTACAGCGTCGGCGACGGCGTCCCGGCCTGGGACCCGATCACCTTCCCGCAGAAGATCTGCGCGGTCACCCCGGAGAAGACGGCCGACGACAAGGTCGTCATCGCGTACATGAGCGGCGCCAGCGACCGCGCCGAGTGCAACCAGCTCCAGGAACTCGACCTGAACACCGGCGAGAAGGGCTGGCAGGGCGAGGTCGCCGACGGCGAACTCTTCGACAGCACCCTCCAGATCGAGATGTCCATCACCGGCAACACGCTGATGGTGGGCCGCTCGCAGTCCGGCACGGCGTACGACGTCACCACCGGCAAGAAGCTCTGGGACAAGAAGAAGTACGGCGACGCCTGCTTCCCGGCCGCCTTCGCGGGCGGCGAGAAGCTGATCGCCGTCTCGT
Organism: Streptomyces sp. NPDC002779; assembly: GCF_042888685.1. Taxonomy (NCBI): domain Bacteria; kingdom Bacillati; phylum Actinomycetota; class Actinomycetes; order Kitasatosporales; family Streptomycetaceae; genus Streptomyces; species Streptomyces sp. NPDC002779. The sequence goes on from NZ_JBIAQC010000006.1 coordinate 366,342, forward strand.
CCTGCGGCGCGGGCGGCGACAACGAGCACGACGAGGTCCAGGAGCTCGACCCGAAGACCGGCAAGGCCAAGTGGACCTGGAAGCCCGACAAGGGCTGGAGGGCCGAGCGGATCTACTCCCTGAACCCGGTCGTCGTCTACAGCACCAACGAGAAGAAGAACGCGTGGAACATCTCCACGCTGGGCTCCGGCGGCTCCATCAAGTCCCAGGTCGACGTCGACGACAGCTTCTCCCCCGAGTGCGGCTGGGCCGTCCTCCAGCGTGACCTGCGCGGCTGCCAGGGCGTGGCCGCCGACGCCTCGACGCTGTACCTGCCCACCGAGGCCACCACCGGCGCCAACGAGATCGTCGCGATCAGCCTCGCCAGCGGCAAGGAGAAGTGGCGCGTGAAGTCACCGGCGGAGGAGTCGATGCTGCCGCTGAAGGTCGAGGGCGGCAAGCTCATCGCCTACGTCAAGCCGTCCTGGGAGTCGGGCGGCCAGGTCGTGTCGATCCCGGTCACGGGCAGCAGCCACAAGCCGGTGAAGCTGCTGCAGAACCCGGCGGGCACGGCCGACATCGAGGACAGCTTCTACTCCGGGACCTACGACTGGATCGACGGCCGCTTCTATCTGTCGACCACGCGCCTGTCCGGCAGCGACGAGACGGAGGAGAAGCTGATGCTCGCCTTCGGCAAGTGAGCCGCTCCCGCGTCCCGTTCCCAGTCGTCCCCCTTCCCGAGGTAGCCACACCATGACCCAGCCCCCGCCTCCGCCGCCCAACCAGCCCCCGTCGGGCGGCGGTTTCGGCCCGCCCGAGGACCAGCCGCCGCAGCAGCCCGGCTTCGGCGCGCCGCAGCAGCCCCAACAGCCCGCCCAGCAGCCCGGCTTCGGCGCACCCCAGGCACCGCAGCAGCCGCCGCCGACGCCCCCGCAGGGCTACGGCTATCCCCAGCAGCCCGCGGGCTACGGCTACCCCGGCCAGCCCGCCACCCCGGCGTACGGCCAGCAGCCGGCGTACGGCCAGCCGCCGACCCCGCCCTACGGCCAGCAGCCCGGCTACGGCTATCCCGGTCAGCCGACCATGCCGATGCATCCGCAGCCGGGACAGCCGGGCGGCGGACGGAAGATGAACGCGCAGATGGCCATCATCGTGGCCGCAGTCGTGGCGATCGCCCTGATCATCGGCGGCGGCGTCTGGTACGCCTCGTCCTCCGGCGAGGACGGCGGCAAGGACGACACCGCGAGCTCCAGCGGCGGCACCGGCGGTGGCGGCGACAAGGGCGGTGACAAGGGCGGCGACACCGGCGGCACGGGCGGCACCGCGGCCGGCAAGGCGACGGAGAAGGTGCCCGCCGACCCCAACTCCAAGGTGCTCTTCCAGGTCCCGGCCCCCGAGGTGAAGGACGACCGGACCATCCCCACGGTCGGCTCCTGGCTCACCGACACGGTGTACGCCAAGAGCGGCGTCGCCGAGGTCGTCGGCTACGACCCCGACAAGGGCACGAAGCTGTGGACGATCGAGCTCCCCGGCCCCGTCTGCCAGGGCAGCAACCACGCCACCGAGGACAACAAGACGGCGATCACCTACCAGCCGAAGATGCCCACCAAGGCCGACCCGTCCCACGGCTGCAGCCAGGTCTCGGCGATCGACCTCGACGCGGGCAAGAAGCTGTGGACCAAGACGGTCGAGAGCGGCACCCAGCCGATCAGCTTCGACAACGTCACGGTCAGCGCGAGCACCGTCGCCGCCGGCAGCACCAGCGGCGGCGCCGCCTTCGACATCGCCACCGGCGACCAGCTCTGGGCACCCAAGGCGACCGACACCTGCTACGACGCCGGTTACGCGGGCGGCCCCAAGCTGGTGGCGGTGCGCAAGTGCGGTCAGTACGGCGACCGTGAGCTGAGCATCCAGAACATCGACCCGAAGTCCGGGAAGGTGATCTCGGAGTACAAGATGGACACGGGCATCGAGTACGCCAGCGTCGTCTCCACCGAGCCGCTGGTGGTGGCCGCCGACGTGGGCGACGCGGCCGGGGACGGCAGCGGTATCTCGGACTTCTTCTCCATCGACAACAAGACCGGCAAGCTGCGCACCCGCATCTCCGCGCCGGGCGAGCAGTACAACGCCAGCTGCGACGGCATCACCAAGGTCGAGGAGTGCCGTCAGCTCGCCGTGGGCAACGACCGGCTCTACCTGCCGACCGAGAAGCGCGACGGCACCGCCGAGTACAGCGACACCAACGAGATCGTCTCCTTCGACCTGGCCACCGGCAAGCCGACCGGCCAGCGGGCCGACGCCGGGGACAACTACGAGCTCGTGCCGCTGCGCATGGACGGCCCGAACCTGATCGCGTACAAGCGCGGCCCGTACGACAAGGGCGGCCAGGTCGTGTCCCTCGACGGCGGCTCCTTCAAGGAGACGAAGCTGATGGAGAACCCGGCCACGGAATCGGTGATGGACGTGGAGCGCAGCATGCTGCCCGACTACGCCGAGATCCTGTACGGCCAGGGCCGGCTGTTCATGTCGGACGTCTTCGCCAGCGAGCTCGGCAGCACCGGCGAGGAGGAGTACCTGGTGATCGGCTTCGGCGCGAAGTAGCCGATCGAACGCCTGTGGCACGGCCCCGTCCCTGTTCAGGGGCGGGGCCGTGCACGTACCGCTCATCACCCGCGAATGCGAGGAATTTCGGCGATCCGGGGCACATCTCTCCAGTAGGGGGAGCGCAACGTCGAACAAGCGTGTAGCTTCCGGGGGCATCCCCGGGGGTGCGCCCGGGGACGTGTGGGTGGGGACGTGTGGGGATCTGGGGGGTTGCTCGATGGGAGTTCGGCTCATGGTGGTCGACGACCACCGATTGCTCGCCGAGGCGCTGGCCTCGGCCCTGAAGCTGCGGGGGCACCGGGTGCTGGCCGCGGCGGCACCGGCCGCGGGGGCGGCGGAGCTGGTGATCACCAGGGCGCCGGAGGTGTGCCTGCTGGGTACGGCGACACCGGCCGAGCCGGGGATGTTCGACCCGGTGGTGAAGATCAAGCGGGAACGCCCGCAGGTGGCGGTGCTGGTCCTGGGCCCGGTGCCCAGTCCGCGGGGGATCGCGGCGGCGTTCGCGGCGGGAGCGTCGGGTTATGTACGGCACGACGAGCGCATCGAGGGAGTGGAACGGGCGATCATGAAGGCGAGGGCGGGGGAGGCCGCGGTGGCCCCGCAACTGCTCCAAGGTGCCTTCAGCGAGCTGCTCAACCCGGCGGCCCAGCCGGACGACGAGGGCCAGCGCCTGCTCCAGATGCTCACCCCGAGGGAGGTGGAGGTCCTGGTCCGCGTAGCCGACGGCGAGGACACCCGCCTGATCGCGGCGGGCATGGGCATCGCTCCGTCAACGGCCCGCACCCATGTGCAGCGGGTCCTGATGAAGCTGGGCGTCGGCTCCCGCCTGGAAGCAGCGGCCCTGGCGGCCCGCACGGGCCTGCTGGACCGGGCGGGACCGCTGCCGCCCTCGTCACCGTCACCGGAGGCCTGAGACGGGGGTGCCCGCGTGGGCACCCCCGTGCCGATTACTTCCGCTCGTCCTCGGGCGCCTCCGCCGGCGTCGGCGGCGGCGTGGGCCGCAGCTTCAGCCAGGTCAGGAAGAAGATGCCGAGGAGCAGCATGCCCAGGCCGGTCCAGAGGTTGATGTTGATGCCCTCGGCCTTGTCCAGGGTGGCGTCCGAGGGGTTGATGCCGGCGATCGTGACGATCACGCCGTAGACGACGAAGAGGCCGCCGATGATGCGGCGCAGGTCGAAGATGCGGGCCGCGGTGGCGGACTGGGCCTCCAGCTCGGAGACCTCCCGCTGGACGTCCTTCTCGGAGTATCCGTGGTGGTCAGACATGGTCTCTCAATCCTCCCGCGTCAGAACGAGAACGGGATGTAGCAGGCGGCCGCGAGCACGATCGCGCCCCAGCCCAGCAGGGCCGGCTTGCGGTACCAGGCGTCGTCGCCCTCGGCCGGTGCCTCGGACATGCCGGGCGAGCGGGTGCCGTAGACCAGGCCCGCGAGTTCCTCCGCCGGCTTCGGGGCGGTGAACATCGAGACGGCGACCATGACGACCCCGCCGGCCACGAAGCCGACGATCGCCGAGACGAAGTTGGCGCCCTGGTCGGTGGGGATGTCGACGATGCCCTGCTTGTAGATCCAGAAGTAGTTCACCATCGCGGCGAGCGTGCCCGCGAGCAGGCCCCAGAAGCCGGACTTCGCGGACGCCCGCTTCCAGAACATGCCGACGATGAAGACGACGAACATCGGCACGTTGAAGAAGGAGAACAGGGTCTGGAGGTAGCTCATGATGTTCGAGAAGGACGAGGCCAGGAACGCCGTGCCCACCGACGCGCAGACGCCGATCACCGTGATCAGGCGGCCGAAGCCGACGTAGTAGCCGTCCTCGCGGCCCTTGACCACGTACCGCGCCCAGATGTCGTTGGTGAACACCGTGTTGAAGGACGAGACGTTGGCCGCCATGCCCGCCATGAAGGCCGCCAGCAGGCCGGTCACCGCGATGCCCAGCACGCCGTTGGGCAGCAGCTGTTCCATCAGGTACGGGATGGCGTCGTTGTACTGGTAGCCCGACTCCGCCGTGCCGAAGCCCGGGACCAGGGCCGCCGCCGCGAGCCCGGGGATCATCACCAGGAAGACGATGAAGATCTTCGGGAACGCGGCGATCAGCGGGGTGCGCTGGGCCGCGCTGAGGTTCTTTGCCGACAGCGCGCGCTGGACCTCCGCGAAGTTCGTCGTCCAGTAGCCGAAGGACAGCACGAAGCCGAGACCCAGCACGATCGTCAGCCAGTTGGCGCCCAGCGGGTTGTCGCTGCCGATGCCGGTGCCGCCCCAGGCGGTGGTGAAGTCCGCGCCCTGGGACTTGGTGAGCGTGTCGGTCAGGCCGTCCCAGCCGCCCGCCTTCTTCAGGCTCAGCACGACGAGCGGGATGAGCGCCGCGAGGATCACGAAGAACTGCAGCACCTCGTTGTAGATCGCCGACGACAGACCGCCCAGCGTGATGTACGCCAGCACGAAGGCACCGGCGACCACGATCGCCACCCACTGCGGCCAGCCCAGCAGCGCCTCGACCACGATGGCGAGGGCGTACAGGTTCACGCCGGAGATCAGGATGGCGGCGAAAGCGAACAGAGCCGAACTCAGCAGATGCGCCCACTTGTCGAAGCGCAGCAGCAGCATCTCGGGGACCGAACGCACTCTGCTGGTGTAGTAGAAGGGCATCATCACCAGGCCCAGGAACACCATCGCGGGGATGGCGCCGATCCAGTACCAGTGCACGGTGTAGGCACCGTACTGCGCGCTGTTGGCGGCCATGCCGAGGATCTCGGTGGCGGCGAGGTTGGCGGAGATGAACGCCAGACCGGTGATCCAGGCGGGCAGGGAGCGCCCCGAGAGGAAGAAGTCGAGGCTCGTCTTCACCGAGCGGCGGGCCGCGAAGCCGATGCCCAGGACGACGACGAAGTAGATGCCGAGGATCGTGTAGTCGAGCCAGTTGGTGGGGAGCCGTAGCTCGGCGGCCAAATATGTGGGGGTTTCCATGCGTACTCGCTTCGTTGCGCGAACTGATCCGTAGCGGAACCTACGCCTCCGCGTTCAGTAATTGAACACTTCGGATGGTCGTCTTTGTTGGATTGTGATGTTGACGGTTGAGGGGAGTCGTGTTTCGATGTGTTGAGTTCTGTTTGATGAGTGTGTGGCTCGAATAGGGAGTCCGGCGTGAAGAAGACCTCGACCCGACTGGCCGACGGTCGCGAGCTGATCTACTACGACCTGCGCGACGACGGCGTGCGGGACGCGGTGGACCGGCGGCCGTTGGAGCGCACCGTCACCACCTCCGAGGTCCGGCGCGATCCGCTGCTCGGCGACGCGGTCGCCATCGCCTCGCACCGGCAGGGCCGCACCTACCACCCGCCGGCCGACGAGTGCCCGCTGTGCCCCTCGCAGGGCGACCGGCTCAGCGAGATCCCGGACTCCTCCTACGACGTCGTGGTGTTCGAGAACCGTTTCCCCTCGCTGGCCGGTGACTCCGGCCGCTGCGAGGTGGTCTGCTTCACCTCCGACCACAACGCCTCCTTCGCCGAACTCACCGAGGAGCAGGCGCGTCTCGTGCTGGACGCCTGGACCGACCGCACCTCGGAGCTGTCCCATCTGCCCTCCGTCGAGCAGGTGTTCTGCTTCGAGAACCGTGGCGCCGAGATCGGGGTGACCCTCGGGCATCCGCACGGGCAGATCTACGCCTACCCCTTCACCACCCCACGCACCGCGCTGATGCTGCGCCAGGTCGCCCAGCACAAGGAGGCCACCGGCGGCCAGAACCTCTTCGACGCCGTCCTGGAGCGTGAACTCGCCGACGAGCGCGTAGTCCTCGCGAGTGAACACTGGGTCGCCTTCGTGCCCTACACCGCGCACTGGCCGTACGAGGTCCACCTGTACCCGCGCCGCCGGGTGCCGGATCTGCTGGGGCTCGACGAGGACGCGCGCTCAGAATTCCCCCAGGTTTATCTGGAACTCTTGAAGCGCTTCGACCGGATCTTCGGTGAGGCGGAGCCTGTGACGCCCTACATCGCCGCCTGGCACCAGGCGCCGTTCGGCGCGCTGGAGGAGTTCGACGGTGTCGTCCGCGACGACTTCGCGCTGCACCTCGAGCTTTTCACCATCCGCCGCACCTCCGGCAAGCTGAAGTTTCTCGCGGGTTCCGAGTCCGGCATGAGCGTGTTCATCAACGACGTGCCGCCGGAGCGCGCGGCCGAGCGACTGCGAGAGGTAGCGAGTTCATGAAGTACCTGGTCACCGGTGGCGCGGGTTACGTCGGCAGTGTGGTCGCCCAGCATCTGCTGGAGGCGGGCCACGAGGTCACCGTGCTCGACGACCTCTCCACCGGTTTCCGTGAGGGCGTGCCCGCGGGCGCCGTCTTCGTCGAGGGCGACATCCGCGACGCCGGCAAGTGGCTGGACCCCTCCTACGAGGCCGTGCTGCACTTCGCGGCCTCCTCCCAGGTCGGCGAGTCGGTCGTACGGCCGGAGAAGTACTGGGAGAACAACGTCGGCGGCAGCATGGCCCTGCTCGGTGCCATGCGCGAGGCGGGCGTGCGCAAGCTGGTCTTCTCCTCCACGGCGGCCACCTACGGCGAGCCGGCGCAGGTCCCGATCACCGAGACCGCGGCGACCGAGCCGACCAACCCGTACGGCGCCTCGAAGCTCGCCGTCGACCACATGATCACCAGTGAGGCGGTCGCCCACGGCCTGGCCGCGGTGTCGCTGCGCTACTTCAACGTGGCGGGCGCCTACGGCGAGTTCGGCGAGCGCCACGACCCCGAGTCGCACCTGATCCCGCTGGTCCTCCAGGTGGCACAGGGCCGCCGGGACGCCATCTCGGTCTTCGGCGACGACTATCCGACGCCGGACGGCACCTGCGTGCGGGACTACATCCACGTCGCGGACCTGGCCGACGCCCACCTGCTCGCCGTCCGGGCCGCCCGGCCCGGCGAGCACCTGATCTGCAACCTCGGCAACGGCAACGGCTTCTCGGTGCGCGAGGTCATCGAGACGGTCCGCAAGGTGACGGGGCACCCGATCCCCGAGATCGTGGCCCCGCGCCGGGGCGGCGACCCGGCGGTCCTGGTGGCGTCCGCCGCCACCGCCCGGGAGAAGCTGGGCTGGAACCCGTCGCGCGCCGACCTCGCGGGGATCGTCGCGGACGCCTGGGAGTTCGCGCAGAAGATCACAAGGGAGCAGTAGTGGGGCAGCAGGTGCGGGACCGTTTCGTCGAGCTCTACGGAACCGGCCCGGAAGGAGTCTGGTCGGCGCCCGGCCGCGTCAACCTCATCGGTGAGCACACCGACTACAACGACGGCTTCGTGATGCCCTTCGCGCTGCCGCACACGGCCGTCGCGGCCGTCTCCCGGCGCACGGACGGCGTCCTGCGCCTGCACTCGGCGGACATCGACGGCGGAGTGGTGGAGCTGCGCCTGGCCGACCTCGCGCCGGAGAGCGACCGGAACTGGACGGCGTACCCGGCCGGGGTCGTCTGGGCCCTGCGCGAGGCCGGGCACCCGGTCACCGGCGCGGACGTCCACCTCGCCTCGACGGTCCCGGCGGGCGCGGGCCTGTCCTCCTCGGCGGCCCTGGAGGTCGTGATCGCCCTGGCGCTCAACGACCTGTACGACCTCAGGCTCCCGCGGTGGCAGCTGGCCCGGCTGTGCCAGCGCGCCGAGAACGTCTACGTCGGCGCCCCCACCGGGATCATGGACCAGACGGCCTCGGCCTGCTGCGAGGAGGGACACGCGCTGTTCCTCGACACCCGGGACCTCGCCCAGAAGCAGATCCCCTTCGACCTGGCGGCCGAGGGCATGCGCCTGCTCGTGGTCGACACCCGCGTCAAGCACGCCCACAACGAGGGCGAGTACGGCAAGCGCCGCGCGGGCTGCGAGAAGGGTGCGGCACTGCTCGGCGTCGACGCGCTCAGGGACGTGCCGTACGACGGGCTGGACGCGGCGCTGGAACGCCTCGGCGACGAGGAGGAGATCGTCCGCCTGGTCCGGCACATCGTGACGGAGAACCAGCGGGTGGAGCGCGTCGTGTCGCTGCTGGAGTCCGGCGACACCCGTGCGATCGGGCCGGTGCTGGTGGCGGGCCACGCCTCGCTGCGCGACGACTTCCGGATCTCCTGCCCCGAGCTGGACCTGGTCGTCGACACCGCCCTCGCGGCCGGCGCCCTGGGCGCCCGGATGACCGGCGGCGGCTTCGGCGGCTCGGCGATCGTGCTGGCCGAGGCGGCGGACGTGGACACCATCACCAAGGCGGTCCAGGAGGCGTTCGCGGCAGCCGCCTTCACGGCCCCGCGCGTCTTCGAGGCGGTGCCCGCGGCGGGCGCCCGCCGCCTCAGCCCAGCCGCTTGACCAGCGTGAACTCCGTGATCCCCGGCGGATAGTCGGGGATCACGCACACCACCTCGTACCCCAGCCGCCGGTAGAACTCCGGCGCCTGGAAGTCCCAGGTCTCCAGGCGTACGGCGGCACAGCCCCGCTCCTCGCGCGCCAGCCGCTCCGCCTCGGCGAGCAGCCGCGAACCGAGCCCCGCCCCGCGATGCCGTGCGTCGACCCAGAGGTACGTCACATGGAGCCAGGTCGCCCAGGTGTGCCCGACGAGGCCGCCGGCCAGGCCGCCCTCGCTGTCCAGCATCCAGATGTGGAGCGGCAGTTCACGCTCACCGGGGGTTCCGCGCAGCGCGTTGATGACCGGGGAGGCCGCGGTGTTGGTCTCCCGCAGCCGGGCGCGAAGAAGATCGCGCCGCTCTTTGTCGACTTCTGTCACCATTCGGAACATGCGGCTCACCATAAACGTGTGAACGGGCCAGTTCTGCAAATTGCCTTCCGCTCCCGGCCCCCGCCCGTACTCTGATGAACAGCGCCGGTGGGGGCCGGTGCTGATCAGGGGGCGAGACAGTCGGGTACGACGCCCGCGATGGGGGTAACAGTTTCTGCACGGCGGCGGCCGTGCGGCTCTGCGACCACCCCTGGGTGTCGTACCCGCGCCGGTCTTCGTACTCCGGACCAGTGGGGGTATCAGTGGTTCGCATCCGAGTCCTGGTCGTCGACGACCACCGTATCTTCGCCGAGTCGCTCGCCGCCGCCCTGGCCGCCGAGCCCGACGTCGACGTCTCCGCCGCGGGCAGCGGTCCGGCCGCGCTGCGCAGCCTGGAGCGCGCCGCCGCCGAGGGGCGCCGGTACGACGTCCTGCTCGTCGACGCCGATCTGGGGGGCGTGGCACCGGGCATACGGCCCGCCGTGCCGGTCCAGGAGGTGGGGGAGGACGGTCTGGTCGACGGCATCTCCCTGGTCGCCGGGGTGCGGACCGCGCAGCCCGGTGTGCGGATCGTGGTGCTCGCCGAGAAGGACGACCCGCGGCGGGCGGCGCTGGCGCTCCAGGCCGGGGCGTCGGGGTGGGTGGCCAAGGACTGCTCGCTGTCCCGGCTGCTGACCGTCATCCGCGGGGTGCTGCGCGAGGAGACGCATCTTCCGCCGGCCCTGCTCACCGGCGTGCTGCGCGAGTTGACGGCCGCGCGCAAGCACCGCACCGAGAGCGAGCGGCTGGTGGAGTCGCTGACCCCGCGCGAGCGGGAGGTCCTGCGGTGCATGGTGGCGGGCCTGGGGCGCAAGGCGGTCGCCGAGCGCCTGTACCTGTCCCCGCACACCGTCCGCACCCACATGCAGAACGTCCTGGGCAAACTGGGCGTCCACAGCACCCTGGCCGCGGTCGCGCTCGCCCGCCGCGCGGGGGTGGGCCCGGTGGACCTGACGGCGGATGTGGTGGCACGGGGCGGTCAACTGGCGTGACGGGCCGGAGCGCGGGGCTGTGACGATGTGCGCCTCCGCCGCCCCGACGCGCCCGGCCATGGCAGCGGCACACCGCGTCGGGGAGCCTCTGACCGGGGATGTGGTGGGCGCGGGTTGTGGTGGGTGGGGTGAGGCCGCGCGGGCGCGGGCAGCTATGGCGGCCGCGCTGTATCGCGGCTGTTGCCGAGGAGCGTCCGGCCGGGGATGTGGTGGGTTCGGGGCGCGGCTGGCGGAGTGCGGTTCGGCCGCGCACTGCCACGGCGGCCCCACATTGTGCGCGGCTCTTCCAGCGGAGCGTCTAGCCCGGGATGTTGTCGAACGGGGCCGTCAACTGGCGCAGCAGCCCCGCCAGTTCACCTCGCTGGGCTCGGGAGAGCTCTGCGAGGATGGCGCGCTCCTGGTCCAGCAGGCCGGCCAGGGCCTGGTCCGCCCGGTCGCGGCCCTCGTCGGTGAGCCGGACCAGTACGCCCCGGCGGTCGCTGGGGTCGGGGAGCCGCTCCACCAGGCCCTTCTTCGCCAGCCGGTCGATGCGGTTGGTCATCGTGCCGGAGGTCACCAGGGTCTGCGTCAGCAACTGGCCGGGGGAGAGCTGATACGGCGTGCCCGCGCGCCTGAGCGCGGTGAGCACATCGAACTCCCACGGCTCCAGGCTGTGCTCGGCGAAGGCCAGCCGACGCGCCCGGTCCAGGTGCCGGGCCAGCCTGCTGACACGGCTGAGCACTTCCAGCGGTTCCACGTCGAGGTCCGGGCGCTCCCGACGCCACGCCGCGACCAGCCGATCGACCTCGTCCTCCATGACGATCAGTGTAGTGGTTGTGTCGACGTGAAGTCTCTTGACGTCAAGATACCTCCGGTGCAGGCTGGAGTACGACAGACAGGAGGCCCCGCCATGTCCGCTGCCGCCGCCCCTACCTGGGACCCCGCGCAGTACCTGCGTCACGCCGGCCACCGCGCCCGCCCCTTCGCCGATCTGCTCGCCCAGGTCACCGACCTGCCCGGCGACGCCCCCCGCATCGCCGACCTCGGGTGCGGACCGGGCAACGTCACCGCCGTCCTCACCGAGCGCTGGCCCACCGCCCGCGTCACCGGCTACGACAACTCCCCGGAGATGCTCGCCCACGCCCGGGCCCACGCAGGCCCCCGCCTCGACTTCGCCCACGCCGACATCCGGACCTGGACGCCCACGGAGCCGTACGACCTCATCGTCAGCAATGCTGCTCTGCAGTGGATCCCCGGCCACGCGGACCGCTTCGGCGACTGGATCGACGCACTCGCGCCCGGTGGCACCTTCGCTTTCCAGGTCCCCGGGAACTTCGACTCCCCGAGCCACCGTCTGATGCGTGAGCTGGCCGACCGGCACGGCCTGGACGGCACCCTGCGCCACGGTGACGCGGTGCTCACGCCCGCGGCCTACCTGGAGCGGCTGACCGCCCTCGGCTGCACGGTCGACGCCTGGGAGACGACGTACATTCCTCTCCTGTCCGGCGAGGACCCGGTCCTGGACTGGGTGAAGGGCACCGGTCTCAGGCCCGTGCTGACGGCTCTCGCCGATGATCCCGAGGCCACGGAGGCGCTCCTCGCCGAGTACCGGGCGGCCCTGCGCGCGGCCTATCCGGCGGGGCCGCACGGCACGCTGTTCCCGTTCCGCCGGATCTTCGCCGTGGCCCGCAAGGAGGCCCGGTGATCACCGCCGTCGACCATGTCCAGCTCGCCGCGCCACCCGGCTTCGAGGAACGGCTGCGGGCGTACTACACCGGTGCCCTCGGCATGACCGAGATCCCCGAGCCCGCGGCGCTCGCCGCCCGAGGGGGCTGCTGGTTCCGGGCCGGGAGCGTCCAGCTGCACCTCGGCGGGGTCTAGGCCTTGCGGCGGCCTATCAGGTGGGGCTTGGCCTCCAAGCCGTCCAGGCCGTGCCAGGCCAGGTTCACCAGATGGGCCGCCACCTCCGCCTTCTTCGGGCGGCGCACATCCAGCCACCACTGGCCGGTCAGGGCGACCATGCCGACCAGGGCCTGGGCGTAGAGGGGGGCCAGTTTGGGGTCGAAGCCCCGGCTCTTGAACTCCCGGCCGAGGATGTCCTCCACCTGGGTGGCGATGTCCGAGATCAGGGAGGCGAAGGAGCCCGTGGACTGGGGGATGGGGGAGTCGCGGACCAGGATGCGGAAGCCGTCCGTGTACTCCTCGATGTAGTCCAGGAGGGCGAACGCCGCCTGTTCGCACAGTTCCCTGGGGTGGCCCGCCGTCAGGGAACTGGTGACCATGTCCAGCAGGCGGCGCATCTCACGGTCCACCACCACCGCGTACAGGCCCTCCTTGCCGCCGAAGTGCTCGTACACCACCGGCTTGGAGACCCCGGCCTTCGCCGCGATCTCCTCCACCGACGTGGCCTCGAAGCCCTTCTCGGCGAAGAGGGTGCGACCGATCTCCAGCAGTTGCTGGCGACGCTCCGCACCGGTCATCCGGGTACGGCGCGCGCGCCGCGGCTTCTCGTTGCTCGGGGTATTGCTGGAGTCGGTCGCCACAGCGTCAATCATGCCGCCTTGGCGGCATCCGCCCCCCGCCGGGAGCCGTCATCCGCGGCGTTCCGGCGGGAATCGATACGCGAGCGTGACGGCCAGCGGACGTCGAACGCCCAGCCCGCCTGCTCGAACCAGCGGATGAGCCGCGCGGAGGAGTCCACCTGCCCGCGCATCACTCCGTGCCGCGCCGAGGTCGGGTCGGCGTGGTGCAGGTTGTGCCAGGACTCGCCGCAGGACAGGACCGCCAGCCACCACACGTTGCCCGAGCGGTCCCGCGACTTGAAGGGCCGCTTGCCGACCGCGTGGCAGATGGAGTTGATCGACCAGGTCACGTGGTGCAGCAGCGCCACCCGGACCAGCGAGCCCCAGAAGAAGCCCGTGAACGCGCCCCACCAGGACATCGTCACCAGGCCGCCGATCAGGGCGGGCAGGGCCAGCGACAGGATCGTCCAGTAGAGGAAGTGCCGGGAGATCGTGCGGATCGCCCGGTCCTTGATCAGGTCGGGGGCGTACTTCTCCTGCGGGGTGCGCTCCTCGTCGAACATCCAGCCGATGTGCGCCCACCACAGGCCCTTCATCAGCGCCGGAAGGGTCTCCCCGTAGCGCCACGGGGAGTGCGGGTCGCCCTCCGCGTCGGAGAACTTGTGGTGCTTGCGGTGGTCGGCGACCCAGCGGACCAGCGGGCCCTCGACCGCCATCGAGCCGGCGATGGCGAGCGCGATGCGCAGCGGGCGCTTGGCCTTGAAGGAGCCGTGGGTGAAGTAGCGGTGGTAACCGATCGTCACACCGTGGCAGGCGAAGTAGTAGAAGAAGATCAGCAGACCGAGGTCGAGCCAGCTCACACCCCAGCCCCAGGCCAGCGGCACCGCGGCGGCCAGTGCCAGGAACGGGACGACGATGAAGAGGAGCAGCGCGAACTGTTCGAGCGACCCCTTCTTCTCGCCGCCCAGCGTGGCGGGGGGTACGGGGGTGTCGTCGTTCGCCTGCGGGGCGTCTTCGATCACATCGGAGCTCGTGGACATGGGCGTCCCCTGTGGGGTCGTGGGTGGTGAGGCTGATGCCGGGTGGTTCCGGGAACCGTTCCCTGGTTCCGTTACAACGGTCCTTACGGTTCCGTAACCTACGGCGTCGTAAGTATGGCAGCGCGTCGCCCGGCGGCAAGAGCCCGAGAGTCTGCGCGTCCGCACGGCCACCTATCCTTGGAGTCGGTCGGACAGCGCGGTCCGCTCTGAATTTTTCCCGGATCTCCGTCCCGGATGCGGCAGCCGCCGCGCGGGACATGCTGACGGGTTCCCTCCCGGACGAGCTTCAACACTGCAAGGAGCCGCATCTGTGAGCAGTGCCGACGACCTGACTACGAGCACCACGTCGACCAGCACCGAGCTGCGCGCCGACATCAGGCGGCTGGGCGATCTCCTGGGCGAGACTCTCGTCCGGCAGGAGGGTCCGGAACTTCTCGAGCTGGTCGAGAGGGTCCGCCGACTCACCCGCGAGGACGGCGAGGCCGCGGCGGAGCTGCTGCGCGGCACCGAACTGGACACCGCGGCCAAGCTGGTCCGCGCCTTCTCCACCTACTTCCACCTCGCCAACGTCACCGAGCAGGTGCACCGCGGCCGGGAGCTGCGCGCCAAGCGCGCCGCCGAGGGCGGTCTGCTGGCCCGCACGGCCGACCGGCTGAAGGACGCCGACCCCGAGCACCTGCGGGCGACGGTGAAGAACCTCAACGTCCGCCCGGTCTTCACCGCCCACCCCACCGAGGCCGCGCGCCGCTCGGTGCTGAACAAGCTCCGGCGCATCGCCGCCCTGCTGGAGACCCCGGTCATCGAGTCCGACCGCCGCCGCTACGACACCCGTCTGGCGGAGAACATCGACCTCATCTGGCAGACCGACGAGCTGCGCGTCGTCCGCCCCGAGCCGTCCGACGAGGCCCGCAACGCCATCTACTACCTCGACGAGCTGCACGCCGGCGCCGTCGGGGACGTCCTGGAGGACCTCACCGCCGAGCTGGAGCGGGTCGGGGTCAAGCTGCCCGACGAGACCCGGCCGCTCACCTTCGGCACCTGGATCGGCGGCGACCGCGACGGCAACCCCAACGTCACCCCCCAGGTCACCTGGGACGTGCTGATCCTCCAGCACGAGCACGGCATCAACGACGCCCTGGAGATGATCGACGAGCTGCGCGGCTTCCTGTCGAACTCCATCCGCTACTCGGGCGCCACCCAGGAGCTGCTGGAGTCGCTGAACGAGGACCTGGAGCGCCTGCCGGAGATCAGCCCCCGCTACAAGCGGCTGAACGCCGAGGAGCCCTACCGGCTCAAGGCCACCTGCATCCGGCAGAAGCTGGAGAACACCAAGCAGCGCCTCGCCAAGGGCATCCCGCACGAGCCGGGCCGCGACTACCTGGGCACCAGCGAGCTGCTGGCCGACCTGGTGCTGATCCAGACCTCGCTGCGCGAGCACCGCGGGGGACTGTTCGCCGACGGCCGGATGAACCGCACGATCCGCACGCTGTCCGCGTTCGGCCTGCAGCTCGCCACGATGGACGTCCGCGAGCACGCCGACGCCCACCACCACGCCCTCGGCCAGCTCTTCGACCGGCTTGGCGAGGAGTCCTGGCGGTACGCGGACATGCCGCGCGACTACCGGGGCAAGCTGCTCGCCAAGGAGCTCAGGTCCCGGCGGCCGCTGGCCCCCTCACCGGCGCCGGTGGACGCGGCCGGGGAGAAGACGCTCGGGGTCTTCCAGACCGTCAGACGGGCGCTGGAGGTCTTCGGGCCCGAGGTCATCGAGTCGTACATCATCTCGATGTGCCAGGGTGCCGACGACGTCTTCGCCGCCGCCGTGCTGGCCCGGGAGGCCGGGCTGATCGATCTGCACGCCGGCTGGGCGAAGATCGGCATCGTGCCGCTGCTGGAGACGACGGACGAGCTCAAGGCCGCCGACACGATCCTGGAGGACATGCTCTCCGACCCGTCCTACCGGCGTCTGGTGGCGCTGCGGGGCGACGTTCAGGAGGTCATGCTCGGCTACTCCGACTCCTCCAAGTTCGGCGGCATCACCACCTCGCAGTGGGAGATCCACCGGGCGCAGCGGCGGCTGCGTGACGTGGCGCACCGCTACGGCGTACGGCTGCGGCTCTTCCACGGCCGCGGCGGCACCGTCGGCCGCGGTGGCGGCCCCTCGCACGACGCGATCCTCGCCCAGCCCTGGGGCACCCTGGAGGGCGAGATCAAGGTGACCGAGCAGGGCGAGGTCATCTCCGACAAGTACCTGGTGCCGTCGCTGGCCCGGGAGAACCTGGAGCTGACGGTCGCGGCCACGCTCCAGGCGTCCGCCCTGCACACCGCCCCCCGCCAGTCCGACGAGGCCCTGGCCCGCTGGGACGCGGCGATGGACGTGGTGAGCGACGCGGCCCACGCCGCCTACCGCCGCCTGGTGGAGGACCCGGACCTGCCGACGTACTTCCTCGCGTCGACGCCGGTGGACCAGCTCGCCGACCTGCACCTCGGCTCGCGGCCCTCCCGCCGCCCCGGCTCGGGTGTCTCCCTCGACGGACTGCGTGCCATTCCGTGGGTGTTCGGCTGGACCCAGTCCCGGCAGATCGTCCCCGGCTGGTTCGGCGTCGGCAGCGGACTGAAGGCGCTGCGCGAGGCGGGCCTGGGCACCGTGCTCGACGAGATGCACGAGCAGTGGCACTTCTTCCGCAACTTCGTCTCCAACGTGGAGATGACGCTCGCGAAGACGGACCTGCGCATCGCCCAGCACTACGTCGACACCCTCGTCCCCGACGAGCTCAAGCACGTGTTCGAGACCATCAAGGCCGAGCACGAGCTGACCGTGCGCGAGGTGCTGAAGGTGACGGGCGAGGCGGAGCTGCTGGACGCGACCCCGGTGCTGAAGCAGACCTTCTCGATCCGGGACGCCTATCTGGACCCGATCTCCTACCTCCAGGTCGCCCTGCTCAAGCGCCAGCGCGACGCGGCGGCCGCCGGGGAGCAGGCGGATCCGCTGCTGTCCCGGGCGCTGCTGCTGACGGTGAACGGCGTGGCGGCGGGGCTGCGCAACACCGGCTGACGGTTCCTCGCACAACGGCGGTGCCCCCGAGCCTCGTACCGGCTCGGGGGCACCGCTGTGTTCTGGGGAGGGGCGGGTCAGGCCGAGCGGCGGCGGTGGAGGAGGTAGCCGCCCGCGGCGAGCAGGGTGGCCGCGATGCCGGTCAGCAGGCCGACCGGGGCGCCGTTACCGGTCTCGGCGAGGTCGCCCTCGGGGCCGCTGCCGCCGCCCTGGGGGGAGGGGGCGGCCGACGACTCGGCGCCGGAGGTGGGAGTGGCGGTGGGGGTGGCGCTCGTGTCCGGGGACGGGATGCCGGACTGCCCGGGCTTGCCGGGTTCCCTGGTCTCCTCGGACTCCTCGGACTCTTCGCAGTCCGTCCAGAAGACCTTGTGCTTGGCGGACCCCTTCTCGCCCTCGAAGGTCCAGAACAGCTTGTAGTGGCCGTCGGGCAGCGTCATGTCGTCGCTGCGGCCGTGGCCCTCGCTGTCCAGGGTGAGCTCGCCGGACTTCACGGTCTCGCCCTTGACGCCGGCCGTCGGAGCCCAGGACTCGATGTGCCAGCCGACCTGCTGGCCGCCGTCGAAGCCGAAGGCGTCGAGGTAGAAGGAGCAGACGCGGGGCTCGTTGTGGCGCAGCTCCTCGTCGGTGGTGGCGTCGTGGATCTTCACGGTGCCGTTGTCCCCGGGCGGGGTGGCATGGGCGGCGGGGGCGAGGAACAGGGCCGCCGAGGCGACGGCGGACAGGGCGCCGGCGCGGGTGAGGGTACGCATGGGCAGTCCAGCTTCGTGAGGGGGAACGGGCGGAAGTGGAGGGGGCGGCTCAGCTTCCGGCCGGCCCCGACTCCAGGTCAATCACGAAGGGAGAACACTCGGTTTCTTCACAGGGTTACTGCTCAGACGGCGAGAAAGGCCGCCGTGAGCAAGGCGGTTCCGGTGCCCGCCAGGGCCCAGGCGGCCCGGGTGCGGCGCAGTCCGCCCGCCACCACGACCGAGGCCAGCAGCAGTGCGCCGCCCAACGGGACCCAGGCGTAGAGGATGCCGGACGGGCCGGAGCGGACCACGTCGTCGGAGCCCGGTTTGATGATGACCGTGTAGGTGCTGCCCTTGCGGACGGCGGCCGTGTGCTCGATGACGACGCGGTCGCGGGGCTGCGAGCCCTGGGAGAGGGGGGTGTACGGGCCGGTGCAGGTGTCCTCGGCGCAGCGGGTCACCTCGACGGTGCCGCGCTCGCGCCCCTTGGTGAGCATCACGTGCTGGGCGGTCCCCCACGACGCCCAGACGCCCGCGATCAGGATCAGCGCCGCGACCGTACCCATGGCCGCGACGCGTCCGAACCGCAGTGCGGTGACGGCGCCCTGGCTGGACATGACGGCGGTAGGCATGGCCGTGATCTTTGGCCATTGCCTTGCTGAAAGTCAATGTCGCTCTTGCCGGGAACTCCAGCGGGAGAGCGATGAGCAGAGAAATCGGCGCTACGAGTTGTACGTCCCCTGCGCCCGCTCCAGCCCCTCGATGACCAGGCTCTCCACCGCGTCCGCCGCCCGGTCCACGAAGTAGTCCAGCTCCTTGCGCTCAGCGGCGGAGAAGTCCTTCAGCACGTAGTCGGCGACCGGCATCCGCCCCGGCGGCCGGCCGATCCCGAACCGCACCCGGTGATAGTCGGCGCCCATCACCTTCGTCATCGACTTCAGACCGTTGTGCCCGTTGTCCCCGCCGCCGAACTTCAGCCGCAGGGTGCCGTAGTCGATGTCCAGCTCGTCGTGGACGGCCACGATGTTGGCGACCGGCACCTTGTAGAAGTCCCTGAGCGCGTTCACCGGCCCGCCGGAGAGGTTCATGAACGACATCGGCTTCACCAGGATCACCCGGCGGCTCAGCGGCCCCGGCGGCCCGATCCGCCCCTCCACGACCTGCGCCTGCGCCTTCCCGGCCCGCTTGAACCTCCCCCCGATCCGCTCGGCCAGCAGATCCGCCACCATGAACCCGACGTTGTGCCGGTTCATCGCGTACTCGGGCCCGGGGTTGCCGAGACCGGCGACGATCCAAGGGGCGCTCGGGTCGGAAGTCACGTCCATGTCTCCTTGATACGCCACAGCCGCCGCTTCCGGGGAAACGGCGGCTGTCGGCCTGCTGCGGTCAGTGAACAGGTCAGGCTCAGGCCTGGGCGGTCTCGTCGCCCTCGGCGGCCTCGCCCTCCGGGGCCTCCTCCGCCTGCGCGGCCAGGACCTGGATGACGACCGCGTCCTCGTCGACGGCGAGCTTCACACCGCTCGGCAGGGCGATGTCCTTGGCGAGGATGGAGTCACCGGCCGACAGGCCCTCGATGGACACCGTGACCGACTCGGGGATGTGCGTGGCCTCGGCCTCGACCGGCAGCGCGTTGAGCACGTGCTCCAGCAGGTTGCCACCGGCGGCCAGCTCGCCCTCGGTGTGCACGAAGATCTCGACGTTGACCTTCTCGCCACGCTGCACGAGCTGCAGGTCGACGTGCTCCAGGAAGCCCTTGATCGGGTCACGCTGCACGGACTTCGGGATCGCCAGCTCGTTGGTCTTGCCGTCGATGTCCAGGGCGATCAGGACGTTCGGCGTACGCAGCGCGAGCAGCAGCTCGTGGCCCGGCAGGGTCAGGTGCAGCGGGTCGGAACCGTGGCCGTACAGCACACCGGGAACCTTGCTGTCACGGCGGATGCGGCGGGCGGCACCCTTGCCGAACTCGCTGCGCGTGACGGCGGAGATCTTCACCTCGGACATAACGATCACTCCTCGTATGGGTGAGAAACGGACAGGGTCACCCGGCCACGAACGGCCTGCTACGAAGAGCGCGTCGATAACGGATCACCGAACCCCCATGAGTGCACCTCACGGAGAACGGCCTCCCTCGCCGAGCAACCTGAGCAGTCTACTCGGCAGGGGAGGCCGTACGAAATCGATCTAGCGGCTCACTGCTCGTCGAACAGGCTCGTCACCGAACCGTCCTCGAACACCTCACGCACCGCGCTCGCGATCGTCGGCGCGATCGACAGCACCGTGATCTTGTCGAGGTCGCCGGCCAGCTCACCCGGCGTCGGCAGCGTGTTGGTGAACACGAACTCGCTCACCCGGGAGTTCTTCAGCCGGTCCGCCGCCGGACCCGACAGCACACCGTGCGTGGCCGTCACGATGACGTCCTCGGCACCGTGCGCGAACAGCGCGTCGGCCGCGGCGCAGATCGTGCCACCCGTGTCGATCATGTCGTCGACCAGGACGCACACCCGGCCCTTGACCTCACCCACCACCTCGTGGACGGTCACCTGGTTCGCCACGTCCTTGTCACGCCGCTTGTGCACGATCGCCAGCGGCGCGCCCAGACGGTCGCACCAGCGGTCGGCGACCCGCACCCGGCCGGCGTCCGGCGAGACCACCGTCAGCTTGGCGCGGTCGACCTTGCGGCCCACGTAGTCCGCCAGCAGCGGCAGCGCGAACAGATGATCCACCGGACCGTCGAAGAACCCCTGGATCTGGTCCGTGTGCAGATCGACCGTGAGGATCCGGTGGGCACCCGCCGTCTTCATCAGGTCCGCGATCAGACGCGCCGAAATGGGTTCACGGCCGCGGTGCTTCTTGTCCTGACGGGCGTAACCGTAGAACGGCACGATGACCGTGATGGAGCGGGCCGACGCACGCTTCAGCGCGTCGATCATGATCAGCTGCTCCATGATCCACTGATTGATCGGAGCCGTGTGGCTCTGGATCACGAAGCAGTCCGCACCACGCGCCGACTCCTGATAGCGCACATAGATCTCGCCGTTGGCGAAGTCGAAGGCCTTCGTCGGGACGACCCCGACACCCAGCTGTTGGGCGACCTCCTCGGCAAGCTCGGGGTGGGCGCGGCCGGAGAAGAACATCATCTTCTTCTCGCCGGTCGTCTTGATCCCGGTCACAGCACTGTCTCCTCAGAGGTGTCTCAGCTGGGTGTCGAGAGGCCGCACCAGCCCGTCCCGACTGGGTGCGAGCGGCCGTCTCAGCTGGTTAGGTGCGGATGTGCACTTATCACGGTACGCCGTCCCCGACGTGCCTGTTTCCAGTCAGCTTTCGTCTTCCGGCCGCCCGGACGCCGCCTCGGCCGCCTTCGCCGCCGCGCTCCCAGGACGCTTACGGGCCACCCAGCCCTCGATATTCCGCTGCTGACCACGGGCCACGGCCAGCGAACCGGGCGGTACGTCCTTGGTGATCACGGACCCGGCGGCGGTGTACGCCCCGTCCCCGATCGTGACAGGTGCCACAAACATGTTGTCCGAACCGGTCCGGCAGTGCGACCCGATCGTCGTGTGGTGCTTGTCCTGCCCGTCGTAGTTCACGAAGACACTGGCGGCACCGATGTTCGTGTGGTCCCCGATCGTCGCGTCACCGACGTACGACAGATGCGGGACCTTCGTCCCCTCACCGATCGAGGCGTTCTTCGTCTCGACGTACGTGCCGATCTTGCCCTTCGCACCCAGCCGGGTCCCCGGCCGCAGATAGGCGTACGGCCCCACCGTCGCCTCCGCGCCCACCTCGGCCCGGTCCGCCACCGTGGCCTCGACCCGCGCCCCGGCACCGACCCGGGTGTCGGTCAGCCGGCAGTTCGGGCCCACCTCCGCGCCCTCACCGAGATGCGTGGCGCCCAGCAGCTGGGTGCCCGGGTGCACCACGGCGTCCTGCTCGAAGCTCACCGTGACATCGACCCAGGTGGTCGCCGGATCGACGACCGTCACACCGGCCAGCATCGCGTCCGTGAGGAGCCGGTCGTTGAGGATCCGCCGCGCCTCGGCGAGCTGCACGCGGTTGTTGATACCGGCGATCTCGCGGTGATCCCCCGCGACCGAAGCCCCCACCCGGTGGCCCGCCTCCCGCAGGATCCCCAGGACGTCCGTCAGGTACTCCTCGCCCTGGCTGTTGTCCGTACGGACCTTGCCCAGCGCGTCCGCGAGCAACTGCCCGTCGAAGGCGAACACCCCGGAGTTGATCTCCCGGATCGCCCGCTGGGACGCGTCGGCGTCCTTGTGCTCGACGATCGCGGTGACGGCACCCGAGGCGCCGTCCCGCACGATCCGGCCGTACCCGGTCGCGTCCGGCACCTCGGCCGTCAGCACGGTCACGGCGTTGCCGTCGGCGGAGTGGGTGGCGGCCAGGGCCTGGAGGGTGGCGCCGGTCAGCAGCGGGGTGTCGCCGCAGACGACGACCACGGTCCCGTCGACGGCGCCGCCCAGCTCCTCGAGGGCCATCCGTACGGCGTGCCCGGTGCCGTTCTGCTGCGCCTGCACGGCCGTACGCACCTCGGCGTCCACCTCGGCGAGGTGCGCGGTGACCTTCTCGCGGGCGTGGCCGACGACCACGACGAGGTTCTCGGGCTGCAACTCACGCGCGGCGGCCAGCACATGACCCACGAGGCTGCGGCCGCAGATCTCGTGCAGGACCTTGGGTGTGGCCGACTTCATACGGGTGCCCTCACCCGCTGCGAGAACGACGACGGCTGCCGGGCGAATGGCGCTCACGGGGTTGCCCTTCGGCTTTTGGGATGGGGAGGGGTGACATCCGCAGGATACCGGGGCGTTTCGCGGGGGTTATGGGAGCGGGTCCTGACTGGCACTGTTTGGCCGTCAGGACCCGAACCGAGCAGTTGCTCCCCCGCCAGGACTCGAACCTGAAATACATCATCCAAAGTGACGTGTGTTGCCGATTACACCACGGGGGAATGTACCCGGCTAATCGGGCATATCGCCGATCTGCTGGGTGGCTCCCAACACTATGCCGTACCAAGAGCCTTCGATGCGACGGTACAACTCGGCACTTTGCCGGACGGTGAGCACCAGGCAGCCGCGATACTCATCGCCCGTGTTCTTGCGGACGGTCTTCGGGTTGTGCCGCTTCAGGGTTGTCTTGGCGAAGGCGCTGCGGTCGACCCGAGCGATGTCCGCCCAGTACGTCTCGGCTGCCTCGACGTCGGCGGACTCGTGGATCATCACGCGGTAGCCGATGCGCTCTCTGTCGACTTCGAGCAGGTCTAGCCAGGCAAGGAACAGGCGGATCATGCCGGGGTCGCTGTTGACGAAAGCCACCCGCTCCCGCCGGGCATGCGGCTTGTCCTTGGTGCCCTCGGCCCAGTACAGACCAACGCCCAAGATGAAGAGTTCCCGCTTGGACAGCTTGCCGATCTCCGCTGCGGCCGCAGCCTGGACGTGCTGCCGTTGCTCGTCGCGCACGGCGAGTTCGTGCTCCCAGCGCTTCTGCGCCGCCAGCTTCGCCTGATCCGCCGGATCGCGTCGCTCCGGCTTCGGCAGGTCTCGTACCCACAGGGAGATCGAGCTCTTCGAGCAGCCCAGCTCCACCTGGATCTGGTCGTACGTCCAGCCCTGGAGTCGTAGCTCGCGTGCTTTGTACCTGAGGTCGTCCTTCGCGTTCGGGCGCTTCGTCCATTGCGGAGGTGGCTCGCCCTCCAGGAGCCGGTTGAGGAGGTCGTTGTTGTCGATGTGGAGTTCGTCGCGGATCCGGCGTCGGCTGAGTCCCGCTCGGCGCAAGGCCGTCGCCCGCTCTCGCAGCGCTTCGAAGTCGGTGTATTTGGTCGGTGGATGTGCCATAGGCATACCGTCCGGACGGAATGATCGGTTCCGGGGTCGAACGGTGAGTGATTCAGTAGTTCGAGGTATTTCGGGTTGTTTCGCCTCCCGTCGGTCCGGTCCTGTGGTGTAGGCCAGTCCCGGAAACTCACCGGAAAAGGCCCGCCCCCCGCCCGTAGGCTGGAGTCATGACCACGACGGGGGAAGAGCACACCGGGGCCCTGGCCGGGCCGTGGTGGTGGGCGAGGTGGCGCAGTGCCGCGCTGGACATAGGTCTGGCCGCGGTGTCCGCGCTGGAGTGCGGGGCGAAAGGGTTCGGCTTCGCGGCGGACGCGGGGATCCCGGCGTTCGTGGGTGTGCTGTTCGGGGTGCTGGCCGGTTCGGTGCTGGTGGTGCGGCGGCGGTGGCCGATCGCGGTCGTGCTGGTCTCGATCGCCGTCATGCCCGCCCAGATGGGCTTCTTGATGATCGTCGTCGGCCTGTACACCCTGGCCGCCTCCGAACTGCCCCGCCGGATCATCGGCGCGCTGGCCGGCATGTCCCAGGTGGGCATGCTGATCGTGACGTTCGTGTGGCTGCGCCAAGGCGTGGACCAGGGCGATCTTCAGTTCGGGGACTGGTTCGTGCCGTTCGGCGCGATCACCACCTCGCTGGGGATGACCGCGCCCCCGCTGCTGCTCGGGCTGTACGTGGGCGCGCGCCGGCGGCTGATGGAGTCGCTGCGGGAGCGGGCGGACAGTCTGGAGCGGGAGCTGCAACTGCTCGCGGAGCGCGCGGAGGAGCGGGCCGAGTGGGCGCGGGGTGAGGAGCGCACCCGGATCGCGCGGGAGATGCACGACGTGGTCGCGCACCGGGTGAGCCTGATGGTCGTGCATGCGGCGGCGCTCCAGGCGGTCGCCCGCAAGGATCCGGAGAAGGCGGTCAAGAATGCCGCCCTGGTCGGTGACATGGGCCGGCAGGCGCTGACCGAGCTGCGCGAGATGCTCGGGGTGCTGCGTGCCACCGACGGTCTCGCGGGGCGGCGTCCGGTGGTGCCGCTGGCGGCGGTCGGCGCGGCGGCCGCGGCGGCGGCTTCCCGGGCCGCGCAGGACGAGGGGGGTTCGGCCGAGGGGCCGTGTCTGTCGGAGCTGGACGAGTTGATCGGGCAGTCCGCGGCGGCGGGCATGGTGGTCGACCTGTCGGTCGAGGGTGACGCCCGGGGTTATCCGCCCGAGGTGGAGCAGACGGCGTACCGCGTGGTGCAGGAGGCGCTGACCAACGTGCACAAGCACGCGGCGGGTGCGAAGACGCACGTACGGCTGGCTCATCGGGTCGCCG
Organism: Streptomyces sp. NPDC002779; assembly: GCF_042888685.1. NCBI lineage: Bacteria > Bacillati > Actinomycetota > Actinomycetes > Kitasatosporales > Streptomycetaceae > Streptomyces > Streptomyces sp. NPDC002779. The sequence goes on from NZ_JBIAQC010000006.1 coordinate 391,148, forward strand.
AGATCGCGATGCAGGTGGAGAACGAGCCCCCGCCGGAGGCGTCGTCGGCGTCCTCGGCGCGGTTGCCGTCGGGCGGCAACGGCCTGGTGGGGATGAAGGAGCGGGTGGCCGCGCTGGGCGGGGTGTTCGTGTCGGGGCCGACGGATGCCGGGGGGTTCCGGGTGTCGGCGGTGATCCCGGCGGCGTGAGGGCGGCGTGCGGGTGGCTCAGGGCGCGGTGAGCCGTACCGGTTCGGTGCCCGCGACGAGGGTGCTGAGCGCCAGGTCGATGTCGGGGCCGAGGTACCAGTCGCCGGTGTGGTCGAGGGTGTAGACGCGGCCCTCGGCGTCGATGGCGAGCAGGGCGTCGGTGTCGGTTTCCGCGCCGAGGGGGCAGACCTCGGTGTCGAGGGCGCGGCCGAGGTCGCCGAGGGTGCGGGCCATGTGCAGGCCGTGCAGCGGGTCGAGGTGGACGCTGGCGGGGGCGACCTGGCGGCCCGGTCCGGGCGGGGTGATGTGCAGTCCGCCGAACTCCGCCCAGGCCTCCACCGCGGCGGGGAAGACGGTGTGCCGGTGGCCCGCGGGCGAGGCGTGGTCGCGCAGGGCGTCGGCCCAGATCTCGGCCTGCTTGATGTCCCAGCGTCCGGGCTGCCAGCCGGCGGCGCGCAGGGCGGCGTCGACGGGCACGGGGAAGCGGGTGGTGGAGGTGCGGTCCGGGTGCATCTGCCCTCTATCGTGCGGGGGTGAAGGACGGGCGTCGGTCGTCAGTCGCCGGCCGGGTCGACGATCCGGACGCCGAAGTGGGCGCTGAGGGCGGTGCAGGCGCGGCAGGGCGCGGCGAAGCTGCCGTGCAGGGGGTCGCCGTCCTCGCGGATGCGGCGAGCGGTGAGCTTGGCCTGCTTGAGGGCCTTGCGGGCCTCGCCGTTGGTCATCGGTTTGCGGGCGGCACGTTTGCTGCGGGCGGCGTCGGCGGCGGCGATGTGCCGGGAGATCAGGATCGTCTCGGCGCAGCGGCCGGTGAAGCGGTCGCGTTGGGCGCTGGTCAGGGTGTCGAGGAAGTCCTGGACCAGTGGGTGCAGCGCGGGTGGCTGGTCGCCGCGGGCGGCGGTGCCGGTGAGGGTGGCGCCGCGGACCGAGAGGGCGGCGGCGACGGTGGGGAGTATGCCGTCACGGCGGTGGCGCAGGGTGGGGGCGTGCCGGGCCTCGGTGGCGCTCCAGCCGACCCGGGGGTCGCCGGACGGGCTCGTTCTCGGGCCCCCGTGTGGTCCTGTCTGCGTCGCGTTCATGATCGTCATCCCCTCCCGTGCATCCCCCCGGACGACACAGAGTGCCAAATGGCGTGGCTGGTGCGGAAGCTGGGGCGCCGCGACACGCCCGGGTTTGGGCAGGCTGTCACGGCGGGGTGACGGCTGGTCACGGAAGCGGAGGGGCCCTGACCGGTGCCCGGTGACCCGTGTCGTCGTACCGCATAGGCTGTCGGCACCGCGATCCATGCGGTTGACGCGTGGAGACAGTCGATACGGGGCGTAGTGGCCGAGGAGGGTCAGTGCGTGCCGTACCAGAACGCCGCAGGGGGCAACCGCCATGACGACAGGTCGGCTCGGGCTGGGGGCGCCTCCCGGCCGCCAGGCCGGGGGACACGCCGCGCCGCCGAACGCGGCCTACGCCGGGCAGGTCGTGCATTTCCCGGATCCGGTCCGGGCTGCCCGTCACCCGCGTGGGGTGCGGATCGACGAGCACGGTTATCCCGACTTCTCGCCCTACGCGCGGGCGGCCGCGGAGATCGCGGATCCGCCGGAGGGGTTCGGCGTCGACGAACTGCGCCTGACGGACTACGTGTCGGCGAACGCGGCGCTGGCGGCCTCCGGTCATGAGCTGTGGGACACGGTGCCGTCGGTGGCGACGCCGCACGGCTGGACGTGGCACCACGCGGCGGCCTCGCGGCGGCTCGAGCTGGTTCCGGTCGAGGTCAAGGCGCTGCTGCGGCATCACGGCGGGATCGCCACGGCGGCGGTGGACCAGGACAAGCGGGGCACCCGGCCGCTCCAGGAGACGCGTCCGGCGCACATCGGTCTGCCCAAGTCGGGGGTGGCGGTGAGCGAGGCGCAGGTGCTGGGTGTCGAGGAGGACCTCGGGTACCGGTTGCCGGGCGCGTACCGGTCGTTCCTGAAGGCGGCGGGCGGTTGCGCGCCGGTGGGGACCGCGCTGGACGCGGAGTTGGGCCTGCTGATCGACCAGCCCTTCTTCACGGTGCGCGAGGAGGCGGCGGTCAATGATCTCGTCTACGTCAACAAGTGCCTGCGGGACCATCTGACCAAGGATTATCTGGGCGTCGGTTTCGTCCAGGGCGGTCTGCTGGCGGTGAAGGTCAAGGGCGAGCGGATCGGTTCGGTCTGGTTCTGCGCGTACGACGACGCGCGGGACGTCGATCCGGCGTGGTCGCCGGCGGAACGGGTGGAGCGGCTGCTGCTGCCCTGCGGTGACGACTTCGACGTCTTCCTCTCCCGGCTGGCGGGTTCTCCGCCCGAGCTGGAGACGGTGGCCAATCTGATGGTCGACGGCGGTTTCGCCCGTTCCGTGCCGGTGTCTAGTTCCGTGTCTGGGGAGTGAGTTTCGCGATGGTGACGTTCGCTCAGGCGCAGGAGCGCGCGGAGGAGTGGGTCAACGGTGATGTGCCCGCGTACCAGCACCGGGAGGTGCGGGTGCGGGAGTTCGAGCTGGGTTTCGTCGTCTGGGCCGAGGACCGCCCGGACGGGCCGCGCTCGGACGGCGGGGCGCAGCGGCTGGTCATCGCCCGGGACAGCGGCGAGGCGAGCCTGTGGCCCGCGCTGCCGGTGGGCGAGGTGATCCGCCGCTACGAGGAGGAGTACGGCCGCCCGGACGAGGCACCGGAACCGGCGCCGGCGGCTTCGGCGCGGGTGGATCTGAACCAGACGTCGTTCCTGCTGACTCCTCCGGAGTGGTTGCAGGAGGCGGCGGATCAGCTGGGGATTCCCGGCCGCCGGGGTGGGGACACCTCGGGCGGTGCGTCGACCGGGTCTGGTGTGGGTGCCGGTGCGTCGGCGGGGCCTGATGAGGGGTCCGGTGGGTCGGTTGGGTCCGGTGCTGGTGCTGGTGCTGGTGCTGGTGCTGGTGCTGGTGCTGGTGCGGGGGCCGGGTCCGGTGCCGGGGTCGGTGCTGGTGGTGGGGTTTTGCCGGAGACGCAGGCTGGTGCGCCGGGGGCGGGTTCGGCTTGGCCGGATGCCGGGGTGGCCGATGCGCCGGGCGGGTCCGGTGCGGGCGCCGGGTCCGGGTCCGGTGCCGGGGCTGGTGCTGGTGGTGGGGTTTTGCCGGAGACGCAGGCCGGGGCGCCGGGGGCCGGTGCGGGTTGGCCGGATGCCGGGGCGGCCGATGCGCCGGGCGGGTCTGGTGCGGGTTCCGGGGTCGGTGCTGGGGGGTTGCCGGAGACGCAGGCCGGGGCGCCCGGAGCGGGGTCGGCCTGGCCCGATGCCGGGGTGGCCGGGGCGACTCCCTGGGCCGGTACGGACACCAATGCGGACGCCGGTGAGGACCGTTCCGTACCGCTGCCCGCGACCGTGTTCGCGCAGCAGCTGAACGACGTGGACGACAGCACGCCGCCGCCGGCCGTGCCGGACGCGAAGACGGCGTTGATGTCGGGGGGCAGCCAGCTGCCGCGCACCGCGCTGGCGCCGGCGCTCGACGACTCGGCCGCGCCCGGCGGTACGCCCGCTCCGGGCGCCCCCGCGCCGGGTGCCACGCCTCCGCCTCCCGCGGGCGCGCCTTCCTCCGGTTACCGGCAGGGCGGCCCGGGTGCCGCCCCCGACGCCGGGCCGGGCCGGCCGCTCGCGCCGAACGCCGGGGACATCGCCGACGCCGCGACGAGCAAGGCGGCGCCTCCGCAGCGTCGTGCGGCGACCCCGCCGCCTCCGCCGAGCGCCCCCGGAGTGCCGGGCGCGCGCCCCGGCGCCACGCCGCCGCCCGCGCCGTCCGGCCCTGGTGCGCCGGGGACGCCCGCGGGCGGGTACGTACCGACGCAGCTCGTGTCCGCGCTCGGACCCGAGGGCCCCGGCGGCCCGGCCGGTCCGGGCGTGCCGCACCCTCCCGGCGCTCCGGGTGCGCCCGGCGGGACGCCTCCGGGCGGTGTGCACCATGCTGCCACGATGCTGGCCGGCCCGAGCCAGATGGGCGGGGGCGCCGGCGTGCCGCAGCCTCCTGGCCCGCCCGGTGCGCCGAACGCCCCGGGGATGCCGAACCCGCCCGGAGCCCCGGGCGCCCCGCAGCCTCCGGGAGCCCCCGGCATGCCCGGCGCCCGCCGCGGTGCCGTGCACCACGCGGAGACCGTGCTGTCCGCGCCCCCCGTGGGCGGCCCCGGCGCGCCTCCGCCGCCGCACGCCCCTGGCGCTCCGGGCGCCCCCGGCATGGCACCGGGCGCCGTACATCCGCCGATGCCGCCCGGCGCGATGCCCCCCGGTGCGATGCCGCCGCCCGGTCAGCCGATGCCCGTGCCGATGCCCATGCCGGGTCAGCAGCCCCCGGCGTACGGCTACCCGCAGCAGCCCACCGGTCAGCCGACCGTGGGCCCGGGGTACCAGGCCGTGCTGCGCTACCGCGCGCAGGACGGTTCCGAGCAGCAGCTGATCCGGCGTTCGGCGCCGGGCACGCCGCACCCGGAGTGGCAGATCTTCCACGAGCTGCGCGCCATGAACGTGCCGCCGGACCAGGTGCTGGAGCTGCACACCGAGCTGGAGTCGTGTGAGCTGCCGGGCGCGTACTGCGCGCGGATGATCCGGGAGCAGTGGCCGCAGGCGCGGATCGCGAGCATCGCGCCGTACGGCACGGATCACGCGAGCCGGCAGCAGGGGATGCGGCAGTTGCTGGCGCACCAGGGCGAGCTGCACCAGGTGGCGGACGGCCCCGCGCGGCCCGCGCCGGTGCGGGCGCCGCTGCCGCCGGTGCCGCCCGCGCCGCCGGTGCCGCCGGAGGCGATCGGGCAGGAGCTGGCCGCGGCGTTCGGGCCGGGGGTGTTCCGGTTCGAGCAGGCCGCCGTGTCCCGGCAGGGCGTGCCGCCGATCGTGGCGCACAGCCTGGTCGCGGCGGGGCTGCCGATGGACATGGGCCCCTTCTTCTGGGCCCAGGCCCAGCCGGGGCGGCCGGTGCCGACGCTGGCGGAGCTGGCGGTCGAGCGCGGCGTGCAGCCGGCCTCGGACGCGGGCTCGTACCTGGTGATGGGCAGCGACTTCGGCCGGGCGATCTGTGTCCAGTACGGGACGGCGAACATCGTCGCGGTGTCGGTGGAGGCTGGTCCGGGCGGGGCGCCCGTGCCGCCGCAGTTCGTGAACACCGGGCTGCCCGAGTTCCAGCGCTGTCTGGCGCTGCTGGGCCGGATGTGGCGGCTGCGGTTCGGGCTGAACCAGGAGCAGGCGGGCCGCTGGACCGTCGACTTCCAGGCGCAGCTGGCCGCGCTGGACCCGGCGGCGCTCGGTTCGCCGGAGAGCTGGTGGTCGGTCCTGCTGGAGCAGATGTGGGACGGCCTGCTGTGACGCACCGCCGCTGAGCGGCACGCACGCGTGGACGCCGGGCCCGGTCAGGACGACCGGGCCCGGCGTCTTCGTACCCCCGGACGGTGCATGACCCGGACGGCGCGTGACCCATGACCGGAGTGTCGCTTTATGTACCTTTCTTTCCCATACATGAAGATGGCCGCGAAATCATGATTGTGCGTCCGTCTGATGGAGAGGGGTTCCAGCATGAGCGGCACACCGGTCCCGCCCCACGGCTTCGTGGCCGTACGGGGGCGTGGGTACCGTCCCGAACAGGTCGACGCGTTCGCCGCCGCCCTCTCCCAGGACCGGGACGCCGCGTGGGAGCGCGCCGCCCGGCTGACCGTGCTCGCCAAGGAGATGCAGGCCGAGGCGGTACGGATGCGGGAGACCGTGGCCCGGCTCGCGCCCCAGACGTACGACGCCCTCGGGGAGCGCGCGCGGCGCCTCTTCGAACTGGGTGTGGAGGAGGCCGCGGCGGTGCGGGAGGACGCTCGGCAGGAGGCGCGGCGCCTCGCGGAAGAGGCGCGGGCGCACGCGGACAGCGTGCAGGGGGCGGCGCAGGAGCACGCCGACTCGGTGCGCGCCGAGGCGGAGGAGCGCGCGCGTCAGCGTCTGCTCGCGGCGCGCGCCGAGGCGGACGAGATCCGGATCACGGCCCGGCGCGAGGTCAAGGACTGCCGCGGGGAAGCGGCGGCCGCCCTGCGCGAGGTGCGGCAGCGCACCACCGGCCTGCTCACCGAGCAGGCCAGGGAGTACGCCGAACGGCTGGCCGCGTTCGAGCGCGAGGCCGAGGAGCGGGCGGCCGCGGCCGAGGCCCGGCATGCCGAGCGGGTGGCCCGCGCGGAGGCCGCGCTCTCCGACGCGAAGCAGGCGCTCGCCGATGCCGAGGCGGCGGGGCGCCGGAGCCAGGAGGAGGCGCGGGCGCGGGCGGCCGAGATGATCGCGGAAGCACGGGTACGGGAGGAGCGCATCGCGAGCGAAACCGAGCGCGTGCTGCGCGAACACGGCGAACGCTGGGACGACGTACGCGCCCACATGGACCACGTACGCACCAGCCTCACCACCCTGACAGGCCGAGCCGCGGCGGAGTAACCACCCCCGGCGGCGCCCACCCTCGCGGCCCGGGTTCGTCAGTTCTGGTGGCGGGTGGCGCCTGCCAGGATCCAGCCCTCCACCGCCTCGTACTGGTGCCGTTGCTCCTCGGCCTTTCGGCGGCCCGAGGCCAGCGTGCCCAGCCAGCCGAACAGGAAGCCCGCGGGGATGGAGACGAGGCCGGTCGTGGTGAACGGGAACCAGTTGAAGTCGGCCTCCGGGAAGGCGGAGAAGGGTGATCCGGAGACCAGGTTGGTGCCCGGCATCATCAGCAGCACCACCAGGGAACCGCCGATGAGCGTGGCGAGCAGGCCGGTGCGGGTGTACCGGCGCCAGAAGAGGCTGTAGACCAGCGCGGGCGCGATGGCCGAGGCGCCGAGGCAGAACGACAGCGTCACCAGCGGCTGCAGACTGCGGTGCTGCACCATCGTGGCCAACAGGATCGCCGGCGCCCCCACCGCCAGCGCGGACAGCCGCGCCAGCGTCATCTCGCGGCGCCCCGACAACTCCCGCAGTCGGGTGGCGAACACGTCGTGGGCGAGGGTGTTGGCGCAGGCGAGGATCATCCCGGCGACCGAGGCGAGCACCGTCAGGAAGATCGCCGTGGTGACCGTGGTGAACAGGAAGGTCTCCGCCGTGGAGACCTCGGCCCCGAACGCGGCCTGGGAACCGAGCAGATAGGCGGTGTTGCCCTGCGGATCGGCCCCGGCGATCCCCGCCCGCCCGATCAGCGCGGTCGCGCCGAAGCCCACGACGGTGATGACCAGCACGAACAGCACGACCGTGGAGACCGCCCAGGACATCGAACGGCGGACCTGCCGGGCGCTGTCGGCGGTGTACATCCGCATGGTGACGTGCGGCAGACAGGCACCGCCGAGGACGACGGCCAGCTGGGAGCTGACCATGTCGAGGCCCGGATGCGGCCCGCCCGAGAACTGCAGCCCGGAGCTGAGGAAGGCGGATCCCACCCCGCTCCCCTCGGCGGCGGCGTCGAAGAGGGCGGCCGGGTTCCAGTCGAACTTGCTCAGCACCAGGACGGCGACCACGGCGCCGGAGCCCAGCAGCATCACCATCTTCAGGATCTGGATGAGCGCGGTGCCCTTCATCCCGCCGATCGCCGCGTAACTGATCATCAGCGCACCGAGACCGATGATGCAGCCCGTCTTCATCGAGTCACCGGAGAAGCCGAGGATGAACGCCATCAGCTGCCCGGTGCCGGCGAGTTGGACGACCATCAGCGGCACCAGCGCGGCGATCGTCACCACGCACGCCGTGATCCGCACGCTGCGCCCGGGCATCCGGCGGGCGAGCGCGTCCCCCATGGTGAACCGGCCCGCGTTGCGCAGCGGTTCGGCCAGCAGGAACATCAGCAGCATCAGCGACAGCGCCGTGCTGAGGGCGAGGACGATGCCGTCGTAGCCGTACAGGGCGATGACGCCGGTGGTGCCGAGCACGGTCGCGGCGGATATGTAGTCGCCGCCTATGGCCAGGCCGTTGCGCATCGCGGACAGGGAGCCGTAGCCGGTGTAGAACTCGTCGAGGTCGTCCCGGTCGGGGCCGGTCATCACGCACAGCAGCAGCGTGATGGTGGCGACGGCGGAGAACGCCACCAGGGACATCGCCTGTGCGTCATCGCTGAACTGGGTGGTCATCGCCGCGCCGCCTCCTCGCGCCGGGCGTCCACCGCGGCCTGCTTGCGGATGCGCTCCGCGAGCGGGTCGACGTGACGGCGTGCGGTGTGCTCGTACAGCGCGATCGCCAGCCAGGTGACGGGGAGCTGGACCAGGGCGAGCAGCAGTCCGGTGGGCAGACCGTCGGTGACGGTGCTCGTCATGAAGGCCGGCGCGGTCGCCGACAGGATCAGGAACAGGACGAAGTAGCCGAGCGCGGTGAGGGTGGCGGTGCGCCGCTGCCAGCGGTAGGCGTTGCGCAGGATGCGCAGGTCGCTGTGGTGGCCGAGCGCGGGGTGGCGCGGGGCGCGGTGCCGTGGGGGTTCGGCATACGGCTGGGGAGGCCGGTGTGGGGACGGCGGATACGAGTCGGGGGACATCCCGTACTCCTTGCGTGGCGGCTCGGGTCCGGTACGGACCGCAGGGAGGTGGGGGGCGGTCGAGCGGGTGACGCACGTTACTCGCTGGTAGCAAGATCCGCGAGGCTTTCGGCAAACTGAGTGGTCGGTATGCGCTTGCTTTCGCTTCGATGCCTCTGACCTCGGGTGTTACCCCCGTTAACTCCGACTTTTCGGGAGCGCCGACTGCCGCAGCGCGCGGTGATAGGCGATGCAGGGCCGCTCGTCGATCACGAGTTCGCCGGTGGGGGAGAAGGCGTTGCGCTCCAGCACCGCCCGGGACGCCAGGTTGTCGAGCGTCGTGACCGCGGTGAGCTCCGTGAGCCCGTACGCGGTGGCGGCCGGCTCGCAGACGGCCCGGACCGCCGCCGTCGCCACCCCCCTGCCCGCGGCCCGCTCCCCGACGCGATAGCCGAGTTCGCCGCCGCCGTGCTCGACGTCCATCAGGTTGATCCGGCCGATCAGCCGGTTCTCGTCGTCGAGCAGGACATGGAAGTGGCAGATGCCGAGGGCCTGTTCGGTCAGCAGGGCCTGGTGGCGGGCGGCGAAACCGGCGGGTTCGAAGTAGGCATCGCCGCGGTCGGGGATCGTGCGCACGAAGTACGCGCGGTTCTCCCGCTCGAAGGCCAGCACCGCGTCCGCGTGATCGGCCCGCAGCCGTTCCAGCCTCACCATGCGGCCAGGGTAGGCCCGTTCAGTCCCCGATCACCGGGAATTTCCGCGGCGCCAGGAACAGCAGCACCAGGAACGCCAGCGCCGCGGCACAGGCCGCCCCCAGATACACGGCGTGCACCGCGTCCGCGACCGCGTGCCGCGTCGCCTCCGCCGCCGCCCCCGAGCCGACGGCGCCGGTGACCGGGTCCAGGTCGCTCGCACCGCCGAGGCGGGCCGCGAGGACACCGTTGGCGATGGCGCCGAAGGCCGCCGCGCCCAGCGTCTGCCCGGTCTGCCGGCAGAACAGCACGGACGCCGTGGTGGTGCCCCGCTCCGACCAGCCCACCGTCGACTGGACGCCCACGATCAGCGGCAGCTGGAAGAGCCCGAGCGCGCCCCCGAGCAGCAGCATCAGCAGCGTCGGCTGCCAGGCCTGGCCCGGATACGGCAGGAACGGGAAGGCGAACAGGACCAGGGCCGCGGCCGCCATGCCGAGCAGCGCGGTGTCCCGGAAGCCGATCCTGCGGTACACGTGCTGGCTGAGGGCGGCCGACACCGGCCAGCTCAACGTCCATACCGACAGCACGAATCCGGCGGCCATGGGGCCGAGTCCGAGCACCGACTGGGCGTAGGTGGGCAGGAAGACGGTCGGGGCGACCATCAGCAGGCCCAGCGCGCCGAGCGCGAGGTTGACCGCGGCGATCGTACGGCGGCGCCAGACCCAGCCCGGGATGATCGGCTCCGCGGCCCGGCGCTCGACCAGGACGACGACCCCCACGAGCACGCCTCCCGTCGCCAGCAGGGCGATCGAGGGCGCCGACAGCCAGGGCCAGGCCACCCCGCCCTGCACCAGCGCGGTCAGCAGGACGCCGCCGCACGCGAACACCGCGACCGCGCCCGCCCAGTCGACACGCGCGCGCGTGGCGGGCGTTTTCCGCTCCGGCTCGTGCAGATGACGCACGATCAGCCACAACGCCACCGCCCCGACGGGCAGGTTGACCAGGAAGATCCACCGCCAGTCCGCGTACGCCGCCAGCAGGCCGCCCACACCCGGTCCGGCCACCGCGGACACCGCCCACACCGTGGACAGCTTGGACTGGATCCGGGGGCGCTCCTTGAGCGGGTACAGATCCGCGGCGAGCGTCTGGACCGTCCCCTGCAGCGCGCCGCCGCCGAGGCCCTGCAGGATCCGGAACGCGATCAGCGCCCCCATGTTCCAGGCCACCGCGCACAGCAGCGAGCCGAGCAGGAACACGGCGGCGCCCGCCACCAGCACCGGCTTGCGGCCGAAGGTGTCGGAGAGCTTGCCGTAGACGGGCAGGCTCACCGTCACGGCCAGCAGATAGCCGGAGAAGAGCCAGGAGAAGTAGGAGAAGCCGCCGAGGTCGCCGACGATCTGGGGGACGGCGGTGGAGACGATGGTGGAGTCCAGCGCGGCCAGCGCCATGGCCAGCATCAGGGCGGCCACCACGGCACCGCGCCGCTCGGTCCCGGTGCGCTGTGCGCAGTCTCGGGTCACAGGTCTCGTGTCGCCGCCCACAGGATGCCTTCCCCTTGCACCTATCTGCCGCCCGACAGCATCCCACTTGAACCTCACGTCGCGGCAGGGATGAGGCTGAAGGAGGAGGCGACCCCGAGAACACCTCCGCCCAAAGGTGCACTGCCCCTAGGGGTACCTCCCCACCAGGGCTCGGGGAGGGTTCGTCCCGGCGGAGGACGAACGGGCCCCGGCCGGTCCTTAACCTGGCTTTATGCCGCTGGGGGGCGGCTGACCGGCCTCGCGGGGGTGGGGTTTTCCCCCGTACAAGACTGCGCTGGGCACCAGCGCGCCACGACCCCTCCCGGGACCAGACTCATCGTCGTACCGCTCAGCACCGCTTCGCATGACGCATTCGCATGACGCACTTGTTGACCGACATAGGAGATTTGCCATGACATCGGCCGTAACCATTCCCAGGCACGGGGGCACTGGAGGGCGTACGGCCGTTGCCGCCCGGGCGCGCCAGGTCGTGAAGGCCTACGGGTCCGGGGAGACCCGGGTCGTGGCCCTGGACCATGTGGACGTGGACATCGCGCGGGGACAGTTCACCGCAATCATGGGCCCCTCGGGATCCGGCAAGTCCACCCTGATGCACTGTCTCGCCGGTCTCGACACCGTGACCAGCGGTCAGATCTACCTGGACGAGACCGAGATCACCGGGCTGAAGGACAAGAAGCTCACTCAGCTGCGCCGGGACCGGATCGGCTTCATCTTCCAGGCGTACAACCTGCTGCCCACGCTGAACGCGCTCGAGAACATCACGCTGCCGATGGACATCGCCGGGCGCAAGCCCGACAAGCAGTGGCTCGACCGCGTGGTGGACACCGTGGGACTGTCCGACCGGCTCAAGCACCGGCCCACCCAGCTCTCCGGCGGCCAGCAGCAACGCGTCGCCGTGGCCCGGGCACTGGCCGCCCGCCCCGAGATCATCTTCGGTGACGAGCCGACCGGAAACCTCGACTCCCGCGCGGGCGCCGAGGTCCTGGGCTTCCTGCGCCGCTCGGTCGACGAACTCGGGCAGACCATCGTGATGGTCACGCACGACCCGGTCGCCGCCTCCTACGCGGACCGGGTGCTCTACCTCGCCGACGGCCGCATCGTCGACGAGATGTTCAAGCCGACCGCCGAGGCCGTCCTGGACCGCATGAAGGACTTCGACGCCCGGGGGCGTACGTCATGACCGTGCTGAAGACCTCGATGCGCAACTTCTTCGCGCACAAGGGCCGGATGGCCCTGTCGGCCGTGGCGGTCATGCTGTCGGTGGCCTTCGTCTGCGGAACCCTGGTGTTCACCGACACCATGAACACCACCTTCGACAAGCTGTTCGCCGCCACCTCCTCCGATGTGACGGTCAGCTCGAAGGACGCCTCGGACACCGGTGAGACCACCGCCGACAACGGCAAGCCGCCGGTCATGCCGGCCACCGTGGTGGAGCGGGTGCGCGGCGCCGAGGGCGTGAAGTCGGCGGAGGGCACCGTCTTCACCACCTCGGTGACCGTCGTCGACGGCGACAAGGACAGCCTCTCGCCCTCCAGCGGCGCCCCGACCATCGTCGGCAGCTGGAACAGCAACGACGCCCGCACCATGAAGATCACCTCCGGTACGGCGCCGAAGGGCCCCGACCAGGTCATGGTGGACGCGGACACCATCGACAAGCACGACCTGAAGCTCGGTGACGAGATCGGCGTGATCAGCGCCGTCGGCACGCACACCGCGAAGATCTCCGGCATCGCCGACTTCGAGGTCACCAACCCCGGCGCGGCGATCTTCTACCTGGACACCGCCACCGCGCAGCGGACGCTCGCCGGTGAGCCGGACGTCTACACCAACGTCAACGTCACGGCCGTGAGCGGCGTCAGCGACGCGCAGCTGAAGAGGAACGTGCTCGCCGCGACCGGCGGCGACTACAAGGTGCAGACGGCCCAGGAGACCGCCGACGCCAACCAGAAGGACGTCGAGGGCTTCATGAACGTCATGAAGTACGCGATGCTCGGCTTCGCCGGGATCGCCTTCCTCGTCGGCATCTTCCTGATCATCAACACCTTCTCGATGCTGGTCGCCCAGCGCACCCGGGAGATCGGCCTGATGCGGGCCATCGGCTCCAGCCGCAAGCAGGTCAACCGGTCCGTGCTGGTGGAGGCGCTGCTGCTGGGCACATTCGGCTCGCTGCTGGGCGTCGGCGCGGGCGTCGGGCTCGCGATCGGCCTGATGAAGCTCATGGGCTCCATGGGCATGGAGCTGTCCACCTCCGACCTGACGATCGTGTGGACCACCCCGGCCGTCGGCCTGGTCCTCGGCGTGGTCGTCACCGTCCTCGCCGCCTACCTGCCGGCCCGCCGTGCGGGCAAGGTCTCCCCGATGGCCGCCCTGCGGGACGCGGGCGCGCCGGCGGACGCCAAGGCGGGCCGGGTGCGGGCCGTCCTCGGCACGCTGCTCACCGCGGCCGGCTGCTACGGCCTCTACCTGGCCACCGCCGCCGACAAGGCCAAGGAGGGCTCGCTCTGGCTCGGCCTCGGCATCGTCCTGTCCCTGATCGGCTTCGTCGTCATCGGCCCGCTCCTGGCGAGCGGGGTGGTACGGGTCCTGGGCGCCCTCATCCTGCGGATGTTCGGCCCCGTCGGCCGCATGGCCGAGCGCAACGCCCTGCGCAACCCGCGCCGTACGGGAGCCACCGGCGCCGCCCTGATGATCGGCCTCGCGCTGGTCGCCTGCCTCTCGGTCGTCGGCTCCTCGATGGTCGCCTCGGCGACGGACCAGCTCGACAAGACCGTCGGCACGGACTTCATCATCCAGTCCGACAGCGGCCAGCTGGTCACCCCCGAGGCCGTGAAGGCGGCCAAGGCGACCCCGGGCCTCGAGCACGTCACCCAGTACAAGATCGCCGAGGCGGACTACACCACCCCCGACGGCAAGACGCTCAAGGACACCGACATCACCGCGGCCGACCCGACGTACGCCGAGGACCTGCGCACCAAGACGGTCGCCGGCAACCTCGCCGACGCGTACAAGCCCGACTCGATGTCCGTCCACGAGAAGTTCGCCGAGGCGCACGACATCGAGCTCGGCTCGAAGATCAAGGTCGCCTTCAAGGACGGCGCCACGGCCGAGCTGACGGTCCGGGCGATCACCAGCAGTGACGTGGTCATCGACGCCGGCTCCAAGTACATCTCGATCGCCACGCTCGCCAAGTACGTCCCGGCCGACAAGATGCCGCTCGACCAGCTGGTCTTCGCCTCGGCGAAGGACGGGCAGCAGGACGCCGCGTACAAGTCGCTGAAGGCGGCACTGCACGACTACCCGCAGTACACCGTGCGCGACCAGACCGACTACAAGGAAGCCCTGAAGGACCAGATCGGCCAGCTGCTGAACATGATCTACGGCCTGCTGGCCCTCGCGATCATCGTCGCGATCCTCGGAGTGGTGAACACCCTGGCCCTGTCGGTGGTGGAGCGGACCCGGGAGATCGGCCTGATGCGCGCCATCGGCCTCTCCCGCCGCCAGCTGCGCCGCATGATCCGCATGGAGTCGGTGGTCATCGCCCTCTTCGGCGCCCTGCTCGGCCTCGGCCTCGGCATGGGCTGGGGCGCGACGGCCCAGCAGCTGCTGGAGCTGGAGGGCCTGAAGATCCTGGAGATCCCCTGGGTCACCATCGGCGGTGTCTTCATCGGCTCGGCCTTCGTGGGCCTGTTCGCCGCCCTGATCCCGGCCTTCCGGGCGGGCCGGATGAACGTCCTGAACGCGATCGCGACCGAGTAGCGGGCGGGTCGGACAGCCACCGCACACGGGGGTTGCGGGGGAACCGGTGCCGGGAAGCCTTGGGGGGCTTCCCGGCACCGGGCATATGGGCAACCCGCTTGTCCACAGCCCCGGCGCCTGTCGGTGCGGCGACGTACGCTGGAGACCCCCGGCCCGTACGACGAGTCGGGCCCTTTCGCGTTGCCCCACCCCTCGGACGGAAGCTCCCTCCACATGAGCCTGCACGGTCTGCTCGACGCCGTCGTCAAGGACACCGCCCTCGCGGAAGCGATCACCGCGGCCACCGACGGCACCCGCATGCACGTCGACCTCGTCGGCCCCCCGGCGGCCCGCCCCTTCGCGATCGCCGCGCTGGCCCGCGAGGCCGGCCGCCCCGTGCTCGCGGTGACGGCGACGGGCCGGGAGGCCGAGGACCTGGCGGCCGCCCTGCGCTCCCTCCTCCCCCCGGAGGGCGTC
The DNA here is from genome assembly GCF_042888685.1 of Streptomyces sp. NPDC002779. NCBI lineage: Bacteria > Bacillati > Actinomycetota > Actinomycetes > Kitasatosporales > Streptomycetaceae > Streptomyces > Streptomyces sp. NPDC002779. Next base: position 406,235 of record NZ_JBIAQC010000006.1, read on the forward strand.
GTGGAGTACCCCTCCTGGGAGACGCTGCCGCACGAGCGGCTCAGCCCCCGCAGCGACACCGTCGGCCGCCGCCTCGCCGTCCTGCGGCGCCTGACCCACCCCCGCCCCGACGACCCCGAGACCGGTCCGGTCTCCGTCGTCGTCGCGCCGGTCCGCTCGGTACTCCAGCCGCAGGTCAAGGGCCTCGGCGACCTGGAACCGGTGGCCCTGCGCACCGGCCAGACCGCGGACCTGAACGACATCGTCGAGGCCCTCGCCGGCGCCGCCTATTCCCGGGTCGAGCTGGTCGAGAAGCGCGGCGAGTTCGCCGTACGGGGCGGCATCCTCGATGTGTTCCCGCCCACCGAGGAACACCCCCTGCGCATCGAGTTCTGGGGCGACGACGTCGAGGAGATCCGCTACTTCAAGGTCGCCGACCAGCGCTCCCTGGAGGTCGCCGAGCACGGCCTGTGGGCGCCGCCCTGCCGCGAGCTGCTGCTCACCGAGGACGTTTGCGCACGCGCGCGTGCCCTCGCCGAACAGCACCCGGAGCTCGGCGAGCTGCTCGGCAAGATCGCCGAGGGGATCGCCGTAGAGGGAATGGAGTCCCTGGCTCCGGTCCTGGTGGACGACATGGAGCTGCTGCTGGACGTGCTGCCCAAGGGCGCGATGGCCCTGGTGTGCGATCCGGAGCGGGTACGCACGCGTGCCGCCGACCTCGTGGCGACCTCGCAGGAGTTCCTCCAGGCGTCCTGGGCGGCCACGGCGGGCGGTGGCGAGGCACCCATCGACGTCGGCGCGGCCTCCTTGTGGTCCATCGCGGACGTCCGCGACCACGCGCGCGAGCTGGACATGATGTGGTGGTCGGTGTCGCCGTTCGCCGCGGACGACGCCCTCGAAGAGGCCGACACCCTCAAGCTCGGCATGCACGCGCCCGAGACCTACCGCGGCGACACCGCCAAGGCGCTCGCCGACACCAAGGGCTGGCTCGCCGACGGCTGGCGCGCCGTCTACGTCACCGAGGCCCACGGCCCCGCTGCCCGCACGGTCGAGGTGCTCGGCGGCGAGGGCATCGCCGCCCGCCTGGACGCCGACCTGACCGCGCTGAGCCCGTCCGTCGTGCACGTGGCGTGCGGCTCGATCGACTACGGCTTCGTCGACCCGGCGCTGAAGCTCGCCGTCCTCACCGAGACCGACCTGTCCGGCCAGAAGGCGGCCGGCAAGGACGGCGCGCGCATGCCCGCCCGCCGCCGCAAGACCATCGACCCGCTGACCCTGGAGGCCGGCGACTACATCGTCCACGAGCAGCACGGCGTCGGCCGCTACATCGAGATGGTCCAGCGGACCGTGCAGGGCGCCACCCGCGAGTACCTCGTCGTGGAGTACGCCCCCGCCAAGCGCGGCCAGCCCGGCGACCGGCTCTACATCCCCACCGACCAGCTGGAGCAGATCACCAAGTACGTCGGCGGCGAGGCGCCCACGCTGCACCGCCTGGGCGGCGCCGACTGGACGAAGACCAAGGCGCGCGCCAAGAAGGCCGTCAAGGAGATCGCGGCCGACCTGATCAAGCTGTACAGCGCGCGCATGGCGGCCCCCGGCCACGCCTTCGGGTCCGACACGCCCTGGCAGCGCGAGCTGGAGGACGCCTTCCCCTACGCCGAGACTCCCGACCAGCTGACCACCATCGCCGAGGTCAAGGAGGACATGGAGAAGTCGATCCCCATGGACCGCCTGGTCTGCGGCGACGTCGGCTACGGCAAGACGGAGATCGCGGTCCGGGCCGCCTTCAAGGCCGTCCAGGACGGCAAGCAGGTGGCGGTGCTGGTGCCGACGACGCTGCTGGTGCAGCAGCACTTCGGGACGTTCTCCGAGCGGTACTCGCAGTTCCCGGTCAATGTGCGCGCACTCAGCCGCTTCCAGACGGACACCGAGGCGAAGGCGGTCCTGGAAGGGCTGAAGGACGGCTCCGTGGACGTCGTCATCGGCACCCACCGGCTGTTCTCGTCGGAGACGAAGTTCAAGGACCTCGGCCTGGTCATCGTCGACGAGGAGCAGCGCTTCGGCGTCGAGCACAAGGAGCAGCTGAAGAAGCTGCGCGCGAACGTGGACGTCCTGACCATGTCCGCGACACCGATCCCCAGAACCCTGGAAATGGCCGTGACGGGCATCCGCGAGATGTCCACGATCACCACCCCGCCGGAGGAGCGGCACCCGGTGCTGACCTTCGTCGGGCCGTACGAGGAGAAGCAGATCGGCGCCGCGATCCGCCGTGAACTCCTGCGCGAGGGCCAGGTCTTCTACATCCACAACCGGGTGGAGTCGATCGACCGGGCGGCGGCCCGCCTCCGGGACATCGTCCCCGAGGCGCGCATCGCGATCGCCCACGGCCAGATGTCGGAGACGGCCCTGGAACAGGTGGTGGTGGACTTCTGGGAGAAGAAGTTCGACGTGCTCGTGTCGACGACGATCGTCGAGTCGGGCATCGACATCTCCAACGCCAACACCCTGATCGTCGAGCGCGGCGACAACTTCGGCCTCTCCCAGCTGCACCAGCTGCGCGGCCGGGTCGGCCGCGGCCGGGAGCGCGGGTACGCCTACTTCCTGTACCCGCCGGAGAAGCCGCTGACGGAGACGGCCCACGAGCGGCTGGCGACGATCGCCCAGCACACGGAGATGGGCGCGGGCATGTACGTGGCGATGAAGGACCTGGAGATCCGCGGCGCGGGCAACCTGCTCGGCGGCGAGCAGTCCGGGCACATCGCGGGCGTCGGCTTCGACCTGTACGTCCGGATGGTCGGCGAGGCGGTGGCGGACTACCGCGCCTCCCTCGAAGGCGGCGTGGAGGAGGAACCGCCGCTGGAGGTCAAGATCGAGCTCCCGGTCGACGCGCACGTCCCGCACGACTACGCCCCCGGCGAGCGCCTGCGCCTGCAGGCCTACCGCGCGATCGCCTCCGCCAACACGGAGGAGGACGTCAAGGCCGTACGCGAGGAACTCGTCGACCGCTACGGCAAGTTGCCCGAGCCGGTGGAGAACCTGCTGCTGGTGGCGGGCCTGCGCATGCTCGCCCGCGCGTGCGGCGTCGGCGAGATCGTCCTCCAGGGCACCAACATCCGTTTCGCGCCGGTGGAGTTGCGGGAGTCGCAGGAACTGCGGCTGAAGCGCCTCTACCCGGGCAGCGTGATCAAGCCGGCGGCGCACCAGGTGCTGGTGCCGCGCCCGAAGACGGCGAAGGTGGGCGGGAAGCCGCTGGTCGGGCGGGAACTGCTGGGGTGGGTCGGGGAGTTCCTGGCGACGATCCTGGGGTCGTAGCGGTGCCCGTGGTGCGGTCGTAGCCGTGCTGGTGGGTGCGGTCGCCGACGGGAGTCGGAAAGGCGAAGCCGTCCGCGGGGTGGTGGGTCTCCACGGACGGCTTCTCTTTCGGGCCGGCCTTACGGCTGGTCGGGCCTGTCGCGGTCCATGCCGAGCGCGCCCTCGCCTCTGCGCTGCGCGTCGTCGACGTGGCTCTCGTACTTGTTGCCCGTCTTGTCGTTGACCTTCTTCTCCGCGGTGTCGGACATGCCCTTGGCTTTGTCCTGCGCGCCGCGGTTGCCCTTGAATCTGTCGAGGATGCCCATCCAGAGCTCCTTCCGAGGTGACTCAGAACCGACGATACGCCGGTGATGCGACGGATGCGCATTTTCGGACCATATGGCCTGGACCTCTCGGCGGCTACGGTGGGAACAGGTAATCGGCATGCAGGGGAGGGGCGCACAGTGATGCGGCGTAGGGGCGGGGCGGCACTGCCGGCCGCGGTGCTCGGCATGGTGCTCGTACTCACGGGCTGCGACGACCTGGAGGAGCTGCCCCTGGACGACGCCGCCTCCGGTCCGGCCCAGGGCGCGGGCCGTTCGGTCAACCCCCTGGACAACCCCGACGGTACGGAACCGGGCCTGGCGGCCATCACCTCCGACGCCGACCGGGCCGAGGCACGGGCCCTGATCGAGAAGGTGGCGACCAAGGGCCGCGGCCCGAAGACGGGGTACGACCGGGACGAGTTCGGTTACGCCTGGATGGACTCGGCGCCGGGCGGCATCCCGTTCGCCCGCAACGGCTGCGACACCCGCAACGACCTCCTCCAGCGCGACGGCGAGGATCTGCGCTTCCGGTCCGGCTCGGACTGCGTGGTGATGTCGATGCGGCTGGACGACCCGTACACGGGCCGGACGATCGACTGGACCAAGGCCCGTGCCTCGGAGGTCCAGATCGACCACGTCATGCCGCTCTCCTACGACTGGCAGATGGGCGCCGCCCGCTGGACCGAGGGCAAGCGGCAGGACATCGCCAACGACCCGCTCAACCTGATGCCCGTCGACGGCCGCACCAACAGCTCCAAGGGCGACTCGGGCCCCGCCGCCTGGCTCCCCCCGAACAAGCAGATCCGCTGCTCCTACGCGGTGCGCTTCGCCCAGGTCTCGCTGAAGTACGAGCTGCCCGTGACCCCGCCCGACAAGCAGATGATGCTGCGGCAGTGCGGAGGCTGACGGGGGAGACGCCCGCGTCCCGGCTCCGGGCGTCGCTCCCGGCGTTGCTCCCCGCGTCGCTCGCGGCTCAGGCGCCGAGTGCGTCCAGGTCGATGATGTCGCCGGTGGGCTTGTCCGTCGGGACCGGCTTGCCGTAGTCGCTGAACGTGAGCGAGCCGGGGTCCGAGGGGCTGGTGCTGACGAGCTTGAGCACGTACGGCTCGCCCTCGGTGGCGACGTAGAGCGTGTTCCGCTCCTTGCCGTCCTTCTCGTGCAGGGTGATCGCGGGCGCGCCGTCGACCGTGGTGGTCTCGCCGCGCGTCGCGTCCGACGTGCCGCCGGTGGCGTCACCGAGGAGCGTGTTCAGGTCGCAGAAGGCGTCGAAGTCCTCGGCCCCCTCGCCCGTCGCCGACATCTTGGTCCACTTGCCCGCCAGCATGGCGACCGCGGCGTCGGTATCCGCCTCGGGCTCGCCCTCGCTCTGGCTGCGCAGGAAGGCCTCGTCGTACTTCATGTAGACGGTGTTGCCGTCCTTGATCAGATCGGCCCGGCCCTCGCCGTCCATGCTCATGTGACCGGCGCAGTCGCCCTTCTGGTTCAGGGCCATGTCCATCCCGATGGTGCCGCCGCTCTCCTCGTCGGGGATGTCGCCCGTGATCCGCAACGAGTCGGCACCGCGGGTCGCCTTCACCGCCCGGTCGGCTATCTGCCCGCCGGTCAGACCGGCGAACGCTTCCTTCGGCTTGCTGGAACTGGCGGCCTTGTCCCTGGCCTTGCCCTCCGACTTGTCCTCGCCCTGGCAGCCGGTGACGGCCACGGTGGCGACGGCGGTGAGACAGAGGGCGGCGAGTGCGGTGCGACGCATGAGGGTTCCTCGGTGAAGACGTAGCGCGCGGGGCGCTGGATGAGCTGGTGACTGTGTGAGTTGGGGGTGGGACGTTGGTGTGCCTCTGTGGGCCGCGCCCCGCTGGAGAGGGTCAGGCGGACTTCTTCCAGTCCTGGCAGCCGGACGTCTTGAAGTAGGCGTCCGAGGCGCTGATGGTGACGACGGCCGTGCCGGTCACGTTGTTGTTGGCGATGATCGAGTCGATCGAGTGGTCGGCGTCCTTGGCGCGCTCCCAGTAGCAGGAGTCGTCGGTGTTGCCGGTGGACTTGTAGGTGCCGGGGGCGATGTCGACGCCGACTCTGAGCATGCCCGCGTCGCCGGTCATCTTCGACGCAGGGGAGCCCTTCGCCTTCTCGTCGACGGCCTCCCAGTCGCCGCAGTCACTGGACGAGAAGAGCTTGTCGGTGGCCTTGACGGTGACGTAACCGGTGCCGGTCACATTGTCGTTGGCCAGCAGCGAGTCCATCTCGCCGGACGAGTCCTTGGCCCGCTCCCAGTAGCACAGGCCGTCGGTGTTGCCGGTCGTGCGATACGTGCCCGGCTTGATGTCGGAACCGACCTCGAAGTCGCCGTCTCCCCCGAACGCGACCTTCTTCTCGGCGACTTCCTCCGTGTCCGTCTTCTTCTTGTCCCCGCCGGTGCTGCCGTCCGCGGACGCCGAAGAGCCCTTGTCGCCGGAGCCGCTGGAACCGCCGGAGCCGCTGCTGTCGCCGCCGGCGTTCGCCGATACGGCGCCGATGACGACGATCCCCACGACGGCGCCCAGCGCGACCTTGCCCTTCATGCCCATGGCTGTTCCCCTCCCCTGAGCGGCGACCGCCTCCACCGGAGGTCGCTCGTTCGATGGGTCAATAAGAGCAGAGGCTGTGAACCGAGTCAACACGATTCACGGAATGTTATGTGTACACGGCCGTGAACCCTCAGATCTTGCGTGCGTCGGTATGCTCGGGCGTCACAGAGCGCGTCACCGAGTGGACGCGAGCGATCGGGCGGGTGAGGGGAGCCGGGCGGTGCAGGACAATGCGACAGAGGTGACCGCGGCCGGGATCGCCCGGCTGGCGGGCGTCGGCAGGGCCGCCGTGAGCAACTGGCGGCGCCGGCACGCCGACTTCCCCAAGCCGGTGGGCGGCACCGAGACCAGCCCGTCCTTCGCGCTCGCCGAGGTGGAGGCCTGGCTCCGCCGTCAGGGCAAACTCGCCGAGGTACCGCTGCGCGAGCGGGTCTGGCAGCAGCTCGCCGGGCATCCCGAGGGTCCGGTGACCGCGCTGACGCACGCGGGGTGCGTGCTCCTGCTCATCCACGACCGGCCCACGCTCTGGCTGGAGGTGAGCGCCGGGTCCGACGAACGGCTCGCGGCGATGCTGCCGGGGGCACTGGAGCAGGTGCTCACGCCGCGGTTCGGGGGGATGTCGGCGCGCCGGGGGGCGGCGGCTGTGAACTCGCCGGGGGCTGTGAACTCGCCTGGCCTTGTGAACCCGCCCGGCCCTGTGAACTCCCGCGACCGATCGAACCCCGGCGCCGCTGTGAACGGACCGGCCGCTGTGAACCCCCGCAGTCCCACACGCCCCACTGCCGCCTCCGCCGCCCCCACCCCCGCCGTACACACCCCCACCGGCCCTCAAATCCTCCCCTCCACCCCCCTCCTCCGCGGCGCCGCCGAGCTCGCCGCCGAGATGGGCGGCGCCCGCCCCGCCTTCGAGTTCCTGCTCGGCCGACACCTCGACGCCAACCCGCGCCAGTACACGCTCACGCCCGCCGAACTCGCCGCTCTGATGGCCGACCTGGCCGGCCCCGCCCGTACCGTCCTCGACCCGGCCTGCGGCACCGGTGCCCTCCTGCGTGCCGTCGCCCCCCGCCCCGAGCAGCAGCTGTACGCCCAGGACAGCGCCCCCGACCTCGCCGCCGTCACCGCGCTCCGGCTCGCTCTGCGCACCGGGGCCACCGTGTGCGCCGGAGTCGGTGACACCCTGCGCGCCGACGCGCATCCCGAGCTGCGCGCCGACGCCGTCCTGTGCCACCCGCCGTTCAACGAGCGGAACTGGGGCCATGACGAACTCGCCTACGACCCCCGCTGGGAGTACGGCTTCCCGGCCCGTCCGGAGTCGGAGCTGGCCTGGGTGCAGCACGCGCTCGCGCGGCTGAGGGACGGCGGCACCGCCGTGCTGCTCATGCCGCCCGCCGCCGCCTCCCGCCGCTCCGGCCGCCGGATCCGCGCCGACCTGCTGCGGCGCGGTGCGCTGCGCGCCGTCGTCGCGCTGCCGGTCGGCGCGGCACCGCCGTACAACCTCCCGCTCCACCTGTGGGTGCTGCGCAGGCCCGACAAGGCGCCGGCGCAGCCCGAGGTGCTGCTCGCGGACGCGGGGCAGTTCGCCACCGAGGGGCGCGGCGGGCCGGACTGGCGGGCCGTACGGGACGCCGTGCTCGACGCCTGGCACGCCTTCGACCGGGCCGGCACGCTCGACGAGCGGCCCGGTCTGGCCCGCGCGCTGCCCGTGATCGAACTCCTCGACGACGACGTCGACCTCGCCCCCGCCCGCCATCTGCCGCCCCCCACCGAGGCCGACGGCGCCGAGGCGCTCACGGCCGTGCGCGAGCGCCTGGGCCAGACCCTGGGGCTCGCCGCCGAACTCACCCCGCCGCCCGCCGCGGGCGCCCGCCCGGTGCGCTGGCCGCTCACCACCGTCGGGGAACTCGCGCGCGGGGGCGCCCTGGTGATGCGAACCGGCGGAAGCGGCGGCCACGCGCGTGTGCCCGTGCTCACCGACCATGACGTCCTCGCCGGGACGGCCCCCTCGGGCACGCTCCCCGAGAGCGACGAGGAGGCGGCGCTGACGGAGCCGGGCGATGTCGTCGTCCCGGTGCTCGGCGGCGGCTCGATGGCGCGCGTGATCGACGACACCACGGGGGGCGCCGCCCTGGGGCGCAACCTCGTCCTCCTGCGCCCCGACCGCACGGCGCTCGACGCGTGGTTCCTCGCCGGATTCCTGCGCGGCACCGCCAACAACCGCCAGGCCAGCAGTTACGCGTCCACCGCCACGCGCCTGGACGTGCGCCGGCTCCAGCTGCCCCGGCTCCCGCTCGACGAACAGCGGCGCTACGGCGCGCGGTTCCGCGCGCTGGACGAGTTCGAGCGGGCGCTGCGGCACGCGAACCGGCTCGGGGACCAGCTGGTGCGCGGGATGTACGACGGTCTCACCGACGGGACGGTGGCTCCCGACTGAGGCACCGGGGGAGGGCGGGAAGCCGGGGAAGTGATCAGTACAACAACGGTTCGGTACAACCCGGGACCGGTTGTCCGTGTCGGCCTATACGCTCGAACTCTGTCGTTCGTTCGTCCCCATCGGCCAACCGTCCAGGAGCAGTCATGTACGGCCACGGCGCGGCGCCGCCCACCCGCAGCGAGGCAACGGTCATCTCCCTGCGGGTGCTGTTCGCCGCCGCCGGTCTGCTCTCCTGCGGGATCCTCGCGTGCGTGCCGCTGTTCCGGGTGGCCATCCTGCGCGGCCGCTGGCCGGACTGGGTGCTGGCGTGGGTGAGCCTGCCGGTGTCCATCGCGTGTTTCGCCGTGGTCGGCTCGGTGCCGGAGACGGACCCCAAGTCGGACGTCGCGCTGGCCGCGGTGCTGCTGCTCGGCGCGTTCAGCTCCGTGTACTTCCTGGTGATGGACATCCGCGTGCACAACCGACTCCGGCTGCGGCACGGCGGTTACGCGCGGCCGGGGGCCACGACGATCCACGCTCCGAACGGCCCCGCCGGTTACGGCTATCCGCAGCAGGTGGCGTCGCCGTACACGACCGCGCCGGTCCAGCAGCCCCTGCCGCAGCAGCACCGGCCGCCCGCGCCCGTACCGCACCCGGCGACCCCGGTCCCCACCCCGCCGCTGCCCCAGGACGCCCCGCCCGCCGGCCCCGTACCGGCGCCGCCGCAGCGGCCCGCGCCCGCCCGGATCGACCAGGTGCGCGCCGAGCTGGACGAGCTCAGTGACTATCTGCGCAACCACGACGGCCGCGGCGACCACGAGGGCGGAAGGTGACCGTGACGACCGGGCGCGTCGTCGCCGCCCGCTACGAACTGTCCACGCTCATCGGGCAAGGCGGCATGGGCCAGGTCTGGACGGCGTACGACCAGCGGCTCGACCGGCGCGTGGCGGTGAAGCTGCTGCGCCCCGACAAGGTGGCGGGGCAGGAGGCGGACGAACTGCGCCGCCGGTTCGTGCGCGAGTGCCGGGTGACCGCGCAGGTCGACCACCCCGGCCTGGTCACCGTGCACGACGCGGGCAGCGAGGGCGAGGAGCTGTTCCTCGTCATGCAGTACATCGACGGCGCGGACCTCTCCGACCATCTCGCCGAGCACGACCCGTACCCGTGGCAGTGGGCGGTGGCGGTCGCCGCGCAACTGTGCGCCGTGCTGAGCGCCGTGCACGCCGTGCCGATCGTCCACCGCGATCTCAAGCCGCGCAATGTGATGGTGAAGCAGGACGGCACGGTCACCGTCCTCGACCTCGGCGTCGCCTCCGTCATGGACGCCGACACCACCCGCCTCACCCACACCGGCACCCCCATCGGCTCGCCCGCCTACATGGCGCCCGAGCAGGCCATGGGCGGCGCGGTCGGCCCGTACACCGACCTGTACGCGCTCGGTGTGCTGCTGCACGAACTCCTCAGCGGCGACGTCCCGTTCTCCGGCTCGACCGCGCTCGGCGTGCTGCACCGGCACCTCTACGAGCCCCCGGTGCCCGTGCGCCGGATGCGCCCCGAGGTGCCCGAGGCCCTGGAAGCGCTGGTCCTGCGGCTGCTCGCCAAGGACCCGCAGCACCGCCCCGGCTCCGCGCAGGAGGTGTACGAGGACCTGGCGCTGCTGCTGCCCGCGCGCGGGACGCCCACCGGGGCGCCCCTGGACCCCACGCGCCCGTTCCTGCGCCCGCACGCCCCCTGGCCGGACCGCGCCCGCACCCCCGCGCCCCAGCCCGCCCCCGCCGCCCCGGTCGCTCCGGCCGCCGGGAAGCCGGACGTGGCCCGCGCGGTGGACGAGGTCAAGCGCCTCCTCGGCGAGGGCCGCATCACCCAGGCCGTCGACATCCTCGGCGCGATCCTCCCGGTCGCCGCCGAGCGGCACGGCGAGAAATCCCCGGTCGTGCGCACCCTGCGCAAGCAGTACGCGGCCACGCTCATGGACGACGGCCAGTACCGGCGCGCGCTTCCCGTCCTGCGCGCCCTCGCCACCGAGCGCGCCGCCGAGGCCGGCCACGCCGACCCCCAGTCACTGCGCTTCCGCTACGAAGCGGCCCAGTGCCTGGAGCAGCTCGGCGACCCGGCGGCAGCGCTGGCGGAGTACCGGTCGCTGCTGCCGTACTACGAGAACCAGTACGTGGCCGGAGACCCGGAGCTCGCCCACGACGTCCGCCGCCGCATCGGCCACCTGCTGCTCGCGCTCGGCGACCGCCCCGCCGCCCACGACACCCTGGTCCGTCTCCTGCACGACGTGGAACGCCTGCACGGTCCCGGCCACCCGCTGGCCACCGACATCCGGCGCACGCTCCAGTGGCTGGGTCAGGTGCGCGGCTAGCGAGGACGGCCGCCCGAGCCCGCGAGCCGGTGCCCGAAGTCGCGGTGAATCGTTGGTCGAATGGGTTGGCCAGAGCTTGGCCACTGCCTACCATCGATCATCGCAAGACTTTGTGCACCGTCGCACAATCTCCTCGGGAGGTCTCCTTGCACCGCCGCTACCGCCGCCGTCGCACCGCGCTCCTCCTCACTGCCGCCCTCGCGGCGGCGCCTCTCCTCACCGCCTGCGGAAACGACGCGCACCCGGGTGCCGCGGCCGTGGTCGGGGATCAGCGGATCACCGTCTCCCAGCTGGAGAACAGGGTGAACGAGGTGCGCGCGGCCCAGCGCGCGGTCGTCTCCGACGAGGCGCAGTACGCCCAGGCCGTGTCCCGGACCGGCAGCCTCACCCGGGACACCCTGCACGGCATGGTCCTGGACCGGGTGCTGCATCAGGCCGCCCAGGACGCGGGCATCACCGTCAGCCGCAAGGAGATCCAGGAGATGCGCAACGGCCTGGAACAGCAGGCCGGCGGTGCCAAGGCACTGGAGACGACCTGGCTCCAGGAGTACGGCGTGGCCCCGGCGCGCCTGGAGGAGAACCTCCGCCTGCAGCTGGAGGCCCAGAAGCTCGCCGCCAAGCTCGGCACCGACACCACGCAGCCGGAGTTCTGGAAGGCCCTGTCGGAGGCTTCCGAGAAGCTCGACATCGACCTGAACCCGCGCTACGGCAGCTGGGACGTCCAGAAGAGCGGCCGCGTGGACGCCAAGACGCCGTGGGTGCGTGAGGTGACGGCGGCGGACCCGCAGCAGCCGGCGTAGCGGGCACAGCGGCGGGGAGACAGCGAGGCGGAACGGTACGGCGCCTCCGGGGGCCGTACCGGTACACCCTCTGCGGTCATACGATCACACCCCGGCCTCTGCCTGTGGACAACGCGATCCGGTCCGTCCCCGCCGTGCGTTAGCTTCGAACCGTGAACACCACCAGCCCCGAAACCGCCCCCGCCGCCCCCGGCCGTATCGTCCTGCTCACCACCAGCCACCGCGTCGCCCCCGGCCTGCTGTCCTGGCCCGCCTGGCAGGCGCTGCGCTCCGCCGACAGCGTGCTGTGCGCGGACGGCGCCCACCCGCAGCTGCCGTATCTGCGGGAGGCGGGCATACGGGTGACCGAGGCGGCCCCCACCGCCGAGGCGCTGGTCGGCACCTGCGCCGGCGGCCGCACCGTGGTGGTCGTGGCCACCGGCGAGGGCGAACCGGCGCTGACCGACGGCCTCGCCCGCCTCGCCGGATCCGGCCGCGTGAGCATGCCGGAGCTGGAACTGCTCCCCGCCTCCTACGACCTGCCCGGCGCCCGCCTGCTCGACCTCGTCCAGGTCATGGACCGGATCCGCGCCGAGTGCCCCTGGTCCTCCCAGCAGACCCACAAGGGCCTCGCCAAGTACGGCATCGAGGAGGCCTACGAACTCGTCGAGGCCATCGAGGAAGGGGACCGGGACGAACTGCGCGAGGAACTGGGGGACGTCCTCCTCCAGGTCGTCTTCCACGCGCGCATTGCCGAGGAGGACCCCGAGGCGCCCTTCTCCCTCGACGATGTCGCCGGGACCATCGTCGCCAAGCTGATCCATCGCCACCCGCACGTCTTCGGGGACGAGACCGCCACCACCCCCGAGGAGGTCAAGGAGCACTGGCTGCGGACCAAGGCCACGGAGAAGCGCCGCGAGTCCGTCACCGACGGCATCCCCCTCGGCCAGCCCGGTCTCGCCCTCGCGGCGAAGCTGGCGTCCCGGGTCAGAACGGCCGGGCTCGACGTGCCCCTGCCCAGGACCGAGGGCATCGGTTACGAGCTCCTCGCCCTCGCGGTGCGCGCCGAGGCCGAGGGCGTGGATCCGGAGGCGGCGCTGCGGGCGGCGGGGCGGGCGTACCGGGATGCGGTGCGGGCTGCCGAGGGCCTGGAAGGTTAGTACGGTTGCCTCCTGAGCCGGCTCTGGGGCACGAGGGCTTGTATGTCAGGCGTGTTGGACGAACTGGCGGCTGCGGCGGCCGGGGTTCTGGTGTCCTCGATGGGCTCCGACGACTGGGAGGAAAGGGCCAGGCCTGCGTTCGTCCACATCTACGCGCTGGCCATGAGCGAGGACGTGGGACCGGTTCTGGAGGGCCACCGGAGCGAGCTGAGCAGCGGGGAGCTGTCGGCGCGGGACGCGGCGCGGATCTGGCGGAGCAAGATCCGGGAGGCGTTCAAGAAGGAAGGGGGTCATCGCCAATGAGGTGCACAAGTTCATAGCGGACTTCCGGCCGACCGGTCACCTGGCCTGTCCGTCCTGCGCGACCTCGGTGGACCGCGACGACATCTACTGCGGGGGATGCGGCGATGTGCTGGGCGCTCCGGCCGCCGTACCGGTGAGCGTCACCTCCCGCGACGCTCCGGGCCCCCTCGCCCAGGGCGAACGGCCCGGGGACCACGTCGACTTCCGGCGGTCCAGCTTCCATGCCCCGGTCATCGGCGTGCAGCACAACTACGGCCAGCCGGGGCCCGCGTCCGCCGACAGCTGGCCCCGGCTCGGTGACTTACGGGGCCGCGCGCTGGGTGTACGGCCCGTCAGTTCCTTCTGGGGCGAGCCCGATCTGCCGCCCTACGTCCCGCGCGACCGGGACGCCGAACTCGACCGGCTGGTCGCGCGGGGGCTGCGGGAGGGCGGACTGGTGGTCGTCACCGGGGAGCCGCTGTCCGGCAAGTCGGCGACCGCCTGGGCCGCCCTGAGGCGGAACGCCGACGCCGGTGCCCGGCTGTTCAACGCTCACCCCGGGACCGAGCCGCGCGAGCTGCCCGCCGCGCTGCGCGGGCGTGATCCCGCCGGTACGCATGTGGTGTGGCTGGACGATCTGGAGAGCCACATCGACGAACGGGGGCTGGTGGCGGGGCCGTTGGCGCAGCTCGCGCACGAGGGTGTGCTGGTGCTCGCCACGATGCGGGACACCGCGTACGAGGCGCACCGCTTCGGTGACCTGCCGATGGCCCGTGCCCTGCGCGGGGCCCGCACGGTGGATCTGACCTGCGACTGGAGCGAGACGGAACTCGCACGGCTCGCGCAGGCGGAGGACCCGCGGCTCAGGGACGCGGTGCGCCGGCGCGGTGAGCTGGGCGTCACGCAGTTCCTGGCGGCGGGACCGGAGTTGTGGGAGGAGCGGCGCCGGGCGAGCCGTCCCGGCGGGCGGGCCGACGGTCACCTGCTGGTGCGGGCGGCCATCGACGCGGCCCGTTGCGGAGTCACCAGTGGCCTGTCGCCCCGGACCTGGGAATTCCTGATCAACGTACGGCAGATGTACGGGAGCGGGTGCGCGCTGGCGACCCCCGTCTCGCAGGAGGACCTGGACTGGGCGGCCAAGCCGCGGCTGGGAGTCTCGGGGCTGCTGGTGCCGGGTCCCGAGAAGGACACCTGGCAGGCGTGCGGGACGCTGGTCGCCGACGCGATCCGCTGTCCCGACCTGCCGCCGCTGACTCCTCATCTGTGGGGGTCGATGGCCTGGATGGCGGCGAGGTACGACCTGCCCGAGCGCGACGAGGTGTCCCGGGCGGCTCGCGAGTGGTGCGGATCCCGGCCGAGGCGGGGGACCCCGTCGCCCCGACGATCCTCGCCTTCCTGTCGACGTGGGCCGGCGACGCCCCCGAGGCGCTGCGCTGGTGGGGCGAGGTCGCGGAGCAGGACGAGCGAGAGGCGTACATGCCCGGGCGGTACCTGCTGCTGGAGCAGGGCAAGCTGACCGAAGCCCTTCCCCATATCCAGAGGGCGGCCGAGGCGGGCAGCCGGGAGCCGGCCCAGGAACTCGGGTTCCTGCTCCTCGCGCGCGCCCTGCACTGGCTAGGCGTCGCGGCCGAGCACGGCAACCCCGCCGCGGCCGAGGCCCTCCCCGCACTCCGCGCGGCCCTCACGGACCAGCGACTCCTGTCGGCCCTGGCACCCCACACCCCCGACCCCACGCCCCCGTCCCCCGGCCCCCCACTCTCAGCCGGACGCGCCATCACCCACGCCCTGGACGAAATCCGCGCCCGAAACCCCACCACGCAGTAACCCCGCCAGGGCCCAACACCGCCACACGCGCAGAGAGGCAGAGAGTAGGGGGACGGACTCTCCTCAGCAGAGCCGCCAAGACCCACCCCGGCCCACCGGGCCGCCTCCGCCGGGCCCACCCATCCACCCGCCGCCGGCTCCCGCCCTCCAGCTCGCGCAGAGAAGGGGTGGCTCTCCCCGGCGGGCCCCGACAAGAAGCCGAGCACGGCCTCACGGCGCCTTGGCCCGCCCAGCCACCCACCCCCTCGCCCCGCCCAGCGAAGCCCCCGCCCCCCGCCGGATACCGTCAAGGAGTGACCGACCACCCCACCCCCGCCCCCAATCCAGACCGCGCCGCAACCCCCGCAGCCACCCCCACCCCCGCCTCGGCCTGCCCCGTCACCCCCACCCCAGACGGTGCCGCAACCCCCGCAGTGCCCCCTCCTCCCGCCCCCGACCTCTTCACCTGGGAGTTCGCTGCCGATCCCTACCCCGCATACGCCTGGCTGCGGGAGTACGCCCCCGTGCGTCGGACTACGTTGCCCAGTGGGGTGGAGGCGTGGCTGGTCACGCGGTATGCCGATGCCAAGCAGGCGTTGGCCGATCCGCGGCTCAGCAAGAACCCCGCGCATCACGACGAGCCCGCGCACGCCAAGGGCAAGACCGGTATCCCCGGCGAGCGCAAGGCCGAGCTGATGACGCATCTGCTCAACATCGACCCCCCGGACCACACCCGGCTGCGACGGCTCGTCAGCAAGGCGTTCACGCCACGCCGGGTCGCCGAGTTCGCCCCGCGCGTGCAGGAGCTGACCGACCACCTCATCGACCAGTTCGCCGACCGGGGATCCGCCGACCTCATCCACGAGTTCGCCTTCCCGCTCCCCATCTACGCCATCTGCGACCTGCTCGGCGTCCCGCGTGAGGACCAGGACGACTTCCGGGACTGGGCGGGCATGATGATCCGCCACCAGGGCGGCCCCAGGGGCGGAGTCGCGCGGTCCGTGAAGAGGATGCGCGGCTACCTCGCCGACCTCATCCACCGCAAGCGCGCGGCCCTGCCCGACACCCCCGCGCCCGGCGAGGACCTCATCTCCGGTCTCATCCGCACCTCCGACCACGGCGAGCACCTCACCGAGAACGAGGCCGCCGCCATGGCCTTCATCCTTCTCTTCGCGGGCTTCGAGACCACGGTCAACCTGATCGGCAACGGCACCTTCGCCCTGCTGACCCACCCCGACCAGCGGGCCCGCCTCCAGCAGTCCCTCGCCGCACAGGAGACGGCCCTCCTCGAAACCGGCGTGGAGGAACTCCTCCGCTACGACGGCCCCGTAGAACTCGCCACCTGGCGCTTCGCCACGCAGCCGCTCACCGTCGGGGGCCAGCACATCGCCCCGGGCGACCCGGTCCTCGTCGTGCTCGCCGCCGCCGACCGGGACCCCGAGCGGTTCGCCGACCCCGACACGCTCGACCTCTCCCGCCGCGACAACCAGCACCTCGGCTACGGCCACGGCATCCACTACTGCCTAGGCGCCCCGCTCGCCCGCCTGGAGGGCCAGACCGCACTGGCCACCCTCCTGCGCCGCCTCCCGGACCTCCGGCTCGCGGTGGAACCGGACGAGCTGCGCTGGCGCGGCGGCCTCATCATGCGCGGACTGCGCACCCTCCCGGTCGAGTTCACCCCGGTCGAGTTCACCCCGAGCGACTGAGCCCGGCCGCCTCGACGGACCGTCAGGTCAAACCTGACACACCCTCAAGTCCGTGATCTTCACGTGATCTGCGCGGCATTAACTTGTGACAAGTGATCGTCTGCCGATACGTTCACTCGTCAGCGCGGCGCCTCGCGTCAACGGCGCCGCGCCGGTCCCCGCTGTCTTCGAAAGGCCCTCGCATGCTCTCCGGGAACGGTCGTCACCGTCGCCCCCGCCAGGCCCCGGCTCTCCTCGTCGCGGCCGGAGTGACCGGCTCCGCCATCGCCATCCCGCTCCTCGGCGCCTCCGGCGCCAGCGCGGCCGAGGGCACCACCTGGGACCGGGTCGCGGAGTGCGAGAGCGGTGCCTCCTGGAGCGAGGACAGCGGCAACGGCTACTACGGCGGCCTCCAGATCACCCAGGAGAACTGGGAGCGGTACGGCGGCACGCGGTACGCCGCCTCCGCGGACCAGGCCAGCCGCTCCCAGCAGATAGCCGTCGCCGAGCGCATCCTCGCCGACCAGGGCCTCGCCGCCTGGCCGACCTGCGGCCCGCTCTCCGGTCTCGACACCGAGTCGGGTTCGGTCGACATCGACACCGGCGTCGCGGAGGATGAGTCCGCTTCGCCCGAATCGTCGGAGTCCGCCAACTCCTCCGGCTCATCTGATTCGTCCGGTCTGCTGGACCCGCTCGACGGCGATTCCGCGGATTCGGAGCCCAGCTCCTCCCCGTCGACCGAGGCCACGGACAACTCGAACAACTCAACCAAGTCGGACAAGTCCTCCGAATCCACGGAGTCCGCCGAGTCGGTTGAGTCGGTCGAGTCGTCACAATCCTCCGATACTGCCCCCTCCGTGGAGGCCGACAGTGAGTCCTCGGCCACTCCCGGGCGGGACAACCCGGACAACTCCGGCCGGATCGAGGGTGATTCCGCCCTCACCGACACCGGCTCCAGCGGCACCGGGCGCCACCGCGGCGAACCCGCCGACGAGAGCGCCGGCCGCAGCGGCGAGGAAGGCGCGTCGGACGGCTCGTACGTCGTCCGGGCCGGCGACAGTCTCGTCGGCATCGCCGACTCCCTTGACGTGAACGGCGGATGGCGCGGGCTCTACGCCGCCAACCAGGAGACCGTCGGCACCGATCCGGACCTCATCATCCCCGGTCAGACCCTTGAAGTAGGGGTCGAAATGGGCGAAAAGCAGCGGTAGTTCACGTCACGCTTCGCGCTGAATGTCCGGTTTGGCGAAAGTGTGGGATGAGTCTCAGAAGCCCTGATCGTCTTTGAAATTCGGCGGATCGCGTGTCTACCGTCGGGACCGCTCGTCAACACGAGCCCCGGCTGCCGCAACGCCGAATCCTGCCAGCGGCCGTACGGGAACAGTCGTCGCGTCATGCGCCGCAGGCAGGAGCGGGGGACCCAAGGTAGGCGCCGGGTCCGGCAGTCGAGGCGACTCGACACCGGAACCGGCTTGGGGTGAAGCCGCGCACCGCGAGGTGCACGGCCGGGCAACTCAACCGGCCCGAACCCGACAGCTCACCTCGCAGGCGTCGGTGAGGGGATCCACCATGCTGTTTTCCGGCAAGGGCAAGCACCGTCGTCCGTCCAAGGCCACTCGCGCCATCGCCATCGCCGGTGTCACCGGCGCCGCCGTCGCCGCTCCGCTGATGGCGGCCGGCAACGCCTCCGCCGCCACCGCCGCCGAGTGGGACGCCGTCGCCCAGTGCGAGTCCGGCGGCAACTGGTCCATCAACACCGGCAACGGCTACTACGGCGGCCTGCAGTTCTCGGCCTCCACCTGGGCCGCGTACGGCGGCACCCAGTACGCCTCCACCGCCGACCAGGCCAGCAAGGCCCAGCAGATCGAGATCGCCGAGAAGGTGCTCGCCGGCCAGGGCAAGGGCGCCTGGCCGCACTGCGGCACCGGCCTGTCGAGCGCCGCCTACACGGGCGGCTCCAGCACCGGCACCGGCTCCAGCACCGGCTCCTCCTCCGAGAGCGGCACCGAGACCTCCACCCGCTCGACCGAGGAGCAGTCCGCCTCGCGTTCGACCGAGCGTCCGGCGCAGAAGCAGAAGACCGTCACCACCCCGACCGGCAAGAAGGTCAAGAAGGGCGACGGCGAGTACAAGGTCGCCACGGGTGACACCCTCAGCACCATCGCCGAGGAGAACGACGTCAAGGGCGGCTGGGAGAAGCTCTTCAAGCTGAACAAGGACATCGTGGCGGATGCCGACCTGATCTACCCCGGTCAGCAGCTGCACCTCAAGTAGTCCCGTAGCCGAACCACAGCGCGCTCATAGACGCCTGGTTCACACTGAAGACCTCGTGCGGGCCACCCCCGTCCCCACGAGCACCCCGCTCCGGTGCGTGTTCCCCCGTACGCACCGGAGCGGGGTTTTCTTTTCCGGTATGTCACCGTCCCTTTGTTCCGCTGCCGAACAATGGGTACCGTCTGTCCTTGTCCACGGGACGGTCGGTCGGCTGGCCTACGTCCCGCAGGCGGATAGGCTCTAGTCGCAAGGCTCACGTGCCCCGCACTTCCAGCGTCACATCCCAAGAAGGAGATGCTCGTGCCGTC
Source organism: Streptomyces sp. NPDC002779 (assembly GCF_042888685.1). Taxonomy (NCBI): domain Bacteria; kingdom Bacillati; phylum Actinomycetota; class Actinomycetes; order Kitasatosporales; family Streptomycetaceae; genus Streptomyces; species Streptomyces sp. NPDC002779. The sequence continues at coordinate 425,458 of NZ_JBIAQC010000006.1, forward strand.
CATCGACGTCGTCGTAGCCCGGGAAATCCTGGACTCCCGAGGCAACCCCACGGTCGAGGTCGAGGTCGGCCTCGACGACGGCAGCACGGGTCGTGCCGCCGTTCCGTCCGGCGCTTCCACCGGCGCCTTCGAGGCCATCGAGCTCCGCGACGGTGACCCCAACCGCTACCACGGCAAGGGTGTCGAGAAGGCCGTCCTCGCCGTCATCGAGCAGATCGGCCCCGAGCTGGTCGGCTACGACGCCACCGAGCAGCGCCTGATCGACCAGGCGATGTTCGACCTGGACGCCACCGACAACAAGGGCTCCCTCGGCGCCAACGCCATCCTCGGCGTCTCGCTCGCCGTCGCCCACGCCGCCTCCGAGGCCAGCGACCTGCCGCTGTTCCGCTACCTGGGCGGCCCGAACGCGCACCTGCTGCCGGTGCCGATGATGAACATCCTGAACGGCGGCTCGCACGCCGACTCCAACGTGGACATCCAGGAGTTCATGATCGCCCCGATCGGCGCGGAGTCCTTCTCCGAGGCGCTGCGCTGGGGCACCGAGGTCTACCACACCCTCAAGAAGGTGCTGAAGAGCAAGGGCCTGGCCACCGGCCTCGGCGACGAGGGCGGCTTCGCCCCGAACCTCGGCTCCAACCGTGAGGCCCTCGACCTCATCCTCGAGGCGGTCAAGGAAGCCGGTTACACCCCCGGCGAGCAGATCGCCCTCGCGCTCGACGTCGCCGCCTCCGAGTTCTACAAGGACGGCGTCTACACCTTCGAGGGCAAGGCGCGCTCCGCCGCCGAGATGACCGAGTACTACGCCGAGCTGGTCGAGGCGTACCCGCTGGTCTCCATCGAGGACCCGCTGTTCGAGGACGACTGGCAGGGCTGGCAGACCATCACCGAGAAGCTCGGCGACAAGGTCCAGCTCGTCGGCGACGACCTGTTCGTCACCAACCCGGAGCGCCTGGCCCGCGGCATCGAGGAAGGCGCCGCCAACGCGCTGCTCGTGAAGGTGAACCAGATCGGTTCGCTGACCGAGACCCTGGACGCCGTGGAGCTCGCCCAGCGCAGCGGCTTCAAGTGCATGATGTCCCACCGCTCCGGCGAGACCGAGGACGTCACCATCGCCGACCTCGCCGTCGCCACCAACTGCGGCCAGATCAAGACCGGCGCCCCGGCCCGCTCCGAGCGCGTCGCCAAGTACAACCAGCTGCTGCGCATCGAGGAGATCCTCGACGACGCCGCGGTGTACGCCGGTCGCTCGGCGTTCCCCCGCTTCAAGGGCTGAGCCTGCTGAAGGCATAGCCAGTCGTACGTACGTCCCCGTACTCGGTCCCGTACCGTGTGCGGGGACGTACGCGCGTGTGTGAACGGGAGTGAGAGATGGCCGTCAAGGACCGGGACCGTTTCTCCACCACGACCAGGATCCGGTTGCTCGGGGAGCAGACGGCGGCCCGTGTCTACCGCTCGCAGACCAAGCGGCAGGCCCGCCGCTCCCGGCTCACCGGCCGGGCGGCCCTGCTCGCCCTCGTCGTCTGCTCCCTGGTCGTCGCCCTCGCCTACCCGATAAGGCAGTACGTCGCCCAGCGCGCCGAGATCGCCGATCTGGAACAGCAGAAGCAGCAGGCCCGGCAACGGGTGGAGGAGCTGCGCGATCTCAAGGCCCGCTGGCAGGACGACGCCTACGCCGAGCAGCGGATCCGCGAGCGGCTGCACTATGTGATGCCGGGTGAGACCGGCTTCGTCGTGATCGACCCGGACGCGGCGAAGCAGGCGCGCACCGACCTGGGCACGGCGGACCGGCCCTGGTACGCGAACGTCTGGGACGGGGTCGACAAGTCCGACGCCGCCGACCGATAGATAGAGACGAAAGACTGTGATGGAAACGCCCCCGCCCACCACTCCGCGGACCGAGCCGACCGACGCGGATGTCGAGGCCTTCAAGCAGCAGCTCGGCCGGCCGCCGCGCGGGCTGCGGGCCATCGCGCACCGGTGCCCGTGCGGGCAGCCGGACGTGGTGGAGACGGCGCCCCGGCTGCCGGACGGCACGCCCTTCCCGACGCTGTACTACCTGACGTGCCCGAAGGCGAACTCCGCGATCGGCACGCTGGAGGCGAACGGCGTGATGAAGGAGATGACCGAGCGGCTGGAGCGGGACCCCGAGCTGGCCGCCGCCTATCGCGCCGCGCACGAGGACTACATCCGGCGCCGGGACGAGATCGAGGAGCTGACGGGCTTCCCGAGCGCGGGCGGCATGCCGGACCGGGTGAAGTGCCTGCACGTCCTGGTGGCCCACTCGCTGGCCGCCGGCCCCGGGGTCAACCCGCTCGGCGACGAGGCCCTCGCGATGCTGCCGCAGTGGTGGCGCAAGGGGACGTGCGTGACCCAGGGTCAGGAGGCGGCCGGATGACCCGCGTCGCCGCCATCGACTGCGGTACCAACTCCATCCGGCTCCTCGTCGCCGACTGCGACCCGGAGACGGGCGAACTGGTCGATCTGGACCGCCGTATGACCATCGTGCGGCTCGGGCAGGGCGTGGACCGCACCGGGCGGCTCGCCCCCGAGGCGCTGGAGCGGACCTTCGCCGCCTGCCGCGAGTACGCGGCGGTCATCAAGGAGCACGGCGCCGAGCGCGTCCGCTTCGTGGCGACCTCCGCCTCCCGGGACGCCGAGAACCGCGAGGACTTCGTGCGCGGGGTCGTCGGCATCCTCGGGGTGGAGCCCGAGGTGATCAGCGGGGACCAGGAGGCCGAGTTCTCCTTCACCGGCGCCACCAGGGAGCTGGCCGGACAGGATCACCTGCCCAAGCCCTACCTCGTGGTGGACATCGGCGGCGGGTCGACCGAGTTCGTCGTCGGGGAGGAGCACGTGCGCGCCGCCCGCTCCGTCGACATCGGGTGCGTGCGGATGACCGAGCGGCACCTGGTGCGGGACGGCGTCGTCTGCGACCCGCCCTCCGAGGAGCAGATCACCGCCGTACGGGCCGACATCGAGGCCGCTCTCGACCTCGCCGAGCGGACCGTGCCGCTGCGGGAGGCGCACACCCTGGTGGGGCTCGCCGGGTCCGTCACCACGGTGTCCGCCATCGCGCAGGAGCTGCCCGCGTACGACTCGGCGGCCATCCACCACTCCCGGGTCTCCCACGACCGCGTCCGCGAGATCACCGAGTGGCTGCTGCACTCCACCCACGCCGAGCGCGCCGCGATTCCCGCCATGCACCCCGGGCGCGTGGACGTCATCGCGGCGGGGGCCCTGGTCCTGCTGGCGATCATGGAGCGGATCGGTGCCGAGGAGGTCGTCGTCAGCGAGCACGACATCCTCGACGGCATCGCCTGGTCGGTGGCGTAGCTCTCCTTTGTTACTGATCGGTAGCCTCGGCTGAGCAGGTCAGGTAGCGTCTGAGCGCGTTCGAGGGGTCCTTGAGGGCCCCTCGGCGACAGTCCGTCGGGAAAGTTCGTGAAGTTCTTCACAAGGAATTGGGTCCGGTCGGGGTGCGGAAGGGGGCCGGTTGGCCCTTCCGGGGGTCCAACGCCCGCTTGAACGTGTTCAGAAGGGGTCCCGGAGGGTCCCGCGAGAAGGGCCCGTGAGAGATCGTTTCGGGGGCCTCACTCCGGCCCCGAACGCTCAGAGAGGCAGCTCACGCGGCATTGACAACGGTCCGCGGCACGCCGCGGTTCCCCCTCGCAGCCATGACGTGGATCACGCGAGCGGCGGAGGATAGCACACCCCTTGAGGATGCTTGTGAAGGGGCGCACGAGCGACCCCCCTGAGGCGGGTGGATACTCGATGGCATGAGCACCACGGAGCGTCCCAGGATCCTCGTAGTAGGCGGTGGGTACGTAGGCCTGTACGCAGCTCGGCGCATTCTCAAGAAGATGCGCTACGGCGAGGCGACCGTCACGGTCGTCGACCCCCGGTCGTACATGACCTACCAGCCCTTCCTCCCCGAAACCGCCGCCGGCAGCATCTCCCCGCGCCACGTCGTCGTCCCGCTGCGACGCGTGCTGCCCAAGGCGGAGGTGCTCACCGGCCGGGTCACCACCATCGACCAGGACCGCAAGGTCGCCACGATCGCCCCCCTCGTGGGCGAGGCGTACGAGCTGCCGTTCGACTACCTGGTCATCGCGATGGGCGCGGTCTCCCGCACCTTCCCGATCCCCGGCCTCGCCGAGCAGGGCATCGGCATGAAGGGCATCGAGGAGGCCATCGGCCTGCGCAACCACGTGCTGGAGCAGCTGGACAAGGCCGACTCCACCACCGACGAGGAGATCCGCCGCAAGGCGCTCACCTTCGTCTTCATCGGCGGTGGCTTCGCGGGCGCGGAGACCATCGGCGAGGTCGAGGACATGGCCCGCGACGCGGCCAAGTACTACACCAACGTCTCCCGCGAGGACATGCGGTTCATCCTCGTCGACGCCGCGGACAAGATCCTCCCCGAGGTCGGCCCCAAGCTCGGCCAGTACGGCAAGGAGCACCTGGAGGCCCGCGGGGTCGAGGTCTACCTCTCCACCTCCATGGACTCCTGCGTCGACGGCCACGTGGTGCTCAAGAACGGCCTCGAGGTCGACTCCAACACCATCGTCTGGACGGCGGGCGTCAAGCCCAACCCCGTCCTGAGCCGCTTCGGCCTGCCGCTCGGCCCCCGCGGTCACGTCGACTGCCGGCCGACCCTCCAGGTCACCGGCACCGACTACATCTGGGCCGCGGGCGACAACGCCCAGGTCCCGGACCTCGTCGGCCGCAAGGCCGGCAACCCGAACGCCTGGTGCCCGCCCAACGCGCAGCACGCGCTGCGGCAGGCCAAGGTCCTCGGCGACAACGTGGTGTCCGGTATGCGGGGCTTCCCGCAGAAGGACTACAGCCACGCCAACAAGGGTGCGGTGGCGGGCCTCGGCCTCCACAAGGGCGTCGCGATGATCGTCATGGGCAAGATGAAGATCAAGCTCAAGGGCCGGCTGGCGTGGTACATGCACCGCGGCTACCACGGCCTGGCGATGCCGACGTGGAACCGCAAGATCCGCGTCTTCGCCGACTGGACGCTCGGCATGTTCCTCAAGCGCGAGGTCGTCGCCCTGGGCGCTCTGGAGTCCCCGCGCGAGGAGTTCTACGAGGCCGCCAAGCCGGCGCCCGCGGCTCCCGCGGCGAAGACGGAGAAGAGCGAGAAGACCGAGAAGACCGAGGAGAAGGCCAAGGCCTCCTGACCTCCGGTCACTGATCTATCCGGCTGACCCATCCGACTGATCCGTCCGGCTGATCCATCCGCCTGATCCATCCGAAGGGCCTCCCGCCATCCGTGGTGCGGGAGGCCCTTCGGCTGTGCATGGGGTGGTGCCGCTACTGCGACTTGATCGCCGTCAGCATGTTCAGCCGCGCCGCCCGCCGGGCCGGCCACAGCGCCGCCAGCACGCCCACGGTCGCCGCCAGCAGCAGGAAGACGCCCATCCGGGTCCAGGGCAGGACCAGTTCGTACGTCGCCATCCGCGACGCCACCAGCTCACCGGCCGCCCAGCCGAAGAACACGCCAAGGCCGATGCCCAGCACCCCGCCGAACAGCGAGATCACCAGGGACTCCAGACGGACCATCCGCTTGATGCCCTTGCGGTCCAGGCCGATCGCACGGAGCATGCCGATCTCCTGGGAGCGCTCGAACACCGACATCGCGAGGGTGTTGATGACACCGAGCACCGCCACGATCACCGCCATGGCGAGCAGTCCGTAGACCATGTTCAGGATCAGCGTGGACATCTGCGCGATCTCGTTGGAGAGGTCCTTCTTGTCCTGGACCTTGATGGCCGGGTTGGCGCCCAGCGCCTTCTCCAGCGCGTCCTTCGTCGCGTCGGAGGCGCGGGCGGCCGTTTTCACCATGACCTGCATGTCGGTCGGGTCGGTGAGATGGGGGGTGAGGGTGCGGTTGTCGAGCATGATCCCGCGGATCATCTCGTTGCCCACGTACACCCCGGCGACCGTCAGACGCTCGGCCTTGCCGTCCTCGTAGTGCGCGGTGAAGGTCGAACCGGTGCGCCAGCCGTGGGAGGTGGCGGTGTCGTCGTCGACGACCACCCGGGTGCCGCCGACCTCGAAGGCGCCGCTGTCCATGGGCAGCTCGGTCAGGTCGGCGATCGAGGAGCCGTTGACGCCGGTCAGGTACTCGGTCTCGCCGTCGATCCGGGAGGGCGCGTTGCGCAGCGGGCTGGTGGCCGTGACGCCGTCCAGCTCGCGCAGCGTTGCGTCGACGTCGGGGGAGAGGCCGTTGCCGTTCGCCATGGAGACCACGTAGTCCGCGCGCAGCGCCGAACTGGCCATCTTGTCGATCGCCTGCTGCAGGCTGCCCGCCATCACCGTCATCCCGGTGATCAGGGTGAGCCCGATCATCAGCGCGGAGGCGGTGGCGGCCGTACGGCGCGGATTGCGCACCGAGTTCTGCCGGGCGAGCTTGCCCGAGACCCCGAAGATCCGCAGCACCGGAGAGGCCGCCGCGATCAGCGGACGGGACAGCAGCGGCGTCAGGATGAAGACACCGATGATCAGCAGGACCGCGCCGAGCCCCATGGGGGCCTGACCGTCCGAGCCCTCCATCGACGTCGCCGCCAGGACGACCGCGACACCGCCGCCGGCGAAGAGCGCGCCGAGCGTGTTGCGCAGTACCAGCGACTTGGTCGTGGCCTGGGCGTGCAGGCTGCTCATCGCCGCGACCGGCGGGATCTTCGCCGCCCGGCGGCCCGGCAGCCAGGCCGCCAGCATGGTGATCACCACGCCGACCGCGAGCGCGGTCACGACCGTGCCGGGCGAGATGACCAGCGGCCCGTCGGGGACGGTCGCGCCGAGCGAGCCCATGAGCGAGCGCAGGCCCACCCCGATGCCGATGCCCGCGACCAGACCGGCCACTCCGGCCACCGCGCCGACCACGAACGCCTCGATCAGCACCGACCGCGTGACCTGCCGGCGCGAGGCGCCGACCGCCCGCAGCAGCGCGAGCTCCCGGGTGCGCTGGGCGACCAGCATGGTGAAGGTGTTGGCGATGATGAAGGTGCCGACGAAGAGCGCGATGCCCGCGAAGACGAGCAGCATCTGCCGGAAGCTGCCCATCTCGGAGGAGATCATCTCGGCCTGGTCGTCGGCCAGTTGGCTGCCGGTGGTCGTCTCGACGAGGTTGCCGGGCAGCACCTTGTCCAGCTCGGCCTTGAGCGCGGCCTGGCTGACGCCCGCCTTCGCCCGGACGTCGATTTCGTCGTACGTCCCGGTCTTGCCGAACAGCCGCTGGGCGGTCGCCGTGTCGAACAGGGCCAGGCTGCCGCCCGCGGCGACATTGCCGTCGTCGGTGGTGAAGATGCCGGTGACGGTCGGCTTCAGCACCGGTCCGTCGATCGAGATCCGTACGGTGTCGCCGACCCGGTATCCGGCCCGCTCGGCGGTCTTGGCGTCGAGCAGCACCTCGTTCCTGCCGCTCGGGGCGTGCCCGCTGACCAGCGGGTAGCGGGGGTCCTCGGCGCCGGAGTAGTTGCTGCCCTCCGACTGCCAGCCCTGGCCGATGAGGTCGCCGTCCTTGTCGGCGATGGCGGTGAAGCCGTTGACGACACCGGTGGCGGAGGCGGCACCCGGCACCTTCGCGCTCTCGTCGAGCAGCGCCTCGGTCAGTTCGGGGGTCTTGCCGACCGAATTGCCCTTGCTCTCCTGGTGGTTGGGCTGAACGGCCACGTCGAGATGGTCGAAGCCCTTGGCGGAGCTGTTGCGGTAGGCGTCGGAGATGGTGTTGGTGAAGACCAGCGTGCCGGAGACGAAGGCCACGCCGAGCATCACGGCGAGCACGGTCATCAGCAGGCGGGTCTTGTGCGCGAGGACGTTGCGCAGGGCGGTGCGGAACATCAGCTGGTGCGGCCCTTCGCGTCGAACTGCTTCATGAAGTCCAGGACTCCCTCGGCGGTGGGCCGGTACATCTCGTCCACGATCCGGCCGTCGGCGAGGAAGACCACCCGGTCCGCGTAGGCGGCGGCCACCGGGTCATGGGTCACCATCACCACGGTCTGCCCCAACTCCCGTACGGAGTTGCGCAGAAAGCCCAGCACCTCGGCGCCGGAGCGGGAGTCGAGGTTTCCGGTCGGCTCGTCACCGAAGATGATGTCCGGCCGGGAGGCGAGCGCGCGGGCCACGGCGACGCGCTGCTGCTGGCCGCCGGAGAGCTGGGAGGGGCGGTGGGAGAGCCGGTCGGCCAGCCCCACCATCCGGATGACCGAGTCCAGCCACTCCTTGTCGGGCTTCCGCCCCGCGATGTCCATCGGCAGGGTGATGTTCTCCAGCGCGGTCAGCGTCGGCAGCAGGTTGAACGCCTGGAAGATGAAGCCGATCTTGTCCCGGCGCAACTTGGTGAGCTGCTTGTCCTTCAGCGCGCCCAGCTCGGTCTCGCCGATGCGCACCGAGCCGGAGGAGAAGGTGTCGAGGCCCGCCACGCAGTGCATCAGCGTGGACTTGCCGGAGCCGGAGGGGCCCATGATCGCGGTGAACTCGGCCTGCCGGAAGTCGACGGAGACCCGGTCCAGGGCGACCACCTGGGTCTCGCCCTGTCCGTAGATCTTCGACAGATCCGTGGCGCGCGCGGCCACGGCGGTGGCCCGGTCGGCGATAGATGCGGTGGTCACGAGTAGGTGCTCCTCGACAGAAGACGAAGTGTTCGGGGGACGTCTTCCATCGTCCTGGTCGCCTACGTCCGTGGAGTCAGCCGCTGTTCCGGTTCCGAAGGCAGACTCGGGTCGGACCGAGGGCAGCGGAGTCATACCTGGGGATGACGGCGTCCCCTGACAAGGTCCCTGTCGAGAACAGGTGGAGCGTCCTTGTTCGGGCGGTGAAATTCCGTCATTCCGCGTACGTGGCCGGGCACCGCGCGCAAGGCTATTGGCAAGTGCGGATGGCTCGTTCCGTGGTCTGATGCACCCTCAGACGTCAATAAAATAAGACAACATCGGTCCGTCTCCCCGCTGTTCGGGGGATGCGTCCCGATAGGCTCGGAATCTCGACGCGGAGCCCATGGCCTGCCCGGATGGTGGAATGCAGACACGGCGAGCTTAAACCTCGCTGCCCCTCGCGGGCGTACCGGTTCAAGTCCGGTTCCGGGCACCTCCGACCCACGCGCGGCCGCCGGTACGCGGCCCCGTTCCGTGCACTCTTCATCGAGAACTTCACCGCACGGACCGTTGACAGCGGCCGATTGCGATCGGACACTCATGCCATCCACTTCGTGAAACAAACTTCACCAGACGAACATCGTGCGGAAGGGAACGACCGATGCGCACCACCGTCGGCATCATCGGAGCCGGCCCCGCGGGCCTCCTCCTCGCCCGGCTGCTCAGCAACGCCGGCATCGAGTCGGTCGTCCTGGAGAGCCGCGACCGCCCCTATGTCGAGCAGCGCCAGCGAGCCGGAATCCTGGAGCAGGGCACCGTCGACGTCCTGCGCGCGGCCGGGGCCGGCGAGCGCATGGACCGCGAGGGCCTGCGCCACGACGGCATAGAGCTCCGCTACGACCGCACCCGCCACCGCGTCGACTTCCCCGCCCTCACCGGCGGCCGGTCGGTGATGGTCTACGCCCAGACCGAGGTCTGCAAGGACCTCATCGCCCTCCAGCTGAAGGACGGCGGCCCGCTCCTCTTCGAGGCCGAGGCCCTGGCCGTGGAGGACCCCGACACCGACCGCCCGCGCATCCGCTTCCGCCACGAGGGCCGCGAGGACACCCTGGAGTGCGACTACGTCGTCGGCTGCGACGGCTTCTGGGGGGTGGCGAGGAAGGCGGTCCCCGCCGGGCTGAGCCGGACCTTCGAGCGGACCTACCCCTTCGCCTGGCTCGGCATCCTGGCCGACGTACCGCCCTCCCACGACGAGCTGGTCTACGCCCGGCACGACCGCGGCTTCGCCCTGCTGTCCATGCGCTCCCCGTCCGTCTCCCGCCTCTACCTCCAGGTGCCGGAGGGCACGGCGCCCGAGTCCTGGGCCGACGACGAGATCTGGGCCGAGCTGGAGCGCCGCTTCGAGACGGACGACGACTGGCTGCTCGCCCGCGGCCCGATCACCCAGAAGTCGGTCACCCCCATGCGCTCCTACGTCCACGAGCCCATGCGCCACGGCCGGCTCTTCCTCGCCGGCGACGCGGCCCACATCGTGCCGCCGACCGGGGCCAAGGGCCTGAACCTGGCCGTGGGGGACGTGGTGACCTTCGCGCGGGCCCTGACCCATCAGCGGCAGACCGGTTCGGCCGAGCTGCTCGACTCCTATTCGGAGACCTGTCTGCGGCGGGTGTGGCAGGCCGAGCGGTTCTCCTACGACATGACGACGCTGCTGCACCGCGCCCCCGACGCCACCCCCTTCGAGGACCGGCTCCAGCTCGCCCGGCTCGCGCGGATCACGTCCTCGCGGGCCGCAGAGACCGAGCTGGCCGAGGCGTACACGGGCTTCCCGGTCGACTGATCGGCCGACTGATCACCGATGGGTTCCGGCCATGTCCCGGGTTGGTCATGAATGGGGCCCTCCGGTACCGGGAATCACGGATCCGCGTAGCGTGTTGCGCAGCACAGCGAGGGAAAGATCCTCCCCAGGCACTAGAGTCTTTCTTTTGCCTTTCCATTACTCTTGAGCCAAGGCTACGCAGGGTGGCCATGGAGGAGTGAAATGAGGAGCAGCAACCCGGTCTTCTCGCGACGGGGGTTCAGCCGCGACAACGGCCACGCGGGCTTCAGCGCCCAGCCGCAGGCCGGGGGCGCCGCTGTGGGCACGCAGGGCAACCCCTACGCCCAGCCGCAGGGGGCCAACCCCTACGCCCAGAACCCGTACGCGCAGAACCCTTACGCCCAGCAGGACCTTCAGCACGGCGCGCCCCCGCAGGCACCGGTCACCACTGGCCGGATGACGCTGGACGACGTCGTCATGCGCACCGGCACGACCCTCGGTGTCCTGATGGTCACCGCCGCGCTCGCCTGGGCGCTGCTGCCGGTCGACGACGCCAACATCGGCAAGTCCTACGGCATCGCCATCGGCGCCGGCCTGATCGGCATGGTCCTGGCGCTGGTGCAGTCCTTCAAGCGCAAGGCCTCGCCCGCGCTGATCCTGGCGTACGCCGCGTTCGAGGGTGTCTTCCTCGGCGTCGTCTCCAGTGTCGTGGACAACCGCATCGCCGACGGCGCGGCCATGCAGGCCGTGCTCGGCACGATGGCGGTCTTCGTCAGCGTGCTGGTGGCGTACAAGGCGGGCTGGATCCGCGTGAACCGCCGCTTCGTCGGCTTCGTGATGGCGGCCGCGCTCGGCTTCATCGTGCTGATGGCGGTCAACCTGCTGTTCGCGGTGTTCGGCGGCGGTGACGGCCTCGGCTTCCGCAGCGGCCCGCTCGGCATCATCATGGGCGTCGTCGGCATCCTGCTCGGCGCGTGCTTCCTGGCCCTGGACTTCAAGCAGGTCGAGGACGGCATCGCCTACGGTGCCCCGCGCGAGGAGGCCTGGCTCGCCGCCTTCGGCCTCACGCTGACGCTGGTCTGGATCTACATGGAGTTCCTGAGGATCATCGCGATCCTCAACAGCAGCGACTGATCGCTCGCCGCTTCGGAAGGGCCCCGGGTTGCACGACCCGGGGCCCTTCGGCGTCTGCGAAGCAGTGCGCGGCTAGAAGAACTTGCGCGCGGCCCTCCTCAGGTCATACTCGTGGACGATCGCCTTCGCGTGGCCGTACGCGAGGTCGTATTCGTGGCGAAGCCAGCTGACCTTCTCCTCGAAGCGGGCGAGGGACGGGCCTTCTTCAACGGTGCGCAGCCAGTCGGAGACTTCACGACCGGTGCAATGCGGGATGCGGGAAAGCATGTTGCGGTGGGTCTCTTCGGAGAGGACATGGGACATCGGCGCCTCCGGACGCAGGGGATGTAAGCCGGTCCTTCAGGTCACCGTGCCTGAGCGTTCGCGTGTTGGCAACAGTGCGGGTGCTGCGCGTACGGTTGCGGCGTGGTGGATACGACGCGTCTGACCCGGGCTGTTGATCACTTCGCCGACCGTTTGCGGGCGGCGCCGCAGTCCCGGTTGCAACGGGGGGCGGCGGCGGAGGCGCTGGCGCTCGCTCGGGAGTTGGCCCGGCGGGCGCAGGTTCTGGAGGCGCCGGGGGTTGAGCCCCGGGTGATGCCGGATGCGGGGATGTTCGCGGCGGCTGATCAAATGACGGTTGCCGTGCATGACTTGGGCCTCGTGCTGTCGGACGAGGCCCAGGTGGATGAGGCGATGGAGTTGGTGGCGGAGGCGCAGAAGAGGGCGGGGGTCTAGGGCTCTTTGCGTCTGCGGCGGGGGTGGGGGCTGGTCGCGCAGTTCCCCGCGCCCCTGCGGAGTCCCAGGACCCCGCGCCTACATGCTCGCTATGACCCTGTCGGCCAGGATGTACACGTTTTCCTCGCCGCAGGCGAAGGTCAGGGTGTACGCGCCCGAGATGCCCGAGCCGCCCAGCAGGACCGGGGTCTGGCCGGTGCGCAGGGCCTGGGACAGGCGTTCCGCTGTTTCGCGGTGGCCCGGGGTCATGCACAGGGTGGTGCCATCGGCGAAGACGTAGACGTCGAGGGTGCCGAGCGGGCCCGGGCGGACGTCGGTCAGTTCGGTGGCCGAGGCGGCCAGGTCCTCCAGGGCGGCGACCGTACGCTCATGGTCGTTCACGACCGGTGACTGCACCGGCACGAAGTCCGGGTGCGAGGGGTGCCGGCGGCGGGCCGCGGCCAGTTCCGGGGAGTCCCCGGCGAACTCGTCGGCGTCCGCGGACGCCTCGGCCACCGGCTCCAGGGGCTCCAGGCCCACGAAGTCGGCCTGCCGGGGCAGGAACAGCTCGCTGTCGGTCAGGCCCAGCAGCGTGGGGGCGTCGGAGGTGTCGCGCGCCTCCTGGGCCGCCCAGAACGCACGCGCCTCCGCGAGCTCGCGCTCACGCTCCTCGGCCAGGGCCTCGGCCACCGCGGCGCGTATCTCGTCGGTGTCCGCGGACAGACGGGCGGCGGGCACCCGGCCCCGGGCCGCCGCCGCGTTGCTCGCGGCGAGCTCGGTGTGCAGGGCCGCGACCTGCCGGCGCAGCACCAAGAGCGTGCGCAGGACGGCGACGCCCACGGCGCCGGTGGCTGCCGTGGTGAGCAGGAGGGCAATCGGCATGGCGCTCACTGACGTACTCCCGGTTCAAAGTCGACCCCCGACTTCCTACATCAGCTTGAAGGGCGGACTAACCAGCTGTCAGTGCGTAACGTCACGAATCGGACAGGACTTTGGGCCTGGCGGGGGTCGTGAAAGCGCGTCTGACCTGCGTAGATCCCTCAACGGAGGGAGATAGGTCACATCCTGGGGGAGATTGGATCACAAATAGGCCCAGAACCGGGGTGATTGCCGGGTTCTGGGCCTATGGGTCACTCAGGGTCCCGCGACGGCTACGGTCAGCTCAGGCGCTCGATGACCATGGCCATGCCCTGGCCGCCGCCGACGCACATCGTCTCCAGACCGAACTGCTTGTCGTGGAACTGGAGGGAGTTGATCAGCGTGCCGGTGATGCGGGCGCCGGTCATGCCGAAGGGGTGGCCGACGGCGATGGCGCCGCCGTTGACGTTCAGCTTCTCCAGCGGGATGCCCAGGTCGCGGTAGGAGGGGATCACCTGCGCGGCGAACGCCTCGTTGATCTCGACCAGGTCGATGTCGTCGATGGACAGACCGGCCCGGCGCAGCGCCTGCTGCGAGGCCTCGACCGGGCCGAGGCCCATGATCTCGGGGGACAGGCCCGAGACGCCGGTCGACACGATGCGGGCGAGCGGGGTGAGGCCGAGCCGGCGGGCCTTGGTGTCGCTCATGATGACGAGCGCGGCGGCACCGTCGTTCAGCGGGCAGCAGTTGGCGGCGGTGACCATGCCGTCGGGGCGGAAGACGGGCTTGAGGCCCTGGACGCCCTCCAGGGTGACTCCGGCGCGCGGACCGTCGTCCTTCGCGACGACCGTGCCGTCGGGGAGGGTCACCGGGGTGATCTCGCGCTCCCAGAAGCCGTTCTTGATGGCTTCCTCGGCGAGGTTCTGCGAGCGGACGCCGAACTCGTCCATGTCCTGGCGGGTGACGCCCTTCCAGCGGGCGAGGTTCTCGGCGGTCTGGCCCATCGCGATGTAGGCGTCCGGGACGAGACCGTCCTCACGCGGGTCGTGCCAGGTCGTGCCCTCCTGCTGGGCGACGGCCTCGGTACGGGCCTCGGCCTCGGCGAAGAAGGGGTTGTGCGTGTCGGGCAGCGAGTCGGAGTTGCCCTTGGTGAAACGGGAGACCATCTCGACACCGGCCGAGATGAAGACGTCGCCCTCGCCGGCCTTGATGGCGTGCAGGGCCATGCGGGAGGTCTGGAGCGAGGAGGAGCAGTACCGGGTGACGGTGCAGCCGGGGAGGTGGTCCATCCCCATCTGTACGGCCACGATCCGGCCGAGGTTGTTGCCCTGCTCGCCGCCGGGCAGCCCGCAGCCGAGCATCAGGTCGTCGATGTCCCGCGGGTCGAGCTCCGGGACCTTGGCGAGGGCGGCCTGGATGATCGTGGCGGTGAGATCGTCCGGGCGCAGGTCCTTGAGGGAGCCCTTGAAGGCGCGGCCGATGGGGGAGCGGGCGGTCGAGACGATCACGGCTTCGGGCATCACGGCTCCATTGGCGTCCGGGGCAGAGGGCTGGTTGGGAAGTTACCTGTACGTAAGCCATCGGTCACGGCCATCAGGGTGTGATGCGGAACTCTTTTCCAAGCGCTTGCTTAGGGTGTACGGCGGGGGCCGAGTACGGAGGCGGGCGGCGGGGTGGAGCCCCGGTCGGCAACGGGCTCGACCGCGGGAGCCGGTGTGGGCGCGGGCCCCGGGGTGGGGGTCGGTGTTGATGTGGTCGGTCGGGTCGGGGTGGGGGTCAGGAGCCATGTCGCTGTCGGGCGGGTGAGGGGGCGGGCCAGGCGGCGGACGAAGGGGGAGGCGAGGAGGGCTGTGAGCAGGACCCCGCACAGGACCAGCGCCACCAGCTCCACCGGGGTGTTCGCGCGGGCGATCAGGCCCTTCTCGCGCAGCGGGAGGATGACCAGGGGGTGCAGCAGATAGACGGTGAACCCGCCCGCCCCGAGCGCCGACACGAAGGGCACCTTCCGCCTCGGCATCAGCCGCAGCAGGCACAGCACCAGCGCCGCCGCCGAGACCAGTACCGCGAGGCGGATCAGCCAGGCGCCCTCCATGCCCAGCGGGGTGTCCGCCTGGTAGGCGTGCCGCATCGACAGCCAGTGCCCCTGGATGTCCCGGTGCCACAGCACCGCCACGGTGATCGAGCCGAGCACTCCGGCGACCGCGGCCGGCAGGCTCCACCGGCTCTCGAACCAGTCCCGGAGCATGCCCTGGCCCAGGCGCCAGCCGAAGTAGAAGAGCGGCAGGTAGACCAGGGTCCGGCTGGCGGAGAACTGGAGCCCGAACTCCTCGACGTACCCGAGCGCGAGCGCCACCGCGGTGGTGACCAGCAGCGGATGGCGCAACTGGACCACCAGCGGCAGCAGCAGCCGCCAGCAGAACAGCGACATCAGGAACCACAGCGTCCACGGCAACTGCGCCACATGCAGATCGAGCGGCCCGCCCAGCGCCTTCCTCTCCAGCGAGAACAGCACGCTGAAGATCAGCGCGGGCAGCACGATGCTGGTCAGCAGGGTGCGCAGCCGGCGCGGCCCGAGCGGCCCCGCACTGCTGAAGACACCGGCCAGCACCACGAACGCGGGAACCCGGAAGGCCCAGGCCGCCACATGGAAGACATGCAGCGAGTCGTGCCGGGCCATGATGCTGCCCACGGTGTGCAGGACCACGATCAGTGCGGCGGAGACGACCCGGGCGTTGTCCCACCAGGGGTCACGGGTCCGGTCCTGGCCGGTGGACCTCGGAAACGGCTTTTCCATCGCGGGGGCGTGCTCCTGACAGCGGCATGACAGCGAAAGCACACCTTCGCGAAAGCCGGGGGTGATCCGGTGACGCCGGACCGCTCGGGGGGTGAACGGTACGTGTACGGAAGGCGGCCCCCGGAGTAGGGCCTGAGAAGGACCGCCTCCGCTTCACACCCCGGACGCGCTGGTGGGCGACGGTTCCGCCTCCCCGACCCGCCGCCGGCGCCTGCGCTTGAGCAGCGCCCACGGGCCCCGGGGACCGCTCGGCATCGCCGCCGCGACCTCCGTACCCGCCTCGGACGCCGCCTCCGCCGCGGCCCGGGCCACCGGCAGGAAGCCCTCGCGGCGGGAGACGTCCGGGCGCTCCTCGTCCGCCGGCCACAGGCCGAGGGCCGCGCAGACCGTGGGCAGGACCGCCATCGCCGCCGTGGCGTACCCCTCCGCCGAGGGGTGGTAGCTGTCCGGGCCGAACAGCTCGCGCGGGTTGGCCGCGAACTCCGGACCCAGCAGGTCGCCCAGCGAGACCGTACGGCCGCCCTGCTCGACGACGCCGATCGTCTGCGCGGCCGCGAGCTGACGGGAGACCCGCCGGGCCAGCCAGCGCAACGGCTGCTGGACCGGCTCGATGGTGCCGAGGTCGGGACAGGTGCCCACGACCACCTCGGCGCCGGCCGTGCGCAGCCGCCGTACCGCCGTGGCCAGACAGCGCACCGACCGGGTCGGTGGCATGCGGTGGGTGACGTCATTGGCGCCGACCATGATCACGCAGATGTCGGGCACCCGGCGAGGATCCGCCAGCGCCAGCGCCACCTGCCGTTCCAGGTCGTCGGAGGTGGCCCCGGGCAGCGCGACATTGCGCAGCTCCACCGGCCGTTCCGCCACCGCCGCCAGTCCCGACGCCAGCAGCGCGCCCGGCGTCTGCCCGGCCCGCCGTACGCCCTGCCCCGCCGCCGTGGAGTCACCCAGCAGCATCAAACGCAGCGGCGGCTCGCCCACGGCGGCGTACCCGCTGCCGTACACACCCTCCGCGCTCGGCGCGTGCGGGGCCGTGCCGTTGCCCACCGCCCGCTTGGCCAGCTGGACCTCGGCCAGCATCAGACCCACGGCGGCCGCGCCGGCCAGACCGATCCCGCCACCGCCGTATGCGGCACCGGCCGCGATCCGCCGGGCCACCCTCGCCCTCGACATGCTCGTCATGCCTCGCCGCCACCTCCTCGAACCCGTACATCCACTCCTTGCCCCGCACGGACCGTGGCCCAATCCCAACGGGGAGTGAACGACCGTCATGGCGGGCGTGGAGCCCCTAGGCTGGCGATATCACTGACGACATCTTTTGCAGCATCCGGAGACAACGGTGCAATTCCACGACTCGATGATCAGCCTCGTCGGCAACACCCCGCTGGTGAGGCTCAACAGCGTGACCAAGGGCATCAAGGCGACCGTCCTGGCCAAGGTGGAGTACTTCAACCCGGGCGGTTCCGTGAAGGACCGGATCGCCCTGCGCATGATCGAGGCCGCCGAGGAGAGCGGCGCGCTCAAGCCCGGCGGCACCATCGTCGAGCCGACCAGCGGCAACACCGGGGTCGGGCTCGCCATCGTGGCCCAGCAGAAGGGCTACAAGTGCATCTTCGTGTGCCCCGACAAGGTGAGCACCGACAAGATCAATGTGCTGCGGGCCTACGGGGCGGAGGTCGTCGTCTGCCCGACCGCCGTCGACCCCGAGCACCCGGACTCCTACTACAACGTCTCCGACCGGCTGGTCCGGGAGACGCCGGGCGCGTGGAAGCCGGACCAGTACTCCAACCCCCACAATCCGGCCTCGCACTACCACTCCACCGGTCCCGAGCTGTGGGAGCAGACCGAGGGCCGGATCACCCACTTCGTGACGGGCGTCGGCACCGGCGGCACCATCTCCGGCACCGGCCGCTATCTGAAGGACGCCAGCGACGGCAAGGTCAAGGTCATCGGCGCCGACCCGGAGGGCTCGGTCTACTCCGGCGGCTCGGGACGGCCGTACCTCGTCGAAGGCGTCGGTGAGGACTTCTGGCCGACCGCCTACGACCGCACGGTCGCCGACGAGATCGTGGCGGTCTCCGACAAGGACTCCTTCCAGATGACCCGCCGCCTCGCGAAGGAGGAGGGCCTGCTGGTCGGCGGCTCCTGCGGGATGGCCGTGGTGGCCGCGCTGCGCGTCGCCGAGCGGCTCGGGGAGGACGACGTGGTCGTCGTCCTGCTGCCGGACAGCGGCCGCGGCTACCTCAGCAAGATCTTCAACGACGAGTGGATGGCCGACTACGGCTTCCTGGAGGACGAGGGCCCCAGCGCCCGCGTCGCCGACGTGCTGAACGACAAGGAGCACGGCGCCATCCCGTCCCTCGTCCACATGCATCCCGACGAGACCGTCGGCCAGGCCATCGAGGTGCTGCGCGAGTACGGCGTCTCGCAGATGCCGATCGTCAAGCCGGGCGCGGGCCACCCGGACGTGATGGCCGCCGAGGTCGTCGGCTCGGTCGTGGAACGCGAGCTGCTCGGTGCCCTGTTCAGCAAGGCGGCCTCGCTGGAGGACCCGCTGGAGAAGCACATGTCGGCCCCGCTGCCGCAGGTCGGTTCCGGTGAGCCGGTGGGCGACCTGATGTCGGTGCTCGGCACGGCGGACGCGGCGATCGTCCTCGTCGAGGGCAAGCCCACCGGAGTGATCAGCCGTCAGGACCTGCTGGCCTTCCTCGCCAAGGGCGGGAAGTAGCGGCGAACGTCCGGTGAACTGCGCGTGTCGGCGGCGAACTTGCGGTGATCAGCAGCCTTCGCGCCTTCGTGGAAGTGGTACGAGCGCGTCACGTCCGCGCAGCACCCGCTTAACACGCGTACGGCACATTGGTGGATGTCGGCAGGGCGGGAGCGGCTCCCCGCCCCGGCCGGCGCCGAACGTCCAAGGACCTCCGGAGCGGCTCCCGGACCTCCATGGACGCCGGACGTGAGACCTGGCCCGACCCGGTCGACGTCCTTCGCGGGGACCGCCGTCGTCCCGCCCCCCGGCAACGGGGGTGCGGCGGTCCCCGCGCATATCACTCCCAGTCGCTGTCCTTGCGCGCCTTGCGGCGGCGGAACAGGTCCGGATGAGTGCGGGCCGCCTGGACCACGTTCACCCCGACGATGCCGGCCCACGCGACCAGCAGGCCGGGCAGGTGGGCCACCCCGCCGCCGATGCCGGACAGCGGGATCGCCAGGACCAGCGAGACGATGCCGAAGCCGAAGCGCTCGCCCCAGGAGTCCGTCGGCTTCGGTGACCGGGAACCCCGGGCCACCACCATCTGCTGCTCGGCGAGCTGCCGGCGCACCCTGCGCTCGACCGCCCCGTCGATGCGCTGGTCGACCTTCTCCAGGAACGAGTCGACCAGCGCGGACTCGTACTCCTCACCCAGCTCCCTGCGTGCTTGCAGGGTGGCGTCGAGTTCCTTCTTCAGCTCGGGGTCCCGCATGTCCATTCCGGTCATGGGATCCACGGTAGAAAGCCGCGACGCGGGCCGCACTGGGGTTAGCCCCCCTGTTCGCCCGGGGGCGGCCCCGCGTGTGCGTCGCTTGCCCAGCTGTATGACGTCATGCAGAGTTCTCACTGTCTGAATAGGTGGGCGCGCTGAGATCTGGAGGGGGAGCGCGGCATGAGCGAGGACAGGAACACGGGGGACACCCCGGCGGCACGGCTGCAAGCGCTCTTCGAGGGGCACCGGCTGACGCCGACCCAGCGGCGCATCGCGCACAGCATGGTGCGCCGGGCCGCCGAGGTGCCCTTCCTCTCCAGTGTCGAACTGGCCGAACTCGCCGGTGTCAGCCAGCCGTCGGTGACCCGTTTCGCCGTCGCCCTCGGCTTCGACGGCTACCCCGCCCTGCGCAGGCATCTGCGCGAGGTCGCGCCCGCCGAACCGGCCACCGCCCCGGGCGCGTTCAACGAGTACCAGCAGGCCGTCGAGGCCGAGATCGAGAACCTGCGGCATCTCGCGG
Source organism: Streptomyces sp. NPDC002779 (assembly GCF_042888685.1). NCBI lineage: Bacteria > Bacillati > Actinomycetota > Actinomycetes > Kitasatosporales > Streptomycetaceae > Streptomyces > Streptomyces sp. NPDC002779. The sequence continues at coordinate 445,337 of NZ_JBIAQC010000006.1, forward strand.
AGCTGCTCGCCGACCCGCGTCCGGTGCGGCGGGCGGGCCGGCTGCTGGCCGCCTCCCGGCCCCTGCCGGTGCTCGGACTGCGCGCGGCGGCCTCCCAGGCGTACGGCTTCGCCTACTTCGCCGCCAAGGTCCATCCGGACGTCCGGCTGCTGCACGAGGGCGGCACGATGGTCCACGACCGGATCGACGCCTGCGTGCGGGCGGGCGCCACGGCGCTGCTCTGCTTCGCGCTGCCCCGGCACCCGCGCGAGGTCCTGGACACCCTCGGCTACGCCAAGGAGGCCGGGCTGACCGTGGTGACGGTCGCCGACTCCGCCTTCGCGCCGGTCGCCAAGGCCTCCGACCTGCTGCTGCCCGCGGCGGTAGGCACCGGGCTCGCCTTCGACACCGCCTGCGCCCCGATGCTGCTCGGCCGGGTCCTGCTGGAGGCCATGTGCGACGACCTGCCGGACGCCCAGGCACGGCTGGAGGAGTTCGACGCGCGGGCCGCGGCGCGGGGGCTGTTCGTGGAGTGAGATTTTCCCGCGTCTTCTAAGACAGGTCTCACGTAAGCCCGTTACCCTCCCGCCACTGCGAGTTCGACTTCGAGGCGATTGGGAGGCGGAACGTGGCACGCGGAGGTCAGGGGCTGGCTCGGGTGGCCGTCGTCGTACGGGCCGGAGCGGCACCGATGTGGTGGCTCGGGGTGTGCGCGGCCGGGATCGGCGTACTGCTGCCGGGTCTGACCGGACGCCGGATCGGGGGGCTGGCGGGCGCGGCGCTGTTCCTCGTCACGACGGCGGTCGTGGCGTACCGGCGGCGCGGGCGGTACGGCGCCCTCATGCGCGGGGCGGCCCGCGCGGGCAAGCACGATGTGCTCCAGGATCGCGCGGTGACCGTACGGAACTGGCGCCGGGGCCATCGCTGGTGGCTGCTGCTGGCCTTCGTGGCCGCACTCGGCAGCGCGTTCGCGGTGCCCGTGGCGGGCGGGATGCTGCTCGCCGGGGCGGGCGCCGGGCTCTGGCTGAAGTCCGCCTGGATCGGCCGGTGCGAGCGGGCCGAGGACACGCTGCTGTGGGTGCGGGTGGACTGGCTCGTCGCCGGCGGGCGGCCCGCCGGGCAGGCCGTCAAGTCCTACCGCGACACCGGCATCGCGGCGGGCGACGCGGCCCCGGGTGGGGCCCGCCGCCGCGCCGACGCGCTGGTGTAGGCCGGGGGCCGGGGTCAGACCTCCAGGTCCTGCTCGATCCTGCGCAACTGGTGGCGTGCCATCGCCAGGTTGGCGCGTTTGGCGTCGAGCACCAGGTACATGAACAGGCCGTTGCCGCTGCGGCCGCTGAGCAGCCGGATCAGGTGGTACTGGTCGGACAGGGTGATCAGGATGTCCTCGATCTCGGCCTTGAGACCCAGGTGTTCCATGGTGCGCATCTTGGCGCGCACGACGTCGGTGTTGCCGGCGGCGGCGACGTTCAGGTCGAAGCTCTTGCCGCCGCCCATGGTGCCCAGGGCCATGCCGGTGGTGTAGTCGACGAGCGCGACGCCGGTGGCGCCCTCGATGGAGGTCAGCGCCTCTTTGAGCGAGGTCTCGGTGTTGGCCATGACGGAACTTCCTCTCAACTCTCGGTGGTGGTGCGCGGTGGGGTGGTGGACGGGGTGCGCCGGTCGCGCGGGACCTTGGCCCGCGCGGGCGCCCTGGTGGGGGTACGGGGTCTGCTGTCGGCTGTGAGTCCGTCGACGAGCTCCCCGATCCGGGTGGCGGCGCGGCGGCCCTCCAGATGGAGACGGCCGACGCTGACGTCGTCCCGGGCGAGCAGGGTCAGTACGGCGCCCTCGCCCGCCGCGTACGTCGCCACATAGCCGTCCCGGCCGCGGAAGAGCAGTTCGCGCAGCTCGCCGCGGCCGGTGGCGTCGGTCAGCCGCACGGCCACGCCCAGCGCGGCGGCGGTGAGCGCGGCCACGCCCTCCGGTTCCACGCCGGGGGTGTCCTCGGCGACGACCAGACCGTCCACGCTGGCCGCGAGGGAGCCGGTCAGCTGGGGGATGCGGGCTCGGAGCCGGTGCAGCTCGTCGAGTATGGGCGCCTCGGCGGCCATCAGATTTCTCCTCTGTCGGTCAAAGGGCCTCCAGCGCATCCCGGACTCTCTTCAGCAGGGCGACGTCGGGGTCATCGGGCGCCAGCCGCTCGGCGGGAGCCGGGGGGCGGGGACGAACGGGGAGCGACGGGGGATCGGCGGGGTGCGAGCCCGCCTGCTGCGGCGCCGGTCCCGGGTCGGGGCGGTCGGGGCGCGTGCGTGCGGGTGCTGGTCTGCGGTCGGAGGGCTCGGGGCGGGCCCGTTGCGGTGCCGGTCCCGGGTCGGGGCGGTCGGGGCGCGTGCGTGCGGGTGCTGGTCTGCGGTCGGAGGGCTCGGGGTATGCCCGTTGCGGTGTCGATCCCCAGTCCGGGGGATCGGGGCGGGGTCGGTCTGCTGTCGGTCCCCAGTCCGAGGGCGCGGGGCGGGCCTGGTCCGGTGTCGGCTCCCGGTCCGGGGGCTGGGGGAGTGTCCGTTGCGGTGCCGGTCCCCAGCCCAAGGGCTCGGGGCGGGCCGCCGGTCCATCGTCCGGGGGTTGGGGGCGTGTCCGTGTCGGTGCTGGTCCCCGGTCGGAGGGCTCGGGGTGGGCCGGTGCTGGTCCCCAGTCCGAGGGTTCGGGGTGGACCCGTTGCGGTGCTGGTCTCCGGTCGGAGGGCTCGGGGTGGGCCGGTGCTGGTCTCCGGTCGGGGGGTTCGGGGTGGACCCGTTGCGGTGCCGGTGCGCGGTCCGGGGGCTCGGGGCGGGGCCGGTCTGCTGCCGGTCCCCGGTTCGGGGGCTCGGGGTGGGTCGGTGTGGGGCTGCGGTCCGAGGGGGCGGGGTGGGGGGTCAGGACGCCCGCTGCTGCCAGGCGGCGTATGTCCACCAGGGTGTGGAAGGCCGGGCGGCCCAGGGCGCGGGCGATGTCCGTCGCCGTACGCGCGCCGTCCAGCAGGGCCACGACCGCGCGCTGGCGAGCGGTGAGCGGAGTGCGGGGCGGGTCGGCACGGGTGAGGGGCGCGCTGTCGGTGCCGGGGTCGGGCCAGATGCGGTGCAGCAGGTCACGGCGGCGCAGGGTCTCGCGCTCCACGGCGGCCACCGGCACCGGGCGCACCGGGCCGAGCCAGTGCCCGGCGCCGTAGCGGAAGCGGCCCGGGGTGCTGCTGGGCGCGAGGGCGAAGTAGGCGGCGTCGTAGAGCGCGCCCAGGTGGCACAGCTCCAGTGTGCCGGGGGTGAGCCGGCCGCTGTCGACGAGGAGGCGGGCGGCGCCGTGCAGGTCGTCGGCGCGGGCGACGGCGTCCTGCCAGACGGCGGTGTCGAGGGTGCCGTGCGCGGTCAGCAGGACGTCCAGGCCGGGGGCGGCGGGGCTCTCGGCGTGCACCACCCGGCCCTCCGCGAGATACAGCGTGCCGCACTCGCGCAGCAGGACGCCGGTGGCCCGCTCGGCGGCGAGCCGGCTCAGCATCGGCGACAGTCCGCGCGGCGCCCGCTCCCCGGCCGTGCTCCGGTCCCGGGACGGCAGCCGGGGCGGCAGGCCCGCCGGGGTGGCCCTCAGCGCGGTCATCCCAGCACCAGCCGTCCGGCCAGCTCACCGAGCCGGATCCGGGCCAGGGCGAGATTGCCCTCCTCGCGGCCCAGCCACAGATGCAGGAACACACTGCTGTCGAAGGACGTCCACACGAACCGCAGCACGTGATAGCTGTCCCGGTTGGACAGGATCAGATCCTCGACCGGCGGTTCGGTCTCCGCGCCGGCGTCGGCCGGTGCGAACGCCCGGTGCTCGGCGGCCAGCCGGGCCAGCTCCGCCGCCTCCGCCGCGCTCGCCTCCGGGTCACCGCCCGGCGACTCGCCCACCGTGCCCAGGGCCAGGCCACTGGTCCAGTCGACCAGCGCCGCCCCCCGTGCTCCGGGCAGCTGCATGGCCTCCAGCAGACACTCGTCGATTCCGGGCACCGTGGCTCCCCTCCTGCCTGCGGTTCGGCTGAGTAACGCCGAAACTACGCAACGTGTGAGCGACAGGTGAGGCTTCTGGCATTTTCCAGTGGAACATGCGCGAGAGGACTAAGGTGGGTCAACTGGCCCTGTATCCAGACCTGTTGAACCGCAGCTCCGCCGGAGTGCGTCAAGGGCGCCCGGGTGTGCCCAGGGTGGTGAGGGCGGCGGCGTGCGCCCCTCCGGATTCGGCCACGATCGCGTCGATGCTCTGCGGCTCCCGCACCGTCGCGAAGGCCACGCCCCCGGCCCCGTCCGGCGCGAAGCCGTACACCCCGGGCCGGGCCAGGGAGTTGTAGGCGTAGTGGTGCGCGAAGTAGTACGCGCCCGTGTCCAGCGCCGCCACCAGGTCCCCCTGCTCCAGCCGCGGCAGCGCCCGCGCCTCGGCCAGCAGATCCCCGGCGAAGCAGGCGGGACCGGCCACGTCCTGGATCACCTCGGCGCCCGCCTTCGGCCGCCCCTTCGCGTCGTACCCGGCGATCCTGAGCGGCCACGCCCCCGGCGCGTACACCGTCCGCGTCGCCACCTGCACGCCCGCGTGCGTCACGGCGACCGGCCGCCCGCCCGCGCTCTTGGTGTACTCCACCCGCGCCAGCACCGTCCCGTGCTTGGCCAGCAGCGACCGCCCGAACTCGGTCACCAGCCCGTACCGCCCGTCGAACAGCCCCGGCACCGCCTCGCTCAGCAGCCGCGCGTACTGCGCGTACGTCGGGGTCGTCAGGTCCGAGGCGAAGTTCACCGGCAGCCCGCCGCCGATGTCGATCGTGTCGATCTGCCGCCGCCCGATCCAGTCGTTGATCTCCTCGGCCAGCTGGTACGTCTCCGCCACACCCCGCGCCATCAGCGACAGCGGCACGCCCTGGGACCCGGTGTGCGCGTGCAGCCGGGTCAGCCACGGGCGTTCCCGATACGCCCGCACCACCCACTCCCGCGCCCCCTCGTCGCGCAGCGCCACCCCGAACTTCGAGGTCGCGGTCGCCGTCGACAGCGCCTCGATGGCCCCGGCGCCCACCTGCGGATTGACCCGGATCCCGAGCGGGGAACTGCTCGGCGCGGACCTCATCAGGGCGTCGATACGGTCCAGCTCCTGCGGATTGTCGGCGTTGACGGCGATCCCGAGCGCCAGCGCCTCCCGCAGCTCGGCCGGTGTCTTCGCGGGCGAGTCCAGCACCGTGCGCTCCGGTGGCAGCCCGGCCGCGCGCGCCAGCGCCAGCTCGCCCGGACTCGCCACCTCGGCGCCGATTCCGGCCTCGTGCAGCAGCCGCAGCACCGGCACCAGCGGGGTCGCCTTGACCGCGAAGGCGTGCAGCACCGGGGTGCCGGGCGCGGTGACCGCGTCGAACGCCGCCCGCAGCCCGGCCGCCGCCTCCCGGATGCCGGTGACGTCCAGCAGGCCCACGATGGGGGCGTCCGGCCCCAGCAGCCCCTGCTCCACGGCGGCCCGCACCGCCTCGTCCCGGCGCGCCGCCCGCTCGTCGTCGCCCGTGCGCCCGTCCCTGACCTCGTCCACCGCGTCCCCCGTCGTGTCGTTCCCCGTGACCACGTATCCAGACAAACATCCGCGGCGCGGCCGCGCTGGCGCACGGACGTATTGACTAGCTCTATTCATGACGCCAGGATGTGAATAGCGAACCAAAATCAGGCACCGACAATCCGGCGCCGCCAATCCGGCATCCGGCACCGACAATCCGCCGGCACCACCCGCTAGGAGGCAGACCATGTCAGGACCCCGCCCCGTACGAGCGCCGCGCGGTACGGAACTGAGCGCCCTGGGATGGCAGCAGGAAGCCGCCCTGCGGATGCTGCAGAACAACCTCGACCCCGAGGTCGCCGAGCACCCCGACAAGCTCGTCGTCTACGGCGGCACCGGCAAGGCGGCCCGCGACTGGCGCTCCTTCGACGCGATGGTGCGCACGCTGCGGGGGCTGAAGCAGGACGAGACGATGCTCGTGCAGTCCGGCCGCCCGGTCGGCGTGATGCAGACCCACGAGTGGGCCCCGCGCGTCCTCATCGCCAACTCGAACCTGGTCGGCGACTGGGCCAACTGGGAGGAGTTCCGCCGCCTGGAGCAGCTCGGTCTGACCATGTACGGCCAGATGACCGCCGGCTCCTGGATCTACATCGGCACCCAGGGCATCCTCCAGGGCACCTACGAGACCTTCGCCGCCGTCGCCGCGAAGAAGTTCGGCGGCACCCTCGCCGGGACGATCACCCTCACCGCGGGACTCGGCGGCATGGGCGGCGCCCAGCCGCTCGCCGTCACCATGAACGACGGCGTCGCGATCTGCGTCGACTGCGACCCGCGCGCCATCGAGCGCCGCATCGAGCACCGCTACCTCGACGTCCGCGCCGACTCCCTGGAGCACGCCCTCCAGCTCGCCGTCGAGGCCCGGGACGCCCGCCGCCCGCTCTCCATCGGCCTGCTCGGCAACGCCGCGGAGCTGCTGCCGCGCATGCTCGCCGAGGGCGCCCCCGTCGACATCGTCACCGACCAGACCTCGGCCCACGACCCGCTGGCCTACCTGCCCGCCGGTGTCGACTTCGACGACATGGCCTCCTACGCCGCCAAGGACCCGGCCGGTTTCACCACCCGCGCGCGGGAGTCCATGGCACGGCACGTCGAGGCGATGGTCGGCTTCATGGACGCCGGCGCGGAGGTCTTCGACTACGGCAACTCCATCCGCGGCGAGGCCCGGCTCGCCGGGTACGACCGGGCGTTCGCCTTCCCCGGCTTCGTACCCGCCTACATCCGGCCGCTGTTCTGCGAGGGCAAGGGCCCCTTCCGCTGGGCCGCGCTCTCCGGTGACCCGGCCGACATCGCCAAGACCGACAAGGCGATCCTGGACCTCTTCCCCGAGAACGAGTCCCTCGCCCGCTGGATCAAGATGGCCGGTGAGCGCGTCCACTTCCAGGGCCTGCCCGCGCGCATCTGCTGGCTCGGCTACGGCGAGCGGGACAAGGCCGGTGAGCGGTTCAACGACATGGTCGCGAGCGGCGAGCTGGCGGCGCCGCTCGCCATCGGCCGGGACCACCTCGACTGCGGTTCCGTCGCCTCCCCGTACCGCGAGACCGAGGCCATGCTCGACGGCTCCGACGCGATCGCCGACTGGCCCCTGCTCAACGCGATGGTCAACGTGGCCTCGGGCGCGTCCTGGGTCTCCCTCCACCACGGCGGCGGCGTCGGCATGGGCCGCTCCATCCACGCAGGCCAGGTGACGGTCGCCGACGGCACGAAGCTGGGCGGGGAGAAGATCCGGCGGGTACTGACCAACGACCCCGGCATGGGCGTCATCCGGCACGTGGACGCGGGCTACGACATCGCCGAGTCCGTGGCGGACGAGCGGGGCGTGCGGGTCCCGATGCGCGAAGGTGACCCGGCGTGAGCGGACAGACCGTACCGGGCGGCAGCTCCTTCCACTCCATGTGGCGCGAGCTGCTCCCCATCGGCCGGCACCCCGACTCCCGCGGCTATCGCCGCTACGCCTGGACCGGGGCCGACACCGAATGCCGGGCCTGGTTCCGGGCCCAGGCCGAAGCCCGGCACCTGACCTACGAGGTCGACCGGAACGGCAACCAGTGGGCCTGGCTCGGGGATCCCGCCGCCGGGGACGCCGTGGTCACCGGCTCGCACCTCGACTCCGTGCCCGACGGCGGGGCCTTCGACGGCCCCCTCGGCGTGGTCTCCGCCTTCGCCGCCCTGGACGAACTCCGCCGCCGCGACGCGCACCTGGGCAAGCCGCTCGCCGTCGTCAACTTCGGGGACGAGGAGGGCGCCCGCTTCGGGCTGGCCTGTGTCGGATCCAGGCTGGCCTCCGGACAGCTCACCGCCGCCCAGGCCCACCGGCTCACCGACGGCGACGGCGTCACCCTCCCGCGGGCCATGGAGGCCGCCGGGTACGACCCCGACGCCATCGGGCCCGACCCCGAGCGGCTGGCCCGGATCGGGGCCTTCGTCGAGCTCCATGTCGAGCAAGGCCGGGCGCTCGACCTGACCGGGGACCCGGTCGGCGTCGCTAGCGCCATCTGGCCGCACGGGCGGTGGCGGTTCGACTTCCGGGGCGAGGCCAACCACGCCGGCACCACCCGGCTGGCGGACCGGCGCGACCCCATGCTGTCGTACGCCGAGACCGTGCTCGCCGCCCGCCGGGAGGCCGAACTCGCCGGCGCCGTCGCCACCTTCGGCAAGATCTCGGTCGAGCCGAACGGCGTCAACGCCATCCCCTCCCTCGTGCGCGGCTGGCTGGACTCCCGCGCCGAGGACCAGACCACCCTCGACACCGTCGTGGGCGGCATCGAGAAGGCCGCCCGTGAGTACGCCGACGCCCACGGCATCGCCCTCGACGTCGTGCGGGAGTCCTTCACGCCCGTCGTCGAGTTCGACCACGCCCTGCGCGACGAACTCGCCCGCATCCTGGGCACGGACACCGGCCTCACCGTGCCCGTCCTCGGCACCGGCGCCGGACACGACGCCGGAATCCTGTCCGGGACCGTCCCGACCGCCATGCTGTTCGTGCGCAACCCCACCGGCGTCTCGCACTCCCCGGCCGAGTTCGCGGCCGAGGACGACTGCGTGACCGGGGTGCTCGCCCTCGCCGACGTACTGGAAGGACTGGCCCGCACGTGACACGGACGTACTGGCTGGAGCACGCCTGGCTCGGCACCCATGTCGAGCCCGGCGTCGCGATCGACATCGGCGACGGGCGGATCACCGCCGTCCGCCAGGGAACCGAAACCCCGCCGCCCGGCGCCGAGATCCTCCGCGGTCTCACCCTCCCCGGGCTGGCGAACGCCCACTCGCACGCCTTCCACCGCGCCCTGCGCGGCACCGTCCAGGTCGGCTCCGGCACCTTCTGGACCTGGCGCGAGGTCATGTACGCGACGGCCGACCGGCTCACCCCCGACAGCTACCACGCCCTCGCCTGGGCCGTGTACGCCGAGATGGCGCTGGCCGGGGTGACCTCCGTCGGCGAGTTCCACTACCTCCACCACGCCCCCGGCGGCACCCCGTACGCCGACCCCAACGCCATGGGCGAGGCCCTCATCGCGGCCGCCGCCGACGCCGGTATCCGGATCACCCTCCTCGACACCGCCTACCTCTCCTCCGGCTTCGGGCAGCCGCCCGACGCCCACCAGCTCCGCTTCTCCGACGGCAGCGCGGACGCCTGGGCCGAACGCTGTTCAGTTCTCAAGCAACGGGATCACGCGCGGATCGGGGCGGCCGTCCACTCCGTACGGGCCGTACCCGCCGACCAGTTGGCGACCGTGGGCCGGTGGGCCGAGGAGCGGCGGGCCCCGCTGCATGTGCACCTGTCCGAGCAGACCGCCGAGAACGACGCCTGCCGCGCCGCCCACGGCTGCACCCCCACCCAGCTCCTCGCCGAGCACGGCGTCCTCGGGCCCCGCACCACCGCAGTCCACAACACGCACCTGACGGACGAGGACATCGCCCTCATCGGCGGCAGCGGCACCGGCACCTGCATGTGCCCGACGACCGAGCGGGACCTCGCCGACGGCATCGGGCCGGCGGCCGCCCTGCAGCGCCAGGGCTCCCCGCTCAGCCTCGGCTCCGACAGCCACGCCGTCATCGACCTGCTCGAAGAGGCACGCGCGATGGAGCTCAACGAGCGCCTGCGCACCCGCACCCGCGGCCACTGGACCGCCGCCGCCCTGCTCCGGGCCGCCTCCGCGGACGGCCACGCGGCGCTCGGCTGGGACGAGGCCGGCGCGATCGGGACCGGCTCCCTCGCCGACCTGACGACGGTCGCGCTGGACTCGGTCAGGACAGCGGGGCCGCCGCCCGCGCTGGGAGCCGAGACAGCCGTATTCGCCGCGACGGCAGCGGACGTACGGCACACGATCGTGGGCGGGCGGCACGTCGTACGAGACGGCGCCCACGCCCTCGTACCGGATGTGCCGCAAGCCCTCGCGCGGGCCGTCGAAGCCCTCCGCGCCTGACGACCACCCACCAGGACGCCATGTCCACCCACGAGGACGCCATGAGCAGCACTGTCATCACCAACATCGCCACGCTGGTCACCAACGACCCCTCCCTCGGATGGGGGTCCCCCCGCTCGAGCAAATTCGAGAGTGGGGGAAGGTCCCCCCTCGGCCTGATCCAGGACGCGGCTGTCGTCATCGACGGCGACCGCATCGCGTGGACCGGTGAATCAAGCAAAGCACCCGCCACTGACAACCGGGTCGACGCCGGGGGCCGGGCCGTCCTCCCGGGCTTCGTGGACTCCCACTCCCACCTGGTCTTCGCGGGCGACCGCACGCAGGAGTTCAACGCGCGCATGTCAGGCCGCGGTTACACGGCCGGCGGCATCCGCACCACCGTCGCCGCCACCCGCGCCGCCTCGGACGAGGAGCTGGAGCACAACCTCACCCGCTATCTCGCCGAGGCCCTCCGCCAGGGCACGACCACGTTCGAGACCAAGTCGGGGTACGGCCTGACCACCGAGGACGAGTCCCGCGCCCTGCGCATCGCCGCCGCCCACACCGAGGAGGTCACCTACCTCGGCGCCCACATCGTCTCCCCCGACTACGCCGACGACCCGGCCGGCTATGTCGCCCTCGTCACCGGCGAGATGCTCGACGCCTGTGCGCCGTACGCCCGTTGGATCGACGTCTTCTGCGAGAAGGGCGCCTTCGACGGGGACCAGGCCCGCGCGATCCTCACCGCCGGCAAGGCCAGGGGCCTGCACCCCCGCATCCACGCCAACCAGCTCTCCTACGGCCCCGGCGTCCAGCTCGCCGTGGAGCTCGACGCGGCCAGCGCCGACCACTGCACCCACCTCACCGACGCCGACGTGGAGGCGCTGGCCGGCGGGAACACCGTCGCCACCCTGCTCCCCGGCGCCGAGTTCTCCACCCGCGCCGAGTGGCCGGACGCCCGCCGCCTCCTCGACGCGGGCGTCACCGTCGCCCTGTCCACCGACTGCAACCCTGGCTCGTCCTTCACCTCGTCGGTGCCCTTCTGCATCGCGCTGGCGGTACGGGACATGGGGATGACGCCGGACGAGGCGGTCTGGTCGGCCACGGCGGGCGGTGCCGCGGCCCTGCGCCGCACGGACGTCGGCCGCATCACGCCGGGCGCCCGCGCCGACCTCGTCCTCCTCGACGCCCCGAGCCATGTGCACCTGGCCTACCGGCCGGGCGTGCCCCTGGTCACCGGCGTGTGGCACAAGGGCGTACGCGCCCTCTGAACCACCCGCAGGCGTACCTCGGAACAGCGGGCAGGCAGCAGAAAAGCCGAGGGGCCCCGTTCCCATGGGAACCGGGCCCTCGGCAGGTACGGCACGAGGACGGCCGTCACTCCTCGACCGTCAGCCCCTTGCGCAGTTTCACCAGCGTCCGGGCCAGCAGCCGGGAGACGTGCATCTGCGAGATGCCGAGCTCCTCACCGATCTCCGACTGGGTCATGCCCGCGACGAACCGCAGGGACAGGATCGTGCGGTCCCGGGACGGGAGTCCGGCGATCAGCGGCTTCAGCGACTCGATGTACTCGATGCCTTCGAGCCCGTGGTCCTCGTAGCCGATGCGGTCGGCGAGCGCGCCCTCGGAGTCGTCCTCCTCCGGCTGGGCGTCCAGCGAGGAGGCGGTGTACGCGTTCGACGCCGCCATGCCCTCGACGACCTCTTCCTTGGTCAGACCCAGGCGCTCGGCGAGCTCGGCCACCGTCGGGGCGCGGTCGAGCTTCTGGGCGAGTTCGTCGCCCGCCTTGGCCAGGTCGAGCCGGAGTTCCTGGAGTCTGCGCGGCACCCGCACGGACCAGGAGGTGTCCCGGAAGAAGCGCTTGATCTCACCCACGATGGTAGGCATCGCGAAAGTGGGGAACTCGACTCCACGGCTGAGCTCGAAACGGTCGATCGCCTTGATCAGGCCGATGGTGCCGACCTGGATGATGTCCTCCATGGGCTCGCTGCGGGAGCGGAAGCGGGAGGCGGCGAACTTGACCAGCGCGAGGTTGAGTTCGACGAGCGTGTTGCGGACGTACGCGTACTCGTGGGTCCCTTCCTCCAGCGACTCCAGGCGCTGGAAGAGGGTCTTGGACAGGGCCCGTGCGTCCACCGGCCCCACCTCGTCGTACGGGGGTATCTCCGGCAGACCGGCGAGTAGGTCGTCCTGCTCGATGGGTTTCAGATGTTCCGTGGGGGAAGCCGACGTCGCTGCGGGGGTATGCGATGCGTCGAGCCGGGGTGACATGATGTCCTCCATCGTTCTCGGCATATGGCTGCCGATGCCAATGCGTGCACTGCGGTGTGCGGCGCCTCCAAAGCCGGCCGTGTCGGTTTTCGTGTCTCTACTAGCCCTACCCGGTTTCCTGAGGACATCGCAAGTGCGTTCTGTTGTGAAATGTCCGTTTACGGGTGGATGTTCGGGTGTCGGTGGGCGCGCGGAAGGCGTAATGTTCGAGGGCGTCAGTCAGCAGCCAGGACGTCGGGAGTGAGACACGGCATGGACCGCGGGACAGTCGGCAGCGCACAGTCTGGCCGACTTCTGGTGGAGGTGCGGGAAGAGGGCTCCAGTGCCGTCGTGACCCCCGTAGGTGAGTTGGATCACCACACCGCCGATTTGTTGCGTGAGCCACTCGAGGAGTGCCTCGCGAAGGGTTTCAGCAGGTTGGTCGTCGACTGTGCGCGGCTGGACTTCTGTGACTCGACAGGACTCAATGTGCTGCTCGGTGCCCGTCTCAAGGCGGAGGCCGCCGGGGGTGGCGTCCATCTCGCGGCGATGCAGCCGGTGGTCGCCAGAGTGTTCGAGATCACCGGGGCGGAGGCGGTTTTCACCCTCCACGACAGCCTCGAAGCCGCGCTGACCGACGAGGCCGGCTGACGGTGATGGCGCCCCCTCGCGCCGCACCCGCCGCCTCTTGTGGAACGCCACTCTCCGGACGTCACGTGATTCGTACCGAATACAGGGGTGTTTCGCCGGTCTGCTCGGGCAGGAGACACCCTGGACATGTCGCCGTCATGGCGGCGCGGGTAGTCGTCGAGCGGACCTCTGCAGTGAGTGACTCCTTCCAACGTGAACTGGTGAATCGGTGAGGTGAAGCGCTGATGAGCACCACCCGGCCCTACTCGCCGGGCGACCGCGGCCCCGAGCCCAGCGGCGCTTCCGGGGCGTCCGACGGGGGCGCGCCCGTGCCGTCCGAACCGGTGACGGGCCCGCAGGTCCGCAGCCTCGACCTCGTCGGGCAGAGCGGAGTCGTGCCGCTCGCCCGTGACTTCACCCGGCAGGCGCTGTACGCGTGGGGCTGGCTGCCGGCCGACGGGGCCGACCAGCGGGCCGCGGCGGAGGATGTGCTGCTGGTCGTCTCCGAGCTGGTCACCAACGCCTGCCTGCATGCCGAGGGGCCGGAACAGCTCCGGATCAGCTGCGACAACAAGGTCATCCGGCTGGAGGTCTCCGACGGGGGCGCGGGCCAGCCGGCGCCCCGCACCCCGCACCGCGCCAGCCGTCCCGGCGGCCACGGCATGTTCATCGTGCAGCGGCTCTGCCTGGACTGGGGGGTCGTACGGGCCCCGGGAGCCACCGGCAAGACGGTCTGGGCGGAGCTGGGAGCTCCCGCCTAGGCGTTACCCCGGGTTATCCGCTGGCCATCGCCTCCACCGCATCCTTCTTCCGTGCGCGCCGGATCGTCACAACTCCGGCGCGCATCGTGTCTTCCCTCCTCTCGGCCCCGGGCGTACCTTGACGGCCGATCTGATGTGCCGTCAGGAATCGAGAGGGAGCGGGATACCGTGTCGTACCGGAAACGAAGCGCCGCACTCGCGTCCGCCGCGGCCCTGGCCGGCTCGGCGGTGCTGATGGCCGCCCCCGCCGCCCGGGCCGAGGTCGTCGACGTCAACTACCAGTGCAAGACGCCGATCGGTGACAAGAGCGCCGTCTCGCCCATCGACATCAAGAGCGCCGAGAGCGGCGACGGCTACAAGATCACCATGTCCTGGCGGAAGGGAGTCTCCTCCAGCCCGGTCGAGCTGGGCAAGGGGGCGATGAACCCCAGCGCCACCATCGAGCTGGGCGGCGCCGAGAGCGGCACCGTGAGGGTGACGGGACCGGCGAACCAGGAGGCCGTTCCGGCCAACACCCCCATCAAGATCAGCGACCTGACCGGCACCTACACGCCGAAGAAGTCCGGCGAGGTCACCTTCACCCCGGGGGTGCTCACCATCGAGGCGCTCGGCACGACGACCACGTGCACCCCGTCGAACGGCCCCGGCCCCGCGCTGACGCTCGACGTGACGGCGGCGGGCGGCGGTGCCGACACCGGCTCCCCGGAGAACGGCTCCCCGGAGAACGGCTCCGGCTCCGAACTCCCGCAGACCGGCCCCGAGGACTCGGCCGTCGCCCTCGGCACCCTCGGCGGCACCGTGCTCCTCACGGGCGCGGCGGGCGCCCTGTGGCTGACCCGGCGCCACCGGACGGTACGGCGCTGAAGTCCTCGTACGACTGTGTGACGGTGCGGCGCTGAACCCCTCGTATCGCCTGGAGCCGCCCATGTCGCCGACTGCCCGGGTCCTGACCCCCGCCCCGCTGCTCCCGCCGGTGGTGGCGCCCTGGCACGCGGGGTGGCGACCGCAGCCCTCTTCCTCGTACGACGTCACCGGCGCCGTAGCGAGGGTGTGGCCGAACCGCCCTGTGCGGACACCGAGTTGACGGGAGAGGTGCGGTGAACGGCAAGGTGCGGATCCCGGCGCTGCTCGTCCTGCTGCTGGTGCTGTCGGCGGTGCCCGTCTCGGCCGCTGATCCACCCACCGTGGGACTCTCCGACTCCCAGGCGGGCACCGGGGGTTCGGTCACCGTCACCGGGGAGGGCTGGCGGCCCCGGGCGCTGCTGATGATCCTGATCTGCGGGCAGTCGGCGCCCTCGACGGGGGTGACCGGGGGCACCGATTCCTGTGCTAACGCGGATGGCCGGGCCGTGACGACCGACGCCGAGGGCCGGTTCAGCCGGAAGGTGCCGGTGGCCGAGCCGCCGGTGCCGTGTCCGTGCGTGGTGCACGTCGCCACGGTCGAGGGCGCGCGGGCCGAGGCCGACGCCGCCTTCCAAGTGGCCGGGCACGCGGTCGAACCACTGCCCGCGGACGCGTCCGGCGGACGCCTCGCCGTCCTCACCGACACCCGCCTCGACGGCTCCGGCTCCCTGCTGACCTGGTTCGGCGCCGCGCCCTCCCGCACGCTCGTGTTCACGGTCGGCAATGTCGGCACCTCGGCCGTGCGGGACCCGGTCTTCCAAGTCGGCACCTCCCGCGGAGTGTTCGCCCCGGAGTGGCAGGAGCAGCGGTGGCGCGGCACGATCCGCCCCGGCGGCAAGGCGCGCGTCGAGCTGCCCGTGGAACTGGCCGCCGGGGCGCACGGCGGCTACACCGTCTCGCTGAAGTACGGCGGCAAGGTCATGGCCGAACAGCCCTGGGACGTGGGCCGCCCCTGGGGTGTGACCCTGTTCTGGGTCCTGGTCTGCCTGGTCGTGCCGGCCGCGCTGTTCCGCGCCGGTATGGCCGCCGTGGACCGGCTACGGCCCCGCCCGCACCGCCGCCGCCACGGGCTGCGCCTGCCGGGGCTGAAACCGCGCCGGCAGGCCAGGCACGCGATGTCCCCCACCGGTCCCCGTACCTGAAGGGGGCAAAGCAAAGGGGCCGCCGCGACCCAGCTGGGTCGCGGCGGCCCCGAGCGCCGCGGGCACCGTCAGTGCACGCCGCCCATGAGCTCCTTGACCCTCTTGCGGTACATCCACACCGCCACACCGGCGGCGACCGCGAGGGTCGCCTCCAGAGCGACGACGCCCGTCTTGTTCAGGTCGACCCCTGCGATGGACAGCAGCCCCGTCGTGGCGTCACCGGCGGTGACCGCGAGGAACCACACGCCCATCATCTGCGAGGCGTACTTCGCCGGCGCCATCTTCGTCGTCACCGACAGACCCACCGGGGACACCAGCAGCTCACCGACGGTCTGCACGAAGTAGATCGCCACCAGCCACATCGCGGCCGCCTTGTGACCGCCCCCGGCGATCGACAGCGGGGCGAGGAACAGGAAGAAGGACGCGCCGACCAGGACCAGACCCGAGGCGAACTTCACGACCGTGCTCGGCTCCTTGCCGCGCCGGTTCAGCGCGAGCCAGAACCAGGCGAAGACCGGCGCCAGCGCCATGATCAGGACCGGGTTGACCGACTGGTACCAGGAGACCGGGAACTCCCAGCCGAGCACGCTGTTCTCGGCCGAATTCTTGGCGAAGATCGACAGGGTCGAGCCGCCCTGGTCGTAGATCATCCAGAAGACGGCCGCGGCGACGAAGAACCAGATGTACGCGGACATCGACTTCTGCTCGGTGCGGTCCAGGTCCTTGTCGCGCTTTATGCGGACCAGGACCATCGTCGGGATGATCACGCCGAGGAGGGTCAGCGGGACCAGGATCCAGTTCAGCGTGTAGCTGCCGGAGAAGCCGACGACGGCGTAGAAGACCACGGCGATACCGGCCCAGATCGCGGCCTTGCGCAGCGTGGAGGACTTCTCCGCGGCGGACAGCGGCGTCGGGACGACGCTGGAGCGCTCCGCGAGGTGGCGGCTGCCGATCAGGAACTGGGCGAGGCCGAGCGCCATGCCGAGCGCGGCGAGCGCGAAGCCCAGGTGCCAGTTCACGCTCTCGCCGATGGTGCCGATGATCAGCGGCGCGGCGAAGGCACCCAGGTTGATGCCCATGTAGAACACGGTGAAGCCACCGTCGCGGCGCGGGTCGTCCGGGCCGTCGTAGAGGTGGCCGACCATCGTGGAGATGTTGGCCTTGAGCAGACCGGAGCCGATGGCGACCAGGCCCAGACCGGCGAAGAAGGTGCCCGAGGAGGGCAGGGCCAGCGTGAGGTGGCCCAGCATGATCACCGCACCGGCGACCGCGACGGTCTTGCGCGGACCCCAGACCCGGTCGCCGAACCAGCCGCCGGGCATGGCCAGCAGGTACACGAGCGACACGTACACGGAGTAGATCGCGGTGGCGGTGGCCGCGTCGAGGTGGAGACCACCCGGCGCCACGAGGTACAGCGGGAGCAGAGCCCTCATGCCGTAGTAGGAGAACCGCTCCCACATCTCGGTCATGAAGAGAGTGGCCAGTCCGCGGGGGTGGCCGAAGAAGGTCTTCTCGGAACCGGGGGTGCCCGGGGTGACCGAGTCCTTCGTCAGGCTGGACGCCATGGTCGTTCCTTGCTGGTCGGGACGCGCGGGGAGAGCGTTGCGCGCCCGGTGGGGGGCGGCCGGCACCGGCGAGGCGGGCCGTCCACCCCACGCCCAGGGGAGTCCGCTCCGGGTCACGGAGCGACGGACGCCGACCACCGGGATCCACGCCCCGTCCTTGGGGCCCGGCCACAGGTCATTCCTTCGGGCTGGTGGAAACCAGCCCGCACACAGAAGAGACCCTCAGCGACGAATGCTCGCCCAAGGGCCCCGCGATGCTACAGGCGTTCAATCACCATACGTCAGGACAGTGCCGGAAATGGAAGGACTTGAGACGCGGATCACAGGTGTCGACGGAACCGTGCACGCCCTTTCGAAGGTCATTACCAGGATCGCACCTCGGACGTACTGGTCCAGACCAAGGTAAGAGCCGGGTAGGCGCGAGGTGAGAATCACTCCTGACCATCACGCCCCGGCTCTTGTCATGGGCGGACTACCATCTGCTCATGACCCGTGTACTGCTCGCCGAGGACGACGCGTCCATCTCGGAGCCGCTGGCCCGCGCACTGCGCCGGGAAGGGTACGAGGTCGAGGTGCGTGAGGACGGACCCTCGGCGCTCGACGCCGGGATGCAGGGCGGTGTCGACCTGGTCGTGCTGGACCTCGGGCTGCCCGGCATGGACGGCCTGGAGGTGGCGCGCCGGCTGCGGGCCGAGGGCCACAGCGTCCCGATTCTCATCCTGACCGCGCGCGCCGACGAGGTGGACACGGTCGTCGGGCTCGACGCGGGCGCCGACGACTACGTCACCAAGCCCTTCCGCCTCGCCGAGCTGCTCGCCCGGGTCCGGGCGCTGCTGCGGCGCGGCGCCGCGGAGCCCCAGCAGCCGCCGGCGACCCACGGCGTGCGGATCGACGTCGAGTCGCACCGCGCCTGGATGGGCGAGGAGGAGCTGCAGCTCACGGCCAAGGAGTTCGACCTGCTGCGGGTCCTGGTCCGGGACGCGGGCCGGGTGGTCACGCGCGACCAGCTGATGCGCGAGGTCTGGGACACCACGTGGTGGTCGTCCACCAAGACGCTCGACATGCACATCTCCTGGCTGCGCAAGAAGCTCGGCGACGACGCGGCGAACCCCCGCTACATCGCGACCGTGCGGGGTGTGGGTTTCCGCTTCGAGAAGAGCTGAGCGCCGAGTGGAGAACCGAGCGGAGAACAGTGAGTAGGTAGTACGGGTCCATGCGCCGCCGTCTGATCCAGTCCACCCTCGCCGTGGTGCTCGTGGTGATCGCCGTGTTCGGGGTCTCCCTCGTCATCGTGGAGACCCGCACCATCAGCAGCACCGCCCAGGAGCGGGTGGACTCCGAGGCGGTGCGGCTCGCGTCCATCGTGGACAGCAGACTCCTCGCGACCGGGGCGGTCACCGCGGACATGCTGCGCGACCAGGTCCCGAAGGACCGGTACGCCGTCATCCGGGTGCCCGGCGAGCGGCCCATCACGATCGGCACCAAGCCGGCCGGCGACCTCATCAGCGCCACCCGCCTCGGCGAGGAGGGCGAGACGGTCACCGTCGGGGAGCCCCGCTCGGCCGTCACCAAGGAGGTCGGGCGGACGCTGCTGATCATCGGCGCGGTGGCGCTGCTGGCGGTCATCGCGGCGGTGCTGCTCGCGCTGCGCCAGGCCAACCGCCTCGCGTCCCCGCTCACCGACCTCGCCGAGACCGCCGAACGCCTCGGCTCCGGCGACCCGCGGCCCCGGCACAAGCGCTACGGCGTCCAGGAGCTGGACCGGGTCGCGGACGTGCTGGACGCGAGCGCCGAGCGGATCGCGCGCATGCTGACGGCGGAACGCCGGCTCGCCGCGGACGCCTCGCACCAGCTGCGCACGCCCCTGACGGCACTGTCGATGCGGCTGGAGGAGATCACCCTCACCGACGACCCGGAGACGGTGAAGGAGGAGGCCATGATCGCGCTGACCCAGGTGGAACGCCTGACGGACGTGGTCGAACGGCTCCTGACGAACTCCCGCGATCCGCGCACCGGCTCCGCCGTCACCTTCGACCTCGACGAGGTCATCCAGCAGCAGCTGGCGGAGTGGCGCCCGGCGTACCGCAGCGCGGGCCGGGCGATCGTGAGCTCGGGCAAGCAGCACCTGCACGCGGTCGGCACCCCGGGGGCGGTGGCCCAGGTGCTGGCGGCCCTGATCGAGAACTCCCTGATGCACGGGGGCGGCACGGTGGCCCTGCGCACCCGCGTCACCGGCAACCAGGCGGTCATCGAGGTGACGGACGAGGGCCCCGGCGTCCCCGCGGACCTCGGCGCCCGCATCTTCGAGCGCGCGATCAGCGGCCGTAACTCCACGGGCATCGGCCTGGCGGTCGCCAGGGACCTGGCGGAAGCGGACGGCGGCCGGCTGGAGATGCTGCAGGCGTCCCCGCCGGTCTTCGGCCTGTTCCTGTCGCGGAACCCGTCCCAGCCGACGGGGGACGCGACACCCACGGTCCGCTAAGGCGTCACGGTCGCCGGCCCGCCGCCTGGGGGGCCCGGCCCTGGCGCGGGCCCGGCGGCGGGGTCGGCGCCGCCGCCTCCAGGAACGATTCCGCGCTCGCCACCGCATCCCGGGCCGGCAGCGCGCGGAACACCCAGGTGCGGTACGACCAGAAGCGGAAGAGCGTCGCGATGCCGATGCCGACGAACTTGAAGATGTTGCTCTGCAGCGGGCTGTCCCAGTGGAAGCCGTAGGTGGCGACGAACAGGATGCCGTTCTCGATGACCAGGCCCACCCCGCTGAACAGCAGGAACAGGGTCATTTCCTTGGTGCGGCCGGTCTTGTCGCGGTCCCGGTAGGTGAAGTAGCGGAAGCCCACGTAGTTGAAGGCGATGGCCACCACCGTCGCGATGACACTGGCCCGCACGACCGGCAGGTCCGTCACGTGCCGCACCAGGTTGAAGACACCGAGGTTGACGAGCAGCCCCGCGCCGCCCACGGCGCCGAACTTCACGGCCTCGTGCACATAGCGTCGTACCAGCTCGGAGGAACCACGTCCCATGGAGTGAAAGCCCCCGTCGGTCGGTTTCGTCAACCAAGCCATGCTAACCACCCCTCCGCGCGATTGCCTGCGGGCCGGAACACAGGTGCGGAATCCGGCCGCCCCGGAGTGGCCGATACCCTAGGGGTGTGACGTTCCCGGTAGTCGGCATGGTCGGCGGTGGCCAGCTCGCTCGTATGACACACGAGGCAGGCATCCCGCTGGGCATCAGGTTCAAGCTCCTCAGTGACACCCCGCAGGATTCCGCGGCCCAGGTGGTGAGTGAAGTCGTCCTCGGCGACTATCGCGACCTGGACACGCTGCGTGACTTCGCGCGCGGGTGCGATGTGATCACCTTCGATCACGAACATGTACCCACCGAGCACCTCAGGGCTCTGGAGGCGGACGGCATCCCCGTGCGCCCGGGCCCCGACGCGCTGGTGCACGCCCAGGACAAGGGGGTGATGCGCGCGAAGCTGGACGCGATCGGCGTGCCGTGCCCACGGCACCGCATCGTCGCCGATCCGCAGGACGTGGCGGCCTTCGCGGCGGAGGGCGACGGGTTCCCGGTCGTCCTGAAGACCGTCCGTGGTGGCTACGACGGCAAGGGTGTGTGGGTGGTCGACAGCGTGGCGGAGGCCGAGGCCCCCTTCAAGGCCGGCGTCCCCGTCCTCGCCGAGGAGAAGGTCGACTTCGTCCGCGAGCTCGCCGCCAACGTCGTACGGTCGCCGCACGGCCAGGCCGTCGCCTACCCGGTGGTGGAGTCGCGGCAGGTGGACGGCGTCTGCGACACCGTCATCGCGCCCGCTCCCGACCTCGACGAGAACCTCGCGCTCAAGGCCGAGGAGATGGCGCTGAGCATCGCCAAGGAGCTGGGCGTCGTCGGCCACCTCGCGGTCGAGCTGTTCCAGACCCGCGACGGCCGCATCCTCGTCAACGAACTCGCGATGCGCCCGCACAACTCCGGCCACTGGTCGATGGACGGCGCGATCACGTCCCAGTTCGCCAACCACGTCCGCGCGGTCCTCGACCTCCCTCTCGGCGACCCGCGTCCGCGTGCCCGCTGGACGGTGATGGTCAACGTCCTCGGCGGCGACTACCCGGACATGTACTCCGCGTATCTGCACTGCATGGCCCGCGACCCCCAGCTCAAGATCCACATGTACGGCAAGGACGTGAAGCCCGGCCGCAAGGTCGGCCACGTCAACACCTACGGCGACGACCTGGACGACGTGCTGGAGCGCGCCCGTCACGCTGCCGGCTATCTGAGAGGCACGATCACCGAATGAGCCCGGTTGTAGGCATCGTCATGGGGTCGGACAGCGACTGGCCGGTCATGGAGGCCGCCGCGCAGGCGCTCGCCGAGTTCGAGATCGAGTACGAGGTCGATGTCGTCTCCGCCCACCGCATGCCGCGCGAGATGGTCGCGTACGGCGAGCAGGCCGCCGACCGCGGCCTGAAGGTGATCATCGCCGGGGCGGGCGGCGCCGCCCATCTGCCCGGCATGCTCGCCTCCGTGACCCCGCTGCCGGTGATCGGCGTGCCGGTGCCGCTGAAGTACCTGGACGGCATGGACAGCCTGCTGTCCATCGTGCAGATGCCGGCCGGGGTCCCCGTCGCCACCGTCTCGGTCGCCGGTGCCCGCAACGCCGGTCTGCTCGCCGCCCGGATCCTCGCCGCCCACGACGAGGAACTGCTCGGCCGGATGCGGGAGTTCCAGCAGGAGCTGAACGACCAGGCCACCGAGAAGGGCAAGCGCCTGCGCACCAAGGTCGAGGGGTCCAACGGCTTCGGTTTCGGGAAGTGACGGCGGTGGGCTCCCTGGCGGCGGCCCGGGAACTGCTGCGGGAGTTCCCCGTGGTGGACGGGCACAACGACCTGCCCTGGGCGCTGCGCGAGCAGGTCCGCTACGACCTCGACGCCCGTGACATCGCCGCCGACCAGAGCGGCCGGCTCCACACCGACCTCGGCCGCCTGCGCGCGGGCGGGGTCGGGGCGCAGTACTGGTCGGTGTACGTCCGCTCGGACCTGCCGGATCCGGTCACCGCGACGCTGGAGCAGATCGACTGCGTACGGCGGCTGATCGACCGGTACCCGTCCGACCTGCGGGCCGCGCTGACCGCCGCCGACCTGGAGGCGGCGCGGCGGGAGGGCCGTATCGCCTCGCTGATGGGCGCGGAGGGCGGGCACTCCATCGCCAACTCCCTCGGCACCCTGCGCGGCCTGTACGCCCTCGGCGTGCGCTATCTGACGCTCACCCACAACGACAACGTGGACTGGGCGGACTCCGCGACCGACGAGCCAGGCGTCGGCGGCCTGTCGGCCTTCGGCCGCGAGGTCGTACGGGAGATGAACCGCGAGGGCATGCTCGTCGACCTCTCCCACGTGGCCGCCACGACGATGCGGGACGCGCTGGACGCCACCTCGGCGCCGGTGATCTTCTCGCACTCCTCGGCGCGGGCGGTGTGCGACCACCCCCGCAACATCCCGGACGACGTCCTGGAGCGGCTGCCCGCCAACGGCGGGGTGGCCATGGTCACGTTCGTGCCGAAGTTCGTGCTGCAGGCGGCGGTCGACTGGACGGCCGCGGCGGACGAGAACCTGCGCGAGCACGGCTTCCACCACCTCTCCGGCACCGCCGAGGCGATGCAGGTGCACCGCGCCTTCGAGGAGCGCCATCCGCGTCCCGTCGCCACGGTCGCGACGGTGGCGGACCACCTCGACCACATGCGCGAGGTCGCGGGCATCGACCACCTCGGCATCGGCGGCGACTACGACGGCACGCCCTTCACCCCGGACGGCCTGAGCGATGTCTCCGGCTACCCGAACCTGCTCGCGGAGCTGATCGACCGCGGCTGGTCCACCGCCGACCTGGCCAAGCTGACCTGGCGCAATTCCGTACGGGTGCTGGGCGCGGCCGAGGACGTGGCGCGGGAGCTTCAGGCGACGCGCGCGCCCTCCCACGCCACCATCGAGGCGCTGGACGCCTGAGCGTCGAGGGCGGGGTAGTCGGTGTAGCCGGTCGCCCCGCCCACGTACATGAGGTACCGGTCGCGGATCTCGTTCAGCGGCGCCCCGAGCCGCAGCCGGGTCATCAGGTCCGGGTTGGCGAGGAAGGGGCGCCCGAGCGCGACCAGGTCGGCCCCGGCGTCCAGCAGCCGCCGGGCGGCGGTGTCCACGGCCCGCGTGGTGAGCTCCGGCAGCACCGGGTTGGCGATGAGGGTGCCCGGCCAGGAGGCGCGGATCCGCCGGAACAGGGGCGCCTCGGGGTCGGCGTGGACGAGGTGCAGATAGGCCAGGCCGAGGGGGCGCAGGGCCGCGACGAGCGCCGGGTAGAGCCGCTCGGTGTCGCCCTCCTCGATGCCGTTGACGGTGAGGCCGGGTGAGAGGCGTACGCCCACCCGCTCCGGGCCGATCGCGGCCGCCACCGCCGCCACGACCTCCACCGTGAACCGGGTGCGGTCCTCGCCGTAGGCGTCCGTGCGGCGGTTGGTGTTGGCGGCGAGGAACTGGTGCAGCAGATAGCCGTTCGCTGAGTGCACCTCGACGCCCTCGAAGCCCGCCTCGACCGCCCGGCGGGCGGCGGTGGCGAAGTCGGCGACCGTGGCGCGGATGTCGTCGGCCGTCATCTCCCTCGGGACGACGGTCGGCCGGTGCCCGTCCGGGGTGAAGATCGTGTCCGGGAGCGGGACGGGGGAGGGCGCGAGCGGGGTGTGGCCGCTGGTCGCCGGGTGGCCGATCCGGCCGCCGTGCTGGATCTGCAGGAACATCCGCCCGCCGGCCTCCCGCACGGCGTCGGTGACGCGCCGCCAGCCCGCCACGTGCCCGGGGGTGTGGATCGCGGTGATGTTCGGGTACGTCCGGCCGACCGCGTTCGGGGTGGCGGCCTCGGCGATGATCAGGCCGGCGGTGGCGCGCTGGGCGTAGTACTCGGCCATCAGGTCGGTCGGGGTGCCGTCGTCGGCGGCCCGGTTGCGGGTCATGGGCGCCATCACCAGACGGTTGGCGAGGGGGAGTCGGCCAAGGGCTGCGGGTTCCAGGAAGTTCGTCATGCCCGTACCGTAGAACCTGACATCCGTGTCAGGTTCAAGGTGAGGTGAGCATGCGGATCGGTGAACTGGCCCGGCGCACCGGGGTGAGCGAGCGGTCGTTGCGCTACTACGAGACCCAGGGGCTGCTGCGGGCCGACCGCACGCCCGGCGGGCACCGCGACTATCCGGAGGCGGCCGTCGACCGGGTCATCCGGATCCAGGAGCTGTTCGCGGCCGGACTGCACAGCAGCCGGATCGCCCAGCTGCTGCCCTGCATGCGCGACACCGACGGCGGCCCCTCGGCCGTGGCCACGCCCAAGCTGGTGCACGACCTGACGGAGGAGCGGGAGCGGATCGACCGGATGATCGCGGATCTGGTGCGCTCCCGGGAGACCCTGGACGAGGTGATCGCGGCTGCGCAGGGGGTTGCAGCGGGGGACTCCGAGGTCCGGGTGGGGTGAGCGGCGGGTCGGGGCGGCGCTGACTGGCGAATCCCCGAGCGTCCGGGTCCGGCGGGTGGGGGATCTGGGCGGGGAGCGGGGGCGGATCGGCCGGTGATCGCCGGTCTGGTGCGGTCCTGGGGGTGCTGGACGGGGTGATCGCGGCTGCGCGGGGTTGGAGTGGGGGACTGCAGGGTCCGGGTGGGGTGAGCGGCTTTGGGGGGGTGCTGACTGGCGGATCCCCGAGTGTCCGGGTCCGGCGGGTGGGGGATCTGGGCGGGGAGCGGGGGCGGATCGGCCGGTGATTGCTGGTCTGGTGCGGTCCCGGGGGGCGCTGGACGAGGTGATCGTGGCTGCCCAGGGGGGAAGGGGGGATCCGAAGCCCGGGCCAGGGTGGTTGAACCGGTGGATGGGAAGACCCGGGCCCGGGTCGCTGGACCGGCGGACCCCCGAACGCCCCGTTCACCAGGAAGGGGCCCGTGCCGCGTGCGACGGTGGCCGTACAGCGATCGCCTCGCACGTACGGAGCCCGCCATGGCCGATCTCCAGGACGACCTGCACACCGCCGCCGAGGCAGGCGCGCTCGACGATCTGCCCCTGGCCGACCCCTTCCCGGACGAGCCGCCCCTCCCGCTCGACGACGATCCGGACGCCGGGCCCCTGGAGCGCGCCCACGCCCTGCTCGCCGCGCACCCCGTCGCCGACGGCTACAGCGGGCTGCCCTGGGCGCTGCGCCATCTGCCCTGGTACGACCTGGAGGACGGCGAGAGCGCCGTCGACACCGATGTGCCGCGGCTGCGGCAGGGCCATGTCGCGGCGCTGTTCTGCTCGCTGCACCTCCCGGAGGGGCTGGCCGCGGACCGGGCCGTCGCCGCGACCCTGGAGCAGCTGGACCTGGTGCGCACGGTGATCGCCGCCCACCCCGAAGGACTACGGCTCGCCCGCACCGCCGGCCAGGTCATCGACGCCCACAACTGCGGGCGCGCGGCGGTGCTGCTCGGCCCCGCCACGGCCGCCGCGCTCGACGACTCCCTGGCCATCCTGCGGGTGCTGCACAGCCTGGGGCTGCGCGTGCTCACGCTGACCGGCACCTCCTGGGCCAGCGACGCCGGGCTGACGCGCTTCGGCGAGGAGGTGATCCGCGAGATGAACCGGCTCGGCGTCCTCGCCGACCTCTCCGGCGCCTCCGAGGAGACCCTCCACCGCGTGCTGGCCTCCTCCAAGGCACCGGTGCTGTGCACCCGCTCCGCGGCCCGCGCACTGCGTCCGCACCCGGCCAACCTCCCCGACGACCTGCTCACGGAACTGGGCGCCGCGAAAGGGCTGTGCATGGTGCCGCTGACCGCCGAGCAGACCGGCCCCTCGGTCCGGGACGTCGCCGACCACCTCGACCATGTCCGCGCGGTCGCGGGCCCGGAGTGCGTGGGCCTGTCCGGCACGTACGACGCCGGCACCGCCCATCCGCAGGACCTCGCCGACGCCTCCTGCTACCCGCACCTCGTCGCCGAGCTGCTCCGCAGGGGCTGGACGCAAACCGACCTGGCCCTGCTCACCTGGGCCAACGTCCAGCGCGTCCTGCGCACCGCCGAATCCGCCGCCCGATCGGCCCAGCAGCGCCGCGACCCGTCGACGGCACAGATCGCGGAACTGGACGCCTAGCTACTGCCCCGCCGGGATCCGGCACAGGCAGAACGGATGCCCGGCCGGGTCGGCGTACACCCGGAAGTCCTTCTTCTCGAAGTCCTCCCGGTCCAGCACCCGCGCGCCCAGCGCCAGCACCGTCTCCTCGGCCGCGTCCACCTCTTCCCAGGTGCTCCCGGCGTCGAAGTCGACGTGGAACTGCTGGGAGTTGCCGTCGGCCCGCGGCCACTCCGGCGGGGTGTGGCCGAGCGCCCGCTGGAAGGCGAGCCGGGGCCCGCCCGGGACCTGGAGGACGACCCAGTCGTCGTCCTCCGCCCGGGGCGTGCCGCCGCCGATCCGGGCATAGAAGTCCGCGAGCGTGTGCGGGTCGGGACAGTCGATGACGACGGAACGGAAACGTGCCACGGGTGTCACGGGAGGCCCTCCTGTCTCAGCGGACACGCAGATGTCATCCGGCGCAGAGGCAGAACGGGTGCCCCGCCGGATCCGCGTAAACCCGGAAGGTCCGGCTGCGGTCCTCCGCGTCCAGCGGCTTGGCGCCGAGCTCCAGGACGCCCTTCTCGGCGGTGTCCAGGTCCTCCACCTTGAGGTCGAGATGGAGCTGCTGGGAGTTCAGGTCGGCGCGCGGCCACTGCGGCGGTACGAAGCCGGGGGCGGCCTGGAAGGCGAGCTGCTGCCCGCCGGGCAGCTTGAGGTCCACCCACTCGCCCTGCTCCTCGATGGTGCCGCCGAGGACACCGGCGTAGAACTCGGCGAGGGCGTGCGGGTCGGGACAGTCCAGGACGACGACGTCCAGGGTGGCGAGAGCCATGACTTCCTCCGCGATCTCGTGGTTACTGGCAAAGGCGCGTATGCGGTAACGCCGTTACTGCATGCTGCCCCATTGGAGGTAACGTCGCAACCATGAATACGCGCTCGCCCGCCCCCGGAGGTCTGGAACTGGTCCAGGCCCTGGTCAACACGCTGGACCTGGAGTCGGGGGCCGACGCGCTGGACACGCCGGACGGCCGGGCGGGCCTGGGGCTGCGGGAGGACGAGGTGCCGGCCGCCCGGGAGCTGCGCGAGTCGCTGCGGGCGACCCTCCTGGCCCACGCCGGGCACCCCCCGCACCGCGCGGTGACCCCTCTGACGGACCTGCTCTCCCGGGCCCCGCTCCGGCTGACGGTGGACACCGGCGACG
Source organism: Streptomyces sp. NPDC002779 (assembly GCF_042888685.1). Lineage (NCBI taxonomy): Bacteria > Bacillati > Actinomycetota > Actinomycetes > Kitasatosporales > Streptomycetaceae > Streptomyces > Streptomyces sp. NPDC002779. The sequence goes on from NZ_JBIAQC010000006.1 coordinate 472,832, forward strand.
GCTCGGCCACCCTCACGCCCCCGGACGCCCACTCCCTGGTCTCCCGGGTCGCCGCGGCCGTAGCGGAGTCCCTGGTGGCGGGCACCTGGACCCGCCTGAAGGCCTGCGAGGCCGCCGACTGCCACTGGGCGTACTACGACCGCAGCCCCGCCGGACGCGGCCGCTGGTGCTCGATGCAGGTGTGCGGGGCACGGGCGAAGATGCGCCGGTACCGCGCCAAGTAGCGTGACAGGAGGGCCCGTTGAGTACTCCTGGGCCTCTGGGCCCTCAGGTGCGGCAGAATGCGGACAGACGCCGTTTCGGCCGACTGAGCCTCGGCCGAAGCGGCGTCGCCCGACCTCCGGCGGTTAGATTCCGGCGTACCGCAGGGGCGGTGCGATGGCCTGGGCGTCCGCTCCCTCGCCGACCCACAGCCCGATCAGGAAGGCCGCCGTCGCCTCCAGCAGGGCCGCCCGGTCCAGGCCGCCGCCGTGCACGGGCTCACAGCCGAGGTCGCGGACCAGGCGCCGTACGGACTCCAGGGCCGCCCCCTCGTCGCCGCAGAGCGGGACGGCGAGGGGGCGGCCGTCGAAGACGGGCGGGGTCAGCCGCCAGACGCTCTCGTGGCAGAGGTTGAACGCCTTGACGACGTGCGCTCCGGGCGCCGCGGCGGCGATCCGCTCGGCGGCCGAGGGCCCGCCCGCGGTCAGCAGCCGGAAGCCGGGACCCACCGGGTTGGTGCAGTCGACCAGCGTCCGGCCCGCGAGGTCGCCGGCCAGCGCCGACACCACGGGGACCGCCGCCGCGTACGGCACCGCCGCCAGCACCACGTCCCGGCGGGCGGCCTCACCCGGACGTCCCGCGCGGGCGCCGATCCGGGCCGCGAGCGCCGTCGTACGGCCCTCGTCCCGTCCGCCCACCAGGACGTCGTGCCCGGCCCGCGCCCACTGCCCCCCGAGTCCTTCGGCCATGGCGCCCGCGCCGATGATCCCGATCCTCATATGTCCTCCCGAGTCGTCGCCCGGGCAAGGACATTAGGCAGCCGCTCAGGCACCATTCGGTAAGTGACCGCCGACCACAGCTTTCTCGCCGACTGCCGGGCCCGCCTCGCCTTCGACCTGCTCGCCCAGACCTGGAACGCCGTGGTGATCTGGGCGCTCCGTCAGGGCCCCGAGCGGCCGGGCGCGCTGCGCGAGCGCATCGGGGGCATCAGCCCCAAGGTGCTCACCGAGACCCTGCGCCGACTGGAGTTCAACGGCCTGGTCCACCGCCGGGCCCGTCCCGGCTCCCCGCCGCACGTCGAGTACGGCCTCACCGACCTCGGCCGCACCCTGCTCCCCGCCATCGAGGCGTTCGGTGCCTGGGCCTTCGCCCACGGCGACGAGGTGATGGCCGCCCAGGAACGGGCGGAGAGCGCCTAGGCGGTCGGGCGGCCCATCGCCCGGTAGGTCCAGCCGGCCGCCCGCCACACCGTCGGGTCCAGGGCGTTGCGGCCGTCCAGGATGACCCGGGCCGCCGCCACCTCGCCCAGCGCCGCCGGATCCAGCTCGCGGAACTCGCGCCACTCCGTCAGATGCAGCACGACATCGGCGCCGCGCACCGCCTCCACCGCGGAGTCGGCGTAGCCGAGGGTGGGGAAGAGGCTGCGGGCGTTGGTCATGCCCTTGGGGTCGTAGACCGTGACCTGGCCGCCCTGGAGGTGGATCTGCCCCGCCACGTTGAGTGCGGGCGAGTCCCGTACGTCGTCGGAGTCCGGCTTGAAGGTCGCGCCGAGCACCGCGACCCGCTTGCCGAGGAAGGACCCGCCGCCCAGCGCCTGCCGGGTCAGGTCCACCATCTGGCCGCGCTGGCGCATGTTGATCGAGTCGATCTCGCGCAGGAAGGTCAGCGCCTGGTCGGCGCCCAGCTCACCGGCGCGCGCCATGAACGCCCGGATGTCCTTCGGTAGACAGCCGCCGCCGAAGCCGATCCCGGCCCGCAGGAACTTCCTGCCGATCCGGTCGTCGTGCCCGATGGCCTCGGCGAGCTTGGCGACATCGCCGCCGGACGCCTCGCACATCTCCGCCATCGCGTTGATGAAGGAGATCTTCGTGGCCAGGAAGGAGTTCGCCGAGGTCTTCACCAGCTCGGCGGTCGGGAAGTCGGTGACGACGAAGGGGGAGCCGTCGGCGACCGGCGTCGCATACACCTCGCGCAGCAGCTTCTCGGCCCGCTCGCTGCGCACGCCGACCACGATCCGGTCCGGGTGCAGGGTGTCGCTGACGGCGAAGCCCTCGCGCAGGAACTCCGGGTTCCAGGCCAGCTCAGCGTCCGGACCGGCCGGCGCGTGCTCGGCGAGGTAGGCGGCGAGCCGGTCCGCGGAACCCACCGGCACCGTCGACTTGCCGACGACCAGCGCCGAGCCCTTGAGGTGCGGGGCGAGCGAGGCGAAGGCGGCGTCGACGTAACTCATGTCGCACGCGTACTCGCCGTGCCGCTGCGGAGTGTTCACACACACGAAGTGCACATCGCCGAACGCGCCGATCTCCGCCCAGTCCATGGTGAACCGCAGCCGCCCGCTGGAGCCCTCGATCCCGGCCACGTGCTTGCGCAGCAGCTCCTCGAGGCCCGGCTCGAACATCGGGACCTCGCCGCGCTGGAGCTTCTCGATCTTCTCGGGCACGACATCGAGACCCAGGACCTCGAAACCGAGCTCGGCCATGGCTGCGGCGTGGGTGGCGCCCAGGTAGCCGGTGCCGATCACGGTGATCTTGAGGGCCATGGGGACTCCCTTGACTGGTACGGCGGCGGTGCGCGCCCGAGCATAGTCGGGGCGTGGGACCTCTCCCCACCGGGCACTTTTCCCCCTGTCGCCAAGCTCACGTAACACCCGCGGGGGCGGACCCCTAAAATTGGGGTTACTTAACGGTAATTAGCGCCAGCATCACAGCGTCTTTGGAGCGTGAGAGACCTTGGCCGGATCGGCTGACTTCGACCTGTACCGCCCGTCCGAGGAGCACGACATGCTCCGCGACGCCATCCGCTCCCTGGCCGAGGCGAAGATCTCGCCGTACGCCGCCGCGGTGGACGAGGAAGCCCGCTTCCCGCAGGAGGCCCACGACGCGCTCGTCGCGAACGACCTGCACGCCGTGCACGTGCCCGAGGAGTACGGCGGTGCCGGCGCCGACGCGCTCGCCACGGTCATCGTGATCGAGGAGGTGGCCCGCGTCTGCGCGTCCTCCTCGCTGATCCCGGCGGTGAACAAGCTGGGCTCGCTCCCGGTGATCCTCTCCGGCTCCGAGGACCTGAAGAAGAAGTACATGGCGCCGCTCGCCAAGGGCGAGGGCATGTTCTCGTACTGCCTCTCCGAGCCGGACGCCGGATCCGACGCGGCCGGCATGAAGACCAAGGCGGTCCGCGACGGCGACAGCTACGTCCTCAACGGCGTGAAGCGCTGGATCACCAACGCCGGCGTCTCCGAGTTCTACACGGTGATGGCGGTGACCGACCCGTCGAAGCGCTCCAAGGGCATCAGCGCCTTCGTCGTCGAGAAGTCGGACGAGGGCGTCTCCTTCGGCGCCCCGGAGAAGAAGCTCGGCATCAAGGGCTCCCCGACCCGCGAGGTCTACCTCGACAACGTCCGCATCCCCGCCGACCGCATGATCGGCGAGGAGGGCACGGGCTTCGCGACCGCGATGAAGACCCTGGACCACACCCGCATCACGATCGCCGCGCAGGCCCTCGGCATCGCCCAGGGCGCCCTCGACTACGCCAAGGGCTACGTCCAGGAGCGCAAGCAGTTCGGCAAGCCGATCGCCGACTTCCAGGGCATCCAGTTCATGCTCGCCGACATGGCCATGAAGATCTCGGCCGCCCGCGCCCTGACCTACCAGGCCGCCGCCGCCTCCGAGCGCGGCGACGCCGACCTCACCTACCTGGGCGCGGCCGCCAAGTGCTTCGCCTCGGACGTGGCGATGGAGGTCAGCACGGACGCCGTCCAGCTCCTCGGCGGCTACGGCTACACCCGGGACTACCCGGTCGAGCGCATGATGCGCGACGCCAAGATCACCCAGATTTACGAGGGCACGAACCAGGTCCAGCGCATCGTCATGGCGCGCAACCTGCCCTAAGTACAAGGAGGTCGGCCCCCGGTGCGCGTGAGCCGCCGGGGGCCTCGCTGTGTGAGCGGTGGTCTCAGTTCCCGGAGACGGTGACCTTCTCGTCGTTGTTCAACTGCTCCACCAGGGTCTTCACCTTCGCCTTGTCCCAGACGAGGCTGCCGCCCGAGGAGCCGGAGATCGGCATGTTCATCGACGTGCCCTCGCCGCCGGTGACGCCCTTCATCGCCCAGAACATCGACGCCAGGTCGAACAGGCCCATGTCCTTGTCGACGATCAGGGTGTCCAGACCGGCACTCATCGTCGGGTACAGCTTGAAGGGGTTCAGCACGGTGCCCGGGGTCGCGGCCTGGTTGGCGAGGGCCGCGAGGAACTTCTGCTGGTTCTTGGTGCGGTCCAGGTCGGAGCCGGCCAGCGCGTACCGGGTGCGGACGAAGGCGAGCGCCTCCTCGCCGTTCAGGGTCTGCTTGCCCTCCTCCAGGTCGGCCCCGGACTTGGAGTCCTTGATGCCGCCCTTGGGGATGTCCATCTCCACGCCGCCGACCGCGTCCACGATGTTGGCGAAGCCCGCGAAGCCGATCTCGACGTAGTGGTCGATGTGCAGGCCGGTGTTGAACTCCACCGTCCGCACCAGCAGCTCGGGGCCGTCCTCCGCGTAGGCGGCGTTCAGCTTCACGTGCCGGCCCGTGCCGGGGTAGGTCTTGCCGGACTCCGAGCCCACGAAGGTGGGGATCTCCACGGCCGAGTCACGCGGCAGCGAGATCAGCGTCGCGCCGTTGCTGCCGGTGTGCAGGATCATCATCGAGTCCGTGCGCTTGCCCTCGGCGGACCCGGTGTGCAGCTTCTTCTTCTCCTCGGCGGACATGCCCGCGCGGCTGTCGGAGCCGACGATCAGGTAGTTCGTGCCCTCGCCCGCCTCCGGCCGGTCGATCACCTTGGACAGGTCCACCTCGCGGTTGAGCTTGGAGTCGGCCCAGAAGTAGGTGCCGACGGTGGTGACCACGAGCACGGTGACGACGGTGATCGCGGTCCACTTGAACCGGCGCCGCCAGTCCGGCGCGGGCCGGGGCTCGCGCATGCCGCCACCGCCCCCGCCGCCGGGGGGCGAGCCGTAGACCTGTCCGGTGTTGTAGCCGCTGTCGTAGCCGTCATGGCCCTGGCCGTCGACGTACGACGGCTGGGACGGCACGCCGTACGGCGGTGCCGCCTGGCCCCCGCCGGACGGTGCCGCCGAGCCGCGGCGGACCTGCCGCATGACGCGCGCGCCATCCGGCCGTGCGCTTGCACTGCCGTGTCCGTAGCCGCCGCTGCCGCGGTTCTCGTCGGACCATCCCTCGGGCCAGTTGTTCATGCGCCCCAGTGTGCAGGGAACGGCTGTGTGACTGACAGGGTCGGTGGAAAATAGGGGCCCGGCTGTTGCGAACCCAACACAAAGTCCGCGTTCTGCCGCTCGGCATAAGGTGGAGGCCATGACAGACCAGGTCTCCACCGCGGAATCGGACGCTCCGGATATCCCGGGCAAGCCGACGTCCGCGTCGCGCACCACGCTGAGCCACATCATGACCCACAGCGACACCAACCTCCTGGGCACCGTGCACGGCGGGGTGATCATGAAGCTGGTCGACGACGCCGCGGGCGCCGTCGCCGGCCGGCACAGCGGAGGGCCCGCGGTGACGGCGTCCATGGACGAGATGGCGTTCCTGGAGCCGGTCCGGGTGGGCGACCTGGTCCATGTGAAGGCGCAGGTCAACTGGACGGGCAAGACGTCGATGGAAGTGGGCGTACGGGTCCTCGCGGAGCGCTGGAACGAATCCGCCCCGCCCACCCAGGTCGGCTCGGCGTACCTGGTCTTCGCGGCGGTGGACGCCGACGGCAAGCCGCGCCGGGTTCCCCCGGTGGTCCCGGAATCGGAGCGGGACAAGCGCCGCTACCAGGAGGCCCAGATCCGCCGCACCCACCGCCTGGCCCGGCGCAGGGCCATCATGGACCTCCGCGAGAAGAGGGCGGCGGAGGGCATCGAGGACTGACGTCTCCGCCCCCGCGGCGGCGGACATGGGGACTGACGTCTCCGCCCCGCGGCGGCGGACATCGAGAAGTGACGGCTTAGCCCCGCGGCGGTGGGCATTCGAGGGCTGATCTCCTTGATCCGCGGTGGCGGTCATCGGGACCGATTTCCTCGCCCCCGGTGGCGGTCATCGGGACCGACTTCCTCGACCCCGGTGGCGGTCATTGAGACTGACCTCCTCGCCCCGCGGCGGCCGGGAGTCACTTGCGGAGCCCGTCGGCCGGGAGTCACTTGCGGAGCCCGCCGGCCGGGAGGCCACTTGCGGAGCCCCCCGGCCGGGAGGCCACTTGCGGAGACTTGCCGGCCGGGGAGTCGCCTGTGGACCACCCCCCGACCGGCAGGTCACTTGCAGACCACCTCGTCGCCCCGCACCACCCCGGACTCGCCCTGCGCCGGGTCCACCGCCCGCACCTTCCGTACCCGCTCGAAGTCCGCCCCGGCGATCACCTTCAGCGTCGGTCCGAGCCCCTTCACCGCCCGCAGTTCACTGCCGGGCAGGGCCGCCGCCAGCGACTTCGCCGAGCGGTCCCAGCCCGGGTCGTAGGCCACCACCGTCCGCTTCACCGTCCGCTGCGCCGCGTTCACCGGCGCCCGGCTCGTCCGGAACCCCGTGGCCGCCAGCGCCGAGTCCACCCGCTTGCCCAGCCCCTCCGTCGCCGTCCCGTTCTCCACCTGCACCTGGATCTGCTGCGGGGCCACGTCCACCATCAGCGCCTCGCTCCGCTGCCGGTGCTCGGTGAGCGGCTTGTCCTCGCGCAGGGCCGCGAACAGCCGGGACGACTTCGCGGGGTCCCACTTCAGCGTCGATCCGACGCCCTTCACCTCGTACCCCATCTGCCCGATCGGCACGGTGGTGAACTCCGACGACGAGGGCGAGAAGTTCCGCATCGCCCGCCCCAGGGCCAGCAGCTCATTCGTCCCGAAGCCCTTGTCGGCGCGCACCGACCCGAGCACGGCCCGCGTCACATCCCGGAACTTCATCGGGTTCAGCAAGATCCCCGACGACGTCGCCCGTTCCACCAGCGCCGCCAGGAAGCGCTGCTGCCGCTGCATCCGCCCGAGGTCCGACGCCCCGTCGACATGCCGGGCGCGGACGTACTGCAGCGCCTCCCCGCCGGTCAGCGCATGAGTGCCGGCCGGCAGGTCCAGTCCGGTGTAGGAGTCCTTCAGCGGCTCGGCCGTGCACACCTTCACCCCGCCGAGCACATCGACCGTCTTCATGAAGCTGGTGAAGTCGACCTCCAGATAGTGGTCGATCTTCACCCGGGTCATCGCCTCGACCGTGCGCACCGTCAGCTGCGGCCCGCCCTCCGCGTACGCGGCGTTCAGCTTCAGCGGATGCCCGTGATGACGCTCCCCGGTCGTCGCGTCGACATGCGCCGGCGTCATCGCGTACGAGTCCCGCGGCAGGCTCACCACACTCGCCCGCTCCCGGTCCGCCGAGATGTGCACGATCATGATCGTGTCGGTGCAGTGGCAGGGCGCCCCGCCGAGCCGGTACTTGCGCCGCTGCGCCTCGGAGATCCGGTCCCGTCCGTCGGTGCCGACCAGCAGCACGTTCATCCCGTGCCCGGCCTGCGGCCGGTTCTTCATGTCCTTGAAGGGGTCCACCCGCGCGATGTCCGCGTCCAGGCTGGTCATCACCGCGTGCCCGATCCCGGCGGACGCCAGCACCACCACGGACAGCGTGGTCACCGCCCGCATGGCCCAGCGCGGTTTCCCGCGCCGGGCGGGCGGCTGCGGCGGCCGGCGCCGGGGAGGACGGGGAGAACGGGTTGCGGGGGATGCGGGCACGGCGACACCTCCGCGAAGGCCGTACAGCGGGGACGTGGGATCCGTGAGCACCGTAGGCCCATACGATCTGCGGCCCGGTGCACCGCCCCGGGCGGGGCGCACCGGTGTCCCCCGTTCGCGGTAACGTGAGGCCCCTATGAACGCCATGCCCGACGTGCAGCTCCCCGCCGTGTCCGTGATCATGCCCGTCCTCAACGAGGAGCGGCATCTGCGCGGAGCCGTCCAAGCGATCCTCGCGCAGGAGTACGCCGGCGAGATGGAGGTCGTGATCGCCCTCGGTCCGTCCACGGACCGCACGGACGAGATCGCCGCCCAGCTCGTCCGGGAGGACCCTCGCGTCCACACCGTCCCGAACCCGACCGGCCGTACGCCCGCCGCCCTCAACGCCGCGATCAAGGCCTCCCGCCATCCGATCGTCGTCCGCGTCGACGGCCACGGCATGCTCTCGCCGGGCTACATCGAGACCGCCGTCCGGCTCCTGGCGGAGACCGGCGCGCAGAACGTCGGCGGCATCATGCACGCCGAGGGCGAGAACGACTGGGAGCACGCGGTCGCCGCCGCGATGACCTCGCGGATCGGGGTCGGCAACGCCGCCTTCCACACCGGCGGCGAGGCCCAGGCGGCCGAGACCGTCTACCTCGGCGTCTTCCGCCGCGAGGCCCTGGAGCAGCAGGGCGGGTACAACGAGGAGTTCATCCGCGCCCAGGACTGGGAGCTGAACTTCCGGATCCGCGAGGCCGGCGGGCTGATCTGGTTCTCGCCCGAACTGAAGGTCTCGTACCGCCCGAGGCCGAGCGTGAAGGCACTCGCCAAGCAGTACAAGGACTACGGCCGCTGGCGGCACGTCGTCGCCCGCTACCACGAGGGCTCCATCAACCTGCGCTACCTCGCCCCGCCGGCCGCGGTGTGCGCCATCGCGGCCGGGCTGGTCGTGGGCGCCGCGCTGCACCCGCTCGGCTTCGTGATCCCCGGCGGCTATCTCGCGGCGATCGTCCTCGGGTCGATCCCGGCGGGCAAGGGGCTGCCGCTGAAGGCGCGGCTGCAGATCCCGGTGGCCCTCGCCACCATGCACATGTCCTGGGGCTGGGGCTTCCTGACCAGCCCGCGCTCCCTGGCCCGCAAGGTCATCGCCTCCCGGCGCCCCGCCGTGCTCAGCACCAGCAACTGAGCACGGCAGCCAGCTGAACCCGGCCTAGAACGTGAAGGCCGGGTTCACGTGCATACAAGCCCCTTCGTCGGCGCCGTTGAGGGCCTTGTCGGCGTCGGGCATCTTGTCGTCCCTCTCGGGCGCCTTGTACGCCGTACCCTCGCGCCAGTCGCCGCCCACGACGAGCGTCACCCCCGTGACCTCCGTGGAGCGCTTCACCGAACTCAGCGGAATTCCCAGGGACTTGGCGACCCGCTGGGCGTCGCCCTCCAGCTCCGCGCTCGGGTAGCGGACGAGCGTACGGTCCTCGCTCAGGAGCTTCGACTGATCGGCGACCGCCTGCGTGAAGCCCTCCTCCTGGAGCAGCCCGGTCACCGTGTTCGCACGCCCGCCGACCGCGCCCAGGGTGTCGCTGCCGGTGCCGTTCTGGACCTGCACGGCGATCTCGCCGTCGGGCGCGGCCGGGTCGTCCGAGAGCTTCTCCTCGGTCTTCGCCTTCTTCTTGCCCTTGCCGTCCAGTGCGATGTCCTCGCGCACCAGCCGGAACAGCTGCTCGGCGTCCTCGGTGGGCTCCACCTGCGCGCCCACGTACCGGTTCGGCATCGTGGCCATGGTGATGCGCTCCGGCTTCACCTTCCGCAGCTCGTTGCTGAGCTCGAAGAGCTTCTTCACGTCGTCGAGACCGGGGTCGACCGTGAGCGCGTCGGTGGCCTCCTCGGCCAGCCTGCGCAGCTTCAGCGGGCTGCTGAGGGTGGCGTTCTCGCGCAGCTGCCGGACCATCGAGCTCATGTACATGTGCTGGGCCTTGGCCCGGGCGAGGTCGCTGCCGTCCTCGAAGCCGTAACGGGTGCGCAGCCACTGCAGGGCCTGCTCGCCCTTGATCGGGTGGGTGCCCTCCTCCAGCTTCAGCCCGGACCCGTGGCCCTCGCTGTCGCGCGAGTGGATGTTGGCGTCCACGCACACCGGGACGCCGCCGACGGCGTCCGCCATCGACACCACGCCCGCGAAGTCGACCATGATGAAGTGGTCGATGTGGATGCCGGTGAGCTCCTGCCAGGTGGCCACCGTGCAGCCCGGGCCGCCGTTGCGCAGGCTCAGGTTCGTCGTCACCCGGCCGTTGCTCGCCGGGTACTCCTCGTCGTCGTCCGGGTCGGTGCACTTCGGTATCCGGACGAGGGTGTCGCGCGGCATGCTGATGACCGACATGTTGGTGCGGTCGGCCGACAGGTGCAGCAGCATCTGCACGTCCGCGCGCGGCGGCGTGCCGAAGGTCTCCCGCGCGCCGCCGAGCTTCTGGTTCTCCTTGGTGTCCCGCGCGTCCGAGCCGATGAGCAGGATGTTCAGCGGGGTCTGCCCGGCGGCGTTCGGCGTCGGCTCGGCGACCTTGTTGTCCCCCAGGTTCAGGTCGTCGTGCTTGATGTTGCCGTTCAGGTGCCGGTAGTAGAGATACCCGGCCCCGGCGGTACCGACGATGAGCGCCGCGAGCACGGTCGCGGACCACTTCACGGCCCGCCGCCCCCGCGCCTCCCGCGCTCTGCGGCGGCCGCCCCGGCCCTCCCCGCCGTCGGCCACCCGGGCGCCGCCCCCCGCGGCACCCGGAGCGGCCTCGCGCACACTGCTCTGCGTCACTTCCCCGTCCTCCCCACCCATACCGATCGAACCGCCCCACCCCTGCGCCATGGAACGGGCCCGCCGTACGTCCTGTCAGACGCTCGGCAGGCCCGTCAGGTCGCCTCAGTGGCTCAACCGGAGCACTGGACCTTGTCCGCCGTCGACTTCTCCACGTCCGGCGTCTTCACCGAGGAGGAGTCGAGCGGCACGCCCGCTCCCTTGAAGTCCTTGCCCAGGATCAAGGTCATCGTCGGCAGACCCTGGGCGTTGAGCTCGCTCTCGCCGGGCTTCAGCGCGGACCCGGACAGACCCATGATGTCCGCCAGCCGACGAGCCTGATCTGCCTGGTCAGGAGCGTACTCGAGAGTCGTCTTCGGCTGTTCTACGCCCGCGTTGCCCGCGTTCTCGGACTTGTCGACGCCCGCCTGCGTCTGGAGCCAGGCGAGCTGCGCCTGCGCGCTGCCGGAGGCCGCGCCGCCGTTGAGGATGCGCACCCGCACCTCGGAGGCGTCGGCCTTGGGGCCCTTCAGGCGGGCGGCCACAGCGGCGGCTTCCTTCTTCTTCTCTGCCTTGACCTCGGTGAACGACACGTCGTTCTTGATCATGTCGAAGACCTGGGGCGCCGTCGCCTCGTTGAGGACGACCGTCGCCTTCACCGCCTCGGCCGGGTTGTCCTTGACCGGGACGGTGGCGAAGGTGATGTTCTTCGGCGGTACCTTCTTCAGCTCCAGGGCGATGTCCTTGAGCGTGCCCACGCTGCCTATGGCCTCGTCGACCGTCAGCGCCTCGGTGGCGGCCTCGGCCAGCTTCAGCAGCTTGGTCGGGCTGGTGAGGGTGTCGCCGGAGGACATCTTGCGCATCAGGGAGCCGAGGAACTGCTGCTGCGCCTTGATCCGGTCCAGGTCACCGCTGTTGCCGAAGCTCTTGCGGGTCCGCAGGAAGGCGAGCGCCTCCTCGCCCTCCACCGTCGATTCACCCGCGGGCAGATTGAGCTTGGAGTCCTCGTCGTCGACGGCGCGCTCCAGACAGATGTCGACCCCGTCCACGGCCGTCGTCAGCGTCTTCACGGCGTTGAAGTCGGCCATCATGAAGTGATCGACCTCGATGCCGCTGAACTCCTCGACCGTGCGCATGCTGCAGCCGGGGTCCCGGCCGCTCTCGCCGAGCGAGCGGTTGAAGCGGACGCCCTGGAGCCCGGGGATCGTCTCCTCGGACCCGTCCTCCAGCGTCGTCTCGCAGTCGGGGATGTCGACGATCAGATCGCGGGGGATGCTGAGCGCGGTGGCGTTCGACCGGTCCTTGGCGACATGCAGCAGGATCGTGGTGTCGGCGTGTCCGGTACTGCCCTTGTCGCCGTAGCCCTCGTTGCCCGCACCGGTGCGCTTGTCCGTACCGAGGATCAGGATGTCGAAGGCCTCGTCCTTCCTGAAGTTGCTCGCGCCCGCGTCACCGATGTCGATCGTGTCGACGTTGCCCTCGAGGTGCTTGAGGTAGAGATAGCCGCCGGTGGCGACCGCCACCAGCACGAACGCCATCGAGCCGCCGGTCCACAGCATCGCCCGCTTCGTCTTCGACCTGCCGGGCCTGCGCCCGCGCCGCCCCGGCGGCTCCTCGGGCTCGGTCCCGCGTCTGCGCGGCGGCGGCACCCTGCGGCCAGGCGCCTGTGTCGGCCGCGCGGTGGTGCCGTCCGGCCGGGGCGCGGAGCGGCCGCGTGGGCCGGGGACGGGGGAGCGGGGTGACTGCGGTGCGGAAGTGCTCAGTCGCAGTTCGTATTCGCCGGTGTTCGGATTGAGTACCCATTGGTCTGCGGGGTCGATGTTCTCCGACCGCCCACGGGCTGCGTCCACGGTTGTCCGAATCCTCCGTCGGGAAGGCGCCGCGCGGAACGTCGCCGCGGGGCCCGATGCACCGGATCGCTCACACTATCCGCACACTTCGGCGTCGAGCGACGTCGGTGAGAAATTCCACGTGCGTACAACCGAATGAGGCATCCCTACAAGCGGTCAATTCGTTCCATTTCCCTGACCGATCGGTGAACTGACCGGTCACCCGGGGTCACTTGGCGCACTGGACCTGATCCGCGGTGGACTTGTCCACGCCTTCGGGGGTCTTTCCCGACGGCGATCCGGTGAGCGGAACGCCCGCGCCCTTGAAGTCCTTGCCCAGGGTGAGCGTCATGGTGGGGAGCCCCTGGGCGTTGGTGACGCTCTCGCCGGGCTTCATCGCGGAGCCGGCGAGTCCCATCAGGTCCGCCAACCGCCGTGCCTGATCGGCCTGTTCGGGCGCGTACTCCAGCGTCGTCCTCGCCTGTGCCGCACCGGCGTTGCCCGCGTTCTCGGACTTGGTGACGCCCTCCTCGGTCTGCAGCCAGGTCAGCACCTCCTGGGCGCTGCCGGTCTCCGCGCCGCCGTTGAGGATCTGCACGCGCACCTCGGAGGGGTCCGCCTTGGTGCCCTTCAGACGGGCGGCGACGGCGGCCGCCTCCTTCTTCTTCTCCGCCTTGACCTCGGTGAACGACACATCGTTCCGGATCATGTCGAAGACCTCGGGAGCCGTCGTCTCGTTGACGACGACGGTCGACTTCACCGCCTCGTTCGGGTTGTCGACCACCGGGACCGTGGTGAACGTCAGGTTCTTGGTGTTGAGCTTGCCCAGCTCCAGGCCGAGGTCCTTCAGCTTGCCGATGCTGTCCAGCTGGGAGTCGACGGTGAGCGCCTCGGTGCCCGCCTCCGCCAGCTTCACCATCTTCGTCGGGCTGGTGAGCGTGTCGTTGGACTTCAGCTTGCGCATCAGCGAGCTCAGGAACTGCTGTTGCAGTCCGATCCGGCTCAGGTCGCCGCCGAAGCCCACGGAGTGCCGGGTGCGCAGGAAGGCCAGCGCCTGCTCGCCCTCGATGGTGTGCGTGCCCTGGGACAGCTTCAGATGCGAGTCCGGGTCGTCGATGTCCTTCGCCAGGCACACCTCGACCCCGCCGACCGCGCTGGTGAGCGTCTTGACCGCGTTGAAGTCGGCCACCATGAAGTTGTCCGGGGTGATCCCGGTCAGCTCGGTGACGGTCCGCATGGTGCAACTGGGCGTACGTCCGCCCTGCCCGAGGCTGGTGTTGAAGCGCACGCCGCTCGACCCGGGGATGACCTTGGTGGACCCGTCCTCCTGCGTGGTCGGGCAGTCCGGGATGTCGACGACCAGATCCCGGGGGATGCTCAGCGCGGTGGCGTTCGACCGGTCCTTGGAGACATGCAGCAGGATCGTGGTGTCGGCGTGCCCGACGCTGCCGGAGTCGCCGTAGCCCTCGTTGCCGGACCCGGTGCGCTTGTCGGTGCCGATCAGCAGGATGTTGATGGCCTCGTCCTTCTTGAAGCCACCGGTGCCGGCGCCGTCGTCCGAGACGGAGTCGATGTTGCCGTTGAGGTGCTCCAGGTAGAGGTACCCGGCCCCGGCGGTGGCGATCAGCAGGAACGCCATGCTGCCGCCGGTCCACAGCACGAACTTCTTCGCCTTGGACGGCTTCTTCCCGGGGCGCCGTCCGCGGCGCCCGGGCAGGGGCTCCTCGGGCGCTCCGCGCCGCCGCCGCGGCGGCGGGACCGCACGTCCCGGACGCGGTGCGCGCACGGGCGCCGCGGTCCGGGTGGCGGATCTGCGGGGAGCGGCGACGGCCGACTGCGCTGCGGATGAGCCCAGTCGCAATTCGTATTCGCCGGTGTTCGGATTGAGCACCCACTGGTCGGCGGGATCGATGTTCTCCGCCCGCCCACGGCCTTGCGCGTCCACGGTTTTCCGAATCCTCCGTCGGGGCCACGCGGCGCCTTTCCCCCTCCAAGGCGCTCGGGTCTCGGTCAGACAGTGCGCGACCCCATGACGTACCAGGGTGGAACGGCGTGGCCAGGTGCACCGGGTCGCTCACACTATCCGCCCAGTTCAACGTGGAGCGACGACGGTGACAAATTCCACGCCCCTACAACCGGTCAATACGGAGCATTTCCGTGAACCGGTGTTCGTCGCCTTGGCGTGCCCTTTACCCGCAACCGTCCTGGGCGGCGGTGTTTCCCCGGAAGGTGGGGGCGGGGGAGGAGGCGCGAGAGGGAGCGCGCCGGTCGCGGGCGTCCGCTTCGCTCGCTCCCGGACGACCCTTTTGGCTGACTTCGACGGGCGTGTCGTTCCGTAGCCGCTCGAACAGTCTTTCCGCTTCGGGCTCCACGAGCTGGTCGCGATTGACGTTGTAGACGTACGACTCCCGGGGAACGGTCAGAAATTGCACACGTTCGGTGGGGATGTCGCGCGCACCCCGGACGAGTTGGTACAAACCCCGCAAGCTGGCCAGCGCCGGATCGGTGGTCAGCGAGGACGTGGCGGCATCGAGAACGGGATACAGCCGAGCCGGGTTCAGCAGTACGTCATTGCTCTGCACCTTGTTGACGAGGGCCCCGAGAAAGCGCTGCTGACGCTCCATGCGGTCGGTGTCACTGCCGTTCCCCAGGGATTTGCGGGCCCGTACGTACCCGAGAGCCTGCTCCCCGTCGAGGTCCACCCGCCCGGCGGGAAGCCGCAGCTTGGCCGCCTTGTCGTTGATGGGGTGCTTCAGGCAGACCTCGACGCCGCCCACCGCGTCGACCATCTTCTTGAACCCCCGGAAGTCCACGACCATGTGGTGGTCGATCCGCACGCCGGTGAGTTTCTCGACCGTACGGATGCTGCACGCCGAGCCGCCCATCTCATAGGCGTAGTTGAACATGGCGAACACGGGCTCGGTGCGCTCGCCGCCCGGCCGCAGACAGGACGGCACGTCGACCATCAGGTCCCGGGGCAGTGACACGGCGGTGGCGCTGCGCCGGCCGGCGGACAGATGCAGCAGGATGGTGGTGTCGGACCGCTCGGTGCCCGAGTCCCGCCCGTACCGCCGGTTATCGCCACCGGAGCGGGTGTCGGACCCGATCACCAGGATGTTCCGTGCGCCCTTGACCAGGGAACTGGGCCGCTCGTTCTCGTAGCGGGCGAGCTCGGCGGCGGCGGCCTCGTCCGGGGTGATGTTCCCGTCGAGCTTCGCGTAGACCGCCCATCCGGCGCCCAGCGCCGCCAGCGCCACGACACCCACGCCGAGCGACGTCCTGCGGACCCACCGCCGACGCCGGCGTATGAGCCCCGTCCCGCTGGCCCGGGCTCCCCACCCCGAGGCCTCGCCTCCGTTTTCGGTCACGTCTACGTCCATCCCTCATGGCGTGCGGCCCGAAATCTCCTTGGTGTCCCTTACGACCATGACGGGGACGGCGGGAGGGGGGTGAGCGGTGATGGGCCGAACGGGGGAGGGGCCCGACTCCGGGGAACTCACTGCGCGGAGGTCACCGGGCCACGGCGGTGACCCGTTCGCTCTCGATCCGCTGGGCCAGGGCCTCCTCGTTCAGCTCCGCCAGGTTCCGGCACAGCACCACCGACCCGCCGGTGGCCAGCGCGCCGTACAGCCCGGCGTTCAGCCCCTCCCACGTGTCGTACCCCAGCCCCGACAGGATCCGGGACCCCGGCCCGGTCAGCCCCAGCCCCGTCGCCTCGTCCCGCGCCCGCTCCACGACCTCCGCCCCGCTGAACTCCCGTCCGGCGACGATCAGCGCCGCCCCCTCGGGGTCCACCGCGGAGAACGGCACGAACCGGTCCCCCTGCCCCGGCACCTCCACCGCGTAATCCGCGAACCCGGCCGGCGCCTGCGGGAAACGCCCGCCCAGCGGCCGTAGCGCCAGGGCGATCCGCTCCCCGCCGCAGCTCCGCGCCGCGTCCAGCGTGTCCGGACCGCTCACCACGACGTCGGCCGCGGCCACATCCGCGCCGCCCACATCCGCGACGGCCCCCACGGACGAACAGGCCAGCAGCCACACCGCCGTCTGCCAGTGCGCGGGCAGCAGCAGCGCCACCCGGTCCCCGGGCCCGGCCCCCAGATCCCCCTGGAGGAGATTCGCGGTCTTGGCCACCCAATTGGCGAAGGTGGCCACGGACAATTCGACGCGTTCCCCGGTGGCATCGTCGTAGAAGGTCACCAGGGGACGCCCGGGGTCCGCGGCAAGCGCGGAACGCAGCAGGTCGGCAGGGGTGCGATCGGTGGCATTCACCCGCGTTAGCGTACGCGCGCGGCACCCCCCGCACCCCCCGTGCCCACCACCGATTCGGCCGAGCATCGCGCGACGCCCCGTCAAGTCCCCGATGGACAGATATGTATGACTATGTCCAACATCAGGGGCATGCGTGGATTCCTTGCTTCCTCGATCGGTGTAACTTGCGCGGCCGCTCTCGTTCTTCCGCTGGCCCCATCCGTCGCCGCGGCGCCCATGAGCCCAGCGCCGACGGCGGAAGCGGTCACCGCACCCGGCGAGAGACCGACCCCCGGCCACACCGAGTCCCTCCCCCTGACGACGCTCCCCAGCACGAGAGCGACCCCCACCACCCCCGAACAGGGCCTGCCCCCCCGAGACGTACGCCGCTTCTCCCTCGTCGGCGTCATCTGGGACGACCCCGACACCGAACTGCACGGCCGTGTCGAGGTCCGCACCCGGGCCACGGCCACCGGCACCTGGTCCGGCTGGCAGGACCTGGAGACCCACAACGCCGAACACGCCGCCGACCCGGACACCGCCGAACGCACCTCGGGCCGGGTACGCGGCTCCACCGCCCCCCTGTGGGTCGGCGACTCGGACGGCGTGGAGGTACGCGTCAGAGCGGACCAGGCCGAAGACCCGTACGCCAACCCCCTCCCGGCAGGACTGCGCCTGGAACTGGTCGACCCGGGCCGGCAGGAGCCCCTGCGCCCGGCCACCCGAGCCGCCGCCCCCCAGGACACCCCCGCCACCACCCTGACCGCGGAGACGGCGGCGGCCTCCGCCGCCAACGCCGAACTGGCCCCGCTGGGCGCCCTGGAGATCCCGGAGCTCACCCCCGACCGGACCCGCGAGGAACTCGTCACCCTGCGCGGCGCCGACCTGACGGAGGAGCAGAGGGCGAAGCCGTACATCGGCCCCCGCCCCCGCATCGTCACCCGCCGCGGCTGGGGCGCGAACGAGAGCTGGCGGGAGAAGAAGTTCGTCTACACGAAGAAGGTGAAGGCGGCCTTCGTGCACCACACGGCGTCCGGCAACGGGTACAAGTGCTCGCAGGCGCCCTCGGTCATCCGCGGTATCTACCGCTACCACGTCAAGAGCATGGGCTGGCGGGACATCGGCTACAACTTCGTCGTCGACAAGTGCGGAAACATCTACGAGGGCCGGGCCGGTGGCGTGGCCAAGCCGGTCCTCGGCGCCCACACCCTCGGTTTCAACACGCACAGCATGGGGATCGCCCTCCTCGGCAGCCACGGCAGCAGCAAGCCGTCCGGCGCCGCCGTGAAGGCCGTGGCACGGCTCACCGCCTGGAAACTCGGTCTCTACGGCGCCAATCCGCGCGGAAAGACATACCTGAAGTCCGGAGGTGGCAATCTCTACGCAAAAGGTAGGAACGTACGACTGAACGTGATCTCCGGCCACCGTGACGGCTTCGCCACGGAGTGCCCGGGCTGGCAGATGTACCGCAAGCTCGGCACGGCCCGCACGACGGCGGCCAAGCTCCAGGGCCGCTGACCGGGCGCCGCCGCCGGAAGCACCCATTCACCGCCATCGGGGGGAAGGCGGATCCATGACGAACGCCGCACTGCCGTCGAGGGCACCGCACACGGTCCGCACACCACGGGCTGCATACACTGACCGGCCGAAAGACAGTTCGGCCGGTCCCGGCAGGAAGCGGAGACAACAGGTGACAGAAGCGATCCTCCTGGTCGGCGGCAAGGGCACACGGCTGCGGCCGCTCACCGTGCACACGCCCAAGCCGATGGTCCGGGCGGCCGGGGTCCCCTTCCTCACCCACCAGCTCGCGAGAGCGAGAGCGGCGGGCGTCGACCACATCGTCCTGGCCACGTCCTATCTGGCCGAGGTCTTCGAGCCGTACTTCGGCGACGGCGCCTCGCTGGGCCTGCACATCGAGTACGTCACCGAGGAGGAGCCGCTCGGCACGGGCGGCGCCATCCGCAACGTCGCCTCCCGGCTGCACTCCGCTCCCGACGACCCGGTCCTGATCTTCAACGGCGACATCCTGACGGGCCTGGACATCAGGGCGCTGGTGAACACCCACCGGCGCACGGAGGCGGACGTCTCCCTGCACCTGACGCAGGTGACCGACCCGCGGGCGTACGGCCTGGTCCCCACGGACGAGACGGGCCGGGTGACGGCGTTCCTGGAGAAGCCGCAGACCCCCGAGGAGATCGTCACCGACCAGATCAACGCGGGTGCCTACGTCTTCCGCCGCTCGGTCATCGACACGATCCCCACGGGCCGGCCGGTCTCCGTGGAACGCGAGACCTTCCCCGACCTGCTCTCCGCGGGAGCACACCTCCAGGGCATGGTCGACTCGACGTACTGGCTGGACCTGGGCACCCCGGCGGCCTTCGTACGGGGCTCCGCGGACCTGGTGCTGGGCCGGGCCCCGTCCCCCGCGGTCCCCGGCCGCTGCGGCGACCGTCTCGTCCTGCCCACGGCCCGGGTCGCCCCGGACGCCAAACTGGCGGGCGGCACGGTGGTGGGCGAGGGAGCCTTCGTGGCGGAGGGCGCCCGCGTCTTCGGCAGCACGATCCTGCCCGGCGCGGTCATCGAACCCGGCGCGGTCATCACGGACTCCCTGATCGGCACCCGGGCCCGAGTGGGCGAACGCTCCATCCTCACCGGCACGGTCATCGGCGACGGCGCGGTCATCGGCCCCGACAACGAACTGACCGACGGCGCCCGAGTCTGGTGCGACGCCCAAATCCCCCCAAGATCCCTCCGCTTCTCCCCGGACCAGTGACCACGCCCCCCACGGACGCCGAGCCAGCCGGGCATGTACAGCGTTCCGATGTCTTGAGACAGGCCACGCCCACCGGGCGACGCAGGTCAGCCGATTTCAGCCCGCCCGGCGTTTGAGGACGAGGCCCCTTCAGGGCCGACAGCGGGGGTCTGGGGGCGCAGCCCCCAGGGAGGGACGGGTAGGGGCGGCGGGGGCGAGAAAACCCCCGCCCCGCACCCACGTCACAACCGCCCGATATCCCCCACAGGCATCTTCGGCGCCCGCCGCCCCGGCACCCGCCCACTCAGCAGAATCAACCGCGCCGCCCGATGCCGCTGCCCCGCATACGGCTCCAGCAGCGACAACATCACCGCGTCATCCGCATCCCGATCCCCCGCGAGCGCAAACCCCACGATCCCCGGCAGATGCACATCCCCCACGGTCACCGCATCCGCCGCCCCATGACTGCGCTGCACCACTTCCGCAGAGGTCCAGGGCCCCACCCCCGGCACCACCTCCAGCCGCGCCCGCGCATCCTCCGGCGCCATCCCCACCGCCTGCTCCATCCGCGCAGCCACCCGAACGCACCGCAGGATCGTCGACGCCCGCTTGTTGTCCACCCCCGCCCGATGCCACTCCCAGGACGGAATCAACGCCCACGTCCGCGCATCCGGCATCACACACATCCGCCCGGGCACGGGCCCGGGCGCCGGCTCCCCGAACTTCCGCACCAGCAACCGCCACGCCCGATACGCCTCATCGGTCGTGACCTTCTGCTCGAGAATCGACGGAATCAACGACTCCAGCACCAGCCCGGTCCGCGTCAGCCGCAGCCCCGGCCGCCGATGCCGGGCCAACGCCACCACCCGGTGCCGGGGCACGAACGCCTCGGGATCATCCGCGGCACCCAGCAATTCCGGCACCCGCTCCAGCAGCCACTCGGCCCCGGGCCCCCACGCCTCCGCCCGGACCGCCGCCCCCTGCGCGGCCACCCGCAAGGTCCCGGGCCCGAGGGGCGTACGACTGGCCCGCCACACGGCCCCGTCCGGCATCGCCCGAAACGTGGGATCCCCGGGCCCCCGCCGCAACGGCCCGAGCACCAGACGCAGATCGAGCGGCCCCGGAGGCACATACGTCCGCACCCGCCCCGCCACCGAGGCCTGCCGCGGCACCCCGGCGGGCACACCGACCTGCCCCCCGCGCACGGTCGTACGCGTGGGCCGAGGAGCGAAACGTCCAGCCACGATCGATGTCCTAGGGATGAGGAGGGAAGCCCCACGAGGGAAGCCTTACGAGGGAAGCCCTACGAGGGTAGGCCGAAGCCGCCGTACGTCAGCGCACCTCGATGAAAGTCCCCGCGTCCCGCCCGGCACGCGGCCGAGGCTCCTCCGCGGGATGCCCCACGGCCACGGCCCCCATGGGATCCCACTCCTCCGGCAGCCCCAGCACGTCCCGCACGACCTCGCGGCAGAACATCGTCGACGACACCCACGCCGACCCGAGCCGCTCCCCGGCCAGCGCCACGAGGAAGTTCTGCACCCCCGCCCCGGCGGCCACCACGAACATCTCCCGCTCGGCGGCGTCCCGCCGCGGATCGCCGTAGGTGTGTGATCCGTCCATGACGAGGCACGGCACTACCAGGTAGGGCGCGTTGCGCAGCACGTCCCCTCGCCGCACCCGCTTGGCGATGGACTCCTCGCTCTTGCCGTCCCGCCGCAGATCCGCGATCCAGGCGTCCCGCATCGCGTCGAGCAGTCGCACCCTGGACTCCGCCGACTCCAGCAGCACGAACCGCCACGGCGTCGTGTGATGCGGCGCCGGCGCCGTCACGGCCGCGGCGACCGCCCGCCGCACCGCCCCGGGGTCGACGGGTTCACCGGTGAAGGCCCGGACCGTACGGCGCTGGGTGACCGCGAGCCGTACCGCCTCCGAGGTCCCCAGCCGGAACATGTCGTCGCGCCCGCCGCGCACCATGGCCCGCGCCCCCTCGCCGTCGTCCCCCGACAGCACGTGCGGCAGCCCGCGCACCACGGCCACGGGCAGTCCGGCGGCCTTGCCCTTCACCAGGTCACCGGCGGCGGCCAGTTCGTCCGCGGTCGCGACGACGGTCGCGGCGAGCGGATTGCCGTACGCGTCCGTGCCGCCGCGCAGGTCGTCGAGCACCCGCACCCCGGCGGCGCCGATCGCCACGTCCGTGAGCCCCGAGCGCCAGGGGCGCCCGAAGGTGTCGGTGACGACCACCCCGACCTCGACGCCGAGGGCGTCCCGCAGCCCGTCCCGGATCGCGCGCGCGGACGCGTCCGGGTCCTCGGGCAGCAACAGCACGGTCCCGGCCGGGGTGTTGGAGGCGTCGACCCCGGCCGCGGCCATGACCAGGCCCTGCCGGTTCTCCACGATCCGCAGCGTGCCGCGGCGCGCCACGACCCGTACGGTCTCGGCGTCGATCGCGGCCTCCCGGTCGGCCGCGCGCACGACCCGGCCCTCCGCCTTGGACACGATCTTGGAGGTGACGAGCAGCACGTCGCCGTCGGCCAGCGCGGGCTCCGCCGCCGCGATCAGCTTGGCGAGATCGTCGCCCGCCGTGACCTCGGGAAGTCCGGGCACGGCCCAGACCCGGTAGGAGACCTCGCTCACACCCCCCGCACCTCCTCGGCCAGCGCCAGCGCCGCACGCGCCATCCGCGCGGTCGCGTCGAGGTCGGTCATCATCAGCGGTACGGCCCGGCAGCGGATGCCGGCCGACTCGATCCGCTCCACGGAGGCGGCGTCCACGGTGTCGACGAGCCAGCCGTCGAGCAGCCCGGAGCCGTAGTGCTCGGCGACCGCCGCGGCCGTCGACTCCACGCCGACCGCCGCGAGCACCTTGTCCGCCATCCCGCGCACGGGCGCGTCCCCGACGATGGGGGACAGGCCCACCACCGGCACCCCGGCGTCGGCGATGGCCTCCCGGATGCCGGGCACGGCGAGGATGGTGCCGATGGAGACGACCGGGTTCGACGGCGGGAACAGGACGACGTCCGCCTCGGCGATGGCCTCCAGGACGCCCGGGGCGGGCTTCGCCTGCTCGGCGCCGACCGGCACGACGGCCTCGGCGGGGACGGAGGCCCGCAGCCGTACCCAGTACTCCTGGAAGTGGACCACCTTGCGCGCGCCGTCCAGCTCGACGGCGACGTGGGTCTCCACGCGGTCGTCGGTCATCGGGACGAGCCGGACGCCGGGCTGCCACCGGTCGCACAGCGCCTCGGTGACCGCGCTCAGCGGATACCCGGCGCCGATCATCTGGGTCCGCACGATGTGCGTGGCGAAGTCCCGGTCACCGAGTCCGAACCACTCGGGACCCACACCGTAGGCCGCGAGCTCCTCCTTGAGATGGAAGGTCTCGTCGGCCCGCCCCCAGCCCTGCTCCTCGTTGATGCCGCCGCCGAGGGTGTACATCACCGTGTCGAGGTCCGGGCAGACCTTCAGCCCGAAGAGGTGGATGTCGTCGCCGGTGTTGCCGATCACGGTGATGTCCGCGTCCGGCGCGGCCTGCTTCAGACCGCGCAGGAACCGGGCACCGCCGATGCCGCCTGCCAGAACCACAATGCGCATGGAGCAAGCATGGCAGGCGGGTCCGACAATGCGTCAGGCGGTCACGACCTCGCAGGCCGGGGCGGGGTGCATCGGCATCTCCGTCAGTCCCGGGTAGTAGACGTGCAGGCTGACCGCCGGCTCCAGCGCGTCGTTGACCACCTCGTGCGCGTAGCCCGGCGCGAACACCCGCTGCGCACCGGGCGCCAACGCGCGCGTGCCGCGCTCGGTGCGCTCGGTCAGCGTGCCCGCCAGGACGGTCAGGACGCCGGAGGAGGGGCCGTGGTCGTGCAGTCCGCTGCCCTGTCCGGGCACCCAGGACAGCAGCCAGACCTCGTAGCCGGGGCCGGTGCGCAGCCGGTGGTACCAGCGGGAGGTGGCGTCGTAGCGGACGAGGTGCTCCCACTGGGAGCGGTCGGCGGCGATGGAGCGGGCCAGGCCGACGAACTCGGAGACGGTGGCCGGGTGCTCGCGCGGAGCCTGGAGGAGGTGCGGGACTTCGAGGATGTCGCCGGCGATCTGGAGGTCGCTGTCGCTGTTCATGGGTGGGGTGGTTCCTCAGTGAAAGAAGGTCAGAGGGGAACAAGGAACCGAGTCGCAGGGGACGGGACCCGGCCTGCAGCTGGAGCGGGAACGGCTCAACAGCTGGGACAGCAACAACAGCCGCGACGAGCGTGGACAGCACCGAGGGACCCGGCGGTGCGGGTCGAGGTGAGTGCCAAGTTCGCGAGCATGCCCACAAGGACAGCGGTTCACACCTTCACTGTCAACTCGCCCCCCGGTATGTGGGACGTGGTTCACCTCATCCGGTTCATCTGGCTGACGAAAGGTTTGTGCACGCGGCACCCGGGACACATGGCGCTCTACCGGGCGCACCAGCCTCGTTGCCGTCCCGTGATCCGTCTGTGATCCGGTTCGCTTCGGCGCGCGCGTCGGAACGAGATCGAACTCCTGGGCGTCCTTGTCCGTACTAGCCCTGTACGGGCCGGAGGCCCTCGTGGGTCCTCTCCGCGTGTCAAGGTTTATGCCGATTTGAACACTTTCCGCTAGGCCTTGGTTCCGCAGAGTGAATAAGGGGCCCAATAGCAGATCTCGGCTTGACTCGCCCGGAGCAGCACACTTGTAATTTCACTCGTGTCGTTCAGCCGGAATCGGTAACGGCTACATCACGGGGACGCGAAAGACGGACGAGGGGCGCACATGACCGAGACGGTGCAGCAACTGCTGGTCGACGACGCGGACGAGGAACTCGGCTGGCAGGAGCGCGCACTGTGCGCCCAGACCGACCCCGAGTCCTTCTTTCCCGAGAAGGGCGGCTCCACCCGCGAGGCCAAGAAGGTCTGCCTGGCCTGTGAGGTCCGCTCCGAGTGCCTCGAGTACGCCCTCGCCAACGACGAACGCTTCGGCATCTGGGGCGGTCTGTCCGAGCGTGAACGCCGCCGCCTGAAGAAGGCCGCCGTCTGACCGGACGGCACCGCCGCACGCGATCAGCGGCCCGTCGCACGTGGGTTGTCCACAGGCGGCGGGCCGTCCGCATGCCCAGCCGATAGTGTGGGCGCTCGTCCGAGACGCCCCGCTGTCCCCCAGGGGCACAGGCGTCCACCGCAGTCCACCGAACCGGGGCCCGTACCTCGATGTCCGTGCACAGCCACTCGGCAGCCCAGCAAGACCCGGCTGCCTCGCCAGAGTTCCCGCGTCACGTGGTGACCGCGGTCCTCGTCTCCCACGACGGTGCCCGCTGGCTGCCCGACGCGCTCGCCGGGCTGCTCGGCCAGGAGCGCCCGGTGCAGTCCGTCGTGGCCGCCGACACCGGCAGCGCCGACGACTCCGCCCAGCTGGTCACCGAGGCCCTCGGCGCCGACCGCGTCCTGCATCTCGCCCGGCGCACCGGCTTCGGCCAGGCCGTCGAGGAGGCCGCCCGCACCGCGCCGGTCCTCACCCCCGACGAGCTGCCGTACCTGAAGCGGCCGAGCGGCTGGGACCCGGTCACGCGCACCTGGCGCGACGACGCCTACGACCTGCCGGAGCTCCCGCACGGCGAGCCCGTCCAGTGGCTGTGGCTGCTGCACGACGACTGCGCCCCCGAACCCGACGCCCTGGCCCAGCTGCTGCGGGTGGTCGACAACGAGCTGGAGCTCGGCCGCGACGACGTCGCCGTCGTCGGTCCCAAGCTGCGCGGCTGGTACGACAGACGGCAGCTGCTGGAGGTCGGCGTCTCCATCGCCCACTCCGGCCGCCGCTGGACCGGCCTGGACCGCCGTGAGCAGGACCAGGGCCAGCACGACCACGTCCGGTCCGTGCTCTCCGTGTCCACCGCCGGCATGCTGATCCGCCGCGATGTCTTCGAACAGCTCGGCGGCTTCGACCGGCGCCTGCCCCTGATGCGGGACGACGTCGACCTGTGCTGGCGCGCCCAGTCGGCCGGCCACCGCGTCCTCATCGCCCCCGAGGCCGTCGTACGCCATGCCGAGGCCGCCTCCCGCGAGCGCCGCACCGTCGACTGCGCGGGCCGCACCACGGCCTCCCCGCACAAGGTCGACAAGGCCGGCGCCGTCTACACCCTGCTCGTCAACAGCCGCTCGGCCGTGCTGCCCTGGGTGCTGCTGCGGGTGATCCTCGGCACCCTGCTGCGGACCGTCGCCTATCTCGTCGGCAAGGTGCCCGGACAGGCCCTGGACGAGATCCGCGGGCTGCTGGGCGTGCTGCTGCGACCCGAGCGGATCATCGCCGGACGGCGCGTCCGGGGCCGCCCGGTCGTCGACAAGGACGAGCTGCGGCCGCTGTTCCCGCCGCCCGGCGCGACCGTGCGGGCCACCGTGGAGCAGGCCGCGGGCAGTCTCCTCGGCAGCTCCGCCGCCGAGGCCACCTCCGGTGCCGGACGGCACGGCGGCGGCATCGAGTCCGGACCCGGCGGCGACGACGCGGAGTTCCTGGAGATCGAGCAGTTCGCCCGCCTCAAGCGCATCGCCCGCAAGCCCGGCCCGGTGCTCTTCCTGGTGCTGCTGCTCGTCTCGCTCGCCGCCTGCCGCGAACTGCTCGGCGCCGGCGCCCTCGCGGGCGGCGCCCTGCTGCCCGCCCCGGCCGACTCCGCGGAGCTGTGGGCGCACTACCTGGACTCCTGGCACCCGGTCGGGACCGGCGGCACCGCGTCCGCGCCCCCGTACCTGGCGCTCGTGGCGATGCTCGCCTCGGTGCTGTTCGGCTCGGCCGAACTCGCGGTGACCGTCCTGCTCGTCTGCTCGGTGCCGCTGGCCGGGCTCACCGCCTACTTCGCCTCCCGCCCGCTCGTACCCTCGCGCCTGCTGCGCGCGTGGGCGGCCGTCGCCTACGCCTTCCTGCCCGCCGCGACCGGCGCCCTCGCCGGTGGCCGCATCGGCACCGCCGTCCTGGCCGTCCTGCTGCCGCTCGCCGCACGCGCGGGCGTCGCCGCCGCCGGCCTCGCGAACAGCTCCGGCGCGCGCGGCAGTTGGCGCGCCACCTGGGCGTACGCCCTGCTGCTGACCGTCACCACGGCCTTCACGCCGATCGTGTGGCCGATCGCGCTGCTGCTGGGCGTGGCCCTGCTCGCCGTGCGCCGCACCCACATCACCGCCTACGGCCTGCGCTTTTTGGCCCAGCTCGGCACCCCGCTGCTGGTCCTCGCCCCCTGGTCGCTGACCCTGCTCCCGTTCGGCTTCTTCGACGAGGCCGGCCTGGAGTACGGCTCCTCGGCCGCCGGCGCCCTGGACCTGCTCGGCGCCAGCCCTGGCGGCCCCGGCACGGTCAGCGGGCTGCTGCTGATCGGCGTCGTGCTGGCCGCGCTGGCCGCCCTGCTGCGCTCGGAACGCCAGTCCGGCATCCGGACGGCGTGGGCGGTCGCCCTGACGGGCCTCGTCTTCGCCGTCCTGTCCAACGGCTCCACCTGGGCCGGCCCCGCCACCCTCGTCTACGGCATCGCGCTGCTGGCCGCCGCCCTGCTCGGCGCCGACGGGGCACGCGCCCGCGTGGCCGAGCAGAGCTTCGGCTGGCGCCAGCCCGTCGCCGCGCTGATCGCCCTCGCGGCCGCCGCGGGCCCGCTGCTGGTCGCCGCCGGCTGGATGATCGACGGCGCCGACGGGCCAGTCGAGCGGCGCGACCCGGTGCAGGTGCCCGCGTTCGTCGCCGAGGAGAGCGGCAACCGCGACCAGACCCGCACCCTCGTCCTCGACAGCGACTCCGCGGCCCACGTGAGCTACACCCTGGTCCGCGGCTCCGGCGCCCGCCTCGGCGACGGCGAACTCGCCGCGGCCGACGGCGAGAACGAGGGCCTCGACAAGATCGTCGCCAACCTCGTCGCCGGGTCCGGCGCCGACCAGTCCGACCAGCTCGGCAAGTTCGCCGTGGCCTACGTCCTCGTCCACAAGGGCGCGCCCCGCGACGTCACGCGCGTGCTGGACGCGACGCCCGGTCTGAGCCGGCTCAGCCAGCAGCACGGCAGCGCGCTGTGGCGCGTCGACCAGGAGGTCGCCCGCGCGACGATCGTCACCGGGACCGGCGAGCCGCAGCCCGTGGCCGCGGGCCCCGTCGAGATCCACACCACCGTGCCCGAGGGCGCCGACGGCCGCACCCTGCGGCTGGCCGACACCGCCGACGAGGGCTGGACGGCCACCCTGGACGGCAAGCCACTGACGCCCACCACGGTCGACGGCTGGGCGCAGGGCTTCGAACTCCCCGCCTCCGGCGGCAGGCTGGACGTCACCTTCGAGGACCCGGTCGGCCACACCGCCTGGCTGTGGGTCCAGGGCTCCCTCGCCGTCGTCCTCGTCGTCCTCGCCCTGCCCGGCCGCCGCCGCGATGTCGATGACGACCTCCCCGAGGAGCCGGTGATCCCCGCCCAGGCCGTGTCCGGCGAGGGCCGCCGCGCCCGCCGCCTGCGCGCCCAGGCGGAGGCCGAGGAGCAGGGCCGCCCCGACGACTTCCCGTCTCCCCCGCAGGAGGCGCCCCCCGTCCCGGTCCCGCAGCAGCAGCCCTACGGCGCGTACGACACCCCGCACTACGCGGGCGCCCCCGAGTACGGCGGCTACGGCGAGCAGTACCAGAACGGCCAGGCGTACCCGGCGAACGGCTACGACCAGGGCTACCAGGCGGATCCGTACCAGACCGGCCAGTACGACCCGTACGCCTACGGCGGACAGCACCAGCAGGGCACGTACGACCAGGGCCAGTACGACCAGACGTACCAGCAGGGTTACGACACCGGCTACGACCCGCAGCAGCCGCAGCACGGCGCCGAGCGTCCCGACGGGAGCCAGCAGTGAACCGCACCACCCTCTCCCTGCTCGCCGGTGTGACCGCGCTCGCCGCCGTCACCGGATACGCCACCCTGAGCGCCCCCGAGGCGTCCGGCAAGGACAGCGCCGAGGCGGCGGCCGTGCTGCCCGTGGAGCGCACGAGCCTGCTCTGCCCGTCGCCGAGCACCTCCGACCTCGCGGAGACGGCGTACACCTCCTTCACGCCCGTCACGAAGGGCACCGGCAGCGGCGGCAAGGCCGAACTCGTCGCCGCGGCCGGGCAGTCGGCGGAGGATACGGAGAAGAGCGACAAGAAGGCGGACGACGAACCGGTCCTCAAGGCCGAGGAGCCGGGCAAGCCGGTCGCCGGGGACGCCTCCGGCGCCGACTCGCCCGCGCTGATCGGCACCGCTGACGGGAAGTTCGCCTCCGGCTGGACGGTCCAGCAGACCACGGAGGTCACCGCCGGCACCGGACGCGGCCTGCAGGGCGTCAACTGCACCGCCCCGGACACGGAGTTCTGGTTCCCGGGCGCCAGCACGGCGACGGACCGCACGGACTATGTGCACCTGACCAATCCGGACGACTCCGCGGCCGTCGTCGACATCGAGCTGTACGGCAAGGACGGCCCCCTGGAGACCACCGTCCCGGACGGCATCACGGTCCCGCCGCACTCCACCGAGCCGGTCCTGCTGTCCACGCTCGTCGACGAGAAGCAGACCAACCTCACCGCCCACGTCAGCGTCCGCAGCGGCCGCGTCGGCGCCGCGGTGCAGGCCCTGGACGACAAGCTCGGCGGCGACTGGCTGGCCGCCTCCGCGGACCCCTCGGGCAGCCTGGTGCTGCCCGGCATCCCCAAGGACGCCACCGCCGTACGCCTGGTCGCCTTCACCCCCGGCGGCTCCGACGCCGACCTGAAGGTCCAGCTCGCCTCCCCGTCCGGCCTGATCACCCCGGCCGGGAACGAGACGCTGCACGTGAAGTCGCGCATGACGTCCGCGATCGACCTCGGCGACATCACGCGCGGCGAGGCGGGCTCGGTGGTCCTGACCCCCACGGACCGCTCGGTGCCGGTGGTGGCCGCGCTCCGGGTGGTCCGGGGCAAGGGCGCCGACCAGGAGACGGCGTTCATCCCGGCGACCAGGCCGGTGGGCACGCGCGCGACGGCCGCGGAGAACACCGCGAAGGGCACGACCCTCTCCCTGACCGCCCCGACCGCCACGGCGAAGGTCAAGGTCACGGCATCGGCGGGCACCGAGGGCGGCACGGAGGCCTCCCGGACGTACACGATCAAGAAGGGCACGACCCAGGACGTCGACCTCCCGGCGCCGGACGGCCTGAAGGGCACGTACGCGCTCACGGTCGAGACGGTCTCGGGCGGCCCGGTCCACGGCTCCCGGACGCTGTCCTCGCCCCAGGGGAGCGTCCCGGCCTTCACGGTCCAGACCCTGCCGGACGACCGCGGGACGGTGAAGGTCCCGGAGGCGGAGCAGGACCTGTCGGTGCTCCAGGAATAGTCCAGGAGCAGGCGGGCTCAGTCCTCCCCGTACCGCGGGTCCACCGTCTCGGGAGTGAGCCCCAGCAGGTCCGCCACCTGCTCGACGACGACCTCGTGCACCAGCGCGGCCCGCTCGTCGCGCCCCTTGGTGCGGATCTCCACGGGCCGCCGGTAGATGACCACCCGCGCCGGCCGCCCCTCCCGCGCCGCGATGGACCCGCCCAGCGGCACGGCCTCGTCGTTCCAGCCCTGACCCGCGCCGTTCACCGGCGGCACCTCGAGGACCAGGAAGTCGATGTCGGCCAGCTGCGGCCACCGCCGCTCCAGGCGCTCCACGGAGTCCTGCACCAGGTCGGCGAACGCCTCGGCACGGCTCGCCGCCAGCGGCACCTGCGGTGGCGCGATCGGCCCTCGCATGCCCCGGCCGTGGCGATCACGACGGCGGGGCCCGGGGCCGGCGGCACGGGGTGGTACGGGGTTGTCCATCACTGGTGAAGCGTAGTCCTCGCGGCGGCCGGGCGCCCTGCTCCACACGGCATCGGAACCGCCGTCCACCGGCCCCGCAGCCCCTGTCGCCGGATGACCGTTCCGGCCAAGGTTGGGCTCGATTCCGTATCTCTCGAAGACCGGCACTGTCGAGGCAATTGACGGGGTTTGTACCGGGTGTTGACCGGATCCCCTCCTGCCGCATCGGCCGGAAAACGGCGTCGTCGCAGGTCAGCGAGGTGGGTCAGAAGGGATGTGTGGGGCGTTTCACACCACGACACGGTGGAGTGACCTGAGGGAGAGTCGTCGCGGCCCGCTCAAGAGTGCGGTACCGTCCAACGTCGTGAGCCCTGTACGTCGCTGTTCGCGCACCGCTTGCGGCCGTCCCGCCGTCGCGACGCTGACGTACGTCTACGCCGACTCGACCGCGGTCCTCGGCCCGCTCGCGACCTACGCCGAACCCCACTGCTACGACCTGTGCGCCGAGCACTCCGAGCGCCTGACCGCCCCGCGCGGGTGGGAGGTCGTACGGCTCCTCGACGCCTCCGCCCCGGCCCGCCCCAGCGGCGACGACCTGGAAGCGCTCGCCAACGCCGTGCGCGAGGCGGCCCGCCCGCAGCAGCGCACCGCGCAGGCCGGGGGCGGCGGGGCCCGCTCCGCGGACCCGATGGAGGTCGCGCGCCGCGGCCACCTCAGGGTGCTGCGCTCCCCGGACAACTGACGCCACGTCACCCGGATCACGGCTGAGGGCCCGCTCAGGGATCGCACAGCGCGGTGTCAGTCCGTACGGGTAGTTTGTGCAGACCGACGGGACTTTCAGGAAGGTTGGCCGTGGCTGCTGATCTGTCACAGCTGGTGAAGGCGTACGACGTGCGCGGAGTCGTACCCGACCAGTGGGACGAGCCGCTCGCCGAGCTGTTCGGCGCGGCCTTCGCCCGGGTGACCGGCGCGAGCGCGATCGTGACCGGGCACGACATGCGCCCCTCGTCGCCCGGCCTCGCGGCGGCCTTCGCGCGCGGGGCTGCCGCACAGGGCGTCGACGTCACCGAGATCGGCCTGTGCTCGACGGACCAGCTGTACTACGCCTCCGGAGCGCTGGACCTCCCGGGCGCGATGTTCACGGCCTCGCACAACCCGGCCCAGTACAACGGCATCAAGATGTGCCGGGCCGGCGCGGCCCCCGTGGGCCAGGACACCGGCCTGACCGAGATCCGCGAACTGGTCGAGAAGTGGAGCGACTCGGGCGCCCCGAAGCCGGCGCGGACGACGGGAACGGTCACCCGCCGGGAGACGTTGGAGGATTACGCGGCCCACCTCCGCTCGCTCGTCGACCTGACCTCCATCCGCCCCCTGAAGGTCGTGGTCGACGCGGGCAACGGCATGGGCGGCCACACCGTGCCGACCGTCTTCGCGGGCCTGCCGCTGGACCTCGTCCCGATGTACTTCGAACTGGACGGCACCTTCCCCCACCACGAGGCCAACCCCCTCGACCCGGCGAACCTCGTCGACCTCCAGCGGCGCGTCCGCGAGGAGTCCGCCGACCTGGGCATCGCCTTCGACGGCGACGCCGACCGCTGCTTCGTCGTCGACGCCCAGGGCGACCCGGTCTCCCCCTCCGCCATCACGGCCCTGGTCGCCTCGCGCGAACTGGCCCGCCACGGCGGCAAGGGCACGATCATCCACAACCTGATCACCTCCTGGTCGGTCCCCGAGGTGGTGCGGGAGAACGGCGGCACCCCGGTCCGCACGCGCGTGGGCCACTCCTTCATCAAGGCCGAGATGGCAAAGTCCGGCGCGATCTTCGGCGGCGAGCACTCCGCGCACTACTACTTCGCCGACTTCTGGAACGCGGACACGGGCATGCTGGCCGCGCTCCACGTCCTGGCGGCCCTGGGCGGGCAGGACGGCCCGCTGTCGGCACTGGTCGCCCAGTACGACCGCTATGCGGGCTCGGGCGAGATCAACTCCACGGTCGCCGACCAGGGCGACCGCCTCCGGGCGATCCGCGAGGCGTACGGCAGCCGCGAGGACGTCACCCTGGACGACCTCGACGGCCTCACGGTCTCCGCCGCCGACTGGTGGTTCAACGTCCGTCCCTCCAACACCGAACCGCTGCTGCGCCTGAACGCCGAGGCACGGGACGCAGAGACGATGGCGAAGGTGCGGGACGAGGTCCTGGGGATCATCCGGGGCTGACGCAGGGCTCCCCGCGGGGGCGGTCCGACGCAACGCCAACCCCCTCCGCCCCCCAAGCCACCCGCCCCGGCGGTAACCTGACCAGGCACATCCGCGACACCCACCCGCCCCCGAAGGGACCCCCATGCCGCTCGAAGCCGGTCTCCTGGAGATCCTCGCCTGCCCGGCCTGCCACGCCCCCCTCAAGGAGCAGGACGCGGAGCTGATCTGCACAGGTCAGGGCTGCGGCCTGGCGTACCCCGTCCGCGACGGCATCCCGGTCCTCCTCGTCGACGAGGCCCGCCGTCCCGCGTAACCCCGCCACGGAGGCTGCCGACCGTGCTCGACGAATCACTGCTCGACACCCCTGAGGCCCTCTCGGAGGCCGACCGCCGCGGCCTGCTGCGCGGAGCCGCCGAAGCCGGCGCCCGCGTCCGCACCGCCGCCCGGCACGCCGCCGAGGCCGGCGTGGCGGACCTCAAATCCGACGGCCGCCCCCGCGCGGTCCTCATCGCGGGCCCCGGCGCCGCCGCCGTCTGCGTCGCCGACCTGCTCGGCACGCTCGCCGGCGCGGTCAGCCCCGTCATCCGGCTGGCCCCCACAGGCGTGGCCCCGGCCGCCGGAGCGCTGCGCTGGGAGCTGCCCGGCTGGACCGGCTCCGTGGACCTGCTCCTGATCGCCACCCCGGACGGCACCGAGCCGGGCCTGTCCCTGCTGGCGGAGCAGGCCTATCGCCGGGGCAGCACTGTCGTGGCCGTGGCCCCGGCCGACACCCCCCTCGCCGAGGCCCTCGAGGCCTCCCACGGCCTGTTCGTGCCGATGGCGACCGCCCCCTACGAAAAGGGCGACACCCCCCTCTCCGCCGCATCCGCCCCCGGCGTGCTCTGGGCGCTGCTCACCCCGCTGCTCGTCCTCCTGGACCGCATCGGCCTGCTGGCCGCCCCGGCCGACGCCCTGGAGAAGGTCGCCGACCGCCTCGACCAGATCGCCGAGCGCTGCGGACCCGCCGTCGCCACGTACAGCAACCCCGCGAAGACCCTGGCCACGGAGCTCGCCGACGCGCTCCCGGTGATCTGGACCGAGGGCACCTCGGCCGGACCGGCGGGCCGCCGCTTCGCCGCCGCCCTCGCCGAACTCGCGGGCCGCCCCGGCGTCGTCGCCGAACTCCCCGAGGCGCTCGCCGCGCACAGCGCCCTGCTAGCGGGCCGGATGGCGGCCGCCGCGGACCCGGACGACTTCTTCCGTGACCGGGTGGAGGAGGCCCCCGCGCTGCACGCGCGCGTGGTGCTGCTGCGGGACCGTCCCGGCGGCGGCCTCAGCGCCGCGTCCGCCGCCCGTGAGCTGGCCCTCAGCCACGACACACCGATCAGCGAACTGGAACCGGAGGCCGGCGGTGAGCTGGAGACCCTCGCGGAGCTGATCGCCTACACGGATTTCACCGCCGTTTACCTGTCGCTCGCTTCGGGCGTCTGATCTGGCCAGGACGCCCTGACCGTCGTACGCGGAGGAAACCCGCGTCGTACGCAGAGAGAACCGCATGGACCGCCTCGACAACACCATCCGCCCCTACGCCTGGGGTTCCACCACCGCGATCCCGCAGCTGCTCGGGGCCGAACCCACCGGGGAACCGCAGGCGGAGATGTGGATGGGCGCCCACCCGGGCGCCCCCTCGCGCACCGGCCGGGGCACGCTCGTGGACGTCATCGACGCGGACCCGGAGCGGGAGCTCGGGCACGCGTGCGTGGCCAAGTTCGGGCCCAGGCTGCCCTTCCTGCTCAAGCTCCTCGCCGCCGGCGCCCCGCTCTCCCTGCAGGTCCACCCCGACCTGACGCAGGCGAAGGAGGGATATGCCGACGAAGAGCGCCGGGGCATCCCCCTCGACGCCGGCCACCGCAACTACAAGGACGCCAACCACAAGCCCGAACTGATCTGCGCCCTCACCGAGTTCGACGGCCTGTGCGGCTTCCGTGACCCGGTCCAGGCCGCCGGTCTGCTCGACGGCCTCGGCGTCGACTCCCTCAAGCCGTACGTCGATCTGCTGCACGCCCACCCCGAGGACGCGGCCCTGCGCGAGGTGCTCACCGCGATCCTCACCGCCGACCCGGACGAGATGACCCGCACGGTCACCGACGCCACGGCCGCCTGCGTTCGCCTCGGCGGCGCCTACACGCCGTACGCCGAACTCGCCCATCACTACCCGGGCGACCCCGGCGTCATCGCCGCGATGCTCCTCAACCACGTCCGGCTGCAGCCCGGTGAGGCCCTGTTCCTCGGCGCCGGCATCCCGCACGCCTACCTCGACGGCCTCGGCGTCGAAATCATGGCGAACTCCGACAACGTCCTGCGCTGCGGACTGACCCCCAAGCACGTCGACGTCCCCGAACTCCTGCGCATCGTCCGCTTCGAGGCCGCCGACCCGGGCGTACTGCGCCCGGAGGCGTCCCCGGACGGCGAGGAGGTCTACGAGACCCCGATCGACGAGTTCCGGCTCTCCCGCTACGTCCTGCCCGAGGGCACCGCCGTCCACGACCTCACCCGCGCCACCGCGCAGATCCTGCTGTGCACGGCGGGTGCGGTCCGGGCGGGGGAGCACGAGCTGACCCCCGGTCAGTCGGTCTTCGTCCCCGCGGGCGAGAGGGCCGAGGTGAGCGGTACGGGCACGGTCTTCCGCGCCACTGTGATCGTATGACCGGCGCTGTGGAGGCATGACGCGCCGCACCCGGGCAAGGCTGCAACAATGGCGCACCGGCAAAGGACGGGCAAAGCCACAAGGGGCTCTGCCCGGGACGGCGTACGAAGGGACAACGCGAACACATGAGCGCGTCAGGCGGCACCAAGGCGATCGTGGCGGCACTTGTCGCCAACCTCGCAATCGCGGTAGCGAAGTTCGTGGCGTTCCTGTTCAGTGGCTCGTCCTCGATGCTCGCCGAGTCGGTGCACTCGCTGGCCGACTCCGGCAACCAGGGCCTGCTGCTCGTCGGCGGCAAGAAGGCCAAGCGCGAGGCGACCCCGCAACACCCCTTCGGCTACGGCCGCGAGCGGTACATCTACGCCTTCCTCGTCTCGATCATCCTCTTCTCCGTCGGTGGCATGTTCGCCCTGTACGAGGGCTACGAGAAGATCAAGCACCCGCACGAGATCACGCACTGGTACTGGCCGGTGGGCGTCCTGGTCTTCGCGATCATCGCCGAGACCTTCTCCTTCCGCACCGCCATCAAGGAGTCCAACACGCTACGGGGCAAGAAGTCCTGGAGCGAGTTCGTCCGCCACTCCAAGGCACCCGAGCTGCCGGTCGTCCTGCTGGAGGACCTCGGCGCGCTGGTCGGCCTGATCCTGGCGCTCGCCGGTGTGAGCCTGGCCCTCGCCACCGGTGACGGCGTCTGGGACGGCATCGGCACCCTGTGCATCGGTGTGCTGCTCATCCTGATCGCGATCATCCTGGCGATCGAGACCAAGTCGCTGCTGCTCGGCGAGGCCGCGGGCATCGAGGAGGTCCAGAAGATCGAGGCCGCGGTCGTCGACGGCGACACCGTCACCCGCATCATCCACATGCGCACGCTGCACCTCGGCCCCGAGGAACTGCTCGTCGCCGCCAAGATCGCCGTCCAGCACGACGACACGGCCACCGAGATCGCCGCCGCCATCGACGCCGCCGAGTCGCGTATCCGCGCGGCCGTCCCGATCGCCCGCGTGATCTACCTGGAGCCGGACGTCTACAGCGAGGCCGAGGCGGCCCGCGGCGCCGACCGTGAGGCATCGCCCGGCGGCCCGTCCCACGAGGGCGCCGGCCACTGACGACCCGTCACGACGAAGGGGTCCGCCGAGTGGTTCGGCGGACCCCTTCGTCGTACGGCACGGGCGTCACAGATGCTCGGGCCACAGCACCGCCTGCTGCGCCGGCCGCCGCCGCACCACCCGGGCCCCGATCGCGAGCACGAACCCGAGCAGCGCGACCACCAGCCCGAGAAACGCGGCGGCCCCCAGCAGCAACGGCCCCGTGAAGCTGTCGATCACCCGCCCCTCGACGGCGCCGACGGGCACCGTCCCACCGTGGTCCTCGGGGAAGGCCCGCGCGTCACGCGAGTTCAGCCGGTGGTCGCCGAGCAGGAACAACCGCCCCTCGGGCACGGTCACGTCGTACGGCTGACGCAGGCCGTCCGCGATGCCGTCCCGCACATACGACTCGCGCAGCCGCTCCCCGTTGACGGTGAGCGCCTCCCGGGGCGTGTCCTGCCCGTCGCAGCATGCCACCCGGTCGCCGCCCACCCCGATGACGCGCTGCATCACCTGCACGCCGGGCCCGTACCGGTCCGGCGCCGAGAACAGCACCACATCGCCCGGCTCCACCTCGTCCCCGTCGACGCGCTCGGCGACGATCCGGTCGCCGACGGCGTACGTGGGCGTCATGCTCTCGCTGTTCACCTTGGACAGCACATACCCCGTCCGCAGCCACACCAGGGACCCGGCCACCAGCGTCAGCCCCAGCAGCCCGACCACCCAGGCCGCCACCGTGAGCCTGCGCGCCGTGCTCGCATCCATCGCCACTCCCTCCCCACGCGGAACTCCCGCGGCGGCAGAGCGTATCGACCTCCCGCGACCACGCCGGACGGCCCCACGGCCCACACGACCGCGGGCCCGCCGGATGGCAACGGGATCTCGTCGAGCACCCGTCCGACGGCTACCGGATCAGATGTTCATCGCCCGCGGCCGCCTCCGGTACGGCGATCATGAACACCAGTCTGGCCTTCGTACCGTCCAGCGAGCCCCACTCGACACCCTCCGCCGCCCGCCGTGTGCACCGGGCGGAGCGCACCCGCTCGATCAGCCGCTCCGGGTGTGAATGCCCTCGGAAAGCCCGATGACGTCCCTCTTTGCCCTGCCTGCCCTGCCATTCACCGGTGTCCTGTTATCGCTGCTGCGCCTCCTGTCAGACCTGTCGCCGACCCCACCCGTCGCCCCCCGCAGCTACCCGCGAGGGCCGTATCTCTACGAAGGCGGGCTGGGGTGGCCGGGTCGTCCGGTGTAGCTTGGGTGGGAGCCAGACGTCGCTGCTGATGGCGGTCGGTCGGTCCCGACACGGACCGGCCGAGGGAGAGAGGGCCTCCGACGGACTGCGCTGCGCGCACGCGGGCATGCCTGTGTCCTCTTCGGGCACCCCTGTGTCCGCCGCCGCGCAGACCAGCCCTACCCACCTCGACCCACACCCCGAGGAGCAGCTCGCAATGACGACTGTCGAGAACCGACAGGACTTCAAGGTCGCCGACCTCTCCCTGGCCGAGTTCGGCCGCAAGGAGATCACCCTCGCCGAGCACGAGATGCCCGGCCTGATGGCGATCCGCAGGGAGTACGCCGAGGCCCAGCCGCTCGCCGGCGCCCGCGTCACCGGCTCCCTGCACATGACCGTGCAGACCGCCGTCCTCATCGAGACCCTGGTCGCCCTCGGCGCCGAGGTCCGCTGGGCCTCCTGCAACATCTTCTCCACCCAGGACCACGCCGCCGCCGCCATCGCCGTCGGCCCGAACGGCACGCCCGAGAACCCGCAGGGCGTCCCGGTCTTCGCCTGGAAGGGCGAGACCCTGGAGGAGTACTGGTGGTGCACGGAGCAGGCGCTGACCTGGCCCAACACCCCCACCGGCGGCCCGAACATGATCCTCGACGACGGTGGTGACGCAACCCTCCTCGTCCACAAGGGCGTCGAGTACGAGAAGGACGGCAAGGTCCCCTCGGTCGACACCGCCGAGTCCGACGAGCACCGCGTCATCCTCGAGCTCCTGCACCGCACCATCACGGACGGCTCGCAGAAGTGGACCCAGCTGGCCTCCGAGATCCGCGGTGTCACCGAGGAGACCACGACCGGTGTCCACCGCCTGTACGAGATGCAGCGCGACGGCCACCTCCTGTTCCCGGCGATCAACGTCAATGACGCCGTCACCAAGTCGAAGTTCGACAACAAGTACGGCTGCCGTCACTCCCTGATCGACGGCATCAACCGCGCCACCGACGTCCTCATCGGCGGCAAGACCGCGGTCGTCTGCGGCTACGGCGACGTGGGCAAGGGCTGCGCGGAGTCCCTTCGCGGCCAGGGCGCCCGGGTGATCGTCACCGAGATCGACCCGATCTGCGCGCTCCAGGCGGCGATGGACGGCTACCAGGTCACGACCCTCGACGAGGTCATCGACAAGGCCGACATCTTCATCACCACGACCGGCAACAAGGACATCATCATGGCCTCGGACATGGCCAAGATGAAGCACCAGGCCATCGTCGGCAACATCGGCCACTTCGACAACGAGATCGACATGGCCGGCCTCGCCAAGATCCCCGGCATCGTCAAGGACGAGGTCAAGCCGCAGGTCCACACCTGGACCTTCCCCGACGGCAAGGTGCTCATCGTCCTCTCCGAGGGCCGCCTGCTGAACCTGGGCAACGCCACCGGTCACCCGTCGTTCGTGATGTCCAACTCCTTCGCGGACCAGACCCTGGCCCAGATCGAGCTGTTCACCAAGCAGTCGGAGTACCCGATCGGCGTGTACACCCTGCCGAAGCACCTCGACGAGAAGGTCGCCCGCCTCCACCTGGACGCGCTCGGCGTGAAGCTGACCACGCTCCGCCCCGAGCAGGCCGCGTACATCGGCGTCGAGGTCGAGGGTCCCTACAAGCCGGACCACTACCGCTACTGATCCGGACG
Source organism: Streptomyces sp. NPDC002779 (assembly GCF_042888685.1). Taxonomy (NCBI): domain Bacteria; kingdom Bacillati; phylum Actinomycetota; class Actinomycetes; order Kitasatosporales; family Streptomycetaceae; genus Streptomyces; species Streptomyces sp. NPDC002779. The sequence continues at coordinate 512,016 of NZ_JBIAQC010000006.1, forward strand.
CTCGATGGTCCGGACTCCTACTGTCCGGGCACCTACTGATCCGGACTCCCCGGTGAGCGCGTGTGCACTGACGCGCTCACCGGCAGCAGGTCCTCAGGGCAGGCCCCCGCACCCCCGTGCCGGGGGCCTGCCCGTCCGGCCCTCAGTGGCCGCAGCAGCCCGTCAAGACTCAGGACCCCCATGCCCCGCGGCCGGTATTCGCTCCACGATCCGCACGATCACACCCCCCTCGCAGAAGAACACTTCCACTGCGCGCCCGGCCCTTCCGGCTGGCGCTATGTCTCCCAGCTGACCACCCCGTCGGGCGATCACAACGGATCCGTCGACCTCACTCTCGACGAACTCGGCCGCCCCATCCGCCTCGAACTCCACGCCGGCGGCTGGCAGGTGCGCGGTGCCGCCCTCGACGGCGTCACCTGGGTCCGTACGGACCCCACCGGGGCCGACGCCACGGAAGGCAATGTGCCCGCCCACGCCTTCACCGGCACGTCCCCCGCGTTCCTGATCGCCACCACCCGTCTGCTGAACCTCACCCCCTCCGGATCCGCCACTCGCGTACGCCTCGTCGCCTTCACGGACCCAGTGCTCGCCCCACGCACCGTCGACCAGTCCTGGGCCCTGGTGAAAAGAGAAGCACACGCCACTGACAACGCCCCTCTGACCGTGGACGAGTACCAGGTCACAGCCCTGGACACGGGGGAGCAGCACGTCGTGCACATCGCCGGGGACGTGGTCCTCGCGGCGCCCGGGATCGAGCTGGAGGAGCTTGAGTCGCCGCCGTCCTCGTTCGGCTGAAGGTTGGCCTGGACGTCCGCCTGACGATCGTTCGTGTGAGCGACCCCGCGGCGATCACGCAGGCGGCACGAAGCCGGTGCCGGGACGTTCGGCTGAGGGCTTTTCGTACGGCGTGGGCGAAGTCGAGGGCGCAGGGCTCGTGGCAGGCGGCACTTCGAAGGCGGGCTGGGCGGTGGGGGGCCCGGTGGGAGGTCCGTATGCACCCGGCTCCGGTGCAGGCTGGGGCCAGCCACCGGTGGGCGCCGGGGCCGCCGCGGGTCCACCGGCGTAGGCCCGCCGGGTTTCCCGAACCTGCCGTTCCTGCACCACGGCCGCCAGATACGCCGCCGGCGGCACACCCGGCGGCACCTGGGTACCCGTACGAGCCGCCAGGTCAGCGGCCAGGCGCTCGGCCATCGCCAGACCGACCTGCGGATCCAGCTGCTGCATCCGCGTCAGGTACTGCCGGATGGCGAGCCAGAGCCCATCGGGCACCGCGGACAGATCCAACCCCGAGAACCGCCCGGCCAGCCACGGCGGAGGCGGCGGCACCAAGCCGCTCCGGGCCTGCGGCACCCGCTCCCGTACGACGAGGGTCCCCGCGAACACGTCCCCGAGCCGCCGCCCACGCGCCGAGACCAGCGACGCGATACAGGCGACGACCCCGAAGGTCAGCAGAATCTCGATGACGCCGATGGCGCCCCGCACCAGTGCATGCCGGAAGCGGATCGGCCCGCCGTCATCGCGCACCACACGCAGCCCGCACGCCAGCTTTCCGAGCGAGCGGCCATGGCTGAGCGTCTCGACCGCGATCGGCGCGCCCACCAGAACCAGAATGAACGACGCGATCGACACCGCGACCTGCGCCGCCTCGTCCAGGGACGCGGTGGCCGCCAGCAGACCGAGCGACACGGCGATGTAGGCAGCGACGGCCACGACCAGATCGAGCAGCACGGCTAGCGCCCTGCTGGGCAGCCTCGCAGGGCGCAACTCCAGCGCCACCGCCTCGCCCGTCACCAGCTCACTCACGCCCGACGTCCTTCCCCTGACCTGCCCCCGGAACGGCCAGTCTGCCAAGCTGAGGGCACATCGCGCCCCAGTACGACAAGCTGACATCCACGAAGAGCCGCCGACGACCAGCCGAGGAGCAGGCACGCAGATGGACCTCGACGTCTTCGTCACCGCGCACCGGGCCGAGTGGGACCGCCTCGACACCCTGCTCCAGCGCCAGCGCCGCCTGACCGGCGCGGAGGCGGACGAACTCGTCGCTCTCTACCAACGCACGGCCACCCACCTCTCCCTGATCCAGTCCAGCGCCCCGGACCCGCAGCTGACCGGACGGCTCAGCCAACTGGTGGCACGCGCGCGTAGCGCCGTGACAGGAACCCGACGCGCCTCCTGGCGCGACGCGACCCGCTTCCTCACGCACGGCTTTCCCGCCGCCGTCTACAAAGCACGCCACTGGTGGGTGCCCACCGCACTCCTGTCGACTCTCGTCGCCGCTCTCCTGGGCTGGTGGATCGGCACGACCCCCGAAGTGCAGTCGTCCATCGCGGCGCCGAGCGAACTGCGTGAGCTCACCCGCCCCGGCGGCCAGTACGAGACGTACTACTCCAGCCACCCAGCGGCCTCCTTCGCGGCGCAGGTCTGGACGAACAACGCCCAGGCCGCCGCACTCTGCCTCGTCCTGGGCGTCTTCCTGGGCCTGCCCGTCCTCTGGATCCTCTTCCAGAACATGCTCAACCTCGGCGTCGGAATCGGCCTGATGTCATCGGCGGGCCGTCTCGACACGTTCCTCGGCCTGGTCCTGCCCCACGGCCTGCTCGAACTCACGGCGGTCTTCGTCGCCGCCGGCACAGGACTGCGCCTCGGCTGGACCGTCATCGACCCCGGCCCGCGCACCCGACGCACAGCCCTCGCCGCAGAAGGCCGAGCCGCTGTGGGCATGGCGATAGGCCTCGCCCTGGTCCTCTTCATCTCCGGCGCCATCGAAGGCTTCGTCACCCCGTCCGGCCTGCCCACCTGGGCCCGGATCACCATCGGAGTCGTCGCCGAGCTGGCCTTCCTCGCCTACGTCTACGTCGTCGGCGGCCGTGCGGCGCGGGCCGGCGAGACGGGCGACGTCGAGGAAGCCGAGCGCGGCGCCACTGTGCCTACGGCTGCCTGATGTGCAGACACACCTGATGAGCTGCTAGTCTCCTCTTCGCCCCGAGAGAGCCGTTGACACGGATGGATCGGGGAGGTAGATTCGAACAGTTGCCTGGACTGGACGCGCTCCGGTCGGCGACAGCGAGTATCTAGCTGCTTCTTGAAGTATCGATCAAATCGATTACTGAGAAGCCCCTCCCGATGAATCGGAAATGGGTAGCCGGTCAGACCGGTCCGGAACTTCTGATAAAGTCGGAACCGCCGGAAAGGGAAACGCGAAAGCGGAAACCTGGAAAGCACCGAGGAAATCGGATCGGAAAAGGATCTGATAGAGTCGGAAACGCAAGACCGAAGGGAAGCCCGGAGGAAAGCCCGAGAGGGTGAGTACAAAGGA
>NZ_JBIAQC010000007.1:0-486330 GCF_042888685.1 Streptomyces sp. NPDC002779
CGGGAGTCACCCCCACCCGCACCTCAGCCCCCACTCTGGGCCAGCCCCCACGCACCCCGGCCCGCACTCCGCGGACGGCGACCGCCCCGGCCCTCTCCCCGTCAGCTCCCGCTCCAGCTGACCCCGACCCACCCGCGCCCGCGCTCCAGGCCGTGCCAGCAGCCAGCCCGACCCAGGTCCTCGACCCGCAACTCCCGTTCCAGCGCCGTCGGGAGTCACCCCCACCCGCACCTCCGCCCCCACTTTGTGTCGACCCCGGTCCGCCGACCCGCAACTCCCGCTCCAGCCGCGTCGGGAATCACACCCACCCGCACCTCAGCCCCCAACTCTGTACCGGCCCCCACCCGACCCCGGCCCTCACCCCGTCAGCTCCCGCTCCAGCGGGGTGCGGAAGCGGGGCGTGACACGGGTCGTGCCCAGCCACTCCCGCAACCGCTCCGCCTCGGCCGAGATTGCCGTCTGTGCCTCCCCGCCCACCCCGGAGGAATCCAGCAGGCGCCACACGATCTCCCCGTCAGGGCGCTGCGCCCACCCCCCGACCACCCGTCCGTCCCACCACACCGTCGGCCCCACGTTCCCGCTCCGGTCGAACAACGCCCCCCGCAGCGACGGCGCCAGATACCAGTCCCGCCCCTGCCACCCCATCGCCGTGGGATCCAGCCCCGGCAACAGCGCCGCCCACGGCCGCCGCGGCTCCGCCACCGGCCCGGCGTCCCCGGCGACGACATATCCGGTGCCCTCGTCCAGCCCCACCGCCTCCGCCCCGATCGCCGCCAGCGCCCGCCGCACCTCGGTCACCCGCCACCCCGTCCACCACTTCAGATCCGCCTCCGTGGCAGGCCCGCACACCGCCAGCCACCGCCGCAGCAGCTCCGCCTGTGCCCCGGCAGGGTCCAGCTCGGGATGCTCCGGCGCCGGCGCCCACCGGAACTGCGTCGACGTCCACGAGCCGAGCGGCCGCCCCCGTACGACCTTCCCCTCGATCCCCAGCACCCTCAGCAGCCGCGACGAAACGGTGTGCACCCCCTCGTAGCTCTTCCCGGCCGCGTACACGAACTGCTCCCGCAACCGCGGCTCGTCCCGGGCCAGTTCGGCCGCCGTCGCCTCCCCGCGCCGCGCCAGCGCGGACAGCGCCGACGCCTCCACCTCCCGCAGCCACTCCGCGTCCGGCGCCTCCGCCTTCGCCATGTCCTTGACCAGCGAGGCGCGTTCCCGGGCGGCGACCGCGAGCCCGGTGGAGGCGTGCACGACGGCGGTCAGCTCGGTCGGGAACACGAACACCGTGTGCCGCATGCCGTGCATCCGCACCAGTGAACGGTCCTCGTACAGCGCCTGCTCCGTACCGGCGACGGTCTTCGCCGGGTCCGCCAGCCGCGCCCCGACGGCGAGGAACACCGTCGCCGGATCGGTACCGTGCAGCGCCACCAGCGACCCGGCGACCTCCTCCGGACTCCCCGCCCGCGCCTCCCCGGCCAGCCGATGCCGCACCGCCAGCCGGGCCCGCCGCTCGGCCACCCCGATGTACCGCGGCCCGCCGTCACCCATGTCCGACCTCCACCCGTCACAGCCGTCACCACATCCTGACGGAAGCCACTGACAGTCCCGGCGGGGCGAGTCCGGACAAGGGGCCTAGACCTGCGCCGTCACGCGGGCTCCGTCTTCCGCGTCGCCGCCGCGATGGCCTCCCGCAGATGGTCCTCGTCGGCCTTGCTGAGCGAGGTCTGCACCAACTCACCGCCGTACGGCGTCAGTTGCGGGATCACCTTGTCGTCGGCCGCCTTCTTCACCAGTACGAACAGCGCGGCGGCACCCGGCCGCAGATTCGCGCTGAGGTCCTTCATGAAGTCGTCGTTGATGCCCGTGTCGGTGACCGCGCCCCCGGCCGCACCGGCCGCCGCGCCCACCGCCGCCCCCAGCAGCGGGGCCAGGAAGAGCAGTCCGATCACACCGCCCCACAGCGCACCGCCGGCCGCGCCCACGGCCGTGTGGTTGACCGCCTGATGCAGTTTGATCTTTCCGTCCTGGTGGCGCTCGACGACCACCGCGTCCTCCAGCTCCACCAGATGCTGCTTGGACAGCTCGAACAGCTTGTCGCGGACCTGGCTCGCGGTGGCGACGTCCTTATAGGCGATGACGAAGAGATCGCTCATGGTGGGGCACCCCTTGTTTCCCGTACGGCATCGTCCCGCACGTCCGTATTGCGGCATTTGCGCAATCGATCCGACTCTAGGCCGGTGGAAAAGGGGATGCACGCCGAGTGCTCGGCTCCCTAGCCTGGACTAATCTCAGCCACCCACGCCCATGGAGGGGAGGCCGTCATGGGCACCATCGTTCTTTCCGGGACCGTCGTCCTGGTTGTCATGGGATTCGGGAACCCTCTCTACTGGCTCGCCGCCGTCGCCGTGCTCTTCCTGTACGTGCGGTACGGGCGCGTCGCGTCGCCGACCCCCCGGTCGGGCGGCGGATCCGGCTCGATGCCGTCGGACTACCGCGCGTACCGGCAGCGTCGTGACACGCAGGCCAAGTGGGAGCGCCGCTACCGCCGCGAGCGGCCCATGCAGTTCCGCCGCCAGGACCGCGGCCGTAACAGCTGAGAGCCGGTCAGAAGTTGGAGATCACGCTGGTGATCACCTGCTCGATCGTATCGGCGTCACGTGCGTCGTACGCCTGCCCGTCGCCGGCGTCCGCGATCCGCTGGAGCACGCTCCTGCCCCTTCGGTCGCGGTCGTCGGCCTCGCTGCCGTAGGCGATGGTGAAGACACGCACCAGAGGCTTGGACGTGTCCCCGATGCGCCGCAGCAGCTCCTCCTCGGTCAGACTGCCCCGGTCCTCGTTGCGGCCGTCGGTGAGCAGGACGATCGCGTTGATGGCGCTCGGGTCGTAGTCCGCCCGCATGGCCTTGGCCGCCGCGTCCAGCGTGTCGTACAGACCGGTCGCGCCCTCCGCCGCCAAGGCCCGGAAGTTCTCGGACAGCAGCTTGCTCCGAGTGCCGTCGGGCAGTTTCTGGTGGTAGGGGCCGAGCGGGACGAGTTCCCGGTAGTCCGTGCCGCCGCCCAGATCCTCGGCGTCGGAGAACTTCCACAGCCCGACCTTGTCCGACCCGGTGAACTCTCCGAACAGCTCGGTGTCCGCTCGCTTCAGACGCTGCAGTTTGCTCTGCTTCGTGCCCCGGATCTCGTCGTTCATCGACCCCGAGGTGTCGATGACGAGGAGCACATTGGCGGGCCGGCGCAGCACGGGCCAGATGTCCAGCAGGTGCTTGAGCACGTCGTCCTCGGGCGTGGACAGAGGGTCGAGTCGGGTCTTGGGCAGGACTCCGTGAGCCTCGTCGATGAGCGGGGAGTTCTTCGGGACCGCACCCTCGTGGGTGCGGAAGCCGTAGGGCGCGAAGTCACGGGTGAAGGTCTCGGGGGCGTGCAGGTAGGTGAGGAAGTCGTCGGCCACCGCCTCCTTCGCCGCGGTCATGCCGTTCAGCTTGATGTAGGGGTGGTCGGAGAACAGGATGCCGTCCGTCGGATAGAACGACACCAGCGGCGTCTCCGGCTTGGTGGTCTTCGCGCACTCATTCTCCCCGCTGAGCGCGCCGCACGGGTAGCCCGCGTTGTAGGCCGCCACGGTGTTCTCCTCCAGCGTGACGGCGGAGATGTACGACATGGCCTTGAGGTCGCTCTCCTCGTCGGCCCGGCGGAGATTGGCGGTGAAAGTCAGCGTGGTGTCGCCGTAGTGCACCGCAGACCGCTCGATGTCCTTGACGAACGCGCGGTTGCCGGAGTCGTCGAGGCGGGCCTCGCTCAGCTCGCCGCTGGTGCCGGTCGCGGCGTAGAAGGCGCCGATCGTCGCGTTGAGCCCAGAGGTGGAGTACTCGGGATTGGTCTTGCCGAGTGTGAAGTCCCCCCACTCCGGCTTGCCCCGGTCCTTCTGACCCCAGAACCCCTTGGCGTTCCTCGACCATCCGGCCAGTTCACTCCAGCTGAACCGGTTCTCCGGCCACTCCAGCACCTCGCCCATCGGCTGGGGCATGGCGATGGTGAGCGGACTCGTGATGATCGGCTCCGCCCGCTCCGGGAACAGGCCCTTGGTCTTGCCCGTCGCGTTCGTCCGGGCCAACGACAGCCACGCGCCCCCGGCCGGCGACCACACGTCCGGCCGCGGCCCGTCGTCCTCCTCCCAGCCCCGGGCCAGTGCCCGCATCGCCTCGCCCGAGTTCGTGTCGCCGACGACGACCTCCACGCACGCGCCGCCACTGCGCCGGGGACCGTAGGTCTGCGCGGCGCGCCGCAAGGATTCCGACTTGTCGACGGAAGCGGCGATGCGCAGTGCGGTGTCGGCCTTGTCGCAGCTCGCCAGGGAGGCGGAGGGCGGCTGGTCGTCGTCGGCCGTCGAGTCACCGCTGCCGCAGGACTGCACCGCCACGACGGCGATCACCGTCGCCGTGGCGACCAGCGGCACCCCCCACAGCAGCCGCCGCCGACGCGCGCCGGAGACGGCCCGCCTCCGCGGAGCCCTGGGCGGGACGGGAGGCCGGCCCGGCTTCCGGGGCATCCGTAAGGACAGGGTCGCGGCGGGGCGGGCAGCCTGAGCGGACGGCTCGATCTCGAGCGCGAGGAGGATACGTACGGCCACGTGCGCCGCGTTGAGCGCGGCGTCCTGCTGCCCGCCGGCCGCCTCCAGCCCCTTCTTCTCCCCGTCCGCCAGGTCGCTGATCCCACGGATGAGGAGCCACTTGAGCCCCGTGGAGGCACGGCTCTGGACCGCCCGGGCGAAACCGGCGCCCTCCGTCTCGATCGCCGCCGTGTCCTCGTAATGCGTCCGGATGATCCCGTGCTCGGGGGCGTACGAGGAATCGATCACCGTGTCCCCGGACGCGATCGGCTTGACATGGATGCGGCCGGTGAGCAGCGGGGCCAGCTCGTGCGCCACCTGTTCCGCGGTGCTGAGGACCTCACCCGGGGGTTCCCAGCTCCTGGGTCGGGCGTGGAATCCCTGTTCCGACTGCTTGCCCCGCTGGTAGTCGTACACGATGTCGGCGATGACGACGTCCCGGGGGACGGCGTCCTTGCGGCCGGCGGCGATGCCGACGAAGAAGGCGGCGTCCGGCTGCACCTTGGCCAGCCAGCTGCTCACCGCCGTGGCGGTCGTGGTGTTGCCGGTCCCGGTCTTGGCCAGGTACACCCGCCAGAGGACCCGGCCGCTCAGCTCGTAGACGGCCGCGCGCGTTCCGCCGTCCAGTTCGTCGGGCCCGGTTTTTGTCGCACCGGCCTCCGTGAGATGGGCTTCGACCTTCAGGTACTCCACATCAAGGGCCGTGAAGATTATCGCTGTGCGGGTACGGGCCACTGCCACCGAACCAACCGATCATGAGGCGGACTGGGAAGCGGATCGCCCAAATGGCGAAGCAACATCATGCAGCCCAATGCCGCTGCGAGGCACGGGGATCGGCCGAAGCGCCCGCCAAAGAAGCCGCTTCTTAATAACCCGCCCGGAATCCGCTGTACCCGAGCAGCACGATGATCGCCGCGACGCTCCCCAGGACCACGGCGGTGGATATCCAGGACCGCCGCCGGCTGTGCCGCACCGGGTCCGGATCGCCCCGGAACGGCACGGGACCGGGCGGGTTCTCCTTCCACCGGGCGGCCAGCATCCGCGCCCGTGCGGACGGCTCCTTGTGCGCGGCCGCGTCCGCCCACATGATGTCGAACTCCCGCTCGCCGTCGTCCCGTTCGGACATCCCCGTAGCCCTTCTCGAACAGCCGTACCCCCACGATACGACGACGCCCCCGCCCTGAGAAACAGGAACGGGGGCGCCGGCACAACGGCTCAGGCGTCGATCACACGTCGAAGTACAGCTCGAACTCGTGCGGGTGCGGACGCAGCTGGAGCGGGGCGATCTCGTTGGCGCGCTTGAAGTCGATCCACGTCTCGATCAGGTCGGACGTGAAGACGTCACCGGCGAGCAGGAACTCGTGGTCGCGCTCCAGGGAGTCGAGGACGGCCGGGAGGGAGGTCGGGACCTGGGCGACGTTCGCGTGCTCCTCGGGAGCCAGCTCGTACAGGTCCTTGTCGATCGGCTCGGCCGGCTCGATCTTGTTCTTGATGCCGTCCAGGCCCGCGAGGAGCAGGGCCGAGAAGGCCAGGTACGGGTTGCCGGAGGAGTCGGGCGCGCGGAACTCGACGCGCTTGGCCTTCGGGTTGGAGCCCGTGATCGGGATGCGCATGGCAGCGGAGCGGTTGCGCTGCGAGTACACCAGGTTGATCGGCGCCTCGAAGCCCGGCACCAGGCGGTGGTAGGAGTTCACCGTCGGGTTGGTGAAGGCCAGCAGCGACGGGGCGTGCTTGAGGATGCCGCCGATGTAGTAGCGCGCCATGTCCGACAGGCCCGCGTAGCCGGCCTCGTCGTAGAACAGCGGGTCGCCGTTGCTCCACAGCGACTGGTGGACGTGCATGCCCGAGCCGTTGTCACCGAAGATCGGCTTCGGCATGAAGGTCGCGGTCTTGCCGTTGCGCCAGGCCACGTTCTTCACGATGTACTTGAAGAGCTGGAGGTCGTCGGCCGCGGCGAGCAGCGTGTTGAACTTGTAGTTGATCTCGGCCTGGCCGGCGGTGCCCACCTCGTGGTGCTGGCGCTCGACCTTCAGGCCCTGCTTGTCCAGCTCCAGGGAGATCTCGGCGCGCAGGTCGGCGAAGTGGTCGACCGGCGGGACCGGGAAGTAGCCGCCCTTGTAGCGGACCTTGTAGCCGCGGTTGTCCTCCAGCGCACCGGTGTTCCAGGCGCCCGCCTCGGAGTCGATGTGGTAGAAGGACTCGTTCGCGGAGGTCGCGAAGCGGACCGAGTCGAAGACGTAGAACTCGGCCTCGGGACCGAAGTACGCGGTGTCCGCGATACCGGTCGAGGCGAGGTAGGCCTCCGCCTTCTTCGCCACGTTCCGCGGGTCACGGGAGTACTGCTCGCCCGTGATCGGGTCGTGGATGAAGAAGTTGACGTTCAGCGTCTTGTCGCGGCGGAACGGGTCGACCCGGGCGGTCGACAGGTCCGCGCGCAGCGCCATGTCGGACTCGTGGATGGCCTGGAAGCCGCGGATCGACGACCCGTCGAAGGCGAGCTCCTCGTCCGGGTCGAACGCCTCGACGGGCACCGTGAAGTGCTGCATGACGCCCGGCAGGTCGCAGAAGCGGACGTCGACGAACTTGACCTCCTCGTCCGCGATGAACTTCTTGGCCTCGTCGGCGTTCTGGAACATCCAGCTCCTCCTACTCCCGACGGTCCGTGCCGGGGTGGTAGTTCGTTCGTGCGGCCAGTGCGGTGGCACACGCTGACCTCGACCCTAGGGACGCGTGATTTCTCTGGCGTGACCCATTTGTTTCGCACAAGTTAACCGGCCCTCGTTCCACCGTAGCCCCGACGCACCCCGACTGTCCTCGGTCATATGGGGGCGCAGTACCGTGGACGGGTGGACAACAGGCAAGCAATCGGATCGTGGCTCTCCGGGCCCCGCGCGGCCATGGAGGACGCCGGTATCGACCTCGGATACCGGGGTGAGCAACTCGGTCTGCCCGAGCACGGGCCCGGTTCCATCGCCCGTCCGGGCAGGCGCCTGGGCGCCCTCGCCGTGGACTGGGGCCTGTGTCTCTTGATCGCATACGGCCTGATCACGGAGGGCTACGACAGCACCACCGGCAACTGGGCGCTGCTGATCCTGTTCGTGATGAGCGCCCTGACCCTCGGCAGCGTCGGCTTCACGCCCGGCAAGCGCCTGTTCGGTCTGCGGGTGCTCGCCCTGGACACCGGCCGGGTCAATCCGCTGCGCGCCCTGCTGCGCACGGTCCTGCTCTGCCTCGCCGTCCCGGCCCTGATCTGGGACCGCGACGGCCGCGGCCTGCACGACCGGCTGGCCCGCACGGTCGAGGTCCGGATCTGACGCCGGTCGGGTGACCGTCGCGGCGGTCACGGCCCGGGGTCCCCGCCACGTCGAATGTTGTTCGAAACACTGCCGCCAACTCTGGCGGAGGTGGTTGGACAGTGTCGTACGACAGCACGTCGACGATCGTGGACCGGGCGACCGAGGTCGCCGACATCGCGGCCCGGCACAGCGAGGAGGCCGAGGCCGCACGGCGGCTCTCGCCCCAGGTGGTGCACGCGGTGCGGGACGCCGGTTTCGCCCGGCACTTCGTTCCCCTCGCCCACGGCGGCACGGCCGGCGGCTTCACCGAACTGACCTCGGCGGTCTTCCGGGTCGGCGAGGGCTGCACCTCCGCGGCCTGGGCGGCCTCCCTGGCGGCCTACGCCGGACGCTACGCGGCGTTCCTGCCCGAGCGGGGGCAGGCGGAGATCTGGGCGGCCGGACCCGACGCCCTGCTCGCCGCGGCGCTGATGCCGTCCGGCACCGCCCGCCGCGTCGACGGCGGCTGGCGGCTGAGCGGTGAGTGGAAGTACATCAGCGGGGTGCACTTCGCCGACTGGGCGCTCGCCTGCGCGCCCGTCCCCGACGAGCCGTCGGCGGACCCCGAGGGGCGGCCCGAGGTGCGGTACTTCGCGGTGCCGCGGGACGACTTCACCATCGCCGACAGCTGGTACTCCGTGGGCATGCGGGGCACCGGCAGCGACACCCTGGTGCTCTCCGACGTCTTCGTGCCCGGGCACCGCACCCTGGCCCGCTCCGCCGTCCACGCCGGCCGCGCCCCCGCCTCGGACGCCCGCTGCCACATCGTGCCGATGTACGCCGTGAACGCGCTGCCCTTCGCCGCCCCGCTGGTCGGCGCCGTGCGGGGCGCCATGCGGGCCTGGGTCGAGCGGACCGGATCACGGGTCGACCGGCGGGGGAGGGCCGTACGGGAGATGCCCTCGGCGCAGGTCTCGCTGGCCCGCTCGGCCGCCGAGGCGGACGCCGCGGAACTCCTCGTCCGGCGTACCGCGGCGGTCGCCGACGGAACGGAGTCCCCGGCCGAGGGCGAGGCGGCGGTCCGCGGGGCCCGGGACCTGGCGCTGGCGGTGGAACTGCTGGTCTCGGCCGTCGACCGGGTCTTCCGCAGCAGCGGAACCTCCGGCCAGTCCTCGACCGACCCGGTGCAGCGCTTCTGGCGGGACGTGAACAGCGCCGCCTCCCACGTGGCGCTCTCCTTCGAGTCCACGGGCGCCGCCTACGGTGCCTGGGCCCTGTCCGACCGGAGCTGACGTCCGGTTGCCGGGGCGGCGGGGCTCGCGGATAGTCGCGTCATGACCGAGCTGGACACAGACATACCGGACACGACGCTGGCATCCGAGGTGGCATCCGAGGAGTTCCGGGCCGCGATGGGCCGCTTCCCCTCGGGTGTCGTGGTGGTGACCACCCGGTGCCCGGACGGCACCCCCCGCGGCTTCACCGCGAGCTCGTTCTGCTCGGTGTCGCTGGAGCCGCCGATGGTCCTGGTGTGCCTGGCGGACTCGGCCGACTCGGCCGCGTCCTTCGCCCGCTGCGACCGCTTCGCGGTGAGCGTGCTCTCCCCGGTCCACCGCCCGCTCGCGGAGCGCTTCGCCACCAGGGGCGCCGACAAGTTCGGCTCCGCCGGACTGCGGCTGAGCCCCGGCGGACTGCCGACGGTCGAGCGGGCCCCGTCCGTGCTGGAATGCGCCGTACACGCACGTCACCCGGCCGGGGACCATACGGTCCTGATCGGCCGGGTGACGGGTGTACGACTGGGTGAAGGAGCCCCGATGGTCTATTACGACCGGTCCTTCAGAACGCTGGCCTGAGGCTCAGCGGGCCTCAGGCTCAGCGGGCCTTCGGGCCGCCCTTGGGAAGCTTCATGCCCTTGGGCATCGGCCCCTTCGGCAGCGGCATGTTGCTCATCAGGTCGCCCATGGCCTTCAGGCGGTCGTTGGTCGCGGTCACCTGGGGGCCCGAGAGCACCCGCGGCAGCTTCAGCATGGTCGTCCGCAGCTTCTTCAGCTCGACCCGGCCCTCGCCGACGCCCACGATCAGATCGTGCACCGGCACGTCCGCCACGATGCGGTTCATCTTCCTCTTCTCGGCCGCCAGCAGGCTCTTCACCCGGTTCGGGTTGCCCTCGGCGACCAGCACGATCCCGGCCTTGCCGACCGCCCGGTGCACCACGTCCTGGCTGCGGTTCATCGCCACCGCGGGGGTGGTCGTCCAGCCCCGGCCGATGTTGTCCAGTACGGCGGCGGCCGCGCCCGGCTGGCCCTCCATCTGACCGAAGGCGGCCCGCTCGGCCCGCCGCCCGAACACGATCGCCGTGCCGAGGAAGGCGAGCAGCACTCCCAGGATGCCGAGGTAGATCGGGTGACCGATCAGGAAGCCGATCGCGAGAAAGACACCGAGGATGAGGAGGAAGACGCCCGCCAGCACGAAGCCGATCTTCTTGTCGGCCCTGCGAGTCATCTTGTACGTCAGGGCGATCTGCTTCAGACGCCCGGGGTTAGCGGCATCCGCCGCGCTGTCACTTCTCGCCATGGCACGAAGTCTACGTGGCCCCGTGAGCGCCGACGACGGCAGTGCCGGTCACCGAACGGTCAGGGACCGGGGGTGAGCACCCGCTCCAGGATCTGCTGCGCCTCGACCCGGTCCTTGGCCCGGCGGCGGTCCTCCAGGACGGACGTCCAGGCGTTGCGGCGGGCGGTGCGCTGGCCGCCGCTCAGGAGCAGCGACTCGACGGCACGGAGTGCAGTGCTGACGGACGGAATGGCGGTGGCGCGTACCGGCGCGGCCTGCATGGGTGAGGTCCCCCCTCGGAGTGGGTTCGGATGTACGTGATGTGAGTCCAGCGTCACTGTTTGGTGTTACCAGGGCGTGACCGGCCGGTCAAACGCGAATGAAGCCCCGAGGAGTGGCCCGAAAACGCCGACGCGGTCCTGAAGCGCCCCCATCTGCGGGGACACCCAGGACCGCGTCAATCGGCCGCTACCGGGCGGTAGTTGCTTGTGCGCAGGTTCACACGCGCACGGTGGCACCGCGTGCCGTCAGACCGCCTGCGAGGCGACGTACGAACCGCGCTTTTCCACGGCCATCTGGTACAGCCGTCCGGCGCGGTAGGACGAGCGCACCAGCGGCCCGGACATCACGCCGGAGAAGCCGATCTGCTCGGCCTCCTCCTTCAGCTCCACGAACTCGTGCGGCTTGACCCAGCGTTCCACGGGGTGGTGGCGCACGGAGGGGCGCAGGTACTGGGTGATGGTGATCAGCTCGCAGCCGGCCTCGTGCAGCTGCCGCAGCGCCTCGCTGACCTCCTCGCGGGTCTCGCCCATGCCGAGGATCAGGTTCGACTTGGTCACCAGGCCGAAGTCGCGGGCCTCGGTGATGACCTTCAGGGAGCGCTCGTAGCGGAAGCCGGGACGGATGCGCTTGAAGATCCGCGGGACGGTCTCGACGTTGTGCGCGAAGACCTCGGGGCGGGACTCGAAGACCTGCCGCAGCAGCTCCGGCACGGCGTTGAAGTCGGGGGCCAGCAGCTCGACCTTGGTGCGGCCGGCCTCGCGGCCCGCGGTCTGCTGGTGGATCTGGCGGACCGTCTCGGCGTACAGCCAGGCGCCGCCGTCCTCCAGGTCGTCGCGGGCGACGCCGGTGATGGTGGCGTAGTTCAGGTCCATGGTGACCACGGACTCACCCACGCGGCGCGGCTCGTCGCGGTCGAGGGCCTCGGGCTTGCCGGTGTCGATCTGGCAGAAGTCACAGCGCCGGGTGCACTGGTCGCCGCCGATGAGGAAGGTCGCCTCGCGGTCCTCCCAGCACTCGTAGATGTTGGGACAGCCGGCTTCCTGGCAGACCGTGTGCAGGCCCTCGCTCTTCACGAGGTTCTGCATCTTGGTGTACTCGGGACCCATTTTCGCCCGGGTCTTGATCCACTCGGGCTTGCGCTCGATGGGGGTCTGGGCGTTCCGGACCTCAAGGCGCAGCATCTTGCGTCCGTCGGGTGTGACTGCGGACACATCGGCTCCCTGTAGCTTCGATTCTTCGGCGTACACCAGGGTACGCCCGTGTTTACTCAGCCCTGCTGTCAGGCCAACCCCACGGCCCGATGGCGGATTCCCGGCGTCAGACGGCCGCCCGCTCGATCTCCCGCGGCTTCAGCTCCGCGTTCCGCAGCACGTCGGTCAGGTGCCGCTCGACGACCGGCAGCACCTCGCCGATGGTCACGTCCCGGCCCAGCTCGGCGGCGAGGGAGGCGACGCCCGCGTCCCGGATGCCGCACGGGATGATGCGGTCGAACCACTTGTTGTCGGGGTTCACGTTCAGCGCGAAGCCGTGCATCGTGACGCCCTTGGCGACCCGGATGCCGATCGCGGCGATCTTGCGGTCCTCGCGGCGCTGGCCCGCGTTGGACGGGGCGTACTCGGGGCCGTTCAGCCGCGGGTCGAACTCCTCGTCCTGCAGCCGGGGGTCGAAGTCGAGCGAGAGGCCGCCGAGCACGGGACGCTGCTCGACCGGGTCGCCGAGCACCCACACTCCGCTGCGGCCCTCGACGCGGGTGGTCTCCAGGCCGAACTCCGCGCAGGTGCGGATCAGGGCCTCCTCCAGCCGCCGTACATGCGCCACGACGTCCACCGGGCGCGGGAGCTTCTGGATCGGGTAGCCGACCAGCTGGCCCGGGCCGTGCCAGGTGATCTTGCCGCCGCGGTCCACGTCGATCACCGGGGTGCCGTCCAGCGGCCGCTCGTTGTCCGCCGTGCGCCGGCCGGCCGTGTAGACCGGCGGGTGTTCGAGGAACAGCACGGTGTCGGGGATCTCGTCGGCGAACCGGGCCGCGTGCACCCGGCGCTGCTCGTCCCACGCCTCCTGGTACTCGACGGCGTTCGCTCCGAACCCCATCCGGACGAACCGCAACTCACTCACGGCAAGCGCCTCCCTGGACGTCGTAAGGCACGAAGGGTGCCTACGCCACTGTACGACTGCCGGTCGAGCGTCAGTCTTGCGGCCAATCCTCACACGATCGGATGAACGGGTGACGAAATGTGCGATGGCCTGCTCACTCTCCGCTACATTCGCGCCGTTCACTGAGGCCATAAGGGCTGCTCACAGGCAATCCGGGCAAGTCAGAGGCCTGGAAGGCAGGAGACCGCACCGCAGATGACGGAACGACCCGCGCAGCGCACCCCCAACCGCCAGCTCGCCGCGCTCATCGCAGAAGCGGGGTTCTCCAACGCGGGTCTCGCCCGTCGCGTGGACCAGCTCGGACTCGAACACGGGCTGGACCTGAGATACGACAAGACATCCGTGACCCGCTGGCTGCGCGGACAGCAGCCGCGCGGCACCACCCCCGCCCTGATCGCCGAGGTCTTCACCCGCCGCCTCGGCCGCCGGCTCACCGCCCAGGACCTCGGCCTGGACGCCTGCGCCCCCGTCTACGCGGGCCTGGAGTTCGCCGCGACCCCCGAGGAGGCCGTCGACATCGTCAGCGGGCTGTGGCGCAAGGACTCCGGCAGCCATGCCGAGCTGCGCAAGATCGCCTTCACCCCGGCCGGACTGGTGGTGCCGAGCCGGGACTGGCTGATCGGCCGGCCCGACGACCGGGTCGCGCACGGCGAGGCGCCGGTCCGGGTGCCGGTGCAGAACCGCCCCTCGGTGCCCCGGCAGCGCGGCGCCGAGCGCGGCCCCGGCCAGAAGGTCACCGCCGGCGACATCAACGCCCTGCGCTCGGTCGGTGAGCTCTTCCGCACCCTGGACAACATGTACGGCGGCGGCCACGCCCGCCAGGCCCTCGTGCGCTACCTGGAGCACGAGTGCGAGCCGATGCTGCGCGGCACCTACGGCGAGCAGACCGGCCGCCGCCTGTTCGCCGCGGCCGCCGACCTGACCCGGCTCGCGGGCTGGACGTCGTACGACATCGCAGCCCACGGGCTCGCGCAGCGGTACTACGTCCAGTCGCTGCGGCTGGCCCAGGCGGCCGGGGACCGGGCGTACGGCTCGTACGTGCTGGTCACCATGAGCCGGCAGGCCGTCTACCTCGGGCACGGGCGGGAGGCGGTGCAGCTCGCGCGGGTGGCCCAGCAGGGCGTCGGCACGACCGCCCCGCCCACCGTCCAGGCCCTGCTGCACGCGGCCGAGGCCCGCGGGCACGGGGTGCTGGGGGAGGTACGGGCCTGTACGGCGTCCCTGGCCCGCGCCGAGCGCGCCCTGGAGGCGGCGCGGCCCGGCGACGAGGTGCCGCACTGGGCCCGGTTCTTCGACGAGGCGCAGCTGGCCGACGAGCTCGGCCACTGCCACCGCGACCTGCAGCAGTTCCGGGCGGCGGCGCAGCACGCCGAGCGCTCCCTGCAGCTGCGGGCCCCCGCCTTCGCCCGCAGCCGCCTGTTCTGCCGCGTGGTCCTCGCCACCGCACGCCTGGGCCTCGGCGAACTCGACCAGGCGTGCGCGCTGGGCGTGGAGGCCGCGGGCCAGGCGGCGGAGATGCGGTCGGTACGGGCGGTGGAGTACATCCGGGACTTCGAGCGAAGGCTGGAGCCGTACAAGGACGCCGCCCCGGTGCGCGGGTACCGGGACAGGGTGGCCGCGCTGGGGTAGGCCGGCCGGCCCGCCTCAGGCCGCCTGGGCCGTCGGCAGGGGGTCCGCCCGGTGCAGGGAGCCGGTCACTCCCAGGTCGCTCACGATCGACCCCGCCGCGCGGCGGGCCGAGTGCAGGGCGCCCTGGACGGTGCTGGTGTCCCGGTGGTCGCCGCAGACGTACAGGCCCGCCAGCAGGCGCACCGGGCGGTGCGGGTCGTGCGGGGGGCGCATGGACGGCACCGCGTCCGCCGTGTGGTGGACCGCCAGGGTCTCCCAGCGGGTGGTGGACGTGCCGTACAGGCGGGCCAGATGCCTGCGGACCGCCGTGTCGAGGTCCGCGGGCGGTGCGCCGAGCACCGTCGACGACACCAGGGCGCGGCCCGCCGGGGCCCGGGCCGGGTCCACCGCGCTGGCCACCGCCGTGTGCGCCACCGGGCCGCCCCGGTCGGCGTCGAGGAGCAGTGCGGCGCCGCTCGACGGCGGCTCGTCCGTCGTGTGGTGGACGACCGTCACCGGATGGAAGTCCGGGACCCGCAGCCCGGGCAGCAGGCCGGCGGCGGTGCGTGCGCCGGTGGCGAGGAGCACGGCACGGCAGCGGTACACCCCGTGCTCCGCGGTGGTCACCGAGGTCGTGGAGACCGAGGTGACCCGCACCCCGGTGTGCACGGTCCCGGCGGGCAGGGACCGGGCGAGCAGCCGGGGCAGGGTCTCCGCGCCTCCCTCCGGCACGCACAGCCGCCCCCTGGCGAAGGAGTGCAGCGCCAGGTCCGCGCACCGGCTGGAGACCGTCAGCTCCGGATCGCCCAGCAGGGCCGAGAGCAGCGGCCGTACGAAGTTGTCGACCGTGCGGGCGGGCAGGGCTCGGGCCGTCAGCGACCGCCCGGCCGTCGACTCCGGGCGGGCCAGCAGGCGGGCGGCCGGGGTGCCCGCGAGCCGGGCCAGCGCGGCGGCGAGCCGCGCCTGGTCGACCGCCGTGCCCAGCGGCGCACGGGGCGCCGACGTCGGCCGGGGGGCGCTCGCCAGGGCGCGCACCGTGTGGAGTGCGCCCCTTGCGCCACCGTGGGATGCCGGAGCGCCGACGCGATGGTGGCGTCCGTCGCTGTGCAGCAGGATGTCGGGGGCGAAGGTGCGCAGGGCGAGCGCGTCGAGTCCCGGGGTCAGTCTCAGCTCGGGGTACGACGTGGACATCAGCTGCCCGACGCGGTCGAGCCGGAAGCCGTCCACCTTCTCGGTCGACATGCGGCCGCCCACCTCATGGGCGGCCTCCAGGACTGTGACGCTCACTCCTGCACTGATCAGCCGTTGCGCCGCCGCGAGGCCGGCGATCCCGGCTCCCACCACGACGACGTCCGCCTGGTACGCGGGCTCAAGCACGTGCCCCTCCTCGAGGTTGCGCGGCCGGTGGAGACGTCATGCCCCCAACAGGCTCCGGGGATACCCGAGTTCGGGTCGAGGTTAGGGCGGCAATCGGTCAGCGGAAGTCGCGCATCGACAGGGCACGGTCGCACAACGGTCGCATGCGGGCGGCGAACCGGGCTCACCTCGTCACAGCGCGGCCCGTACGGCCGCCTCCGCATCGGGGAACGCGAAGCTGAACCCCGACTCCAGCAGCCGCTTCGGCACCACCCGTGCGCTGCCGAGCACATCCCCGGCCATCTCCCCGAGCACCGTCCGCAACACCGGCGCCGGCACCGCGAACAGCGTCGGCCGGCGCAGCACCCGCCCCATCACCTCGGTGATCTCACGGTTCGTCAGCGGCTCGGGCGCGGTCACGTTGAACGGCCCCGACAGCCCGTCGGCCGCCATCAGATGCCGGATCGCCGCCACCTCGTCGTGCAGCGAGACGTACGACCAGTACTGGCTCCCGTCGCCCATCCGCCCGCCGAGCCCCGCCTTGAACAACGGGAACAGCCGCGCCCAGGCCCCGCCCTGCCGGGCCACCACGAGCCCCGTGCGCACGAACACCGTCCGCACCCCCGCCCGCTCGGCCGGCGCCGCCGCGCCCTCCCACGCCACGCACACCTCGGGCAGGAAACCGGTCCCGGGCGGCGCGCTCTCGTCGACGGCCCGGTCGCCGGTCTCGCCGTAGTAGCCGATCGCACTGCCGTTGACGAAGACCCGCGGCGGCTCGGGCAGCGCCGCCATGGCCTCGGCGAGCGTCGCCGTGCCCCGCACCCGGCTGTCCCGGATCCGCCGCTTGTACGCGTCCGTCCAGCGCCGCCCGCCCACCCCGGCCCCCGCGAAGTTGAGCACCGCGGCGCACCCGGCGAGCCCGGCCGGATCGACGTACCCGGCCTCGGGGTCCCAGCGGACCTCGTCCTTCGCCCGCGCCGCGCGCCGCACCAGGCGCACCACCTCGTGCCCGTCCGCCCTCAGGGACCGGACCACGGCGCCGCCGATGAGCCCGGACGCGCCGGCCACCACGATCTTCGAGTGTTCCATGGCCCCATCCTCCGCCCGCCGCCCTGCCTGCCCGGTCAGCCCGGTCCGCCGCCGCCGTAGGGTGACCCGCATGTCCGAGTCCCGACAGCCGCACCTACGCATCGCCACGCCCGCCGACGAGGAGCGGCTGGCCCGGCTCGACCGTGACACCTGGTCGACGCTGCACGCGGTCACGCCCCGCCCGCAACCGCCGTACCGCGCCTTCTTCGACGAGCGCCACCTCCCCGAGGACTACCTGGTCGCCGAGCTCGACCGCCGCCTCGTCGGTTACATCCGGCTCGCCTTCCCCACCCCGCTCGCCTCGAACGCGCACGTCCGGCAGATCCAGGGCCTCGCCGTGTCCGAGGAGGCGCGCGGCCTGGGGGTGGGGCGCGCGCTGATCCGGGCGGCCGTGGCGGAGGCCCGCCGCCGCGGCGCCCGCCGCCTCACCCTGCGCGTCCTCGGCCACAACACCCCGGCCCGGAAGCTCTACGAGTCCGAGGGCTTCGTGGTGGAGGGCGTCCTGCCCGAGGAGTTCTGCCTGGACGGCGTCTACGTCGACGACGTCGCCATGGGCCGCGCGCTCTGATCTCTACGGCGCCCTGACCTCTACGAGGTTCTGGTCTGCACCGGGTTCTGGTCTCTACGGCGTGATCAGCTCGCCCGTGTCCACCGCCCGTGTCGCCTCTGCCGCCCGCCCGGCCTCCTCGGCGACCTCGTCCGCGGTCAGCACATAGCCGGTCTCGGCGTCGGAGGTGGAGCGGGCGAAGACCACGCCGTACACCCGGCCCTCCGTGGTCAGCAGGGGGCCGCCGGAGTTGCCCGGGCGGACGGTGGAGCGGATCGAGTAGATCTCACGGGTCACGGTCTCGTCGTTGTAGATGTTCCGGCCCGTCGCCTGCACCCGGTTGGCGACCGTGGCCGCCTGGAGGTTCAGGGCGCCGTCCTGGGGATAACCGGCGACCACCGCCGAGTCGCCCCGCGCCGCGCTGTCGTCCCACTTCAGCACCGGCGCGCTCAGCTCGGGCACGTACAGCACCGCCACGTCCTTGCCCGGGTCGAACAGCACCACCCGGGCGTCGTACGCCGGACCCACCCCGCCCACCCGCACGCTCGGCTCGTCGATGCCGGCCACCACATGGGCGTTGGTCATCACATGCCGCGCCGCGTACACGAAACCGCTGCCCTCGCGGCCCTGGGAGCCCGAGACGCCCTCGATCTTGACCGTGCTCCGCTGGGCGGCGTCGGTGGCGGCGGCGGTGACGCTGTCGCCGGTGGGCCGGGCGACCTCGGCGGCCGACTCGTTCTCGAACGGGTTGAACACCTGCGGGAAGCCTGCCTCGGTGAGCGCCGAGGTGGCCCCCGAGAACCAGGCCGGGGTGGTGTCCGGCATCGCGTCCTGCACCGTCCCCAGCACCCGGGAGTCCCGGATCGCCGAGGTCAGCAGCGCCGAGGAGGACGCGGCCAGCACGCTCGCCGCGACCCAGGCCACGATCAGCACGGCCACCGAGTTGGCCACCGCCCCGCCGATGCCGTCGGCCACCCGCAGTGGACCCCGGTCCAGCTCCCGGCGCAGCCGCAGCGCGAGACGCCCCGCCAGCTCGTGCCCCACCGCCGCCGGGACCAGCACCGTCAGCACCGCGGTCACCGTCGCCGCGGTCGTCCCCGGCGTCACCAGCTCCATCACCCACGGCAGCACCCACACACCGATGACCGCGCCGCCCACGAACCCGGCGAGCGAGACGCACCCGGCGACCAGACCACGCCGGTAGCCGGAGGCCGCGTAGGCGAGGATCGCGAGCAACAGCAGGATGTCGAGCAGGTCCACGGAGCCGCCTTTCTCTCGGACCATCCAGTACGCACGGAACAGGTCCTGTGATCAGCCACGCGCGCGTGTACCCGGAAAACGCCGCAGACCATGATGATGGTTCCACCGGGTGGCAGAGCACACATCGCGGGCTGAGCGGATCCGTCGGACAGTGGGTCCATGCGTGTCTTCCGACCGGCCTTCCGAAGAACGCGGGGGGCACGAAGGCGTCGTCCCGGCCGAATACCCCGTCCGGCGCTCGCCGCACTCGGCTGTCTGCCGGGGCTCGCCGCCGTCACCGCCCTCGCCCTGTGCGCGAGCGGCGTGGAGCGCCCCGCGGCCGGGCGCGCCCTCGCGGCCCGTCCCGCCGCCCTGCACAGCGCCACCCGGCCGCCCATCGTGCCGCGCTCGGCCTGGCTCGACGAGGACACCCGGCGCTCCCAGCCGCCACCGCGCTACGACGACGAGGTCGTGGCCGTCTTCGTCCACCACACCGACTCGCCCAACGCCTACGACTGCGCCGAGGCGCCCCGCATCCTCCGCTACCTGTACACCGGCCAGACCGGCTCCCGGGACTGGGACGACATCGGCTACAACTTCCTCGTCGACCGCTGCGGCACCATCTACGAGGGCCGCGCCGGAGGCGTCGCCCGCGCCGTCACCGGCGCCCACACCCAGGGCTTCAACCACCGCACCGCCGGGATCGCCGCCCTCGGCACCTTCACGGCCGGAGCGGAGGTGCCCCAGGCCATGACGGACTCCATCGCCGCGCTCGCCGCCTGGAAACTGGGCCTGTCCGGCACCGACCCGCGCGCCGAGGTCCGCCTGGTCTCCAGCAACAGCCTCAGCCGCTATCCGCGCGGCACCCGCGCCACCCTGCACGCCCTCGCGGGGCACCGGGACGGCTACATGACCAGCTGCCCCGGCGCGGCCCTCAGCGCCCGGCTGCCCCAGATCCGGCAACTGGCGGCCCACCTCCAGGGCCGCCACTGAGCCTGCCGGGACCGCTCTCACAGGAACGCCACAGCGGGCGCGCAGGGCGCTCAGATCCCGCCGCCCTAGCGTCGTGCCCACAAGCCGACCGGAGGTGGGGACACATGAGGAGCAGCAGTCGGATGTGGACGGTGGTCTGCGCGGTCACGACCGTCGTTCTGGGACCGGCGGCCGTCACGGCATCGGCCCTCGAACAGGCCAACGCGGCACCGCAGCACCACACGGTGAAGGTGAAGGCCGAGGCCGCGCAGGCGTACCTCCCCTCGGACCCGAACCGCCGCAGGGTCTAGGCGCGTTCTAGGCGCGGAAGCGTTCCCAGAGCCTGGGGTAGCGCTCGGCCAGGGCCGGCTCGTTCTCGAAGTCGACCGGGGTGCCCTGCGGTTCCGTGGCGGCGGGCGGGATGCCGAGGTCCGGGGCGACGGTGCCGGTGAGCTGTTCGTAGGCCTCGTCGGCCGCGTAGCCGAGCTCCTCGCCGTCGCCGTCGTACTCCTCGTCGAACTCGTCCAGGAGGTCGGCCAGCGAGTCGGGGTCGTGCACCGCGCCCTCGTACACCTCCCGGCCCTGGCCGATCAGCCAGCACCGGAAGAAGTCGAAGGCGTCGTCGCTCGCGCCGTCCAGCAGCACCCATGCGGCGCCCCACAGATCCCAGGTGTAGGCGCGGTTGTAGCGGGCCTCGAAGTGGCGGGCGAAGTCCAGGACCATCTCGGGGTCCAGCTGGAGCAGCCGGTCCACCAGCAGGTCCGCCTGCTCCTCGGGGTCGCCCTCGGCGGCCTCGCGCGTGGCGTCCACCAGCTCCCAGAACTCCGTCTCGTCCATCACGGGTCCAGCATCGGCCCTTGACGGGTGGGGCGCACGTGGAGTGGGGCGGATTGTTATCGGGCGTCCGCGGTTGTTATCGCGCCTGTTCCGTGCCGTACAGGGCGGCCAGCCTTCGCGCGTCCGCCGCGAAGCGCGCCCGCAGGGAGTCGGGGGCCAGCACCTCGGCCTCCGGACCCAGCGACGCGAGCTGGCTGTGCGCGACCTCCTCGGACTCCACCGGCACCGTCACGCGCACCCACCCGTCCCCGTCCGGCTCACCGGCCCGCGCGAGCGCTTCCCGCGCGGACAGCGGATCGAGGAGGTACGGCAGCCTGCGCGCCCCGTCCGGGGACAGCCGTACCACCACCTCCGCGCGCAGCAGGGACCGCGCGAACTGCTCGGCCCGCTCCTCCCAGAAGGCGGGCAGCTCGAACTCCTCGTCCCGCTCGAACCGCTCCTCCCCGGCCTCCACGGCGGCGAACCGGTCGATGCGGTAGACGCGGTACGACCCGCGCCCGGCGACCCGCGCGCACAGGTACCAGACCCCCGCCTTCAGCACGAGCCCGTACGGCTCCAGCTCCCGCCGCACCTCGCCCTCGCCCCGCCGGTACACCGCCACCACCCGGCGGTCGTCCCACACGGCCTCCGCGACGGCGGGCAGCAGCGCGGGCGTCTCGGGCTCCTTGAACCAGTTCGGCGCGTCCAGATGGAACCGCTGCGAGGCGGTCCGGGACGCGTCCCTGAGGGAGGGCAGCAGCGCGGCGGACACCTTCAGGCGTGCGGCGGAGGCGGCGTCGTCGAGGCCCATCTCCCGGAGCGCACCGGGCACCCCGCTCAGGAACAGCGCCTCGGCCTCGCTGCGGTGCAGCCCCGTCAGCCGCGTCCGGTACCCCCCGATCAGCCGGTACCCCCCGGCCCGCCCCCGGTCCGCGTAGACCGGCACCCCCGCCTCCGACAGCGCCTGCGCGTCCCGCGTCACGGTCCGCTCGGACACCTCCAGCTCCCGGGCCAGCTCGGCGGCGGTCATGGAGGGCCGGGACTGCAGGAGCAGGACCATCTTGATCAGGCGGGCGGCGCGCATACGGCCATCATGCAGGAGGCCCCCACCGAGGTGGGGGCCTCCTCCTTGACGCCCTGTCCTGCGGGCCGTTGTCCTACAGGCCTGGTCCTACAGGCCGTACTTGGCGCGCGCTTCCTTCACCGCCGTGGCCTGCGTCTCGCCGCGCTTGGCGAGCTGGGCCAGGGCCGCGACCACGATGGACTCGGCGTCGACACCGAAGTGGCGGCGGGCCGCCTCACGGGTGTCGGAGAGACCGAAGCCGTCCGCGCCCAGCGAGGACCAGTCCTGCTCGACCCACTGCGCGATCTGGTCCGGGACCTGCCGCATGTAGTCGGAGACCGCCAGCACCGGGCCCTCGGCGCCCTGCAGCGCCTGCCGGACGTACGGCACCCGCTCCTCGCCCCGCAGCAGCGCCGCGTCCGCCTCCAGGGCGTCGCGCCGCAGCTCGGTCCAGGACGTCGCCGACCAGACGTCGGCCGCGACCCCCCACTCCTCGGCGAGCATCCGCTGCGCCTTCAGCGCCCAGTGGATCGCCGTACCGGAGCCCAGCAGCTGGATGCGCGGGGCGTTCGCCGGCACGGTCACACCCGCCGACTCGGCCGTGTTGAAGCGGTACAGGCCCTTGACGATGCCCTCGTCGATACCGAGCCCGGACGGCTTCGCGGGCTGCGGCAGCGGCTCGTTGTAGACGGTCAGGTAGTAGAAGACGTTCGGGTCCTCGCCGGGCGCCGCCTCGCCGTACATCCGGCGCAGACCGTCCTTGACGATGGCCGCGACCTCGTAGGCGAAGGCCGGGTCGTACGTCAGGGCCGCCGGGTTCGTCGCCGCGATCACCGGCGAGTGGCCGTCGGCGTGCTGCAGACCCTCACCGGTCAGCGTCGTCCGGCCGGCGGTGGCGCCGATCAGGAAGCCGCGGCCGAGCTGGTCGCCGAGCTGCCACATCTGGTCGGCCGTGCGCTGCCAGCCGAACATCGAGTAGAAGATGTAGAACGGGATCATCGCCTCACCGTGCGTGGAGTACGCGGTGGACGCGGCGATGAAGTCGGCCATCGAACCGGCCTCGGTGATCCCCTCGTTGAGGATCTGGCCGTTCTTGGCCTCCTTGTAGTACATCAGCTGGTCACGGTCGACCGGCTCGTACGTCTGGCCCTTGGGCGAGTAGATGCCCAGGGACGGGAAGAGGCTCTCCATGCCGAAGGTGCGCGCCTCGTCGGGGACGATCGGCACCCAGCGCTTGCCCGACTCCTTGTCGCGGACCAGGTCCTTGACGAGCCGCACAAAGGCCATCGTGGTGGCCACGTTCTGGGAACCCGACCCCTTGTCGAAGGAGGCGAAGGCCTTCTCGGCGGGCGCGGGCAGCGGGGCCAGCGCGTGCGTACGGCGGGCCGGGGCCGGGCCGCCGAGGGCCGCTCGGCGCTCCTGGAGGTACCGGACCTCGGGGGAGTCGGCGCCGGGGTGGCCGTAGGGGACCTGGCCGTCGACGAAGTCGCTGTCCTTGATGGGCAGTTCAAGAAGGTCACGCATCGTCTTGAACTCGTCCACCGTCAGCTTCTTCATCTGGTGGTTGGCGTTCTTCGACGCGAAGCCCTCGCCGAGGGTGTGGCCCTTGACGGTCTGGGCCAGGATCACGGTCGGCGCGCCCTTGAACTCGACGGCGGCCTTGTAGGCGGCGTACACCTTGCGCGCCTCGTGACCACCGCGGGAGAGGTGGAAGCACTCCAGGATCTTGTCGTCGCTCAGCAGCTTCGCCATCTCCACGAGCGCCGGGTCCTTGCCGAAGAAGTCCTGGCGGATGTAGGCGGCGTCACGCGTCTGGTACGTCTGCACCTGCGCGTCCGGTACCTCGCGGAGCCGGCGTACCAGCGCGCCGGTGGTGTCGAGCCGGAACAGCTCGTCCCACGCCGTACCCCACAGCGTCTTGATGACATTCCAGCCGGCGCCGCGGAACTGGGCCTCCAGCTCCTGCACGATCTTGAAGTTGGCGCGGACCGGGCCGTCGAGGCGCTGCAGGTTGCAGTTGATGACGAAGGTGAGGTTGTCCAGCTCCTCGCGGGCGGCGAGCGCGAGGGCCGCCGTCGACTCGGGCTCGTCCATCTCACCGTCGCCGAGGAACGCCCACACGTGCGAGGCGGAGACGTCCTTGATGCCGCGGTGGGTGAGGTACCGGTTGAAGCGCGCCTGGTAGATGGCGGAGAGCGGACCGAGACCCATGGAGACGGTCGGGAACTCCCACAGCCAGGGAAGGCGGCGCGGGTGCGGGTACGACGGGAGGCCGTCGCCGCCGGACTCCTGGCGGAAGCGGTCGAGGTGGTGCTCGTTCAGCCGGCCGTCGAGGAAGGCGCGGGCGTAGATACCGGGGGAGGCGTGCCCCTGGATGTAGAGCTGGTCACCGGAGCCATCCGCCTCCTTCCCCTTGAAGAAGTGGTTGAAGCCGGTCTCGTACAGCCACGCGGCGGAGGCGAAGGTGGCGATATGACCGCCGACGCCGTACTTCGAGCCGCGGGTCACCATGGCGGCCGCGTTCCAGCGGTTCCAGGCGGTGATCCTGCGCTCCATCTCCTCGTCACCGGGGACGGCCGTCTCCGCGGCGGTGGGGATGGTGTTCAGGTAGTCGGTTTCCAGCAGCTTGGGCAGCGCGATGCCGGTGCCCTCCGCGCGCTCCAGGGTGCGGCGCATCAGGTAAGCCGCACGGTGCGGGCCGGCCGCCTTGGCGACCGCGTCGAGGGAGGCCTGCCATTCGGCGGTCTCCTCCGGGTCCCGGTCGTGGAGCTGGTCGAGCTCGCTCGGCTGGATGGCGTTGGGGTCGGTCATGTCGCCGCCTTCCTCAGTCGAAGGGGGTTCCCTCATCGGTAAGGGTTCGGGGGTGCCCTTGGTCTTTGGCAGGACAGGGCGTGGGTCTCGGTTCAGACCCGTCGGCGACTGTAACTCCCTGATCGATGATCGATCAAAGGGTTGAAGGAGAAAACCTCTCGATAACGAGAAAGTCGGCACGGGGTGCCTCGCCCGGAGACACCGGGTGCCGTCTGTTTATGCAGGTCGGACGACGTATGAGCGGGGGTCCGCTCAGGGCTCGTGGCGCGGGGCGCAGCCGAGGACGTGCGCCTTGACCAGCTCCGCGATCCGCGGGTCC
This sequence comes from Streptomyces sp. NPDC002779, assembly GCF_042888685.1. Classification (NCBI taxonomy): domain Bacteria; kingdom Bacillati; phylum Actinomycetota; class Actinomycetes; order Kitasatosporales; family Streptomycetaceae; genus Streptomyces; species Streptomyces sp. NPDC002779. The sequence goes on from NZ_JBIAQC010000007.1 coordinate 24,684, forward strand.
CGCCGCCGGAACGCCTGCACCAGCTCCTCGTGCTCCTCGGCGTACGACTGCTGGACGGTCCCCAGCCAGCGAATGGAGAGGGCGGTGAAGACCTCGATGCCGAGCCCTTCCCAGGTGTGCAGCAGGACGGAATTCCCGGCGGCCCGCACCATCTCCCGGTGGAAACCGACGGTGTGCCGCACCTGCCCCGTCCCGTCGGCGTTCCGGTCCGCCTCGTACAGCGCGGCGACGTGCGGCTCCAGCGCGGAACAGTCCTCCGCGAGCCGCGCGGCCGCCAGCTCCGCGGCGATGGCCTCGAGACCGGCCCGTACCGGGTAGCTCTCCTCGAGATCGGCGGCGGTCAGATTCCTCACCCGTACGCCCTTGTTGGGCGCCGACTCGATCAGCCGCAGCGACTCCAGCTCCCGCAGCGCCTCGCGCACCGGCGTCTGGCTGACCTCCAGCTCGGTCGCGATCCGCCGCTCCACGATCCGCTCGCCCGGCTGCCAGCGTCCGCTGATGATCCCTTCCAGGATGTGCTCGCGGATCTGTTCGCGCAGCGAGTGGACGACGGGCGCGGTCATGAGGGCTCCTTAGGGCGCGCGTTTGACGCTTAGACAATACGGCCGCCCTTGCGTCGGGGGAGGGCGCACAGGGGGGCTTTCACGCAGGTGAGACGAGGCTTACACGGCGTGTGGCGGGGGTGGTGGGCGGCGGTGGCGTCCGCGGGACGGAGTCGCACATCGAGGCCGCCCGCGTCCCTCGGGGCGTCGCAGTCGGCCTTCCGCAACGGCGGCGCCCCGCCCGGAAGATTTCCGGACGGGGCGCCGTACAGGCAGAAAAGCCCAGGTGGGTTACAGGCCGAGCTCGACCTCGAACTCGCCCGCCTCCAGGATCGCCTTGACCGCCGTCAGGTAGCGGGCCGCGTCGGCGCCGTCCACCAGGCGGTGGTCGTAGGAGAGGGTCAGGTACGTCATGTCGCGGACGCCGATGACCGGGCCATCCTCCGTCTCGATGACGGCCGGGCGCTTGACCGTGGCGCCGATGCCGAGGATCGCGACCTGGCCCGGCGGCACGATGATCGTGTCGAAGAGCGCGCCGCGCGAACCCGTGTTGGAGATGGTGAAGGTCGCGCCCGACAGCTCGTCCGGCGTGATCTTGTTGGCCCGGACCTTGCCCGCCAGGTCGGCGGTGGCCTTGGCGATGCCGGCGAGGTTGAGATCACCGGCGTTCTTGATGACCGGGGTCATCAGGCCCTTCTCGGAGTCCACCGCGATACCGATGTGCTCGGTGTCGAAGTAGGTGATGGTCCCCTCGGCCTCGTTGATCTTGGCGTTGACCGGCGCGTGGGCCTTCAGCGCCTGGGCCGCGGCCTTGACGAAGAACGGCATCGGGGAGAGCTTGACGCCCTCCCGGGCCGCGAACGCGTCCTTGGCGCGGGCGCGCAGCTTCATCAGGCGGGTGACGTCGACCTCGACGACCGAGGACAGCTGCGCCTGCTCGTGCAGCGCCTTGACCATGTTGTCGCCGATGACCTTGCGGATGCGGGGCATCTTGACGGTCTGGCCGCGGAGCGGGGAAGCCTCCAGCGCCGGAGCCTTCTTGGCGGCGGCGGCCGGAGCCGCGGCGGCCGGAGCCGGAGCGGCGGTCTTCGCGGCCTCGGCGGCGGCGATGACGTCCTGCTTGCGGATGCGACCGCCGACGCCGGTGCCCTTGACGGAGGCCAGGTCGACGCTGTTCTCGGCGGCGAGCTTGCGCACCAGCGGGGTGACGTAGGCGCCCTCGTCGGTGGCCTGCGCGGCGGGCGCCGGAGCGGCCGGAGCGGGGGCGGCCTGGGCCGGGGCGGCAGGAGCGGCCGGCGCGGGGGCCGGGGCAGCGGCCTGAGCCGGGGCGGCCTGGGCCGGAGCGGCGGGGGCGGCCGGAGCAGCCGGAGCCTGAGCCGGGGCGGCCGGGGCGGGGGCCGGGGCGGCCTGGGCCGGAGCGGGCTCGGGCTCGGGCTCCGGAGCGGCAGCCGGGGCCGGGGCCTCGGGAGCCGGGGCAGCGGCCGGAGCCGCACCCGGCGCGCCGATGACGGCGAGCTTGGCGCCGACCTCGGCCGTCTCGTCCTCGCCGACCGTGATCTCCAGCAGCACACCGGAGGTGGGCGCCGGGATCTCGGTGTCGACCTTGTCGGTGGAGACCTCGAGCAGCGGCTCGTCGGCCTCGACGCTGTCCCCGACCGACTTCAGCCAGCGGGTGACGGTGCCCTCGGTGACGGACTCACCGAGCGCGGGCAGGACGACGTCGGTGCCCTCGGCGGAGCCGGAGCCGGCAGCGGCCTCGGCGGTGGGAGCCGGGGCCGGAGCCGCCTGCTCCGTGGACGGCTGGGCGGCCGGGGCCGGCTCGGGAGCCGGCGGGGCCGCCTCCTCGGCGGCCGGGGCTTCGGCGGCCGGGGCTTCGGCGGCAGCGGGCGCGCCCGTGCCGTCGTCGATGACGGCCAGCTCGGCGCCGACCTCGACGGTCTCGTCCTCGGCGACCTTGATGGAGGCCAGGACACCGGCGGCAGGCGAAGGGATCTCGGTGTCGACCTTGTCGGTCGAGACTTCGAGCAGCGGCTCGTCGGCCTCGACGCGCTCGCCCTCGGCCTTCAGCCAGCGGGTGACAGTGCCCTCGGTGACGCTCTCGCCGAGCGCCGGAAGGGTTACGGAAACCGGCATGGTTTCGGTTGCTCCTAACGGATTGCGGAAGTCTGTGTCGTCGCTTCGTCGACCGAGGGATCAGTCGTGCGAGTGCAGCGGCTTGCCCGCGAGGGCCAGGTGGGCCTCACCCATCGCCTCGTTCTGCGTCGGGTGGGCGTGGATGAGCTGGGCGACCTCGGCGGGCAGCGCTTCCCAGTTGTAGATCAGCTGAGCCTCGCCGACCTGCTCGCCCATGCGGTCGCCGACCATGTGGACGCCGACCACGGCACCGTCCTTCACCTGGACGAGCTTGATCTCGCCCGCGGTGTTGAGGATCTTGCTCTTTCCGTTGCCCGCCAGGTTGTACTTCAGAGCGACGACCTTGTCCGCGCCGTAGATCTCCTTGGCCTTGGCCTCGGTGATGCCGACGGAGGCGACCTCCGGGTGGCAGTAGGTCACCCGCGGGACACCGTCGTAGTCGATCGGGACGGTCTTCAGACCGGCCAGACGCTCCGCCACCAGGATGCCCTCGGCGAAGCCGACGTGCGCGAGCTGGAGGGTCGGGACGAGGTCACCGACGGCGGAGATGGTCGGAACGTTGGTGCGCATGTACTCGTCGACCAGGACGTAGCCGCGGTCCATGGCGACGCCCTGCTCCTCGTAGCCCAGGCCCTGGGAGACGGGGCCGCGGCCGACGGCCACCAGCAGCAGCTCGGCCTCGAACTCCTTGCCGTCGGCGAGGGTGACCTTGACACCGTCCTGGGTGTACTCGGCCTTCGAGAAGAAGGTGCCCAGGTTGAACTTGATGCCGCGCTTGCGGAACGCGCGCTCGAGCAGCTTGGAGGAGTTCTCGTCCTCGACCGGGACGAGGTGCTTGAGGCCCTCGATGACGGTGACGTCCGTACCGAAGGACTTCCAGGCGGAGGCGAACTCGACGCCGATGACACCGCCGCCGAGGACGATCGCCGACTTCGGCACCCGGTCCAGGACGAGGGCGTGGTCCGAGGAGATGATGCGGTTGCCGTCGATCTCCAGGCCCGGCAGCGACTTCGGCACGGAGCCGGTCGCGAGCAGGACGTGGCGGCCCTGGACACGGCGGCCGCCCACGTCGACGGAGGTCGGCGAGGAGAGGCGGCCCTCACCCTCGATGTACGTCACCTTGCGGGAGGCGATGAGCCCCTGGAGCCCCTTGTACAGGCCGGCGATGACGCCGTCCTTGTACTTGTGGACGGCCGGGACGTCGATGCCCTCGAAGGTGGCCTTCACGCCGAACTGCTCGCTCTCGCGGGCCTGGTCGGCGATCTCACCCGCGTGCAGCAGGGCCTTGGTGGGGATGCAGCCCCGGTGCAGGCAGGTGCCGCCGACCTTGTCCTTCTCGATCAGGGCGACGTCCAGGCCCAGCTGCGCCCCGCGCAGGGCCGCGGCGTAACCACCGCTACCACCGCCGAGGATCACTAGGTCGAAAACGGTGCTGGCGTCGTTCGCCACGTCACGTCCTCCATGCATGTGCGCCACGCCGGTCTCCAGTGACCGGTCGGCGGCTGGTGTCCGGCCGCTCTTTGCTTTCGGCCCTTCGGTGGGGGCCCTGTCCTGCCGAGCCCCATCTTCGCACTTGTCGCCATCGGGCGAGACGCCGGGCCGACGTGTGAGACACCACACGCGGCGGTGATCCACCCGTCCTCGAGCGGCGGGGCCTCGCGCTACCCGCGAGCGAGGCCCCGCCGGACCGGATCAGCCCAGGTCGCCGGCGGCCGTGAGCTCGGCGAGCCGCACCAGCGTGCGGACACCGGAGCCCGTGCCGCCCTTCGGCGTGTAGCCGAACGGCCCCTGCTCGTTGAAGGCCGGGCCCGCGATGTCGAGGTGCGCCCAGGTGATGCCGTCGCCGACGAACTCCCGCAGGAAGAGGCCCGCGACCAGGCCGCCGCCCATCCGCTCGCCCATGTTCGCGATGTCCGCGGTGGGGGAGTCCATCCCCTTGCGCAGGTGGTCCGGCAGCGGCATCGGCCAGGACGCCTCGCCGACCTCCTCGGCGGCCTCCACGATCGCCGTACGGAAGGCGTCGTCGTTGGCCATGACGCCGAACGTCCGGTTGCCCAGCGCCAGCACCATCGCGCCGGTCAGCGTCGCCACGTCGACGATCGCGTCCGGCTTCTCCTGCGAGGCCGCCCACAGGGCGTCCGCCAGGACCAGCCGGCCCTCGGCGTCGGTGTTGAGCACCTCGACGGTCTTGCCGCTGTACATCCGCAGCACGTCACCCGGGCGGGTGGCGGAGCCGGAGGGCATGTTCTCGGCCAGCGCCAGCCAGCCGGTGACGTTGACCGGCAGACCCAGCCGCGCCACGGCCACGACGGCCGCGAACACCGCCGCCGCCCCGCTCATGTCGCACTTCATCGTCTCGTTGTGCCCGGCGGGCTTCAGCGAGATGCCGCCCGAGTCGTAGGTGATGCCCTTGCCCACGAACGCGAGGTGCTTCTTCGCCTTCGAGTGCGTGTACGACAGCTTCACCAGCCGAGGGCCCGCCGCGGATCCGGCGCCGACGCCGAGGATGCCGCCGTAGCCGCCCTTCTGGAGGGCCTTCTCGTCGAGCACCTGCACCTTGATGCCGTGCTCCTTGGCCGCCACCTGGGCGACCGCGGCGAACGCCTCCGGGTCGAGGTCGTTCGGCGGGGTGTTGATCAGGTCACGGGCGCGGTTGAGCTCCTCGGTGACGGCGGCGGCCCGCTCGAGCGCGGCCTTGAACGCCTTGTCCCGCGGCTTCCCGCCGAGCAGGATGACCTCGCCGAGCGGCCCCTTGCCCTTGCCGTCCTCGCCGCTGTCCTTGTACGCGTCGAAGGAGTACGCGCCGAGCAGCGCGCCCTCCGCGACGGCACCGGCGTCCGCGGCGTCGGCGAGGGGAAGAGCGAAGGCGGCCTTCTTCAAGCCGGCCAGCGCACGCGCCGCCGCACCCGCGGCCTTGCGCAGCGCCTCCGCGCCGTACCCGGCGTCCTTCTCGGGCTCCGCGCCGAGGCCGACGGCCACCACGAGGGGGGCCTTGAAGCCGGACGGGGCCGGGAGCTTGGTCACCTCGCCCTCGCCGCCGGAGGCACCGAGGGTCTCCAGGACGCCGGCGAGCCTGCCGTCGTAGGCCTTGTCCAGGGCTTCGGCGCCCGGGGCGACCACGGGGCCCTTGGCGCCCTTGGCGACACCGATCACGATCGCGTCGGCCCGCAGGCCGGGCGCCGCGGCGGTGCTGTGAGTGAGAGCAGTCACGGTGGTGAAATCTCGCTTCCGATGTGAAGTTGCAGTGGCCGAGAGGTGTGGGTCGACCGGGCCCGAGGGCCGACCCTATTCGGCTGAACGGGTGCGGGCTCAGCGGGGCCTTCCCCGGTGCGGCTGACACTCGGGACGAGCCTACGCGCGTACGGTCCGTTCGCTCATTCCTGCGGGCGTTCACCTGTCGGTGGCGTCATGGCCATTACCGGCCCTCACTCCCGGTGAGCTGAGACACACTCATCGCGTTCCGGTGAGCCGGTGGCTCGCCGCTTCGCATGATTTCCAAGGATCCTCCCCGATTCGGTTCCGTCCAGGGGGGTCTTCTGGGGGAGGGGACGACACATGGCGCACCGTGCGCGCAGATGGAGAAGGACCGCAGCCGCCCTGACGGTCGTGGGAGTCATGACGCTGGGACCGGGGGTGCCCGGCGCCTCGGCGGCCGTGGATCCGCGCGTCGACCTGAGGGTGCTGGTGGTGGACGACGGCGGCAGCGCCGTGCGGGCCATCGCCGCCCAGTTGCGCGGCACCGGCATCCCGTATACGACGATCGACCTGAACGACTCGGCACGCCCGGCGGTGACCGCCGCGTTCCTCAGCGACACGGTCGGCGGCCGCCCGCGCGCCAGGTTCCAGGGCGTCGTCCTGCCGAACGAGGCCCCGTTCGGCAGCGGTTCCGCCGAGCAGACCGCGCTGGAGACCTACGAGCGGACCTACGGCATCCCGCAGGTCGACGCCTACACCTGGGCGCACCCCGGCGTCGGCCTCGACTACACATCCGAGGGCGGCTGGTCCGGCAGCCTCGACGGACGCCAGGCCGCCGTCACCGACGCGGGGAAGTCCTCGTCCTTCGGCTACCTCGACGGCGCGTTCCGGTTCGAGGACAACGCCCCCACGATCCAGGAGAGTTACGGCTACGTCGCCCGCCCCCGCGCCGGCTTCACCAGCTACGTCGACGTCCCCGTGCCCGACGGCACCGGGCGCGGCAGCCTGATCGGGGAGTACGCCCACGACGGGCGCCGCGAGCTGGTGGTGACCTTCGCCTACAACCAGCACCAGCAGCAGTTCCGGGTGCTGGCCCGCGGCATCGTGGAGTGGCTGACCCAGGGCGTGCACCTGGGCCAGGACCGCAACTACTTCGCGGTGCACGTCGACGACGTCTTCGCCCCCGACGCCCGCTGGGACTCCGAGCGCAACTGCACCCCCGGCGACATCGACTGCGTCGGCGGCGGCGAGGAGACCGACCCGATCCGGATGACGGCCGAGGACGCGGTGTACGCCGCCCAGTGGCAGCGCACCCACGGCTTCACCATGGACATGGTCTTCAACGCCGGTTCCGGCGAGGAGTGGAAGACCGAGCGCGGCGGCACCGACCCGCTCGCCGCCCGGATGCTCGCCGACAAGGCGCAGTACCGCTGGATCAACCACACCTGGACCCACCCCTTCCTCGGCTGCGTCCAGGACACCTCCACCGTGCCGTGGAGCTGCGCGAAGAACACCGACGGCTCGACGAAGTACATGAGCCGCGCCGAGATCGCCGCGCAGATCCGCGACAACCACAACTGGGCCGTGGCCAAGGGCCTCCCCGTCGACCGCACCGAGCTGGTCACCGGCGAGCACTCCGGGCTGAAGACGCTCCCGCAGCAGCCCGCCGACAACCCCAACCTGGCCGGCGCCCTCGCCGACAACGGCGTGAAGTGGATCGCCTCGGACAACTCCCGTGAGCCCGAGCAGCGAACGGTGGGCGCCGCGCTGACCGTGCCCCGGCACCCGATGAACGTGTACTACAACACCGGCACCGAGGCCGAGATGGCCGACGAGTACAACTGGATCTACGCCTCCGCGGAGGACGGCGGCAGCGGTGTCTGCGCGACCAACCCCGCCTCCACCTGCCTCGACGAGCCCCTGGACCCGGCCACCGGCTTCGACGAGTACATCGTCCCGCAGGAGGCCCGTATCGCCCTCGGGCACGTGGTCGGCAACGACCCGCGCCCGCACTACGCCCACCAGTCCAACCTCGCCGAGGACCGGCTCCTCTACCCGGTGATGGAGAAGGTCCTGGCCGACTACCGGGCCCTGTTCGCCGACAACACCCCGGTGGAGAACCTCACCCAGAAGGCCATCGGCACCGAGCTCCAGCGCCGCGCGGCCTGGCGTACGGCGGTGGCGGACAACCGGGTCACGGCGTACCGCATCGGCACGACCGTGACGGTGAGCGCCCCGTCGGGAACCCAGATTCCGGTGACGGCACCGGAGGGCACCAGGAAGCAACTGGTGCTCGGCACCACCGTGTTCGGCACGCCGTACGCGGGCGAGCGCTCGGCCTGGACCACACCGGCGACGCTGCAGTCGGCGCTCACGCTGAAGCTTCCGTCGGCCTGAGCCGGCCCGCGCACCCCGGAACCTGACCACCCGGGGTGCGCGGTCGGTCCGTAAGACCCGTTCCGCAGGGGGGAACTCACGCATGAGGCGATCGGGCCTTCATGTCACCATGCTCACCGAAGGCACCTACCCGCACGTCCACGGCGGCGTCAGCACCTGGTGCGACCAGCTCGTCAAGGGCATGCCGGAGGTCGACTTCGACATCGTCTCGCTCACCGGCAGCGGCCGCGAACCCGTCACGTGGGAGCTGCCGCCCAACGTCCGCCGGCACACCTCGGTGCCGACCTGGGGGCCGCGTCCGGGACACCGGCGGGCGCCGAGCGGCCGGGCCCGCCGCCGCTTCCTCGACTCCTACGAGCGCTTCCTGCTCTCCTTCCTGGACCCAGAGGCCGGCTGCGACTTCGGGGAGGCGCTGTACGAGCTGGCCCGGCTCGCCCGTGCCGGACAGCTGTCCGCGGCGCTGCGCTCCGAGTCCGCGCTGCGGTCGCTGCTGTGGATCTGGACGATGCCGCATCTGCCGACGGCCGCCGCCGGGCCCACCGTGCACGACGCGCTCACCGCGACCGACCTGCTGGAACACGCGCTGCGCCCGCTGGGCACCCGGATCCCGGAGGACTCGGTGGCGCACGCGGTGAGCAGCGGACTGGCCACGCTGCCCGCGCTCGCCGCCCACCGACTGGACGGCGTGCCGTTCCTCCTCACCGAGCACGGCATCTATCTGCGCGAGCGCTACCTGGGCTACCGCAGCGCCGAACAGCGCTGGCCCGTGAAGGCGTTCATGCTCGGCTTCTACCGTGAACTCAATTCACACGGGTACCGGGCGGCCGACCTGATCACACCGTGCAACCAGTACAACCGCCGCTGGGAGGAGCGCGGCGGCGCCGACGCCGGCAAGATCCGCACGGTCTACAACGGCGTCGACCCGCACGCCTTCCCGCACGCGGGCCCCGAGCCCGACATCCCCACCCTCACCTGGTGCGGCCGGGTCGACCCCATCAAGGACCTGGAGACCCTGCTCCACGCCTACGCCATGGTCCGCGCCGAACTCCCCGAGACCCGGCTGCGGCTGTTCGGCCCGGTCCCGCCCGGCGGCGAGGCGTACCGGACGAGACTGGAGAAGCTCGCCGCCGAACTCGGCGTCACCGACGGCCTCACCTTCGAGGGCCGCATCACCGAGGTCTGGCGCGCCTACGCCGCCGGACACGTCGTCATGCTGTCGTCGATCTCCGAGGGCTTCCCGTTCTCGATCATCGAGGCCATGTCCTGCGGCCGTACGACGGTCTCGACGGACGTCGGGGGAGTGCGCGAGGCGGTCGGCGACACCGGACTGGTCGTCCCGCCGCGCGAGCCGGAGAAGATGGCCGCGGCCGCCCTCACCCTGCTCAGGGACGACGAACGCCGCCTGGCCCTGGGCGAGCTGTCCCGGCAGCGGGTGATCGACCGGTTCACCCTGCGCCGTTCCGTGGACGCCTTCCGGACGATCTACCAGGAACTCGCGGGCCTGCCCGAGGTGTACGAGCCGACCGTCGAGACCGTCGCCGACTGGACCCTCGAACTGCGCGACCCCTGGTACGAGAAGGTCGCGACGGACGGGACCGACTGGTGAGCGGCGGCCTCCGGATGCCTCCGGGCGCCCCCGGCACCCTGCCCGTGATCCCCCGGCAGCGCACCCCCGGCTGGGCGGGGCCCGATCCGGTCGACGAACTCGCCGAACGGCTCGACGACTTCGTCGCCGCCGCCGTCCACCCCGACGAGATCGCCGCGCTGCTGGAATCCGACGGCCTCTCGGACGACCAGATACGCGAGCGCTACGGCGTCAGGAACTCCTTCGCGCTGGCGGAGGAGCTGTACGAGCGGGTGGCCCGCCGGTACCCCGAGCCCGAGGGACCCGCCCCCGACCCGTGGCGGGCCGGCCTCCTGGGCTGTCTCCTGCGGGGCGTCGTCTTCGCCCTGCCCGGCTTCGGCCACGTCCTGGGCGCCCCCCTGCTCGTGGGCCCGCCGGGCGACCACGGCCTCCCGGCGGGCACGGTTCCGCTGCTGGCCGCCGCCCTGTTCGGCTGGGCCTGGAACCAGGGTCTCGCGCACCGGGCGTACACCTGGCTGGGCCTGGGCGACAGGGCCGCGGCCCGGCGCTCCCTGCTGCTGGGCGGGCCGGCCGGAGCGCTGCTGGGCGCCCTGATGGCCCTGCTCGCCGCCGGTACGGCGGCCCCGGCGGCGGTCGCCTTCGCGGCGGGGCAGTCCTGCTACCTGGGCGCGGCGACGGCCCTGCTGGTGCTGGGCCGCGAACGGGCCCTGCTGGCGGCCCTGTCGCCGATGACGGCCGGGGCGGTCCTGGCGCTGGTCCACCCGGTGCCGGACGCGGCCCGGCTGACGCTGCTCCTCGGCTCGGCGGCCGCGGTGGCGGTACTGGCCGTGCTGGCGGCGGCACCGCGCGGCGACACCCCGACGGCGGCCCCGGAGCCGGGCACCGTCCCCCTGGCCGCCTCCCTCCCCTACGCCCTCTTCGGGCTCAGCACTGGTGTTCTGGTGGTGTACGCGGCCCTCGGCGACGTCCTCGCGGGCGACGGGCACTCCGCCGTGGCCGCCCCCGCCGCCGTGGCCCTCACCCTCAGCATGGGCCCCGCAGAATGGCTCCTGCACCGCTTCCGCAGCCGCGGCCTCGCCGGGCTGCGGGCCAGCAGCACCCCGAGGGCGTTCCGGCGCACGACCGCCCGCACGGTCGCCGTCTGCCTCGCCGCCTACCTGGCCGCCCTGCTCACGCTCAACCTCGCCACCACCGCCCTGTGGCCGCACGCTCCCGCCGTCTCGGGCCTCCGGCTCGCCGGACTGCTCCTGCTCGGCGTGGTGATGTGGACGGGCCTGCTGCTCCAGTCGTTCGGCGCGGTCACCGGCGCCGCCCTGATCTGCCTCCTGGCCGCCCTGGCCCACACGCTCGCCCTGGTCACCCACACCGGGGGCCCGCACACCGTGGGCGTGGCGGTGTACGGGGCGGCGGCCGTGGCGCAGTCCGCACTGGTGTGCGTTTTGCTGGGAAGGGCAACCGCCCACAGATGAAGAACCTGCTGGTGCCCTACTACGAGCACCCCGCCGTCCGCCCGGCGGAGTGGGACGCGGTCGTCGCCGCCGCGCCCCGCCTCTACGGCGTGATCCTCAACCCGGCCAGCGGCCCCGGCGACCGCCCCGACCCGGCCTTCGCCGGCCTCGCCGCCCGGCTGCGCGCGGCGGACGTCCGGGTCCTCGGCTACACCGACACGGGATACGGCCACCGGCCCCACGCCGACGTGCTCCGCGACCTCACCCGGCACCGCGACTGGTACGGCACCGACGGCGCCTTCTTCGACCAAGTAGCCACCGGCCGGGAGGAGTTCGCGCACTACCAGCGGCTCGCGGTCGCGGCCTGGGGCCTCGGCAGCGCCACCCTCGTCCTCAACCACGGCACCCCACCGCACCTCTCCTACGGCCGCATCGCCGACGTGCTGGTCACCTTCGAGGGCACCTGGTCGACGTACCGCGAACTCCCCGCGCGGCAGGAGAGCTACGGCGCCGGGGTGCGCGTATGCCATCTGCTGTACGGCGTCCCGGCGGGCGTCGACGCGGAGCGGCCGGCGCGGGCGCGTGGGGCCACCGTGCACTGTGCGGTGCCCGGAGTGGGGGATCATCCCTGGGGTACGTTGCCGCACACCTTGGAGCCCGCCCGGTGAGACGCCTGTACCCGCTGGCCGCCCTGTCCGTCCTGCTGCTCGCGGGCTGCACCACCGCCTCCGACGGCAAGCCGCCGGGCGCCCGCTGGCAGCCCCGCCCCGGCACGGACTGGCAGTGGCAGCTGAGCGGACGCCTGGACACTGCCGTCGACGTGCCGGTCTACGACATCGACGGCTTCGACCACTCGGAGCGGACGGTCGAGGGCCTGCACCGGGACGGCCGCAAGGTGATCTGCTACCTGTCCACCGGCGCCTGGGAGGAGTTCCGCCCGGACGCTGAGGAGTTCCCCGACGAGGTGCTGGGCCGGGGCAACGGCTGGGAGGGCGAGCGCTGGCTGGACATCCGCCGTACGGACGTACTGGAGCCGCTGATGGCGGCCCGGCTCGACATGTGCCGGGACAAGGGCTTCGACGCGGTCGAGCCGGACAACATGGACGGCTACCGCAACCGCACCGGCTTCCCGCTCACCGCCCGCGACCAGCTCCGCTACAACCGCCTGATCGCGAAGCTGGCCCACGACCGGGGCCTCGCCGTCGGCCTGAAGAACGACCTGGACCAGATCCCGGAACTGGTGGGGGACTTCGACTTCGCGGTGAACGAGCAGTGCGCGCAGTACGGCGAGTGCGGCGCGCTGAAGCCGTTCATCGACGCGGACAAGGCGGTCTTCCACGTCGAGTACGAACTGCCGACCAGCCGCTTCTGCACCGACTCCCGTCGCCTGGGCCTGAGTTCGCTGCTGAAGAAGTACGAGCTGGGGGCGTGGCGCGAGCCCTGCTAGAGGCCGAGCGTCAGCACGACGAGGGCCCCGGTGGCGGCGGTCTCCGCGACCCCGCCGAAGACATCGCCGGTGACCCCGCCGAAGCGCCGGACACAGCGCCGCAGGAGCAGTTCGGCGACGGCGAGGGCGGCGAGGACGGCGAGGAGGGTGCGTACGGCGTCACCGGCGCCCAGGAGCGCCCCGGCGGCGCCCGCGCCCAGGGCGACGGCGACGGTCACGCCCACCGCCGACCGCACCGGCACCACCCCGGCGACGGCCGCGCCGAGCCCCTCCGGCCGGGCGGCGGGCACCCCGGCACGGGCGGCGAGGGTGAGCGCCAGCCGGGCGGCGACGGCGCAGACGAGGGCGGCGAGGGCGCCGCGGGCCCAGGAGTCGGCGTAGAGCTGCGCGAGGGCGGCGACCTGGGCGAGCAGGACGAACAGCAGGGTGATGACGCCGAAGGGCCCGATGTCCGACTGCTTCATGATCCGCAGGGCGTCCTCGGCGGGCTTGCCGCTGCCGAGCCCGTCGGCGGTGTCGGCGAGGCCGTCGAGATGCAGCCCCCGGGTGAGCAGAGCGGGCACGGCGGCGGAGGCGACGGCGGCGAGCAGCGGCCCGGCGCCGAGGCGGAGCAGCACCAGCCCCAGGGCGCCCGCGAGCGCCCCGACGACCAGCCCGACCACCGGAGCGCCGAGCATGCCGCCGCGCGCGGCGTCCCGGTCCCACCGCTCGACCCCGACCGGGAGAACGGTGAGGGTGCCGAAGGCGAAACGGAGGCCGTGGAGGGCGGGAGCGCGGGACATCCGGGCAGGCTAGCCGCACCACTCCCACGGCCCAACACCGGCCGCGGCCCCGTCCCGTGCCGGGCACACTCGCCCCATGGGGTCATGGCTGGAGCGCAACATCATCGAACCGGGCAAGCTGCCCCTGCTCCTCGCCCTCACCGCCTTCGTGCTCACCTTCGTCGTCACCCGGCTCGTCACCCGCCTCATCCGGGCGGGCAAGGGCCCCTTCGGCAACGTCCAGGCCGGCGGGGTGCACATCCACCACGTCGTCCCCGGCGTGATCCTCACCGTCCTCGGCGGGTTCGGCGCGGTCGCGAGCGGCCGGAACGGTTTCGGCGCGGCCCTGTGGGCCGTGGTGTTCGGCATCGGCGCCGGACTGGTCCTGGACGAGTTCGCGCTGATCCTGCACCTGGCCGACGTCTACTGGACCGAGGAGGGCCGCCGGAGCGTCGAGGTCGTCGTCCTCACCGCCGCCCTGGTCGGCCTCGTCCTCTCCGGCTTCGCACCGTTCGGCGTCAACGACCTCAGCGAGGACGAAGTCCAGGGCCGGGGCAGCGTGATCTGGACCGTCGCCGTGAACTTCCTCTTCTCCCTGGTGGCCCTCTCCAAGGGCAAGACCTTCCTGGCCGTCTTCGGGGTGATCATCCCCGTCATCGCCCTGATCGGCGCCCTCCGCCTGGCCCGCCCCGGCTCCCTGTGGTCCCGCCGCTTCTACACCCGCCGCCCCCGCGCCCGCGCCAAATCCACCCTCCGGGCCACCCGCCACGACAAACGCTGGTCAGGCCCCACCAGAACCCTCCAGAACTGGATCGGCGGCACACCGGACCCGGACACCGGCCACACCCCGGACGACCGCTGACGGCGGCCGGGCAGGGTCAGTTTTCGGGCTTTTCCAGGTCCTCTTGGGCCGGTTCCGGCAGTGTGTCTTGCGTCGCTTCCGGCGGTGCCTGCTGCGTCGTTTCCGGTAGCTCCGCTGCCAGGGATGCCGCCGCCTGGACCATGGGGAGGGCCAGCAGGGCTCCCAGTCCTTCGCCGACCTTCACGCCCTGGCTGAGCAGGGGCTCCAGGGCCATCCGGTCCAGGGCCTTCGCCTGGCCGGGCTCGCCGCTGTCGTGGGCCGCCAGCCACCAGTCCGGCGCCCGGAACGCCACCCGCTGGCCCACCAGCGCACACGCGGCCACGACGACGCCGTCCAGGATCACCGGCATCTTCCGCACCGCGCTCTGCAGCAGGAAGCCGGTGATCGCGGCGAGGTCGGCCCCGCCCGTCGTCGCCAGCAGCTGCAACTGGTCCCCGAGCACCGGCCGGGCCCGCCGCAGCGCGTCCCGGATCGCCGCGCACTTGCGCATCCAGGCCAGGTCGTCGATGGCTAGCCCACCCCGCCCGGTCACCACGGACGCGTCCGTCCCGCACAGCGCGGCGACCAGCACGCCCGCCGCCGTCGTACCGCCCACGCTCACATCGCCGAGCACGACCAGATCCGTACCCGAGTCGGCCTCTTCGTCGGCGATCCGGACGCCGACCCGGAAGGCTGCCTCCGCCTCCTCCAGGGTCAGCGCGTCCTCGATGTCGATGCGCCCACTGCCACGCCGCACCCGGTGCCGTACGACGTCCTCGGGCAGGGTCTCGGGGTCGCAGTCGAGACCCAGGTCCACGACCCGCACCGGAACACCCAGCCGCCGGGCGAGCACCG
The DNA here is from genome assembly GCF_042888685.1 of Streptomyces sp. NPDC002779. Taxonomy (NCBI): domain Bacteria; kingdom Bacillati; phylum Actinomycetota; class Actinomycetes; order Kitasatosporales; family Streptomycetaceae; genus Streptomyces; species Streptomyces sp. NPDC002779. The sequence continues at coordinate 39,888 of NZ_JBIAQC010000007.1, forward strand.
ACACCGGCCGGCCGCCCTCCAGGACGTCCCGCACCAACTGCCCCGCGCTGCCCGCGGCCCGCGCCGAGACACCCAGCTCGGCGATCCCGTGGTCACCGGCGAACAGCACCACCCGCGGTCGTTCCACCGGCCGCACCGGCGCGACGCCCTGCGCCGCGGCCAGCCACTCACCCAGGTCGTCGAGGCGGCCCAGCGACCCGGGCGGCACGATCTGACGCTCCCGGCGCGCCTCGGCGTCGCGGCGGACCCCGCCGTCGGGGCGCTCGATCAGATCGGTGAAGTCGTCGAGATTAAGCGAGCTCATTCGCCGAACAGTACCGGCCTCGGTCGAACGGATCGCCGCCACATCGCGGCCACGTCGTTGCACCCGAGATCGCGATCCCATACGTTCCGTTTTGCAGCTAAATGTCGTATCTCTCTCGCGCCCGGAGCCGCCCATGTCCGCCCTCTTCCACGGCACGGACCTTCGCGCCCCGCAGCGCGACGACTGTCCCTGGTGCGGCTCGACCCGACTGCGCACCCGCCTGCGCACCGACGGCTTCACGCTCGACGCCTGCGGCGACTGCGCCCACGCCTTCCAGAACCCCGGCCTCCTCCACTACCCGCACCAGGACCGACCGCGCCGCGGCCGCCTGCTGGCCACCGCCCGCGCGATGCTGCGCTTCCCGGAACCGGAGAGCTGGCTGGACGTCGGCACCGGTGACGCGGCGTTCCCCGAGGCGGCCAAGGAGTTCTTCCCCTACACCTCCTTCGACGGCGTGGACATCACCTCCCGCGTGGAGTGGGCCCGAGCCGCGGGCCACCTGGAGGAGGCCTACACCGGCGAGCTGACCGAACCCCACCTCACGGCACATCTGCGCGCCCGCTACGACGTGGTGAGCGTCCTGCACCACCTGCACCGCACCCCCGAGCCCCGCGAACAGCTCCGGGCGGCCCTGACGGCCCTGCGCCCCGGCGGCCACCTGCTGCTGGAACTCCCCGACCCCGACAGCGCGTTCGCCGCACTCCTCGGCCGCTGGTGGCACCCCCGCACCCGCCCCGGCCACCTCCTGCCCCGCTCCAACCTCCGCGCGGAACTGGCGGAACAGTCCTGCACGGTCGTCACCACGACCCGCTGCGACTACTCCCGGGCGTACCGGATCATCGCCCGCAAGCAGCCCGCGTAGCCGTCACCCCGACCGTCACCCCCGCAACGTCACCGCCTGGCCCGCCACCACCAGCAGCACGTGCTCGCACTCACCCGCGAACGCCGCGTTCAGCCGCCCCAGTTCATCCCGGTACCGCCGCCCCGACGCCGTCGCCGGCACGATCCCGGACCCCACCTCGTTGGAGACCGCCACCACGGTCCGCCGCGTGCCGCGCACCGCCTGCGTCAACTCCCGCACCCGTTCCCTGAGCGCCCGTTCCCCGCCGTCCGCCCACACCGCGTCGTCCCACGCCCCCACGGCGTCCATCGCGTCCGTCAGCCACAGCGACAGGCAGTCGATCAGCAGCGGCGAGCCGTCCTCGGCCAGCAGCGGCACCAGGTCGCAGGTCTCCGTCGTACGCCAGGACCCGGGCCGCCGCTCCCGGTGCGCCGTCACCCGGGCCGTCCACTCGGAGTCCCCGCCACGCAGCCCACCGGTGGCGACGTACAGCACGTCCGGGAACGCCTCCAGCCGCCGTTCCGCCTCCACCGACTTCCCGGACCGCGCCCCGCCCAGCACCAGGGTCCGCCGCGGCACGTCCGGCACCTCCTCGTACGCCCCCACCACCAGCGTCGTCCCGTCCGGCACCGCCCGCGCCCCCAAGGAGGCCAACCGCCGCCGCACCTCGGCCCCCGGCGGCACGTCATGGTCCAGGTGGACGGCGATCACATCCGTCGTCGGCCGGACCGCCCCCACCGCCCGCAACCGGGCCAGCGCGTCCGGCCGCCCCAGCACATCGGCGACGACCATGTCGTACGCCCCGCTGTCGCCGTTCTCGAGCCCGGCCGGCGCGCTGCCGGGCGGCAGATACAGCAGCCGCTGCCCGTCGGGCCCGGTCACCGCGTACCCCGTGCCCCCCGCGTCCATCGCCATGGCCCGCACCCGGTGCCCCGTCAGCAGCGCCAGCTCCCGCCCGTCCGGCACCCGGCCCGGCGCGGGCAGCCCGGCGGGCACCTCGACGGCCGGTCCGTCGTGCGGATGCGACAGCAGCACCTGCCGTACGCCCGCCAGGGAACGCCCCGCCCGGGCGGCCGCGAACGCCGCCCCGGGCGTCAGGTCCAGCAGCAGGGCCCCGTCCACGAGCAACGCGGTCGCGGCCCGGGCGGCCGGACCCAGCGCGGTGGCGCAGGCCGCGCAGGGGCATTCGGGACGGGGGAGGCCCGCGGGGGCGCCGGTGCCGAGCAGAGTCAGTTCCACGGACTGATTTTCACCGGTCAGGATGCAACCCGCGCGACTGGGGCGCCCTCACAGGGGTACGGGGGACCGCGCGACCGGCCCCCACCCGCCCCCAGATCACCAACCGCCTCGATCTTGTTCGCGGCGGCTTGCGCAGCCAATAGGCTGACGTGGACCACAGCTCACCTAGGAGGCCCCGCATGGCAGCTTGGATCTGGCGCTTCGAGAAGGCCGACGGGACGGAGACCGCTCCCGCCGTGGAGCCGGAGGAGTTCACCACCCAGGGAGACGCCGAGTCCTGGATCGGCGAGGTGTGGAAGGACCTGGTGGCGGGCGGCGTGGACCAGGTACGGCTGTTCGAGGACGCCACGGAGATCTACGGCCCGATGAGCCTGCACGCCGACGAGGCGTAGCTCCGAGCGGCGGCGCCGGAGAGCGGGGCGCCCGCAGGTGCCCCGCCCTCGCCGTCACTGCTCGCCCAGCGTCACGTCCACCGTCCGCTCGCGGCCGTCCCGGGTGTACGTCACCGTCGTCCGCTCACCCGGCTTCTCCGCCGCGAGCGCCTCGGTCAGCGAGGTGATGGTCGTGATCTCCGCGTCGCCCAGCCGGACGATGATGTCGTCGGGCCGGATCCCGGCCCGGTCCGCCGCGCCGTCCTCCCTGACCTCGACCACGTCGACGCCGACGGCCCGGTACTCGGCGTCCACGACGGTCCGCGCGGTGATGCCGAGCGCCGCCCGCCCCGAGTCCGTGACCCGGCCGTCCTCGATGATCTGGTCCGCGATCGTCCTCACCATCGACGCCGGGATCGCGAACCCGATCCCGGGCGCCGCGCTGTCCCCGAGACCGGGATCGGTGGCGGCGAGCGTCGGGATGCCGATGACCTCGCTGTCCAGGTTCACCAGGGCGCCTCCGCTGTTCCCGGGGTTGATCGCGGCCGACGTCTGCACCATGTTGCCGATCGTCGCGCCCGTGCCACCCCCGGAGCGGCTTTCGGTGACGGTCCGCCCGGTCGCCGAGACGATGCCCTGGGTGACACTGGAGGAGAGGCCGAGCGGCGAGCCCATCGCCAGGACGATCTGGCCGACCTCGACCTTCGCGGAGTCCCCGAACCGGGCCGCCTTCAGCCCGTCGGGGGACCGGTCCAGCTTGATGACCGCGAGGTCCTGCTCGGGGTAGGAGTACACGAGCCGGGCGGAGAGCTCCTCCTCGCTGTTGGCGGTCGTCACCCGGAACGTCCGCCCGTCCCCGACAACATGCGCGTTGGTGACGACGTGCCCCCGGCCGTCGTAGACCACCCCCGACCCCAGATCGTTGCCGGCCTGGATCTGCACCACCGACGGCAGGACGTCCTCGATCACCTTCCGGTAATCGTCCTGGAGATCGTTCGCCGCGGCGGGAACCGCGGCCTGCGTCGTCGTGGCGTCCGCCTTCGCCCCGGAGCCGGACCCCGAACCGGTGCACCCGGAGAGCAGGGCGGCGGAACACAGCAGCACGGCGGCGCCGAGCCGCGAGCGGGCACGGGAAGCGTTCATGCCCCCGAGTCTCACGTCGCCGGGCAGGTCCGGCCTTCGGTGCACACCCGAACGGGGTTCAGCCCCGTACCCCGCACAGGTGCAGCAGCGCCGCCAGGCCGCGGTAGGGATCCGTGCGTCCCGCCCGCTCCTCGGCCGCCAGCAGCGTCTCCACGTCGGCCGGGATCGGCGCGTCGTCCGCCGCGGTGTCGGTGAAGACCCGTACGCCGTACCAGGACTGCAGCGGGGCACCGATGCCGGCGAGGGTCGCGGTGAGGGTGGAGAGGCGGTCGGCCCGTACGTCCAGGCCCAGCGGGATGGGGGTCCCCCTGTTCGAGTCTGTTCGAGGATGGGGGAGGTAGGCGGTGGTGTCGAAGGCGGCCAGCGCCCCGGCCCAGTCGCCGGACAGGCCGGGCCGCATCGCCAGCGCGTCGCCGTTGCGGACCAGCAGCGAGAGCAGGCCGCCCGGGGCGAGCACCCGGGCCAGACCCGCCAGCAGCGGATCGGGTTCCTCCACGTACATCAGCACACCGTGGCAGAGCACCACGTCGAAGCTGCCCGGCAGGAAGTGCGCCCCGGTCTCCCGGCCGTCCCCCTCGATGACCCGCATGCGCTCGCGGATCCCCTCCGGCTCGCCCGCCAGCGCCTGCCGCGCCGCGGCGATCATCGTCGCGTCCTGCTCCAGGCCGGTCACCTGGTGCCCGGCCCGCGCCAGGCGCAGGGACTGAGTGCCCTGGCCCATCCCGACGTCGAGGATCCGCAGGCGCCGCCCGACCGGGAAGCGCCCGGCTATCTGCTCATCGAGCTGCCGGGCCATCAGCTCCTGCCGTACGACGTCCCGCAGACCACCCGGCTTGGTCAGCCAGGCATGCGCCGCGCCCCCGGAGAACGGCGTCGTGCTCAGGGCCGCTCCCCGCGCTTGACCTGCGGCTTGGGCAGCCGCAGCCGGCGCATCTGGAGGGACCGCATCAGGGCGTAGGCGACGGCGCCGCGCTTGTTGTCGTCCGGGTAGCGCTCGTTCAGCTGCTTCTTGAGGCGGTAACCGGTGACGATCGAGTCGAGCACGATCAGCACGATCACGACCAGCCACAGCAGCAGCGCGATGCTCTGCATCGCGCCCACCCGGACCATGCTCAGCACGAGGATGATCACGGCCATCGGGAGGAAGAACTCCGCGACGTTGAAGCGCGAGTCGACGAAGTCGCGCGCGAAGCGGCGCACCGGGCCCTTGTCACGGGCCGGCAGATACCGCTCGTCGCCGTTGGCCAGCGCCTCGCGCTGCCGGCTCAGAGCCTGCCGGCGCTCCTCGCGCTGACGCTTGGCGGCCTCCTTGCGCGTGGTCGGCGTATGGGCGACGCTGCGCCGCTGGGACTGGGCCTCACTGCGCTTGGGCGTGGGCCTGCCCTTCGGGGCCTGCGGGTCGCGGGGCTGATTGGAGTCGGTCAGGGTCGCCTTGTCGGCGACCGATGCCTTCTCATCCTTGGCACGGCTACGGAACACAAAACCCAAGGGTACGGGGTCGTCGCGCATGGACCCCAGCCCGGTGGGGAACGAATCGGCAACACCGGTCGTCCTGTAGGGGACAGAGGGGACGTTGCATGCGTTTCCGGGAACCCCGGGGAACACCTACTCCCTACGCCGGAGCCCGAGCGCACGCAGTCGTCCTTGGGGATGAGCGCATCCGTCCCCGAACAGTGCGGTAATGGATGCAGGGCCCGTACTGTGGGTTCTGTCGCAGGTGCTGGAGCTGGAGTCGTCAGAAGGGGGCGCGCGAAGCCCATGAGCGGTGTCATGAAGCGTATGGGGATGATCTTCCGCGCGAAGGCGAACAAGGCCCTTGACCGGGCCGAGGACCCGCGCGAAACCCTCGATTACTCGTACCAGAAGCAGCTGGAACTGCTCCAGAAGGTGCGCCGCGGAGTCGCGGACGTGGCGACCAGCCGCAAGCGCCTGGAGCTCCAGCTCAACCAGCTCCAGTCGCAGTCGTCGAAGCTGGAGGACCAGGGCCGCAAAGCGCTCGCGCTGGGCCGGGAGGACCTGGCCCGCGAGGCGCTGTCCCGGCGGGCGGCGCTCCAGCAGCAGGTGACCGACCTGGAGACCCAGCACGCCACCCTCCAGGGCGAGGAGGAGAAGCTGACCCTCGCCGCCCAGCGACTCCAGGCCAAGGTCGACGCCTTCCGCACGAAGAAGGAGACCATCAAGGCCACCTACACCGCCGCCCAGGCCCAGACCCGGATCGGCGAGGCCTTCTCCGGCATCTCCGAGGAGATGGGCGACGTGGGCCTGGCGATCCAGCGCGCCGAGGACAAGACCGCCCAGCTCCAGGCGCGGGCCGGTGCCATCGACGAACTCCTCGCCTCCGGTGCCCTCGACGACCAGTCCGGCATGCACAAGGACGACATCCAGGCCGAGCTGGACCGGCTCTCCGGCGGCACCGACGTGGAGCTGGAACTGCAGCGCATGAAGGCGGAGCTGGCCGGGGGCGCGTCCGGGCAGCAGGCCCTGGAGGGCGGCAACGGCCAGTCCCAGTCCCAGCAGCAGCCGCAGGACACCCCGCGCTTCGACAAGCAGTAGGCCCACGCCGAGGAGGGCGACATGATCGTACGGATCATGGGGGAGGGGCAGGTGAGACTGGCGGACAGCCACCTCGCCGAACTCAACGAACTCGACAACGATCTGCTGGCCGAGATGGACAGCGGCGACGGCCCCGGCTTCCGCCGCACCCTCCAGGCCCTGCTGACCCGGGTCCGGGAACTGGGCGACCCTCTCCCGGACGACTCCCTCGAACCCTCGGAACTGATCCTCCCGTCCCCGGACGCCACCATCGAGGAAGTCCGGGAACTGCTCAGCGACGACGGTCTGATCCCGGGGTGACCAAGGGGGCTTCCCGGTGTGGGTCCGGTTTCCCCGGACCCCGCGTACCGTAAGCAGCCGTGAACACCCTCGACCGCGCCAGAGCCCACCTCAAAGCGCATCCCCTCGCACTGGACGCGGCGCTCGCCACCGGCGTCCTGATCTGCATGGTGGCCGGCTCGTTCGTGGACCCGCACGGCGAGGACGGCGTCACCTGGGGCCTGCGCACCCCGGACGCCCCCAGCATCGTCCTCATGGCCGTCGGCGCCGGCGCCCTGGTCTTCCGCCGCCGCGCCCCCCGGACCGTCCTCGCCGTCGCCGGCACCCTCTCCGTCATCGAGAGCGTCACCGGCGACCCGCGCGCCCCCGTCGCCATGTCCGCGGTCGTCGCGCTCTACACCGTCGCCTCCACCACCGACCGGCACACCGCCTGGCGGCTCGGCCTGCTCACCATGACCGTCCTGACCGGCGTCGCCATGCTCGCCGGCCCCCTGCCCTGGTACGCCCAGGAGAACCTCGCGATCTTCGCCTGGACCGGCATGGCCGCCACCGCCGGCGACGCCATCCGCAGCCGCCGCGCCTTCGTCGACGCCATCCAGGAACGCGCGGAACGCGCCGAGCGCACCCGGGAGGAAGAGGCCCGCCGCCGGGTCGCGGAGGAACGCCTGCGGATCGCCCGCGACCTGCACGACGTCGTCGCCCACCACATCGCCCTGGTCAATGTGCAGGCCGGGGTCGCCGCCCACGTCATGGACAAGCGCCCCGACCAGGCCAAGGAGGCGCTGGCGCACGTACGCGAGGCCAGCCGCTCCGCGCTCAACGAACTCCGCGCCACCGTCGGACTGCTGAGACAGTCCGGCGACCCCGAGGCACCCACCGAACCCGCGCCCGGCCTGGACCGCCTCGACGAACTCGTCGGCACCTTCCGCAGCGCGGGCCTCCAGGTCGAGGTCGCCCGCGCCGACCAGGGCACCACACTGCCCGCCGCCGTGGACCTCGCCGCCTACCGGGTCATCCAGGAAGCCCTCACCAATGTGCAGAAGCACGCGGGCAACGAGGCGAAGGCCGAGGTCAGCGTCGTCCGCGTGGGACCCCAGGTGGAGATCACGGTGCTGGACGACGGCCGCCACGACGAGCAGGCCCCGCCCTCCGGCGGCGGCCACGGGCTGCTCGGCATGCGCGAACGCGTCACCGCCCTGCGCGGCACCCTGACCACCGGTCCCCGCTACGGCGGCGGCTTCCGGGTGCATGCGATCCTGCCGGTCAAGACCCGTGCCGCCGCCACGGGAGAGCCGGGGGAGACCGTATGACCATCCGTGTCCTGCTCGCCGACGACCAGGCGCTGCTGCGCAGCGCCTTCCGCGTGCTGGTGGACTCCGAACCCGACATGGAGGTCGTGGGCGAGGCGTCCGACGGGGCCCAGGCGGTGGCGCTGGCCAAGGAGCAGCGCGCCGACGTCGTCCTGATGGACATCCGGATGCCCGGCACCGACGGTCTCGCCGCCACCCGCATGATCAGCGCCGACCCGTCCCTCGCCCAGGTCCGCGTGGTCATACTGACCACCTTCGAGGTCGACGACTATGTCGTGCAGTCGCTGCGGGCGGGCGCCTCCGGCTTCCTCGGCAAGGGCTCCGAGCCGGACGAACTGCTGAACGCCATCCGGGTCGCCGCCGGCGGCGAGGCCCTGCTCTCCCCGGCCGCCACCAAGGGCCTGATCGCCCGCTTCCTCGCGCAGGGCGGACCGGGCGACGACGAGCGGGAACCGGCCCGCGCGGAACGGCTCGACGCGCTCACCGTGCGCGAGCGCGAGGTGCTGGTGCAGGTCGCCGGCGGCCACTCCAACGACGAGATCGCCGAGCGCCTGGAAGTCAGCCCGCTGACCGTGAAGACCCACGTCAACCGGGCCATGGCCAAGCTGGGCGCGCGGGACCGGGCCCAGCTCGTGGTGATCGCGTACGAGTCGGGCCTGGTCCGTCCGAGGGTGGACTGAGCGACGCGGGCGCGTACTGCGCCGGGAGTATGCGCGGCGTGAGGAACAGCACCTCGGGGCTACGAATGAGGGGTTCCGGATGGCTCAGGGTGTAGGAGCCGCTCTGCTCGACAGAAGAGAGACCCTGATCCCATGTCCTGGCTGTCCAGATTCAGCCTCGCGCAACGAGCCCTCGTCGGGCTCATGTCGATCATCGCGCTCGCCTTCGGAGCGATCGCCATACCCCAGCTCAAGCAGCAGCTGCTGCCGTCCATAGAACTGCCCATGGTGTCCGTGCTCGCCCCCTACCAAGGCGCCTCCCCGGATGTGGTGGAGAAGCAGGTCGTGGAGCCCATCGAGGACAGCCTCGAAGGCGTCGACGCCATCACCGGCGTCACCTCCACCGCCAGCGAGGGCAACGCCCTGATCATGGCGTCCTTCGACTACGGCAACGACACCCAGCAGCTCGTCGCCGATGTCCAGCAGGCCGTCAACCGGGTCCGCGCCCAGCTGCCGGACGACGTCGACCCGCAGGTCGTCGCCGGTTCCACGGACGACATGCCGACCGTGGTGCTCGCCGTCACCGCCGACAAGGACCAGCAGGCCCTGGCGGACCAGCTGGACCGGACGGTCGTGCCGGACCTGAAGGACATCGACGGCGTCGGCCAGGTCACCGTCGACGGCGTGCGGGACCTCCAGGTCACCGTCACCCCGGACGACGCGAAGCTGGCCGCGGCCGGTCTGACCGTGCAGTCCCTCACCGAGGCCCTCCAGGCGGGCGGCGCCACCGTGCCGGCCGGCTCCTTCGACGAGGCCGGCGCCAACCGCACCGTGCAGGTCGGCGGCGGCTTCACCGCGCTGGACCAGATCGAGAACCTGCGGATCAAGGGCGACGGCAAGCCGGTCCGCCTCGGCGCGGTCGCGAAGGTCGAGCAGGAGCAGGCACCGGCCGACTCCCTGACCCGGACCAACGGCGAGCCGAGCCTCGCCGTCATGGTCACCATGGACCGCGACGGCTGCGCGGTCGCGATCTCCGACGCGGTGGACGACAAGCTCGCGCAGATGCGCGAGGACCTTGGCGCCGGTGCCGAGGTGACCGTCGTCAGCGACCAGGGCCCGGCGGTGGCGAAGGCCATCGACGGCCTGACCACCGAGGGCGCGCTCGGCCTGCTCTTCGCGGTCCTGGTCATCCTGGTCTTCCTGGCGTCGATCCGCTCCACGCTGGTCACCGCGGTGTCCATCCCGCTGTCGGTGGTGCTCGCGCTGATCGTGCTGTGGACGCGGGACCTGTCCCTGAACATGCTGACGCTGGGCGCCCTGACCATCGCCATCGGCCGGGTCGTGGACGACTCGATCGTGGTCCTGGAGAACATCAAGCGCCACCTCGGCTACGGCGAGGAGCGCGAGGAGGCCATCCTCAAGGCGGTCCGCGAGGTGGCGGGCGCGGTGACGTCCTCCACCCTCACCACGGTCGCCGTGTTCCTGCCGATCGGCCTGACCGGCGGCATGGTGGGCGAGCTGTTCGGCTCGTTCAGCCTGACCGTGACCGCGGCCCTGCTGGCGTCGCTGCTCGTCTCGCTGACGGTCGTACCCGTGCTGTCGTACTGGTTCCTGCGCGCCCCCAAGGGCACCCCCGAGGACGCCGAGGAAGGCCGCCGCCGGGCGGAGGAGAAGGAGGCGAAGAGCCGCCTGCAGCGCCTGTACGTCCCCGTCCTGCGCTTCGCGACGCGGCGCCGCCTGACCAGCGTGGCCCTCGCGGTCGTCGTCCTCATCGGCACCTTCGCCATGGCGCCGCTGCTGAAGACGAACTTCTTCGACCAGGGCGAGCAGGAAGTCCTCACCGTCAAGCAGGAGTTGAAGCCCGGCACCAGCCTGGCCGCGACCGACGCCCAGGCACGGAAGATCGAGCGGCTGCTCGGGGACACCGAGGGCGTCAAGGACTACCAGGTCACCATCGGCTCGTCCGGTTTCATGGCGGCCTTCGGCGGCGGCACGGACACCAACCAGGCGTCCTACTCGGTGATGCTGGAGGACTCCGCGTCCTCCGAGGAGGTCACCGACCGCATCGAGGACGGCCTGAAGAAGCTCGACGGCGTCGGCACCACGACCGTCGCCGCCGGTGACGGCTTCGGCAGCCAGGACCTGAGCGTCGTGGTGAAGGCGGCGGACGCCGGGGTCCTGCGCGCGGCCGCGGAGGAGGTCCGCAAGGAGGTGGCGGGCCTGGACGACGTCACCGACGTCACCAGCGACCTGTCGCAGAGCGTCCCGCGGATCTCGGTGCGCGCCAACGGCAAGGCGGCGGCGGCCGGTTTCACCGACGCCACCCTCGGCGCGGCGGTCGCCCAGGCGGTGCGCGGCACCACCGCGGCGCAGGCCACCCTGGACGACACCGAGCGCGATGTCGTGATCAGGACGGCGAAGCCCGCGCGGACCCTCGACGAGCTCGGGGACCTCCGCCTGGGCCCGGTGCGGCTGTCCGACGTGGCGACGGTGAAGCTCGTCGACGGACCGGTGTCGATGACCCGGATCGACGGCCAGCGGGCCGCGACGATCACGGCGAAGCCGACCGGTGACAACACCGGCGCGGTCAGCGCGGATCTCCAGTCGAGGATCAACGGCCTGGACCTGCCCGCGGGCGCCACGGCCGAGATCGGCGGGGTCTCCGAGGACCAGGACGAGGCGTTCGCCAACCTGGGCCTGGCCATGCTGGCGGCCATCGCGATCGTCTTCATGCTGCTGGTGGCGACCTTCCGCTCGCTGGTCCAGCCGCTGATCCTGCTGGTCTCGATCCCCTTCGCGGCCACCGGCGCGATCGGCCTGCTGGTCGCCACCGGCACCCCGATGGGCGTTCCCGCGATGATCGGCATGCTGATGCTGATCGGCATCGTGGTGACCAACGCGATCGTGCTGATCGACCTGATCAACCAGTACCGCAGGCAGGGCTACGGCGTGGTCGAGGCCGTGCTGGAAGGCGGCCGGCACCGGCTGCGCCCCATCCTGATGACGGCCCTGGCGACGATCTTCGCCCTGCTGCCGATGGCGCTCGGCGTCACCGGCGAGGGCGGCTTCATCGCCCAGCCGCTCGCGGTGGTGGTGATCGGCGGTCTGATCACCTCGACCCTGCTCACCCTGCTCCTCGTCCCGACGCTCTACACGATGCTGGAGCTGCGCAAGGAACGCCGGGCGAAGAAGCGCGCGGCGAAGCGGGAGCAGCAGGCGGAGGTACCGGACCGGCCGGAACCCGTGAAGGTGTGACCGAAGCGGCCGGGTCCCGTCCATGGCGGAACGGGACCCGGCCGTATCCTGTGCCCTCAACGGACGTACGGGGGAGAGGGATCGGGGCGTGCCACTGCACAGGGACGATCCGAAGTCGGTCGGCGGGTACCGGCTGGTCGACCGGCTGGGAGCCGGCGGCATGGGCGTCGTCTACCGGGGAAGGTCGCGCTCCGGCCGCGAGGTCGCGGTCAAGGTGGTGCACGCCCAGTACGCCGAGGACCCGGTCTTCCGCACCCGCTTCCGGCAGGAGATCGCCGCCGTCCGCAAGGTGAGCGGCGCCTTCACCGCGCCGGTCGTGGACGCCGACCCGGAGGCGGCCCGGCCCTGGATGGCGACGCAGTACGTGCCGGGGCGCTCGCTCGCCGAGCGGATCCGCGAGCTGGGCCCGCTGCCGGAGTCCGAACTGCGGCGGCTGGCGCTGGGGCTGGTCGAGGCGCTGCGGGACATCCACCGGGCGGGAGTGGTGCACCGCGACCTCAAGCCCGCCAACGTCCTGATGGCCGACGACGGCCCCCGCGTCATCGACTTCGGCATCTCCCGCGCCGCCGGGAACAACACCCTCACCGAGACCGGCCAGATGATCGGCACCCCGCCGTTCATGTCCCCGGAACAGCTGACGGACGCCCGCTCGGTGGGCCCCGCCTCGGACGTCTTCTCGCTCGGCGCGCTGCTGGTGTACACCCTGACCGGCCGGGGCCCCTTCGACGCGGACAGCCCCTATCTGACGGCGTACCGGGTGATCCACGACGAGCCCGTGCTGGACGGCGTGAGCGAGCCGCTGCGGGCGATCCTGGAGCGCTGTCTGACGAAGGAGCCCGCGGACCGGCCCGGACTGGACGAGCTGGCCGGACAGTTCGCTCAGCTGCGGCCCGACGCCTCGGCGGAGGCCCCGACCACGGTGCCGTTGCGCTCGGAGGCGGCGGCGGTGCAGCTGACCCGGGCCGAGCCGGACCCCGGGTCCGGCCCCCGGCGCGTGCGCGGGCTGCTGTGGGCCACTACAGGCACGGTGGGCGCCCTCGCCCTCGGCCTGACGGCGTATCTGCTGACCGGACCCTCCGCCGGGGACGACGGCACCCGGGCGGGCTCCGCCGCGCCCGCCCGGTGGGCGCCCCCGCCGGCCGGCTGGCGGCCCTGGCAGACGACGGTGTACGCCCCCGCCGAGCGCGGCGAGGAAAAGGGACGTGACCTGGTGGCTGAGGGGCCGGACAGCGGCCCGGAGTGCCGGCTGTACGAGGGCTCCGTCTACTGCGCGGGCGACGGGGTGCTGCCCGTGCGGGTGGACGGGCTCACCGGGCGCACCGACTGGCGGGCGGACGTGGCCCGACCGGCCCGGGGCAAGGTGTCGTACGTCTACGAGTTCCTCGGCGTCGTCGACGACGCGATGCTGGTCGAGCACCGGCCCCAGATGGGGCAGGACAGCATGGGCTCGGTCGCCGCCTTCGACACGGACACCGGGAAACGGCTCTGGCAGCGCGCGGTGAACACCCGATGGACCCGCCCGCACCTCTCCGGCGACCTCCTGATCCTGCCCGACGGCGGCGAGGGCGGTTCGGTGACCGCCCGCTCGGCCCGCACCGGCACCGGGCGCTGGACGACGCCGCTCCCGAAGGGGCAGTACTGCTATGCGGCGACCACCGTGGCGGACCTCTACCTGGAGTGCGTCCCGGGCATCACGGCCACCGACGACATGCTGCTCGTGGGGTTCGACCGCTCCGACGGCTCCACGCGGCGCCTGACGGTGCCCCACCGCGGCACCCTCGCCGGGATGCAGGACGGTCACCTGCTCTACCTCGACCCGGCCGCGAACGAGGACGGGCACGTCCTCGCGGGCGACGAGGGGCCCTTCTCCCGGATCCGGCTGGTGCACCCGGACACCGGCGCCGGGACGACGACCGAGCTGGCGGCGGACTTCGAGGGCAAGGTGACCCTGGCGGAGGGCACGCTGTGGTTCACCGGCTCCTCCGGCCGGGTGACCGCGGTGTCGGTCCGCACGGGCAAGCAGCTGTGGCGGAAGTCGACGAGCCTGGAACAGCCGGGCGCCGTCACCCACGACCCGCGCGCCGGCGTGGTCTACGTGTCCAGCGCCAGCGGCCGGGTCGCCGCCCTGGACGCCGGGAAGGGCACGCTGCTGTGGGAGACCCTGCCGCGTGCCCGGTGGGTGGCGGGCCGGTCGGCCCCGCTGCCCGAGGTACTGCGCCGGCGGGGCGCCCTGGTCGTCGCCACCCCGGCCGGCGACCTCTTCACCCTCGACCCCGCCCACCCCGACCGGAAACCGGTGCCGGGGTGAGCGGGGTCGCCGTCAGGGCCTGACGGGCTACGGCAGCGCCAGCATCCGCTCCAGCGCCAGTTTCGCGAACGCCTCGGTCTCCTTGTCGACCTCGATGCGGTTGACGAGGTTGCCCTCGGCCAGGGACTCCAGGGCCCAGACCAGGTGCGGGAGGTCGATGCGGTTCATGGTCGAGCAGAAGCAGACCGTCTTGTCGAGGAAGACGATCTCCTTGCCCTCCGGCGCGAAACGGTTCGCCAGACGGCGGACCAGGTTCAGCTCGGTGCCGATCGCCCACTTGGAACCGGCCGGGGCCGCCTCCAGCGCCTTGATGATGTACTCGGTCGAACCGACGTAGTCCGCCGCGGCCACGACCTCGTGCTTGCACTCGGGGTGGACCAGGACGTTGACGCCCGGGATGCGCTCGCGGACGTCGTTGACCGAGTCCAGCGAGAAGCGGCCGTGCACCGAGCAGTGGCCGCGCCACAGGATCATCCGGGCGTCGCGCAGCTGCTGTGCGGTCAGGCCGCCGTTCGGCTTGTGCGGGTTGTAGACGACACAGTCGTCGAGCGACATGCCCAGGTCCCGTACGGCGGTGTTGCGGCCCAGGTGCTGGTCCGGCAGGAAGAGAACCTTCTCGCCCTGCTCGAACGCCCAGTCCAGGGCCCGCTTCGCGTTGGACGACGTACAGATCAGGCCACCGTGCTTGCCGGTGAAGGCCTTGATGTCGGCGGACGAGTTCATGTACGCCACCGGGACGACCTGTTCGGCTATCCCGGCCTCGGTCAGCACGTCCCAGCACTCGGCGACCTGCTCGGCCGTGGCCATGTCGGCCATGGAGCAGCCGGCCGCGAGGTCGGGCAGGACCACCTTCTGGTCGTCGCCGGTCAGGATGTCCGCGGACTCCGCCATGAAGTGCACGCCGCAGAACACGATGTACTCGGCCTCGGGGCGGGCGGCCGCGTCCCGGGCCAGCTTGAAGGAGTCGCCGGTGACGTCCGCGAACTGGATGACCTCGTCGCGCTGGTAGTGGTGGCCGAGCACGAACACCTTGTCGCCGAGCTTCTCCTTGGCCGCGCGGGCACGCTCGACCAGGTCCGGGTCGGACGGCGAGGGGAGGTCGCCGGGGCACTCCACACCGCGCTCGCTCCTGGGGTCGGCCTCACGGCCGAGGAGCAGCAGGGCGAGGGGCGTCGGCTGTACGTCGAGCTCCTGGGTCTGGGCGGTGGTCACGACACGCACCCTTTCTGTTCTGCGGTTCAGCGGCCCGGCGGGGCCGGGTCGGTGGGGTCACCATCTGGCTTTTCGTCGAAATGACGCTATCTATCATAACCGCTTCACGTCAGTTTGACGATGGGCATAGCGTCCATGTGACGTGAATCCCTGTGAGCGGTCTTTCATTCCCGAAAGAGCCGTTTTCCGCTCCGCGGCCGGTGTGCGAGCATGAAGAAGGAACCGCACGAACCGGTAAGACAAGCGCCCCGCCCGGAATGAATCCGGGGCCGCGCAGGTTGCAACCGTCGGCAAGCAGTCTCCGTACAACCCGGGAGAGATGTAGATGTCCGTATCGGACGAGACCAGCACCGTCACCGACGGCATCGTCCTGACCGACGCCGCCGCGTCCAAGGTCAAGGCCCTGCTCGACCAGGAAGGCCGCGACGACCTGGCCCTGCGCGTCGCCGTCCAGCCCGGCGGCTGCTCCGGCCTGCGCTACCAGCTCTTCTTCGACGAGCGCTCCCTCGACGGCGACGTGGTGAAGGACTTCGACGGCGTCAAGGTCGTCACCGACCGGATGAGCGCCCCGTACCTGGGCGGCGCCACCATCGACTTCGTCGACACCATCGAGAAGCAGGGCTTCACGATCGACAACCCGAACGCGACCGGCTCCTGCGCCTGCGGCGACTCCTTCAACTGACAGGCAGCACCCGTCATGACGGCGGCGCCCCCGGACGACCGGGGGACGCCGCCGTCGGCGCGTCCGGCCCCGCTACCGCGCCGAGGTCTCCGGCAGCCGGGCGCCCGGCTTCTCCAGCGGGATCGCTTCGCCGTCCGGGCCGACGACCTTCCGATCGCCGAGCGGCTCGTCCAGTCGCACCGTGCGGTGGTACACCTTGGCGACCAGGATGCAGACCTTGTCGGCCCGAGGGGTCTCGGTCACCGTGACCGTCACCGCGTCCCCGTTCTCGCGCGCGCTGACGTCGTAGTCGGCGCACACCCCGCCGGTGAAGGCGACGGTGAGCTCCCTGCCCTCGCTGGTGTAGCCGTCGGCGCTCATCTCGCGGGTGGTCCGCTCGTCGTCCGGCCCGGTCGGCCGCGGGCTCGGCTGCTCGGTCGGCGGCCCGGACGGCGCCGTCGAGGCCAGGAACCTCGGGTCGATCGCCGGATGGGTCACCGTGAAGCTGTCCTGCGCGCCCGGCGCCCGGACCCGGAACAGCCAGGACGGCACGAGCGCCTGGCGGGCGTCCACATGGTGCGCGGCCAGGCCGAACACGGCCTTCTCGACCGTGATGGTGTCCTTCTTCCCGGCCTCCCCGCACGCCGCCTCGTCCTCCAGCGGTACGGGACTGGCGCAGCCCCCGATGCCCGCGCGCGGGTCGTCCGCCGGCGCCGAGTTCATCAGCGCGAGCGTCTTCTCGGCGCTCAGCACGGGATAGGTGTCGTTCTTGACCGGCGCCTTCAACTGACCGCTGCCGCCGACCACCTCGCCCTGCGCGCTCACGGTCACGCCCGTCGTCCAGCCGTAGGTCGGCAGCCCGCCGACCACCGGCTCGGCGTTCACCACCCGCTGGGCGTCCATGACCTGGCTCGCGTCGAGCTTCGCGTCGTCCTGGCCCACCGCCTTCAGCACCGGGGCGGCGGCCTTCTTCGCGGCCTCCTCGCTCACCGGGTCGACGGCGTCGCCGCCGGGCTTGTCGGTGCAGACGGCCGGGCTCTCACAGCTGTCCCCGCCGGGGGCGTACCGCTGGAAGGTCCAGGTGCCCGGCGCCTGCTGGTTGACCTGCAGACTCGGCCCCGACCCGTCCTTGCCGCCGATCCGCCAGGCCTGCCCCTGGAGCACCGGCTTCCCGGCGACCCCGAGCGCCGCCGCGAGCCGGGTCACCTCGTCCGCGGTGACCTCACCCCGGGCCCGGTACACCGGAGCCGAACCGGGCCCCTGCGGCAGCGCGCCGGGGACCTCGAAGGTGGCGCCGTACGGATTCGGCTCCCCGGGCGCGATCCCGCTCGCCGGGCCCTCGGAGTACCCGTCGAGCGCGAGCGGCGGGGGAGTGTCCGCCCCGGGTGCCCCCGAGGAGGTGCCGTCGTCCGAACCGTCGGAGGCACCGGCGGCGAGGTAGGCCCCGCCACCCCCGACGAGCAGCACCGCCGCGGCCACGGAGGCGATGATCACGGGGGAGCGGCGCCTGCCCGCACCGGAGTCCGTGCCGTGCTCCTCCGCGGCGCCCTCGCGTCGCGCGGAGTTCTCGTCGGCCCCGACGGTGTCATCGGCGTCCCGCGCGGGGCCGGTGTTCTCGACGGCGCCGGGCTCGGCCGCGTCGTCGTCGGGTCGCTCGGTGTTCACCGCATCGCTCCTTGGGTCGTATCCCGCATCCCCTTTCCGGGGGACAGCGATGGGACGCGGCACACGAGCGCACGGTTCCCGCGAGGGACGGATTCAGTCGCCGTAGTCCGACATCGCGTCCAGCAGCCGGGCGGACCTGTGCGGCACCTCCACCCCGTGGATGAGCGAGGGGGAGACCGGTCGCGGGGTGATCCGGTCGGGAACCGCCCAGTGGGGAGCCATCCGGGCGCAGTCCCCGCGCAGCGCCGCCAGACCGCCGTCCAGGTCGGCCGGAGCGGGAACCGGAGCCTTGAGTTTCGTCATAGCCGAACCGTAGGCACGCCATGGCCTGCGAAGAAAGATCTACTATCGGGTAGTTTTGGGCGCTTCTGAGTCACTCCCGAACCGGGTAGCGTGAACTGTCAATCCGCCTCCGCATCCGCAGGAGAACCCCAGCCGTGCGCATCGCAGTCACCGGCTCCATCGCCACCGACCACCTCATGACCTTCCCCGGCCGCTTCGCCGACCAGTTCGTCGCGGACCAGCTGCACACGGTCTCGCTCTCCTTCCTGGTCGACAACCTGGACGTCCGCCGGGGCGGCGTCGGCGCGAACATCGCCTTCGGCATGGGCCAGCTGGGCACCCGGCCGATCCTCGTCGGCGCCGCGGGCTTCGACTTCGACGAGTACCGGGCCTGGCTCGACCGCCACGGCGTCGACACCGAATCGGTGCGCATCTCCGAGAGCCTGCACACCGCGCGCTTCGTGTGCACCACCGACGCCGACCACAACCAGATCGGCTCCTTCTACACGGGTGCCATGAGCGAGGCCCGGCTCATCGAGCTGAAGACCGTCGCGGACCGCGTCGGCGGCCTCGACCTGGTCCTCATCGGCGCCGACGACCCCGAGGGGATGCTGCGCCACACCGAGGAGTGCCGTTCGCGCGGCATCCCCTTCGCCGCCGACTTCTCCCAGCAGATCGCCCGGATGAACGGCGACGAGATCCGGATACTGCTGGACGGGGCCACCTACCTCTTCTCCAACGAGTACGAGAAGGGGCTCATCGAGTCCAAGACCGGCTGGTCCGACGCGGAGATCCTGGCCAAGGTCGGCTGCCGCGTCACCACGCTGGGCTCGCAGGGCGTCCGGATCGAGCGGTCCGGCGAGTCCCCGATCGAGGTCGGCTGCCCCGAGGAGGAGCGCAAGGCCGACCCCACGGGCGTCGGCGACGCCTTCCGCGCCGGATTCCTGTCGGGACTGGCCTGGGGGGTCTCCCTGGAGCGCGCCGCGCAGGTCGGCTGCATGCTCGCGACGCTCGTCATCGAGACGGTGGGCACCCAGGAGTACCAGCTGCGCCGCGGGCACTTCATGGAGCGCTTCATGAAGGCGTACGGCGACGAGGCCGCGGCCGAGGTCCAGGGCTACCTGCGCTGATCTCAGCTCACCCGGCGGACGAGATACGCCGTTCCTCGCTCCGCCGGTTCCTCACCCGCGTACTCCTGCCCCCGCATCTCGCACCACGCGGGGATGTCGAGGCGCGCCGCCTCGTCGTCGGACAGCACCCGCACCGTGCCGCCGACCGGCACGTCCCCGATGACCTTCGCCAGTTCGATCACGGGGATCGGGCAGCGCTTGCCCAGGGCGTCAACGATCAGGGCATCGACGATCAGGGCGTCCTCGCGTACGGCGGTCGTGGGCGTCGGTGCGCCGAGCTTCTCCCGCACCGACACCACCGTCTCCGGCAGCACCTCCAGGAACCGCTCCACGTCCTCCCGCGCGGTGCCGGGCGGCAGGGACACCCGGACGTTGCCCTCGCTGAGCACCCCCATCGCCCTCAGCACATGGCTGGGCGTCAGCGTGCTGCTCGTACAGGACGAACCGGATGAGACGGAGAAACCGGAACGGTCCAGCTCGTGCAGGAGTGTCTCCCCGTCGACATAGAGACAGGAGAAGGTGACGACCCCGGGCAGCCGGCGCACCGGGTCGCCGACCACCTCCACGTCCGGCACCAGTTCCGGCACCCGGGCCCGGATCCGGTCCGTCAGCTCCCGCAGCCGCGCCGCCTCCTGGGCCGCCTCGGCCCGCACCGCCCGCAGCGAGGCCGCCGCCGCCACGATCGCCGGCAGGTTCTCGAACCCGGCCGCCCGCCCGGACTCCCGCTCGTCCGACGGCCCTTGCGGGGCGAACCGCACCCCCTTGCGCACCACGAGCAGTCCGACTCCGGAGGGCCCGCCCCATTTGTGCGCACTGCCGGTGAGCAGCGACCAGTCCCCGTCGACCCGCCCCCACCCCAGCGACTGCGCCGCATCCACGAGCAACGGCACGCCCGCCTTCCGGCACACCGCGGCCACCTCGGCAACGGGCTGCTCGGTCCCCACCTCGTGATTGGCCGACTGCAGACAGGCCAGCGCGGTGTCCTCCCGAAGCGCTTCCGCGTAGTCCGAGGGGGCCGCCTTTCCCATTCGGTCGACCGCCACCTGGGTGACCGAACCGCCCTCTTTCTCGTGGATCTCGGCGGAATGCAGCACGGACGAATGTTCAATGGCTGACACGATGAGGTGACGTCCCACCCGCCGCCGCCCACCCAACGCCCCCGCGATCCCGGCATGCACGGCCTGGGTACCGGAAGCGGTGAAGCTCAGCTCGTCAGGACGGCACCCCACGGCCTCGGCAGCCGCCTCCCGAGCGGCATCCAGCAACATCCGAGCCCTGCGCCCCTCGCGGTACAACCGCGCAGGATCAGCCCACCCTTCATCAAGGGAGGCCAACAGCGCCTGACGAGCAACGGGATGGAGCGGAGAAGCGGAAGCAGCGTCGAAGTAGGACACACGGCAACGCTAACCCCCTCAGGGGCGCGGGGAACTGCGCGATCAGCCACAAACTGCCCGCACCCGCCAATTCAGCTAACCCACGGAGCGACTAGGCACCCCTCCCCGCGAACCCTCGGAGAGGGTCGGCTAGGGTTTGGTCCGCATAAACATCCAAACCCCTGCCCGACGCAGGGCGGCGACCGACCACCGAGTAAGGCAGGCCGCAGCCAATCCGCGCGGGCGAGACTCTCGGGAAGGCGCTACGTGAGTCCCAACGGCTCCGACCGCTCGCCGCGGCGCCCGATGCGGCGGAAGCTGCTGCAGGCACTGACCGCGGGCCTGGTCCTGGCGACCGCCACCGGTTGCACATACAAGGACTTCCCCCGCCTTGGTATGCCCACCCCGACCACGGAAGAGGCTCCGCGGATCCTCTCCCTGTGGCAGGGATCCTGGGCTGCCGCGCTCGCCGTCGGCGTGCTGGTGTGGGGCCTGATCCTGTGGAGTGCGATCTTCCACCGGCGCAGCCGCACCAAGGTCGAGGTCCCTCCGCAGACCCGGTACAACATGCCGATCGAGGCGCTGTACACGGTGGTCCCGCTGATCATCGTCTCGGTGCTCTTCTACTTCACGGCCCGGGACGAGTCGAAGCTCCTCGAGCTCAAGGACAAGCCCGACGTCACCATCAACGTCGTCGGCTTCCAGTGGAGCTGGTGCTTCAACTACGTCGAGGGCGTCGGCGGTTCCACCGGTGACGCCACCAAGGCCAAGGAACTGGACGCGATTCCGGACCGCTACAAGGAAGACTTCCCGGCGAATGCCGGCGGCGTCTACGACTGCGGCACCCCCGGCGCGCGCAACCCGCAGACCGGCAACCCGGGTCCGACCCTGTGGCTGCCCGAGGGCAAGCGCGTCCGCTTCGTCCTGACCTCGCGTGACGTCATCCACTCCTTCTGGGTGGTGCCGTTCCTCATGAAGCAGGACGTCATCCCGGGCCACACCAACGCCTTCGAGGTGACCCCCAACCAGGAGGGCACCTTCCTGGGCAAGTGCGCCGAGCTCTGCGGCGTCGACCACTCCCGGATGCTGTTCAACGTGAAGGTCGTCTCCCAGGAGCGCTACGAGCAGCACCTTCAGGAACTCGTGAAGAAGGGGCAGACCGGTTACGTTCCCGCCGGCATCGCGCAGACGAGCCACGAGAAGAACCGGGAGACGAACAACCTGTGAGCATCCTCAACGAACCCCAGGGTGCCGCGGCAGGGTCCCACTACGAGGACGAGCTGCCGGTCCGGCGCCAGAACCGTGGCAGCGTCGTGATCAAGTGGCTCACCACCACTGACCACAAGACGATCGGCACGCTGTACCTGGTCACGTCGTTCGCGTTCTTCTGCATCGGTGGCCTGCTGGCGCTGTTCATGCGCGCCGAGCTGGCCCGTCCGGGTCTGCAGATCATGTCGAACGAGCAGTTCAACCAGGCGTTCACGATGCACGGCACGATCATGCTGCTGATGTTCGCGACGCCGCTGTTCGCGGGCTTCGCGAACTGGATCATGCCGCTGCAGATCGGCGCCCCCGACGTCGCCTTCCCGCGGCTGAACATGTTCGCCTACTGGCTGTACCTGTTCGGCTCGCTGATCGCGGTCGCCGGCTTCCTCACCCCCGACGGCGCCGCCGACTTCGGCTGGTTCGCCTACACCCCGCTGTCCGACGCGGTCCGCTCGCCCGGCATCGGCGCCGACATGTGGATCATGGGCCTGGCCTTCTCCGGCTTCGGCACCATCCTCGGCTCGGTCAACTTCATCACCACGATCATCTGCATGCGCGCACCCGGCATGACGATGTTCCGCATGCCGATCTTCACCTGGAACGTGCTGCTGACCGGTGTCCTGGTCCTGCTCGCCTTCCCCGTCCTGGCCGCGGCGCTGTTCGCGCTGGAGGCGGACCGCAAGTTCGGCGCCCACATCTTCGACTCCGCCAACGGCGGCGCCCTGCTGTGGCAACACCTCTTCTGGTTCTTCGGCCACCCAGAGGTGTACATCATCGCCCTGCCGTTCTTCGGCATCATCTCCGAGGTCATCCCGGTCTTCTCCCGCAAGCCGATGTTCGGCTACATGGGCCTGATCGCGGCGACGATCTCGATCGCGGGCCTGTCCGTGACGGTGTGGGCGCACCACATGTACGTCACCGGCGGAGTGCTGCTGCCGTTCTTCTCCTTCATGACGTTCCTGATCGCCGTACCGACCGGCGTGAAGTTCTTCAACTGGATCGGCACGATGTGGAAGGGCTCGCTGTCCTTCGAGACACCGATGCTCTGGGCGACCGGCTTCCTGATCACCTTCACCTTCGGCGGTCTGACCGGCGTCATCCTGGCCTCGCCGCCGATGGACTTCCACGTCTCGGACTCGTACTTCGTGGTGGCGCACTTCCACTACGTGGTGTTCGGCACCGTGGTGTTCGCGATGTTCTCCGGCTTCCACTTCTGGTGGCCGAAGTTCACCGGCAAGATGCTCGACGAGCGGCTCGGCAAGATCACCTTCTGGACGCTGTTCGTCGGCTTCCACGGCACCTTCCTGGTCCAGCACTGGCTGGGTGCCGAGGGCATGCCGCGGCGGTACGCGGACTACCTCGCGGCCGACGGCTTCACCGCCCTGAACACGATCTCCACGATCAGCTCGTTCATCCTCGGCGCGTCGATCCTGCCGTTCTTCTACAACGTGTGGAAGACCGCCAAGTACGGCGAGAGGATCGTCGTCGACGACCCGTGGGGCTACGGCCGCTCGCTCGAGTGGGCGACGTCCTGCCCGCCGCCGCGGCACAACTTCCTCACCCTGCCGAGGATCCGCTCCGAATCCCCGGCGTTCGACCTGCACCACCCTGAGATCGCCGCTCTCGACCAGCTCGAGAACGCCCCGCACGACGACAAGGCCCTCGCTGGCGGCAAGGAGGCCGGCAAGTGAAGATCCAAGGCAGGATGTTCATCTGGCTGAGCGTCTTCATCCTCGTCATGGCGATCGTCTATGGCATGTGGTCGAAGGAGCCGGCCGGTACGACGGCCCTCTTCCTGGCGTTCGGTCTGGCGATCATGATCGGCTTCTACCTGGGCTTCACGGCCAAGCGGGTGGACGCCGGGGCGCAGGACGACAAGAACGCGGACGTCGCGGACGACGCGGGCGAGGTCGGCTTCTTCAGCCCGCACAGCTGGCAGCCGCTCGCGCTGGCCATCGGCGGCGCGTTCGCCTTCCTCTCGGTCGCCATCGGCTGGTGGCTGATGTACTTCTCCGCCCCGCTGGTCCTGATCGGCATCTGGGGCTGGGTCTTCGAGTACTACCGCGGTGAGAACCGCACCCAGTAGCACGCGCCGAGCGCACGGGAGCCCGGACACTCCGTCAGGAGGGTCCGGGCTCCCTCTTCGTCCCGCACCCCGTCACCCGTACGGATGACTCGGCGCGCCGCTCCTGACCCGGCTCCCTAGCGTCGTAGGCATGAACCGAACTCCGCGCACCCGCACCGTCGTCGGCTGCACGCTGCTGGTGATCGCGCTCGGCGCGAGCGTCACGGCGTGCGGCGGGGACGGCAACCCCCTGTCGGCCGCGCCGTACGACGCGGCGGACCAGATCGCCTTCAGCGGCCCCAAGGGCGCCGGGAAGAAGGCCGACCCGGACAAGCCCCTGGAGGTCACCGCAGAGGGCTCCGACGGCCGCATCACGGACGTCACGGCCATGGACGCCGCAGGACGCTACGTCAGCGGCGAACTCTCCGCCGACGGCAGCCGCTGGCACAGCACCTCCCCGCTGGCCGCCGACGCCCGCTACACGGTCCGGGTGTCCACCGAGGACGAGGACGGGGCCCCCGGCCGCCGCGTCCTCACCTTCGACACCGGCAAGCCGCTCACCAAGAAGCGCCTGGACGTCACCTTCGGCCCCAAGACGGGCACGTACGGCGTCGGCCAGCCCGTCACGGCCGAACTGAGCAAGCCGGTCAAGGACGAGGCCCAGCGCGCCGTCGTGGAACGCGCCCTCAAGGTCGACTCGAAGCCCGCCACCGAGGGCGCCTGGCACTGGGTGGACGACAAGGAGCTCCACTACCGCCCCAAGGACTACTGGCCCGCCCACGCCACCATCCGGGTGCGCAGCAACCTGGAGGGCATCAAGGTCAGCGACCGCCTCTGGGGCGGCCGGGCCAAGCCGCTGACGATCACCACGGGGGACCAGGTCATCGCGGTGACGGACGCCTCGACGCACTGGATGACGGTCTACAAGAACGGCGAGGAGATCAAGTCCATGCCGGTCACCACCGGCAAGCCCGGCTTCGAGACCCGCAACGGCGTCAAGGTCGTCCTCGGCAAGGAGTACTTCGTACGGATGCGCGGCACCAGCATCGGCATCGCGGAGGGCTCGGCGGAGTCGTACGACCTGCCCGTCTACTACGCGACCCGGGTCACCTGGAGCGGCGAGTACGTGCACGCCGCCCCCTGGTCCGTGGGCTCCCAGGGCTCCGCCAACGTCAGCCACGGCTGCACCGGCATGAGCACCGCCAACGCGGCCTGGTTCTTCGACAACATCCGCGAGGGCGACCTCGTCAAGGTCGTGAACTCCTACGGCAACACCATGGAGACCTTCGGCAACGGCTTCGGGGACTGGAACGTCGCCTGGGCGAAGTGGCGCAAGGGCAGCGCCCTGGTGGGCGGCGAGCCGGACGGCCCCCGCCCGGCGGACGCGGCACGACTGCGGCCGGCGGCGGTGTGACGCCTAGGCGCTCTGGAGCCGCTGGGTGCGCAGCAGGGACGCCAGCGAGGCCGCGAACTCCACGGGATCCACCGGCAGGGTCACCGCGGCCTCAGCCCGGCTCCAGGTGGCCAGCCAGGCGTCCTGGGGGCGGCCCATGAGCAGGAGCACCGGCGGGCAGTTGAACACCTCGTCCTTGAGCTGGCGGCACAGCCCCATGCCCCCCATGGGCACGGCCTCGCCGTCCAGCACGCAGACGTCGATCCCGCCCTTGTCCAGCTCGCTCACCACCGCGGCGGGCGTCGCGCACTCCACGAACTCCACCAGCGGGACATCGGGAGCCGGTCGCCGGCCGGCGGCCAACCGCACCTGCTCGCGGGTGTTGGAGTCGTCGCTGTAGACCAGCACCGTGGCGGTCGGCCGCATGTTTCCTCCGGGACATCAGCGTCGTACGGACAGAACCGATGCCGCGGATGCTACTCCTCCGAACACGCCGTCAACAGCGGTTGGAGCACCTGCGCGATGGGCCATCCGGGCAGTACACGAGGTGCGAACACTCCGAACGGCACCCCCCGGAGTGAGGGCGGGATAAGCGACCGACATAATGTCGGTCGTGGCGACAGCAACGACAGTAGAAACCGGGCACGCGCACCCGTCGGTCAATCGGCCGAACCTCACCAGCGTCGGAACCATCATCTGGCTGAGTTCCGAGCTGATGTTCTTCGCGGCCCTCTTCGCGATGTACTTCACCCTGCGATCGGTGACGGGCCCCGACTTCTGGTCGGAGAAGGCCCACGCCCTGAACTTCCCGTTCGCGGCGACGAACACCACGATCCTGGTGCTCTCCTCCCTCACCTGCCAGCTCGGCGTCTTCGCCGCCGAGCGCGGTGACGTGAAGAAGCTCCGGATGTGGTTCATCGTCACCTTCGTGATGGGTGCGATCTTCATCGGCGGCCAGGTCTACGAGTACACCGAGCTGGTGAAGAAGGACGGGCTCTCGCTCTCCTCGGACCCGTACGGCTCGGTCTTCTACCTGACCACCGGCTTCCACGGCCTGCACGTGACGGGAGGCCTCATCGCCTTCCTGCTGGTCCTCGGCCGTACGTACGCGGCCAGGAGGTTCACTCACGAGCAGGCAACCGCCGCCATCGTCGTGTCCTACTACTGGCACTTCGTCGATGTCGTCTGGATCGGCCTCTTCGCCACGATCTACATGATCAAGTAGCCGGGCCCGTCCCGCGCGCTGCGAGCAGGCAAGCAAGCAAGCGCACATCCCAGAAGCATCGACGCAGAAGATCCTGACACCGGGGTAATCCGTGAAAAAGCTCTCCGCACGACGACGCCATCCGCTGGCGGCGGTCGTCGTCCTACTCCTCGCGCTGGCGGCCACTGGGGGGCTGTACGCCTTTGTCGCGCCCACGGGCAAGGCGCAGGCAGAGGAAACCGCCCAGTCTCTCGCCATCGACGAGGGTAAGAAGCTCTACGCCGTCGGCTGCGCAAGCTGCCACGGAACCGGCGGTCAGGGCACCTCCGACGGTCCGAGCCTGGTGGGCGTCGGCGCCGCGGCCGTGGACTTCCAGGTGGGCACCGGCCGCATGCCGGCCGCGACCTCCCAGAGCGCCCAGGCGCCGGAGAAGCCGGTCGTCTACTCGCAGGCCGAGATCGACCAGCTCGCGGCGTACGTCGCGTCCCTGGGCGCCGGTCCGTCCATCCCGACCGAGGCGGAGTACGGCCCCGAGGGCGCCGACATCGCCAAGGGTGGCGACCTGTTCCGCACCAACTGCGCGCAGTGCCACAACTTCACCGGCAAGGGCGGTGCGCTGACCCACGGCAAGTACGCGCCCTCCCTCGAGGACGTCGACCCGAAGCACATCTACGAGGCCATGCAGACCGGCCCGCAGAACATGCCCTCCTTCCCCGACACCACGCTGTCGGAGCAGAACAAGAAGGACATCATCGCGTACCTCGACGCGGTCAACAGCGACGACACCGAGAGCCCCGGTGGCCTTGAGCTGGGCGGACTCGGTCCGGTCGCCGAAGGCCTGTTCGCCTGGGTCTTCGGACTCGGCGCGCTGATCGCGGTCGCCGTCTGGGTCGCCGCTCGGACCGCAAAGGCCAAGAAGTCATGAGTAGCCAAGACATTCCAGAAGAGAACCTGCCCGCTGAGCAGGACGCACACGGTGCGGTGAGCGTCGCGGACGAGAAGGACCCGTTCGCGGATCCCGGTCTGCCGCCCCACGAGCACCGGATCCAGGACATCGACGAGCGGGCCGCCAAGCGGTCCGAGCGCGCGGTCGCGATGCTGTTCGTGCTATCGATGCTGGCCACCGTCGCCTTCATCGCCTCCTACGTGGCGATCCCGGTCGACAAGTCGGTCTACATCTTCCCGATCGGGCACGTCAGCGCGCTGAACTTCGCGCTGGGCATGACGCTGGGCGTCTCGCTGTTCTGCATCGGCGCGGGCGCGGTCCACTGGGCCCGCACCCTGATGTCGGACGAGGAGGTCGCCGAGGAGCGGCACGCCGTCCAGTCGCCGCCGGAGGTCAAGGCCAAGGTTCTGGCCGACTTCGCGGCGGGCGCCAAGGAGTCCGCGCTCGGCCGTCGCAAGCTGATCCGGAACACGATGTTCGGTGCGCTGGCCCTGTTCCCGCTCTCCGGTGTCGTCCTGCTGCGCGACCTCGGTCCGCTGCCCGGCACCTCGCTGCGCCACACCCTGTGGTCCAAGGGCAAGCTGCTGGTCAACATGAACACCAACGAGCCGCTGCGTCCCTCGGACGTCGCGGTCGGCTCCCTCACCTTCGCCAAGCCGGAGGGCCTGGAGGAGCACGACCACGATTTCCAGAAGGAGATCGCCAAGGCGGCCCTGATGATCGTCCGCATCCAGCCGGACAACATCAAGGACAAGCGCGAGCTCGAGTGGTCGCACGAGGGGATCGTCGCGTACTCGAAGATCTGCACCCACGTCGGTTGCCCGATCTCCCTGTACGAGCAGCAGACGCACCACGCGCTGTGCCCCTGCCACCAGTCCACCTTCGACCTCTCCGACGGTGCCCGAGTGATCTTCGGTCCCGCCGGTCACGCCCTGCCGCAGCTGCGCATCGGTGTGAACGACGAGGGCTACCTCGAGGCGCTCGGCGACTTCGATGAGCCCGTCGGTCCTGCCTTCTGGGAGCGCGGATGAGCACTACAGAGACCACAGAGTCCCGCGCACGCGGGAAGGCGCCGGCCGGCGAGCGAGTCGCCGACTGGGCCGACGGCCGACTGGGCATCTACGGCCTGGCCAAGGCCAACATGCGCAAGATCTTCCCCGACCACTGGTCGTTCATGCTGGGTGAGGTCTGCCTCTACAGCTTCATCATCATCATCCTCACGGGTGTGTACCTGACGCTGTTCTTCCACCCGTCGATGAACGAGGTGGAGTACCACGGCAGTTACGTCCCGCTGCAGGGTCAGCTGATGTCGGAGGCGTTCAGCTCCACGCTGCACATCTCCTTCGACGTCCGCGGTGGTCTGCTCATCCGGCAGATCCACCACTGGGCCGCGCTGATCTTCCTGGCCGGCATGTTCGTGCACATGATGCGCGTGTTCTTCACCGGCGCGTTCCGCAAGCCGCGTGAGATCAACTGGCTGTTCGGCTTCCTGCTCTTCGTCCTCGGCATGTTCACCGGTTTCACCGGTTACTCGCTCCCAGACGACCTGCTCTCCGGCACCGGTGTCCGGTTCATGGAGGGCGCGGTCCTGTCCGTGCCGATCGTCGGCACGTACCTGTCGTTCTTCCTCTTCGGCGGGGAGTTCCCGGGCGGCGACTTCGTGGCCCGGTTCTACTCGGTCCACATCCTGCTGCTGCCGGGCATCATGCTCGGCCTGGTGGTCGCCCACCTGATCCTGGTCGTCTACCACAAGCACACGCAGTACGCGGGTCCCGGCAAGACCAACAAGAACGTCGTCGGCATGCCGCTGCTGCCGGTCTACATGGCCAAGGCCGGAGGCTTCTTCTTCCTGGTCTTCGGTGTCATCGCGGCCATCTCCGCCATCGCCACGATCAACCCGATCTGGGCCCTGGGCCCCTACCGTCCGGACCAGGTGTCCACCGGCGCCCAGCCCGACTGGTACATGGGCTTCTCCGAGGGCCTGATCCGTGTGATGCCGGGCTGGGAGATCAACTTCTGGGGCCACACGCTCGTCCTGGGTGTGTTCATCCCGCTGATGATCTTCCCGCTGGTCCTGGTCGCCATCGCGGTCTACCCGTTCATCGAGGCCTGGGTCACCGGCGACAAGCGCGAGCACCACATCCTGGACCGCCCGCGCAACGCGCCGACCCGTACCGCCTTCGGTGTCGCGTGGATCACCTGGTACATGATCCTGCTGATCGGTGGTGGAAACGACCTGTGGGCCACCCACTTCCACATGTCGATCAACGCCATCACCTGGTTCGTCCGGATCGGCTTCTTCGTCGGCCCGGTCGTCGCCTTCATCATCACCAAGCGGATCTGCCTCGGCCTCCAGCGCCGGGACCGGGAGAAGGTGCTGCACGGCCGCGAGTCGGGCATCATCAAGCGCCTGCCGCACGGTGAGTTCATCGAGGTGCACGAGCCGCTCAGCCAGGAGCAGCTGCACACCCTCACCGCGCACGAGCAGTACAAGCCGGCCGAGATCGGCCCGACGGTCGACGAGAACGGTGTCGAGCGCAAGGTGAAGGGCTCCGAGAAGCTGCGCGCCAAGCTCAGCAAGGCGTACTACGGCGAGGAGTCCCAGATTCCGAAGCCGACCGTCGAGGAGTACAAGGAGATCACGAGCGGCCACGGCCACCACTGATCGCTGCGCACGCCACGCCACGGCGAAGGGCCCCGTCCGTACACCGGACGGGGCCCTTCGCCGTGCCCGGGGCTGGATAGGGTGGGGAGCGCACTCCTTTCGGGGTGCATCTCTGCTACGACACTCAGGAGCGGCCCCATGAGCGCTGTGACCCCCGCTGGAGGCGACACCGCGGCGGGCCGTTCCTGGCCCCGGTTGCTGAACGGCCTGCTGGAGGGGCGCGATCTGGGCGCCGACGACACGGCCTGGGCGATGGACCTGATCATGCGCGGCGAGGCGACCGACGCGCAGATCGCCGGGTTCGTGGTGGCCCTGCGGGCCAAGGGCGAGACGGTCGAGGAGATCACCGGCTTCGTCCGGACGATGTACGCGCACGCCCATGTGATCGAGGTGTCCGGTGACACCGTCGACATCGTCGGCACGGGCGGGGACGGCGCGAAGACCGTCAACATCTCCACGATGTCCGCGATCGTGGTGGCCGGCGCGGGCGCCAAGGTCGTCAAGCACGGCAACCGCGCGGCGTCCTCCGCCTCCGGTTCCTCGGACGTCCTGGAGAAGCTCGGGGTCAACCTGGAGCTGCCGGTCTCCCGGGTGCCGCAGGTCGCCGAGGAGGCCGGGATCACCTTCTGCTTCGCGGCGAAGTTCCATCCGGCGATGCGTCACGCGGGCGCGGCGCGCGGGCAGTTGGGCATCAGGACCGTCTTCAACGTCCTCGGCCCGCTCACCAACCCGGCCCGGGTGCGGGCGCAGGCGGTCGGGGTCGCCGACCCGCGGATGGCGCCGATCGTCGCCGGGGTGTTCGCCGAGCGCGGCAACTCCTCGCTGGTGTTCCGCGGCGACGACGGACTGGACGAACTGACCACCACCGCCACCTCCCGGGTCTGGATCGTCCGGGACGGCAAGGTCACCGAGGAAGCCTTCGACCCGCGGGACGTGGGCCTCGAACTGGTGCCGGTTCAGGCGCTGCGGGGCGCGGACGCCTCCTACAACGCGGACGTCGCGCGGCGGCTGCTGAACGGCGAGCCGGGCCCCGTCCGGGACGCCGTGCTCCTCAATTCGGCGGCGGCCCTGGTGGCGTTGCACCCGACCGGGGAGCCCCTGGCCGAGCAGATCCGCACCGCGATGGCGAAGGCGGCGGAGTCGATCGACTCCGGCGCGGCCAAGCGGACGCTGGAGCGCTGGGTGGCCGCCAGCAACGCCTAGCGCTCCCCGGTCGTCGTCCCGTGATCCGGACACGGGTTGCGGGACGCCGATCACTTCACCTAAGTTTCTGTACCAGGTCATGAGTGACAGTCATGAGGCCCCGGCCGACTGTCCGGCAACCCTCCGTCCGTGGCGGGGTGCCCCGGGTGAGGACCAGGCCGTGAGCAGCAAGGCTCACGGCAAGCGCGGACCCCTCGCGATACACCAGGGGTCCTGGGTCGTTCGAGGGAGCCTTCCGTGAGCAAGCGAATGCGATAGGGCCGCCGAGCCCCGCCTCCGCGCACCCCTTTCCCCTGCTTCTTCCCTTCTCTCACGGGAGCCCTCCATGTCTGTCTCCACCGCTGCCTCCGCCCAGACCATTTGCGCCCCGCTGCCCGTTCTGGGCCGGGATGTCACCGTCCCGCTCGTCACCGGCGGCGAGGTCACCTACGCCGCGCTCGACTACGCCGCCAGCGCCCCCGCGCTCCAGCGGGTCTGGGACGACGTGGCCGCCTACGCCCCGTACTACGGCAGCGTCCACCGAGGCGCCGGGTACCTCTCGCAGCTGTCCACCGACCTCTTCGAGAACGCCCGCCGGACGGTCGCCGAGTTCCTGGACTGCCGCGCCGACGACCAGCTGATCTTCACCCGGTCCACGACCGACTCCCTGAACCTGCTCGCCGCCGCCCTGCCCGCCGGCTGCCAGGTCTTCGTCTTCGAGACCGAGCACCACGCCTCCCTGCTGCCCTGGCAGGACGCCGAGGTCACCTACCTCGACGCCCCCCGCACCCCGCGCCAGGCCGTGCAGACCCTGGAGCGCGCCCTCGCCGCCCGCGACCCGTACGCCCCGGCCCTGGTCTGTGTCACCGGCGCCTCCAACGTCACCGGCGAGCTGTGGCCGGTGCGGGAACTGGCCGCCGCCGCCCATGCGCACGGCGCCCGGATCGTCCTGGACGCCGCGCAGCTCGCCCCGCACCATCCGGTGTCGGTCCAGGACCTGGACGTCGACTGGATCGCCTTCTCCGGGCACAAGCTCTACGCCCCCTTCGGCTCCGGCGTCCTGGCCGGCCGCGCCGACTGGCTGGTCGCGGCCGAGCCGTACCTCGCGGGCGGCGGCGCCAGCCGCAAGGTCAGCCGGCGCGCGGACGGGGGAGTGGACGTGGAGTGGCACGAGAGCGCGGCCCGGCACGAGGCCGGCTCGCCGAACGTGATCGGCGCCTACTCCATCGCCTCGGCCTGCAAGGCCCTCACGGAGGCCGGCTTCGACACCCTGGTCGCCCGCGAGCGGTACCTGATCGAGAAGGTCCGCCAGGGGCTCGCCGGGGTGCCCGAGGTCCGGATCCTCTCCCTCTTCGGCGACGACGCCCCGCGGGTCGGCGTGCTCTCCTTCGTGGTCGACGGCTGGAACAGCTCCCACTTCGCCGCCGCCCTGTCCGCCGAGTACGGCATCGGCGTCCGCGACGGT
Source organism: Streptomyces sp. NPDC002779 (assembly GCF_042888685.1). Lineage (NCBI taxonomy): Bacteria > Bacillati > Actinomycetota > Actinomycetes > Kitasatosporales > Streptomycetaceae > Streptomyces > Streptomyces sp. NPDC002779. Next base: position 72,659 of record NZ_JBIAQC010000007.1, read on the forward strand.
CTGTTCTGCGCCCACCCGCTGGTCCGCACCCTGCTCGGCAGCGACCCGGGGACCCAGGGCGAGTGCGGCGCCCCCGAGGCGGCACCCGGCGAGAAGTCCCTCAACGCCATCCGGGTCAGCTTCGGCGCCGGCACTCCGGACGAGCACGTGGAGCGTTTCGTGACCGCGGTGCGCGAGCTCGTCACCGACGGCGCGAAGTGGAACTACCGCACGGAGGACGGCCGTTGCGTGCCCGCCGTATGAGCTAGCTGTCCAGCCCCAGGGCGAAGGCCGCCTCCAGGTCGTGCTGGGAGTACGTCCGGAACGCCACGTGCGTGTCCGTGCCCTCCACGCCCGGGATCTTGCTGATGCGGCCGGGGATGACCTCGGCGAGGTCCTCGTGCTCCTTGACCCGGACCATCGCGATCAGGTCGTAGGTGCCGGTGACGGAGAAGACCTCGCTCACGCTGTCCAGCGAGGCGATCTGCTCGGCGATCTCGGGGATCCGGTCCACGCTGGTCTTGATGAGGACGATCGCGGTGATCACGGCTGGTTCTCTCCCTCGGGGGCGGGCGTCGCTGGGGCGGCCTTCACTCTAGTCGTACGGCCGAACCGCACCCAGGCGTAACTGCACCCCAGGCCGAAGCCCACGAGATGGGCCAGATACGCCACGCCGGGCCCGCTCGTGGCCCGGCCCGCGGCCAGCCACTGCAGGGTCGCCCAGAACGGCAGCACCACCCAGGCGGGCAACCGCACCGGCAGGAAGAACAGGAACGGCAGCAGGCTGGTCACCCTCGCCCGCGGGAACAGCGCGAGGCAGGCGCCGAGGACCGCCGAGATCGCGCCGGACGCGCCGACCAGGGACTGCTCGGAGTCGGCGTTGGCGGCCGCGTACCCCAGCAGGGCGAGATAGCCGCAGCCCAGATAGAAGAGGGTGTACTGGACGCGGCCCATGCGTTCCTCGGTCAGCGCGCCGAAGACGTAGAGGAAGAGCATGTTGCCCAGCAGGTGCACCCAGCTGCCGTGCACGAAGAGCGCGGTGGCCGGGGTGAGGGCGGCGCGCGCCCCGCCCTCGAAGAGTTCGGCCGGGATCACGCCCCAGCGCCGGAAGTAGGCCCGCTGCGCGGCGAGCAGTTCGTCACCGGTGCCGTAGGCCGGGTTCAGCCCCGAGGCCGGGCCGATCAGGAAGATCAGCGTGCACAGGCCGATCAGTGCGTAGGTGACCGGCGCGGACGGCATCCGCATGCCTCTGACGACCGTGCTGCTCCACTTGCTGATCATGACCACAGAGCATGACGTAAGGGGACGCAACGGACCGGACCGCCTCGCCGCTGTGGACGGCCGAGCGGCGGGTACCCGCCAGGCCGTAGGGTTACGAGCCACACGCACCGGGACTCCGGTGAGTCACCGACACTGGAAGGAAAGAACGGTCGCGATGACGGTTCCCCTGCCGACGGCCACCACGCGGTGGCGCTGCACGCTCTGCGGCAACCTCACCCGTTTCGATGTGACCCGCTCGTCGAAGGTCGTCGAGTACGTCCACCTCGACCTCGCCGGTGAGCCCAAGGTCGAGGAGCGCGAGGTGGTCAGTGAGACCATCGAGTCGGTGCGCTGCCGCTGGTGCAACGCCGTGGACCAGGTGGAACTCGTGGACAGGCCGGGCGCCGGCTCCTGAGGGAGCGGGCCCCGCTCGGGTGATCCCCCACGCCAGGGGGATCGCGCACAGGCGATGAGGTGAGACGGATGGTGGAGACCGCAGGCGGGGGGCCGGGCGACGGCGCCGCTGAGGTGCTCGACCGTCCGCTGCCCGACGGAGTGCGCCGCCGGGTCGTGCAGATCGTCTCCGACGGGTTCGGCGGGCTGACCGTCGGTGAACTGCCCGCCCAGCTGAGACAGTACGCCCGTTTCGCCCCGAACCGGCGGGTCAAGTTCGCCGGCAACGCCATGGCCGCGGCCCTGGAGACCGATCCGCTCTTCCGTCAGCGCATCGGGGAGAAGCTGAGAGAGGCCCAGCCGGAGCTCGCCGGCGCCCTCGACTCCGGCTCGCCGCCCCCGGCCGCGGATCCGCTCGACGTGGCGGCCGCGGCCTATGTGCTGCGGCCCACCGGCTGGGTCAAGCTGGTGACCGCGGCGGGCGAGGAGGCCCAGCGGGCCGACGCCGAGCGCGTCGACGAGGAGAGCCGGGCCGAACTGGAACGGCTGCGCGCCGACCTCGCCCAGGCCAGGGAGCAGATCCGGACCGAGACCGAGCGGCTGCGCACCGAGCTGGACGCGTCCAAGAAGGAAGCGGAATCGCTTCACCGCAAGCTGCGGGCGGCGCTCAGCGACGTCAAGCGCGGCGAGGCGGCGCTGCGCAAGGCGCACGGCGAGATCGAGGCCGTACGGGCGGAGACGCACGGGCAGGTGTCGGCCGCCGAGAGCGAGACCCGGCGGCTGAAGTCGCGGCTCGCCGAGGCGGAGGCCGCCCTGGAGGCCACCCGCCGGGCGGCGCGCGAGGGCCGCAGCGTGGAGGACATGCGGGTACGGCTGCTGCTGGACACCCTGCTCGACGCCACCCAAGGGCTGCGCCGGGAGCTGGCGTTGCCGCCGGTGTCGGTGCGTCCGGCCGAGACCGTGGACGCGGTCGAACCGGGACGTATGACCCCCAAGGACATCGCCGCGCGGGCGTTGTCCGAGAACGACCCCGCCATCATCGACCAGTTGCTGGCGCTGCCCCAGGCGCATCTGGTCGTCGACGGCTACAACGTCACCAAGACCGGCTATCCCCAGATGCCGCTGGAGAAGCAGCGCCTGAGGCTCCTCGGGCAGCTCTCCCAGCTCGCCGCGCAGACCGGCGCCGAGGTGACCTGTGTCTTCGACGGGGCCGAACTGGCCGCGCCGGTGCTGCTGGCGCCGCCGCGCGGGGTGCGGGTGCTGTTCTCCAAACCGGGGATCACCGCCGACGAGTTGATCCGTCAGCTGGTGCGCGCCGAGCCGCCGGGGCGTCCGGTCATCGTCGTCTCGACCGACCGTGAGGTGGCCGACGGGGTGGCCCGGGCGGGCGCCCGTCCGGTGGCATCTGCGGTGCTTCTGAAGCGACTGTCCTGAAGGTCAATCTACAGCTGCAATGCCCGAATTGACGGAACCGTCACGCAACGTAGCGTCAAGTGCACATCACTGCACGTGGGTTGATGGTAAAGAATGCGGACCGTAACCGGGATAAATCGCCCAGGGATTTGAACTGATCACAGCTGTATCACTAGGGTCTGCCTTCGAACCTCCGCTCGGAAGATCACTCAGAAGAAGGAGTTCGCCTCCGTGGCGTCCCACCGTCGACCCAAGCAGCCGAGCCGCGCACGTGTGACCGTGCTGACCACCGCCGCTGCTGCCGCCGTGGCCATCAGCTCGCAGGCGGCCAACGCCGCGCCCAGCGAGAAGCCGAGCAAGGACGAGGTCAAGGCCAAGGTCGACAAGCTCTACGAGGAGGCCGAGCAGGCCACCGAGAAGTACAACGGCGCCAAGGAGAAGCAGGAGAAGCTCCAGAAGGAGATCTCCACGATCCAGGACAACGTCGCGCGCGGTCAGGAAGACCTCAACGAGATGCGCGACTCCATAGGCCTGGCGGCCGCCGCCCAGTACCGCACCGGCTCCATCGACTCCTCGGTCCAGCTGTTCCTGTCCTCCGACCCGGACGACTACCTCGACAAGGCGTCCACGCTGGACCAGTTGAGCAGCCAGCAGGTCGAGTCGCTGAAGAAGATCCAGGACAAGCAGCGCGAACTCGCCCAGGACCGCTCCGAGGCCACCGAGAAGCTCAAGGACCTCGCCTCCACCCGGACCGAACTGGGCAAGAAGAAGCAGGAAGTCCAGGACAAGCTCGCCCAGGCGCAGAAGCTCCTGAACTCCCTGACCGCCGCCGAGAAGGCCGCCCTCGCCGCCGAGGAGGACCGCGCCAGCCGCTCGTCCGCCGACCGCGTCGACCTCAGCGGCGCCAGCGCCGGCTCCGGCCGCGCCATGGCCGCCTTCCAGGCCGCCCAGAGCAAGATCGGCTCGCCCTACATCTACGGCGCCTCCGGCCCCTCCTCCTTCGACTGCTCGGGCCTGACCAGCTGGGCCTTCGCCCAGGCCGGTGTCGGCATCCCGCGCACCTCGCAGGCCCAGGCCAACGCCGGCACCCGCATCTACAGCCAGTCCGACCTCAAGGTCGGCGACCTGGTCATCTTCTACGGCGACCTGCACCACGTCGGCTTCTACGCGGGCAACGGCCAGGTGCTGCACGCCCCGCGCTCCAACACGGTCGTCCGCTACGAGTCGATCAACAACATGCCGTACCAGTTCGGCGTCCGCATCTGAGCACCCTCAAGATCACGACACCGTGCCGCCCGAACGGGCGAATCCCGGTGACGTGAACTGACCCCGCGCCCCGCCCATGACCTGCGTCCTAGGCGGGGCGTCACGTTGCGTGTGCACGGCGGTCGTTGGTCGGTGGCCCGTAGCGGGGCTACTGTCTGCCGCGTTTCCCCCTCGCCGGGGAAAATCCTTGTCCGCCAGCGGAAGGGGTGCGGCTTCTCGTGGGGTCCCATCGTCGCCTTGTACCGTCCGGGTTCGACCGGGGCGCGAGCGCCGCGCTCTGCGTCATCTCCGCCACCGCCGCGGCCTTCGCAGCCGTACCGGCATCGGCCGCTCCGCACGACGACACCCGGGCCGAGGTGGACCGCCTCTACGAGGAGGCCGAACAGGCCACCGAGGCCTACAACAAGGCCGATGAGCGCGCCGACTCGCTGCGCAAGGAGGTCACCACCGCGCAGGACCGGATCGCCCGGCAGCAGGAGCGCATCAACTCCATGCGGGAGTCGCTCGGTTCGCTGGCCGGAGCGCAGTACCGCTCCGGCGGGCTCGACCCCTCCCTCGCCCTGCTGTTCTCCGAGGATCCGGACGACTACCTCGACAAGGCCGCCGTACTGGACCGGATCAGCGCCCGTCAGGCGGGCGAGCTGAAGGAACTCCAGGACGCGATGCGCGACCTCTCCCAGGAGCGCGCCGAGGCCTCCCGCAAGCTCGGGGAGCTGGAGAAGAGCCGCAAGGCCGTCGCCGCGCACAAGCGGACGGTGGAGGGCAAGCTCGCCAAGGCCCGGCAGCTGCTCAACTCGCTGCCCTCCGACGAGCGCGCCGCCTACGACCGGGCCTCCCGCTCCGGCCGCTCCGACATGCCCGACCTCGGCGGCGCCGCCCCGGCGTCGGGCCGTGCGGCCGCCGCGATCGCCGCCGCCCGCTCCGCCCTCGGCAAGCCGTACGTCTGGGGCGCCAGCGGCCCCAGCGGCTTCGACTGCTCGGGCCTGATGCAGTGGTCGTACGCGCAGGCCGGGGTCGCCCTGCCCCGCACCTCGCAGGGCCAGCGCTTCGCCGGCCGCCAGGTCCCCCTCTCCCAGGCCCAGCCCGGCGACCTGGTCACCTACCGCTCCGACGCCAGCCATGTCGGGATGTACATGGGCAACGGCCAGGTGATCCACGCGCCCTATCCGGGGGCGCCGGTGCGCTACGACCCGATGGGGATGATGCCGGGGGCCACGGTCACCAGGGTCTGACGGCTCCGCCGGGGGTCTGACCCCGGTGGCCTGATCGCCGTACGATCGCGGCATGGCTGGTCGAGGGCGGGCGTCCGGATCCGGTGTGGTGGTGCTGTGTCTGCTGTTCGTCTCGCTCGTGGCGTGCGGGGGGCGACCGGCCACGGACGCGGCGCGGGAAGCGGTGCAGCGGGTGCTGGACCGGCGGGCCGCGGCGATCGTCGAGCGGGACGAGTCGGCCTTCGTCCGCACCGGCGCGCGGAGCGGCTTCGACGATCTGCGCGAGGTGCCGTTCGCCGAGTGGTCCTACCGGGTGACCGGGCTCCGGCGCAGCGGGGACAGCGCCACCGCCCAGGCCGAACTGCGCTACCGCCTGCGGGGCGACGACCGGGCGCCGGTCACCGCGGCCCGCAGCCTGCGGCTCAGCCTCGACGCCGGCGGCGCGTGGTACGTCGAGTCCGAGCGGCCCGCCCGCGAGGCCGCCGACCAGCTGTGGGACCAGGGCCGGGTGGACGTGGTCCGCGGTGAGCGCAGCATCGTGCTCGGCGTCGGACAGAGCGGCGCCCGGCTGCGCACCTTCGCCGACCTGGCCGACCGGGCCGTGCCCGCGGTGAACCGGGCCTGGGACGCCGAGTGGCCGCGCCGGCTCGTCGTCCTCGTACCGCAGTCCCTGGAGGCGATGGCGGGACTGCTCGGCTCGCCCGCCTCCTCGTACCGCGGGATCGCGGCCGTGACCACCGGCGAGACCGGCGCCCCCGCCGACGCGCCCGCGGACCGGATCATCCTCAACCCGGTCGCGTACGGCGTCCTCGGCCAGAGCGGCAAGCAGGTGGTGCTCACCCACGAGGCCACCCATGTCGCCACCCGGGCCCACACCAGCGCCGCCACCCCGCTCTGGCTCTCCGAGGGGTACGCCGACTGGGTCGGCTACCTCGGCACCGGGCGCTCGCCCGTCGAGGCCGCCCCGGAGCTGTGGCAGGCGGTGACCGAGGGCGAGATCCCGGCGGGGCTGCCGACCGACGAGGACTTCGGGTTCACCGGGGACTCGGCCGGGCTCGCGCAGGCCTACGAGAGCGGCTGGATGGCCTGCCGGATGATCGCGGAGCGCTGGGGCGAGGAGCGGCTCGCCGAGTTCTACCGGGCCGTCGGCGGGCACGAGAAGCGGCCCGGCGCGGTCGAGGAGGCCATGGACCGGGTCCTCGGCACGACCGTGGCGGACTTCACCGTGCAGTGGCGGGACTATCTGCGCACGCAGTTCGGCTGACCGGGGTCCCGGACTGCCGGATCCCCCTGGGCCCGGCCCCGGCTCAGGAGGGCAGCGAGGTCTCCTTGGCGCGGGTGGCCTGGGCGGGCAGCGGAGCGGCCTCGGGGACGGAGACCGTCGAGCGCCACAGGACGCGGGCGGCCAGGACCGTGGCCAGCACCAGCAGGCCGTTGCGCAGGAACAGCAGGGTGATGCCGAGCCAGTCGCTGGACACCACGTGCGAGAACCAGACCGGGAACTCCAGCACCGTCAGCAGGCACGCCGCCAGCACCAGGGCGACCGGCACGCCCATCCGGCTGCCCCGGAAGCACAGGCACACCGCGGCCAGCCCGACCAGCCACACCAGGTACTGCGGGCTGATCACCCGGCTGGTCGTGGTGAACATCAGCACCGCCACCAGGGCGGCGTCCGCGAGCGTGTGCGGCAGGAACCGGTTCGCCCGGAACCGCCACAGCAGCAGCCAGCCGAAGGCCAGCGCGGTCAGCACCAGCGCGGCCGTGCTGACGACGTCCACGTACGGGCCGAGGAACTCCACCGAGCCGTAGTTCAGCAGCACCTGCCCGTCCCAGCCGAAGTGCCGGGCCACATGGAAGACCAGGGCGCCCAGCGACTCCACCTCGGTGCCGCGGTCCCGCTGGAAGGTCAGGAACGCGAACGCGCCCGGCATCGCCACGCCGAACAGCACCGCCAGACCGGCGGCGGTCACCGCGGCCCACACCCAGGCCGAGCGGCGGCGGGCGGCGACCAGCAGCAGCACCGGCCACACCTTCAGCAGCGCCGCGAACGCCGTCAGCGTCCCCATCACCCGGGGGTGCCGGGCGCCCGCCAGCAGGGCGGCCACCGCCACCGCGGTCACCATCACGTCGTAGCGGGCGTAGACGGTCGGCCCGAGCAGCGGGACACCCGCGGCCCACACCCAGGGGCCGCGCAGGCTCCGGCCCGGGCGCAGGCCCGCGTACAGCAGCAGGGCGAGGACGGCGAGGTCGGCGGTGAAGGCGAGGACGAAGAAGGCGGAGGCGTAGTCCAGATGGAACAGCACCGCGGGGGAGAGGATCGCGAGGGCGGCGGCGGGCGGGTACTGCCAGGTGACGTCGTCCTGCGGGAACGTTCCGGTGCGCAGCACCTCGTACCAGCCCTGGTAGATCACCGAGACGTCGCTGGTGACGTCCGGGCCTGGGAAGACGTACACCTTGAACACGAAGAGCAGCAGGACCACCCTGGTCAGGGCCCAGATGACGAGCAGCCCCGCCAAGGACCGCCGCGTGCCCGTCGTCTCCACCTGGTCCCCTGCCGTCCGCGTCCGTCTTGAGGGGAACATGATGTCCCGGGAAACTGTGCGTCGGCCACCAGCGCGGTCGTGACGCGCTGTGCGGTACGCCTCGGATAAGGTCGGCCGCGATGCACAAGACGCTCATCGTGACGAACGACTTCCCGCCCCGCCCCGGCGGCATCCAGGCCTTCCTGCACAACATGGCGCTACGGCTGGACCCGGAGCGGCTGGTCGTCTACGCCTCCACCTGGAAGCGCGGCCAGGAGGGCGCCGAGGCCACCGCCGCCTTCGACGCCGACCAGCCCTTCACCGTCGTACGCGACGCCACGACGATGCTGCTGCCCACGCCCCGGGTCACCCGGCGGGCGGTGGGACTGCTGCGGGAGCACGGCTGTACGTCGGTGTGGTTCGGGGCGGCGGCGCCGCTCGGCCTGATGGCCCCGGCGCTGCGCAAGGCCGGTGCCGAACGCCTGGTCGCCACCACCCACGGCCACGAGGCCGGCTGGGCCCAGCTGCCCGCCTCCCGGCAGCTGCTGCGGCGGATCGGGGACTCGACGGACACCATCACCTACCTCGGCGAGTACACCCGCTCCCGCATCGCCGGCGCGCTGAGCCCCGCGGCGGCCCGGCGGATGGCGCAGCTCCCGCCGGGCGTCGACGAGAAGACCTTCCACCCCGGATCCGGCGGCACCGAGGTCCGCGCCCGCCTGGGGCTGACCGACCGCCCGGTGATCGTCTGCGTCTCCCGGCTGGTCCCGCGCAAGGGGCAGGACACCCTGATCCTGGCCATGCCCCGGATCCTGGCGAAGGAACCGGACGCGGTCCTGCTGATCGTCGGCGGCGGCCCCTACGAGCGGGACCTGCGCAAGCTGGCCCACGAGACCCGGGTGGCCGACTCCGTCCACTTCACGGGCGCGGTCCCCTGGTCCGAACTGCCCGCCCACTACGGCGCCGGTGACGTGTTCGCCATGCCCTGCCGTACGCGCCGGCGGGGCCTGGACGTGGAGGGGCTCGGCATCGTCTACCTGGAGGCCTCGGCGACGGGGCTGCCCGTGGTCGCGGGTGACTCGGGCGGAGCGCCGGACGCGGTCCTGGACGGCGAGACGGGCTGGGTGGTGCGCGGCGGCTCGCCCGAGCAGGCGGCCGACCGGATCGTCACCCTCCTCGGCGACGCGGAACTGCGCCGCCGGATGGGGGAGCGGGGCCGCGAGTGGGTCGAGGAGAAGTGGCGCTGGGACCTGCTGGCCGAGCGGCTCAAGGACCTGCTGTAACCGGACGGACGACGAAGGCGCGGGGCCCCCGACGGGGACCCCGCGCCTTCGCGAACCGGCGGGTCACTTGGCGTAGATCGCCTCGATCTCCTGCGCGAAGTCCTTCGCCACCACGTTCCGCTTGAGCTTCAGTGACGGCGTCAGATGCCCCGACTCCTCGGTGAACTGGGAGGGCAGGACGCGGAACTTGCGCACCGACTCCGCCTTGGAGACCGCGGCGTTGCCGTCGTCGATCGCCGACTGGATCGCGGCCAGCAGGTCCGGGTCGTCGATCAAGGACGCCGCCGTGGCGTTCGCCGGCTTGCCGTGCTCGGCGGCCCAGCGGCCCAGGAACTCCTCGTCGACGGTGACCAGGGCGCCCACGAACGGCCGCCCGTCGCCCACCACCATGCACTCCGCGACCAGCGCGTGCGCGCGGATCCGGTCCTCGATCACGGCCGGGGCGACGTTCTTGCCGCCCGCGGTGACCAGGATCTCCTTCTTGCGGCCGGTGATCCTGAGGTAGCCGTCCTCGTCCAGGGTGCCGATGTCACCGGAGTGGAACCAGCCGTCCCGCAGCGCTTCCTCGGTCGCGCCCGGGTTGTTCCAGTACTCCTTGAAGATGTGCTCGCCGTGCAGCAGCACCTCGCCGTCGTCGGCGATGCGCACCACCGAGCCGGGCAGCGGCTGGCCGACCGTGCCGATCTTCTGGCGGTCCCAGGGGTTGAACGCGGTGGCGGCGCAGGTCTCGGTCAGGCCGTAGCCCTCCAGGACCGAGAAGCCGATGCCGCGGAAGAAGTGCCCCAGCCGCTCGCCCAGCGGGGCGCCGCCGGAGATGGCGTACTCGCCCCGGCCGCCGAGGACCGCGCGCAGCTTGCTGTAGACGAGCCGGTCGAAGACCTTGTGCTTGATCCGCAGGCCGACCGACGGGCCCGAAGCGGTGTCCAGCGCGCGGCTGTAGGCGATGGCGGTGTCCGCCGCCTTGTCGAAGATCTTGCCCTTGCCGTCCGCCTGCGCCTTGGCCCGCGCCGAGTTGTAGACCTTCTCGAAGACACGCGGCACACCGAGGATCAACGTCGGCCGGAACTCGGCCAGTTCGGTGGTGAGGTCCTTGATGTCGGGCAGGCAGCCCAGCTTGATCGGCGCGATCATCGGGGCGATCTGGACCAGCCGGCCGAACACGTGCGCCAGCGGCAGGAACAGCAGCACCGAGCACTCGCCGGTCCGGAACAGCGGGCGCAGCCGCTCGACGATGTTGCCGCACTCCGCGAAGAAGTTGCGGTGGGTGAGCACACAGCCCTTGGGGCGGCCGGTCGTGCCGGAGGTGTAGACGATGGTCGCCGGGTCGTCGGCCTTCGCCAGCGAGCCGCGCTCCTCGATCGTCTCGTCGCTGACGTCCTGCCCGAGCCGGCCCAGCTCCTCGACGCCGCCGCCCTCGATCTGCCACAGGTGCTTCAGGGCGGGCAGCCGGTCGCGCACCGACTCCACGGCCGCCGTGTGGCTGTCCAGTTCCGTCAGCACCGCGGTGGCGCCCGAGTCACCGAGGATCCACTGCACCTGCTCCGGGGAGCTGGTCTCGTACACCGGCACGGTGACCGCGCCCGCCGACCAGATCGCGAAGTCCAGCAGGGTCCACTCGTACCGGGTGCGGGACATCAGCCCGATCCGGTCGCCCGGCTGCACTCCGGCCGCCACGAGCCCCTTGGCGGCGGCGCGCACCTCGGCGAGGAAGGCGGTGGCCGTCACGTCCTGCCAGGCCCCGCCCACCTTGCGCGCGATGACGGCGACATCCGGGTGCTGCGCGGCGTTTCTGCGGACGATGTCCGTCAGATTCCCGTCCGCGGGGACCTCGTACATGGCCGGAAGGCTGAACTCGCGCAAGACTGCTGCTCCTCATAGGGCGCCGGCGCCACGACGGTGTGTGATGCGACGGTGCGGTCCAAGGCTCGGGCAGGTACCCAGGCATTTCGTTGGTTGAAATCCTGAGCACGACTGGACTGCCCGGACGTTACCCGCCGGTATGGCGTCTTCGACAGAGGGCCCGGCGAGATGTTCGCTGCGTCACACGGATCGGTACCGCGTGCATGGTGTTTCTGCGCGCACAGTAGTCGACCCCTTTCACGACTGGCCAGTAACCGCAGGTCCGGCCGCCACTGTTCACGCATGCCGCACAGGCTTACGCTTGATCGCCATGGCATCCACACCATCCGGCAACAGCAGGACGCGCGTTCATGTGGTCAGCGACGTACACGGAAACGTCCGTGACCTGGCCAGAGCCGGCGACGGGGCGGACGCTCTGATCTGCCTGGGTGACCTGGTCCTCTTCCTCGACTACGCCGACCACTCCCGCGGCATCTTCCCCGACCTCTTCGGCGCCGAGAACGCCGACCGCATCGTCGAGCTGCGCACCGCGCGCCGCTACGACGAGGCCCGCGAGTTCGGGGCCCGGCTGTGGGCGGGGATCGGCTCGGACCGCGGCGCGGTGATCGAGAAGGCGGTGCGCAAGCAGTACGCCGAGCTGTTCGCGGCCTTCCCGACACCGACGTACGCGACCTACGGCAATGTCGACATGCCGCCGCTGTGGCCCGAGTACGCCGGGCCCGGCACGACCGTGCTGGACGGGCAGCGGGTGGAGATCGGCGGCCGGACCTTCGGCTTCGTCGGGGGCGGACTCAGGACACCGATGCGCACGCCGTACGAGATCAGCGACGAGGAGTACGCGGCGAAGGTCGAGGCGGTGGGTGAGGTGGACGTGCTGTGCACCCATATCCCGCCGGAGGTGCCGGAACTGGTCTACGACACGGTGGCGCGGCGCTTCGAGCGGGGCAGCAGGGCGCTGCTGGAGGCGATCCGGCGGACCAAGCCGCGGTACTCGCTGTTCGGGCACGTCCACCAGCCGCTGGTGCGGCGAATGCGGATCGGGTCCACGGAGTGCGTGAACGTGGGGCACTTCGCCGGGACCGGCAAGCCGTGGGCGCTGGAGTGGTGACCTCGGCTGCGCGGTAGCCTTCACGCTGCACACTCGTGCGCACGAGGACGACACGCCGGCCCGCATCTGGAGGAGCCACAGCGATGGCGGAACACACCAGCTCGAGCATCACGATCGAGGCGGCACCGGCCGACGTCATGGGGGTGATCGCCGACTTCGCCCGCTACCCGGACTGGACCGGCGAGGTGAAGGAGGCGGAGGTCCTCGCCACGGACGGCCAGGGCCGCGCCGAGCAGGTACGCCTGGTGATGGACGCGGGGGCGATCAAGGACGACCAGGTGCTGGCGTACACCTGGACCGGTGCGCACGAGGTCTCCTGGACGCTGGTGAAGTCCCAGATGCTGCGCTCGCTGGACGGCTCCTACCTCCTGAAGCCGACGGGGTCCGGCGCGACCGAGGTCACCTACCTGCTGACCGTGGACGTCAAGATCCCGATGCTCGGGATGATCAAGCGCAAGGCGGAGAAGGTCATCATCGACCGGGCGCTGGCCGGGCTGAAGAAGCGCGTGGAGTCGGGTTCGCAGTAAGGGACCCGGGTGGGCCTCGGTTACCGTTCACCCTCATGCGCACCCTCTTGATCACGGGCCCGGGCGGCAGCGGTCGTACGACTGTCGCGGCCGCCACCGCACTCGCCGCCGCCCGCGCCGGTGATCGGGTCCTCGTGCTGAGCGCCGACCGCGACGACACCCTCGGCGCCGTGCTCGGCACACCCACCGGCTCCGAGCCGGTGGCGGCCGGCGAGCGGCTCACCGCCTGGCGGCCCGATGCCGCCGCCGGGTTCCGGGACGACCTCACCGCCTTCCAGGAGCGTGCCACCACCGCCCTCGACCTCCTCGGTGCCTCCCGGCTCGACCCGGAGGAGGTCACCCCTCTTCCCGGCGCCGAGGAACTCACCCTGCTGCGCGCCCTGCGCGACGCGGCCCTGTCCGAGCAGCACGACCTGCTCGTCGTGGACCTCCCGGCCACCCCGCACGCCCTCGCCCTGCTCGCCCTCCCCGAGGAACTGCGCCGCTACCTGCGCCGGCTGCTGCCCTCCGAGCGGCAGGCTGCCCGCGCCCTGCGGCCCGTGCTCGGCCGGCTCGCCGGCGTCCCCATGCCCGCCGAGTGGCTCTACGAGACGGCCGCCCGCTGGGACGTCGAACTCGCCGCCGTCGAAGCCGTCGTCGCCGACCGGCGCACCGCCGTACGCCTGGTCGCCGAGCCCGGCCCGGCCGGCGCCGACGCCGTGCGGGCCGCCGTCCTCGCCCTCGCCCTGCGCGGACTGCGCCCCGACGTCCTGATCGCCAACCGGGTCGCCTCCGAGGAGTGGCCCGCCGCCCTCGTCGTGCAGCAGCGCAAGGTCCTGGAGGAGTGGCAGGAGACGTACGACGTGCACGCCGTGCCCCACCTCGGGCACGATCCGCGCGGCGCCGACGACCTCGCCGCGCTGGCCGTCCCCAACGCCGTCAACCCGGTGTCCTTCACCGTCGAGTGGCCCGTCACCGACCACCTCGCCGACGATGGGGTGCTGGTGTGGAGCCTCCCGCTGCCCGGCGCCCTGCGCGACGACCTCGACCTCGTCCGGCGCGGGGACGAACTCGTCGTCACCGCGGGCCCCTTCCGCCGTATCGTCCCCCTGCCGTCCGCCCTGCGCCGGTGCTCCGTCGACGGGGCCGCGCTGCGCGACGGCGTGCTGCGGATCCGGTTCGCGCCGGACCCGCGATTGTGGCCCGGGACCCGGTGAAGGCGGTACGGCCGTTCGGGTAACGTCGTAGGGAACCGTAGTCAGGAGTCCGCCATGAGCGAAGAGCTTCCGCCGTCCGACGCCGCGGGACAGGAGGCGCTCGACGAGACACGGGCGTCCGATCCCGACGCGTGGGCGACGGCGTGCGCCGAGGACCTCGCCGCGGAGCAGTCCCGCCGTCGCACCCAGTACGGCCCGCCCCCCGGCTCGGCCGCCGAGGAACTGCGCAAGCTCGTCGACGCGGTCGGCGACAAGCTGACGTCGCTGCAGTCCCCGCTGCTGGGCGCGGTCGCCGGACCCGCCGCCCAGCAGGTGGTCAAGCAGGTCGTGGAGCAGGCGAAGGCCGCCGTCGAGCCCGTCATCGAACGCAACCCGGACGTCTTCGACCACCTCGCGGCGGCCGGAAACGAACTCCTCGCCGCCTACCGCTCCGCCGTCCAGGCCCAGGAACGCCGCTGGACCACCGGCGACGAGCGCGACCCGGACAGGCGTGACCCGGACAAGCGCCGGGACCGCGGCGACGAGTCCGGCCCCGGCGAGCGCATCGACCTCGACTGAGGGGGCCGCGGCTGCAGACGCCCTTGAACCGGGCTCGTGCTCCTGTCCTCAGTGCGGACGACAGGAATCGCGGGGCAGGGCCTCGGGTACGGTTGGCCGTAGCGGGGCTCGACCGAAACTGAGGGATTCATGGGACTCACCATCGGCGTCGACATCGGCGGCACGAAGATCGCGGCCGGGGTGGTCGACGAGGAAGGCAACATCCTCTCGACCCATACGGTGCCGACCCCGGGCACGCCCGAGGGCATCGTGGACGCCATCGCCTCCGCAGTGGAAGGCGCGCGCGCCGGGCACGAGATCGTCGGCGTGGGCATCGGCGCCGCCGGCTACGTCAACCGGCAGCGCTCGACGGTCTACTTCGCGCCGAACATCGACTGGCGCCAGGAGCCGCTGAAGGAGAAGGTCGAGGCCCGCGTGGGCCTTCCGGTCGTCGTGGAGAACGACGCCAACGCCGCGGCCTGGGGCGAGTACAAGTTCGGCGCCGGCAAGGGCCACCGCAACGTCATCTGCATCACGCTCGGCACCGGCCTCGGCGGCGGCATCATCATCGGCAACAAGCTGCGCCGCGGCCACTTCGGCGTCGCCGCCGAGTTCGGCCACATCCGCATGGTCCCGGACGGGCTGCTGTGCGGCTGCGGCTCGCAGGGCTGCTGGGAGCAGTACGCCTCCGGGCGCGCCCTCGTCCGGTACGCCAAGCAGCGCGCCAACGCCACCCCCGAGCGCGCCGAGACGCTGCTCGCCCTGGGCAACGGCCACCCCGACGGCATCGAGGGCAAGCACATCTCCGTCGCCGCCCGGCAGGGCGACCCGGTCGCCGTCGACTCCTACCGCGAGCTGGCCCGCTGGGCCGGCGCGGGCCTCGCCGACCTGGCCTCCCTGTTCGACCCGTCGGCGTTCATCGTCGGCGGCGGTCTCTCCGACGAGGGCGAGCTGGTCCTGGACCCGATCCGCAAGTCCTACAAGCGCTGGCTGGTGGGCGGCAACTGGCGTCCGGTGGCCGACGTGATCGCGGCCCAGCTGGGCAACAAGGCGGGCCTGGTGGGGGCGGCGGACCTGGCGCGGGAACCCGACCCGGTCATGTGACTCCCCGACGGGGCGCGGGGCGTACACGCCCCGCGCCCCGAGTCGGGGGCGTAGATTGATCCACATGTCTGACGGTTCGGCCCTCGTCCGAGTCCTGAGCTACAACATCCGCTCGATGCGGGACGACACCGCCGCGCTGGCCAGGGTGATCCGGGCCTGCGTACCGGATCTCGTACTGGTGCAGGAGGCTCCCCGCTTCTTCCGCTGGCGCAAGAAACTGGCCCGCCTGGCCCGGGCGTCCGACCTGGTCGTCCTCACCGGCGGCGGCACCGCGGCCGGCCCCGCGATCCTCTGCGGCCTGCGGGCCGGGGTGGAGCGCACCGAGGACGTCCTCCTCCCGCTCACGCCGGGGTTGCACCGCCGCGGCTTCGCCACCGCGGTGGTCCGCTTCGGCTCCGCCCGGGTGGGCGTCCTCAGCTGCCACCTGAGCCTGCAGAAGGACGAGCGCTACGACCAGGGCGGCATGCTCCTGGACCGGCTGGCCGCGCTGGGCGTGGGCCACGCGATCGTCGGCGGCGACCTCAACGAACGCCCCCACGGCCGCACCTTCCGGCGCCTCGCCGACGATCTCCAGGACTGCTGGGCCGTGGCCCCCTGGGGCGGCGAGTACACCTCCACCCCAGCCCACCCGCATCAGCGCATCGACGCGATCTTCGCGACGAAGGGCATCGAGGTGCTCAGCTGCGGGGTCCCGCTGGGGCATCCCGGAGTCTCCGAGGCCGACCTCATGGCGGCGACGGATCACCTGCCGGTGCTGGCGGCACTGCGCGTGCCTGGGGCCTGATCCGGCCTCGGGCTGCCCTCGTGGGGGCGAGCCATCATCTGCGCGTGTCCGGGTGCTGCCCCGGCGTCGGGCTGCCCTCATGAGGGCGACCCCTCACCTGCCCGTGCCGCCCGCGGCCTGCCCCGGCGTCCAGCGGCACAGCCGAGGGCGGCCGCGGACCGTCTTCCGGTCCTGGCCGCCCTCCGCATCCCCGGTATCCCCGGCATCCCCGCGGCCTAGACGACCGCGCCCCGCCCGGGATCGTCGTCGTCCTCGTCGCCCGTCCGCATCCGCATCACCAGCGTGGCGAAGCCGCCCAGGAAGCCGCCGATGCCCAGCGTGGTGAGCCACCAGGTCATCTCCCAGCCCAGCAGCACCGCGAGCAGCAGCAGTATCGGCCCGCCGAGCACCGCCAGCCACGCGAACTTCGCCGTGGCGTCCGCCGCGGGCAGCTCCGGCGGCTCCGGCGGCACGAAGTGGCCCTCGTCGTCCTCGTCGAAGTCCTCGTCCGTCGGCTCGGGCGCCGTGTAGTCGCGGGGGCCGACGCCGGGCGCGAAGGCGACGGAGCCGCCCAGGGGCCGCACCGGCTCGGTCAGCGTGTCCCCGTCGGCCTTCTCGGTCTCGTCGTCGTTGGTCTCAACCTCCAGCAGCGCCAGGTCCTCGACGGACTTGAACGGCTTGGACCCCGGCGGGTCCGTCGGCTCGTCGCCGTACCCGGCGACGATGGCCGCCCAGGCGGCGTCCTCGTCGAAACGGGCACCCTGGTCGTCCGGCTCGCGATCCTCGCGGTCGGAGTCGTGCTCAGCCACCTACGGCCGTCCCTTCCTTGCCGAGACCGGTTGCGATCCGGGTCATGAACGCGTGGCTCTCCTCGAAGATCCGGTCCGCGTCATGGTCCAACGTCGCCACGTGGTAGCTCTGTTCCAGCACGACCTCCGTCACGTCCGTCGACGACACCCGGCTCAGCACGCGCGCCGAGTCGGCCGGCGGCACCACATGGTCCTGCGGGCTGCGCAGCAGCAGCAGCGGCTGGGTGACCTGCGGCAGCTCACCGTCGACCAGCCGGAAGAACTGCCGCAGCGAGTGCGCCGCGTGCAGCGGCACCCGGGTGTAGCCGATCTCCTCGCTGCCCTCCTTGGCGATGTCGCTGGCGATGCCCTTCGTGGTGGGCACGAAGTGCCGGACCACCGGGAGGGCGTGTGCGGCCAGGCCGTGGACCTTGTTGGCGGGGTTGACCACGACCACGCCGTCGATCGCGTCGCCGTGCTTGGCGGCCAGCCTGAGCGCCAGGGCGCCGCCCATCGACAGACCGGCCACGAAGACCCGCGCGGAGCGCTCCCGCAGCGCGCGCAGCTCGCGGTCCACCTCCGCGTACCAGTCCTGCCAGCCGGTGAGCCGGAGGTCCTCCCAGCGGGTGCCGTGCCCGGGCAGCAGCGGCAGCGAGACGGTCAGACCGCGCTCGGCGAGATACTCCGCCCAGGGGCGCAGCGACTGCGGGGAACCGGTGAAGCCGTGGCAGAGGAGAACGGACGTCTCCCCGCCCTCATGGCGGTACGGCTCGGCTCCAGGAAGGACCGGCACCTTCGGTCTCCTGTTCATGAGGTCGGTTGCAGGTACTTCACCGTACGCGACCGCACTGACACCGACCAGGGCCGACGGCCTCTTTGACGGCGCTCCGGGTTAAGGTCTCATCGACAGACATCAGGAGGCACTCGGTTGTTGTACGGCGCGATGAAGGTATCCATCGGGGGGCCGCTGAAGCTCGCCTTCAGGCCCTGGGTGGAAGGCCTGGAGAACGTCCCCGCCGAGGGCCCCGCCATCCTGGCGAGCAACCACCTCTCGTTCTCCGACTCGTTCTTCCTGCCCGCGGTCCTCGACCGCAAGGTCACCTTCATCGCGAAGGCCGAGTACTTCACCACCCCGGGCCTCAAGGGCCGGCTGACGGCCGCGTTCTTCAAGGGCGTCGGCCAGCTCCCCGTGGACCGCTCCGGCGCGCGCGGCGCGGGCGAGGCGGCCATCAAGAGCGGTATCGAGGTGCTGGAGCGCGGCGAGTTGTTCGGCATCTACCCCGAGGGCACGCGCTCGCCCGACGGCCGGCTGTACCGGGGCAAGCCCGGCGGCCTCGCGCGCGTGGCGCTCGCCACCGGGGCACCGGTCATCCCGGTCGCCATGATCGACACGGAGAAGATCCAGCCGCCGGGGAAGGTGATGCCCAAGCTGATGCGGCCGGGCATCCGGATCGGCAGGCCCCTGGACTTCACCCGCTACCAGGGCATGGAGCACGACCGCTTCGTCCTGCGCGCGGTGACCGACGAGGTCATGTACGAGATCATGAAGCTCTCCGGCCAGGAGTACGTCGACATGTACGCCACCGCCGCCAAGCGCCGGCTCGCGGAGGAGGCCAAGGCCGAGAAGGAAGCGGAGAAGGCGGCCCGGGCCGCTCTCGCCAAGGCCGCGAAGGAACAGGCGGACAAGGAGAAGTCCGAGTCCTAGACACGGCAGTGCCGTTCGGGGGGTGGGGGAGTTGGCCAGGCGCGAGAAGGTCCTGAGGATGTCGGTCGAGCAGCCGCTGTGGCGTGCGCTCATGGGGTACCGGATCCTCACCCTGCTGTACGCGATCGGCCTGTTCATCAGCGCCTACGACGAGTTCGCGCGCCCCTGGGCCGCCATCGCCTACTTCGCCGTACTGACGGTGTGGACGTTCGCGACCCTGCCCAAGGTGGCGAACGCCGCCGCCTGCACCAAGCCCTTCCTCGCCGCCGACCTGACCCTCGCGCTCGTCGGCATCCTCCTCACGCGGGTCGCCGACTCGGCCGCCCACATCGAGTCGGGCAGCCCGACCCTGCCGTCGATATGGACGGCCGGTTCCGTGCTGGCCTTCGCCATCAAGGGCGGCTGGCGCTGGGCGGCCTTCGCCTCCACGCTGGTCGCCGTCGCCAACCTCGTCCACCGCGGCTCCCCGACCCGCGACACCGTGCACGCGGTGATCCTCGTCTGGGTCGCCTCCATCGCCATCGGCTACGTCGTCGAGGTCGCCCGCGCCTCCGAGCGCACCCTCGCCCGCGCCCTGGAGATCGAGGCCGCGACCCGGGAACGCGAGCGGCTCGCCCGGGACATCCACGACAGCGTCCTGCAGGTGCTCGCCATGGTGCAGCGGCGCGGCGCCGTCATCGGCGGCGAGGCGGCCGAGCTGGGGCGCCTGGCGGGCGAGCAGGAGGTGGCGCTGCGGACCCTGGTCTCCGGCGGTCTGACCCCGGTTTCGCGGGTGTCGGAGGACGCCTCCCAGGGGGCGCTGGTCAGGGCCGTGGAGGAAGAGACCCACGACGACGGGCCGCTGGATCTGCGGGCGCTGCTCGCGCCCTACGCCGGGTCCCGGACCAGTCTCGCCGAGCCCGGGGCGCCCGTGGTGCTGGCGCCGGCCGCCGCGCGGGAGCTGGCCGCGGCCGTCGGGGCCGCACTGGACAATGTGCGTGAGCACGCCGGTGAGCACGCGCGCGCGTGGATCCTGGTCGAGGACGAACCGGACGCGGTGATCGTGACCGTCCGGGACGACGGCCCCGGCATCCCCGAGGGGCGGCTCGCGCAGGCCGAGGGCGAGGGGCGGCTCGGGGTCGCCCTGTCGATCCGGGGGCGGCTGCGGGACATCGGGGGCAGCGCGGAGCTGATCTCGGTGCCCGGGCAGGGCACGGAAGTCGAACTGAAGGTACCGAAGCAGATGTCCCGGGGGATGCGATGAGCGAGCAGGGCGGACCGATCAGGGTCATGGTGGTCGACGATCACCCCATGTGGCGCGACGCCGTCGCCCGGGACCTCGGCGAGTCCGGGTTCGAGGTGGTGGCCACCGCGGGCGACGGCGAGCAGGCCGTGCGCCGTGCCAAGGCCGCGGGCCCCGACGTGCTCGTCCTCGACCTCAACCTGCCCGCCAAGCCGGGCGTCCAGGTCTGCAAGGAACTCGTCGCCCACAACCCTGCCCTGCGCGTGCTGGTGCTGTCCGCGAGCGGCGAGCACGCCGACGTGCTGGAGGCCGTGAAGTCCGGCGCCACCGGTTATCTGCTGAAGTCGGCCTCCACGGAGGAACTTGTCGACGCGGTCCGCCGTACCGCCGTCGGCGACCCGGTGTTCACCCCGGGCCTGGCCGGACTGGTCCTCGGCGAGTACCGGCGCCTGGCCTCCGAACCCGCGCCCGCCGACCGCGACGCCGGCCGGCCGGGTGCCCCGCAGCTCACCGACCGCGAGACCGAGGTGCTGCGGCTGGTCGCCAAGGGCCTGAGCTACAAGCAGATCGCCGAACGGCTCGTCATCTCCCACCGCACCGTGCAGAACCACGTCCAGAACACCCTCGGCAAGCTCCAACTGCACAATCGCGTGGAACTCGTTCGGTACGCGATAGAGCGCGGACTTGACGACGAGTAAACGAACATCCTGACGTTTCACCGGAATTGCGGCTCCGACCCATCCCTGAGTGACCTGGATCACTATTAGCGTGGCCTTTCCAGGCAACCGCGGCGAAGGGACATTTCCATGCGGGTCGGAGTACTGACCGGAGGCGGCGACTGCCCCGGTCTCAACGCCGTCATCCGGGCCATCGTCCGCAAGGGCGTACAGGAGTACGGCTACGACTTCACCGGCTTCCGGGACGGCTGGCGCGGTCCGCTCGACGGCGACACCGTCCGTCTCGACATCCCCGCCGTGCGCGGCATCCTGCCCCGCGGCGGCACCATCCTCGGCTCCTCGCGCACCAATCCGCTCAAGCACGAGGACGGGATCCGGCGGATCAAGGAGAACCTGGCCAAGCAGGAGGTCGACGCGCTCATCACGATCGGCGGCGAGGACACCCTCGGGGTGGCCGCGCAGCTGTCGGACGAGTACGGCGTGCCCTGTGTCGGCGTCCCGAAGACCATCGACAACGACCTGTCCGCCACCGACTACACCTTCGGCTTCGACACCGCCGTCGGGATCGCCACCGAGGCCATCGACCGGCTGCACACCACCGCCGAGTCCCATATGCGCGTCCTCGTCGTGGAGGTGATGGGCCGTCACGCCGGGTGGATCGCCATCCACTCCGGCCTCGCGGGCGGCGCCAACGTCATCCTCATCCCCGAACAGCGCTTCGACATCGAGAAGGTGTGCGCCTGGGTGACCTCCCGCTTCAAGGCGTCGTACGCCCCCATCGTGGTCGTCGCCGAGGGCGCCATGCCGAAGGACGGCGACATGGTCCTCAAGGACGGGTCGTTGGACTCCTTCGGGCACGTCCGGCTCTCCGGCGTCGGCGAGTGGCTGGCCAAGGAGATCGAGCGGCGCACCGGCAAGGAGGCCCGTACGACCGTGCTCGGGCACGTCCAGCGCGGCGGCACCCCCAGCGCCTTCGACCGCTGGCTCGCCACCCGCTTCGGGCTGCACGCCATCGAGGCCGTCCGCGACGGCGACTTCGGCAAGATGGTCGCCCTGCGCGGCACGGACATCGTCCGCGTCCCGATCGCGGACGCCACGGCGAGGCTGAAGACGGTCGATCCGGAGCTCTACGAGGAGGTCGGGGTCTTCTTCGGCTGACCGGGCAGCCGGGGGTCATGGGCCGTATATTCGGCCCATGACCCTCTGAGCCGGGAGCCTGACGTGGAGATTCTCGCCTTCGGTGTCCAGGCGGACGAGAGGCCCCTGATCGAGCACGCCTTCGCCGGCCACCACGAGGTCCGCTGCCTGGACGTCTTCCTCAACGAGGACACCGCTCCGATCGCGGCCGGCTACGAGACCATCTCCACCAGCGTCAACGCCGACCTCGGCGCGCGCGTCCTGGAGCTCCTCGCGGCGGGCGGCACGCGGATGGTCGCCCAGCGCTCCACCGGGTTCAACAACATCGACCTGGACGTCGCCGAACGGCTCGGCATGACGGTCGCCCGGGTGTCGTACTACTCGCCGTACTCGGTGGCCGAGTTCGCCTGGACCCTCGCCATGGCCGTCAACCGCCGTGTCGTGCGCGCCTCCACCCGCACCCGGGACTTCGACTTCCGGCTCGACGGGCTGATGGGCCGCGACCTGCACGGCCGTACCGCCGGAGTCCTCGGCACCGGCAAGATCGGCGAGGCATTCGCCCGCATCGCGCACGGCTTCGGCATGCGGCTGCTGGGCTGGGACATCGCCGAGAACCCGGCCTGCACGGAACTTGGCATGCGCTACGTCCCCAAGGACCAGCTGCTCGCCGAGTCCGACCTGGTCAGCCTGCATGTGCCGCTGATGCCCGAGACCCGGCACCTGATCGACGCACCCGCCCTGAAGGCGATGCGGGACGACGCGATCCTGGTGAACTCCAGCCGCGGCGGCCTGATCGACACCGCGGCCCTCGTCGCGGAACTGCGCGAGGGCCGCTTCGCCGGCGTCGGCCTCGATGTGTACGAGGCGGAGGCGGGCCTGTTCTTCCTCGACAAGTCCCTCCAGCCGATCGAGGACGACGTCCTGGCCCGGCTGGTCACCTTCCCGAACGTCCTGGTCACCTCGCACCAGGCGTACTACACCGTGGACGCCGTCGGCCAGATCGTCGACGCCACGGTGCAGAACGTCCTGGACTACACGGCGGGCCGCCGCTCGGAGAACGTGCTGGTGCCGCGCAGCTGACCGACCAGCTCCCGCACGATCGAGGCGCCGTTCAGGGTCAGCACCGACTCGGGGTGGAACTGCACCCCGGCGAAACCGGGCCCGCGCAGCGCGTGGACCTCGTACGACGGGCTCCGGCTGATCTCGACGCCGTGCGCGGCCAGTTCGCCGGCCGCCTCGTCGTCGCAGCGGGCCACGAAGCTGTTGTAGAAGCCGACGGTCTCCGGCCGCCCGAACAGATCGACTGACGTCTGCGCCCCCTGGTACGGGATCTCCTTGCGTACGATCTCCAGCCCCAGCTCCGCCGCGATCAGCTCGTGCCCGAGGCAGACGCCGAGGACCCCGTGCCGGTGGCCGCGGAGCACCTCCGCGGTCAGGGCCCGCAGCAGGCGCATCTTGGGATCAGCGGTGTCGGCCGGGTCGCCGGGACCCGGGCCGAGCACGAGAGGTCCCTCGTGCGCGCGGACGGCTTCCGTGAGGCCCGGCTCGTCGTAGCGCCGGACGGTGACCTCCAGCCCGCCGGAGCGCAGCACGTGCGCGAGCATCGCGGTGAAGGTGTCCTCGCCGTCGACGACCAGGGCGTGCCCGGTCAGCTCCGCGGCCCGCTCCTGCATCCGCAGCCAGAACGGCGCGAGGAACGCACGGCGTCCGTCGAGCGCGGCACGCACGCGGGGGTCTTCGGCCAGCCCGGGGCGCGCGCTGTCATGGCGGGGCCGGGACGGGCGTACGCCGAGGGCGGCCAGCACTCCCGCCGCCTTGGCGTGGGTCTCCGCGACCTCGCTCTCCGCGTCCGAGCCCCGCACGAGGGTCGCGCCGACCGGCACCCGCAGCCGCCCGTCCGCGTCGATGTCCGCGGTGCGGATGAGGATGGGGGAGTCGAGGGTCTGCGCGCCGCCGGAGTCCCGGCCGAGCAGCGCCAGGGCGCCCGCGTAGTAGCCGCGCCCGCCGACCTCGTGGCGCTCGATGACCCGGCAGGCGTTCTGCACGGGGGAGCCGGTCACGGTGGCCGCGAACATGGTCTCCTTCAGCACCTCCCGCACGTCCAGCGAGGACTTGCCCCGCAACTCGTACTCGGTGTGCGCGAGATGGGCCATCTCCTTCAGCCGGGGCCCGATCACCACCCCGCCCATGTCCCCGACGGTGCACATCATCTTGAGCTCCTCGTCGACGACCATCGACAGCTCCTCGATCTCCTTGCCGTCGGCGAGGAAGTCCAGCAGATGCTCCGGGGTCGGCCCCTCGGCGGGATAGCGGTACGTCCCGCTGATCGGGTTCATCACGACGGTGCCGCCGGACATCCGCACGTGCACCTCGGGGCTCGCGCCGACCAGGGTCCGCTCCCCGGTGTGCACGACGAACGTCCAGTACGCGCCCCGCTCGCCCTCCAGCAGCCGCCGGAACAGCGCGAGGGCGTCGGCCCTGCCGAACCCGGGGATGTCCCCCTCGTACGTCCGCCGGATCACGAAGTTCGCGCCCTCGCCGCGCCCGATCTCCTCCCGCAGCACGCGCCCGACGATCTCGGCGTACTCCTCGTCGCCGACGTCGAACCGGCCGCCCTGGACGTGTACGTCGTGGGCGGGGAGCTGGTCCAGTGCCTCGGCGATCGGGATCTCGTGGGTTTCCCGGGGGATCAGCACCGTCAGGGGCGTGCCGTCGTCCCGGACGTCGAAGCCCCGCTCCCGGATCTGGCGGAAGGGCACGAGCGCGAGGCCCTCGTCGGGCAGGTCGGCGAGGTGGTCGCAGGAGCGGACCGGGCCGAGGAGGACCTCGACGGTGTTCTCGTCATGGCCCGGCGTGCGGCGGCGCAGCAGGGCGAACGGGCGGGGATCGTCGAGCAGGTCGAGCAGCTGCATGGGTCCGTCTTCCTTCTCCTGAGAGGACGCCTGAGAGGACTCTCCCGAGAGGAACGGACCCCGGAAAACACCGAAGGCCGCCCCTCGGGCGGCCTTCGCGAAGTCTGAGTACGCGCAGTCAGCGGGCCGCCGGAGAAGCGGTCCACCACCAGTTCTGGTTCTGGGTCGAGTGCGCGAACATGCCCCGACCCTAACGCATCAGCAGCAGATCCAGGGCGCGGTCGAGATAACCCGTCAGCCCGTCCCCCTCCGGCAACGTGGCCGGGACGGCGTGGGCGAGCTGGGCGTGCCCCAGGTAGACGCTGTACGCGAGCAGTCCGCGGCGCCGGGCCTCCGGCTCGGGGAAACCTGCCTCGGCGAAGAGCCGCGCCACATAGGCGACCCGGCGCTCGGTGACCCGGCCGAGCACCGCCGCGACGCGCGGGTCGTCCGCGGTCGCCAGCAGGGTCACCTCCAGCACGTCGTCCGCGGCCGCCCCGATCGCCTCGGCGAACAGCAGGCGCAACCGCCGCTCGGGGTCGGGCTCCGTCTCCAGCTCGGTGATGAGTGCCTCGGTCTGGGTCTCGGCCCAGCGTTCCAGCGCCGCCTCGATCAGCGCGTCCCGGTTGGCGAAGTGCCAGTAGAAGCTGCCCTTGGTGGTGCCGAGCCGGGTGGCGAGCGGTTCCACGGCGACCGCGGCGAGGCCGCCCTCGCCCATCGCGAGGAGCGCGGCGTCCGCCCAGTCGTCGGCACTGAGCCGGGCCTTGCCGGGGGTCTTGCCGGGGGTCTTGCGAGGGGGGCGTTGCACCATGACCGTACGGTACCGTACGGTTGACCATACGCCACCGTATGGAGGTGCTCCGATGGGCACTGTACGCAATGTTCACGACCGCATCCTGGCCGCGCCCGCCGAGCGGGTCGGCCCCCTCCTGGACCGCCTCTCCGGCCCCGACGACCCGCTGTTCCCGACCCCCGCCTGGGCCCCCCTCCGCCTCGACCGGCCGCTCGCCGTCGGCGCCGCCGGCGGACACGGCCCGGTGCGCTACTCGGTCGCCGAGTACGACCCCGGCCGCCGGGTCCGCTTCGCCTTCGACCCGCCCGGCACCGGGTTCCACGAACTCTCCGTCGAGCCGCTCGGCCCCGGCCGCTGCCGCATCCGGCACGTTCTGGAGCAGTCCCTGCCGCCCCGGGAGCGCCTGGGCTGGCTGCTCGCGGTGCGCGCGCTGCACGGCACGGTCATCGAGGAGCTGTTCGACAACGCCGAGCGGGCCGCCACCGGCTCCGTGGCCCGCCCCGTGCGCCGGGGCCGCTACGTGCGCCTGCTCCAGCGGCTCACCTGGGACCGCCCGACGGCCGTCGCGGTGCCCGAGGAGGCCGCCCTGCTGCACGCCGCCTTCCCCGCCACCGACTACGCCGACGCCTACGCCCTGGACCTGCGCCCGGGGATGCCGACCGACGCGGAAGCCTGGGAGGGCACCCTGCCGGGCACCCCGGTGTTCGGCCGTACGGACCACGAGGTCCTGCTCGGCCAGGACGCGGGGCATCTCGACTACCGGGTCTCGGTCCTGATGGACCCGGCGGCCCGGACGGTGACCCTCGGCTCGGTGGTCCGCATCCACAACCGGCGGGGCCGTCTGTACTGGTCGGTGGTCCGCCACGCGCACCCCTTCATGGCCCGGCTGATGCTCCGGCGCACCCACCGGCGGCTGGCCCTGGCGGCCCGCGGCGCGTCTCACTTGGTGAGCCAGGGAATGGACGGCGGGGACAACCCCGTAGTGTTGACGTCGTGACCGTGAACGCTAAGACCAGCGCGAGCGCTGGCAACACCTGGCGAAACCTGCCCGCGGCGCAGCAGCCCGAGTACCCCGACACCGAGGCTCTGCGCGCAGTGATCGCGGACCTCGAGTCGTATCCGCCGCTCGTCTTCGCGGGCGAGTGCGACCAGCTGCGCGCCCGGTTGGCGGCCGTCGCCAAGGGAGAGGCGTTCCTCCTCCAGGGCGGCGACTGCGCCGAGGCGTTCGACGCGGTGTCCGCCGACCAGATCCGCAACAAGCTCAAGACCCTGCTCCAGATGGGCGCCGTGCTGACGTACGCCGCCTCGGTGCCGGTCGTGAAGGTCGGCCGCATCGCCGGTCAGTACTCCAAGCCGCGCTCCAAGCCGACCGAGACCCGCGACGGCGTGACGCTGCCGACCTACCGCGGCGACTCCGTCAACGGCTTCGACTTCACCGAGGCCGCCCGGATCCCGGACCCCGAGCGCCTGAAGCGGATGTACAACGCCTCCGCCTCCACGCTCAACCTGGTCCGCGCCTTCACCACCGGCGGCTACGCCGACCTGCGCCAGGTGCACGCCTGGAACCAGGACTTCGTGAAGTCGTCCCCGTCCGGCCAGCGCTACGAGCAGCTCGCCCGCGAGATCGACCAGGCGCTCAACTTCATGCACGCCTGCGGGGCCGACCCGGAGGAGTTCAAGACGGTCGAGTTCTACTCCTCGCACGAGGCGCTGCTGCTGGACTACGAGTCGGCGCTGACCCGAGTGGACTCCCGCACCGGCCGGCTCTACGACGTCTCCGCGCACATGGTGTGGATCGGTGAGCGCACCCGGCAGCTGGACCACGCGCACATCGAGTTCGCCTCGAGGATCCGCAACCCCATCGGCATCAAGCTCGGCCCGACGACGACGGCCGAGGAGGCGCTGCAGTACATCGAGCGCCTGGACCCGGAGCGCGAGCCGGGCCGGCTGACCTTCATCGTCCGCATGGGCGCCGACAAGGTCCGCGACAAGCTCCCGGAGCTGATCGAGAAGGTCACCGCCTCGGGCGCCACGGTGGCCTGGGTGACCGACCCGATGCACGGCAACACCTTCGAGGCGGCCTCCGGCCACAAGACCCGCCGCTTCGACGACGTGCTCGACGAGGTCAAGGGCTTCTTCGAGGTCCACAAGGCGCTGGGCACCCATCCGGGCGGCATCCATGTCGAGCTCACGGGTGACGATGTCACCGAGTGCGTGGGCGGTGGCGACGAGATCTTCGTCGATGATCTCCACCAGCGCTACGAGACGGCCTGCGACCCCCGCCTGAACCGCAGCCAGTCCCTTGACCTGGCCTTCCTGGTCGCGGAGATGTACAGGGACCAGTAGCCGGTTCGGCTGTTGCACAGGAGCTCAGTGGGGCGCGGATCACATACGATCCGCGCCCCACGCCACTTTTCGGGTTCCTGTGCGCCGGGTAAGGTTAGGTTAGCCTCACCGACCATGAATCGGGACGGCACCACGTATCGATCCCGGCGGGAGGTGAACCGCGTGTACGTCTGCAGTTGTTTCGGCATCACCGAGCAGCAGGTGAAGAAGCACGCGGAGGACGGTGCCTGCACCCCCCGCCAGATAGCGTCGGCCTGCAAGGCGGGCACCGACTGCGGTTCGTGCGTACGCCGGATCCAGGCGCTGCTGGGCCGGGGCGCGTGCCCCCGCCGTGAGCTGGCCGACCAGGGTCGTCCGGTCCTCGCCGGGCTGGAGCAGCTGGAAGAAGTCGCGTAGCGGTTCGGCCCGGGGGCGCTGCTCAGGGGCTCCCGCTCAGCTCGGCTGCTCGATCTGCTGGGCCAGGTAGAGCGCCTCGCCGAGCTTGTCGATCAGCTCCAGCTGGGTGTCCAGGTAGTCGATGTGGTGCTCCTCGTCCTCGAGGATCGACTCGAAGAGATTCGCGGACGTGATGTCGCCCTTGGTGCGCATCACCTCGATCCCGCGCTTGAGGCGGTCGATCGCCTCCACCTCCACCTGCCGGTCCGCCTGGAACATCTCGGTGACCGTCTGGCCGACCCGGACATGGAACAGCCGCTGGTAGTTGGGCAGACCGTCGAGCATCAGGATGCGCTCGGTGATCTTGTCCGCGTGCTTCATCTCGTCGATGGATTCTTCACGCGTGTACTTGGCGAGCTTGGTCCAGCCCTTGTTGTCCTGGATCCGGTAGTGCAGCCAGTACTGGTTGATCGCCGTCAGCTCGCCGGTGAGCTGCTCATTGAGGAATTCGATGACCTCGGGGTCGCCCTGCATCGCAGAGGCTCCTTCCAAGAGAACGGGGGAACTGGGGAACTGGCAGGTTGCGCCGCATCCTTGCACCGGTATCGAAGATCGTCCAGTAAGTCTTCACTTAGTAAGTAAGTGCATGCTTAGTTTGAATTTGACCGCTTTGCCTCTTTTGTCGCACCGCTGGTCAAGTGCACTGCCTCGGGTCTGTCAGGATGGATACATGGGTCAGCCGGTGGAGAGCGCATCTGGAGGAGCGGTACAGCCGGAGCTCCCGCCGGGGCAGCGCCTGCAGCGCGGCTGGCCGGTCACCCACTACGGACCGGTCCCCAAGTTCCGCCCCGAGCGCTGGGAGTTCAGGGTCTTCGGCGCCACCGCCGACGGCGAGAAGCGCTGCTGGAGCCATGAGGAGTTCGCGGCCCTGCCGTACACCACCGTGGTGGCCGATCTGCACTGCGTCACCAAGTTCAGCATGCTCGGCGCCGAGTGGGGCGGGATTCCGGCCCGGAGCATCCTGGAGCTCGCCCCGCCCGCCGACACCGTCACCCATGTGATGGTCTGGGCCGAGTACGGCTTCAGCTCGAACCTCCGCCTGGAGGACTTCGCCGACGAGCGCGCCATCTTCGCGACGCACAAGGACGGCGAACTGCTCACCGCGGAACACGGCTTCCCGCTCCGGCTGGTGGTGCCTCACCTGTACGCCTGGAAGGGCCCCAAGTGGGTCCGGGGCGTGGAGTACATGACCACCGACCGCCGCGGGTTCTGGGAAGAGCGCGGGTACCACAACATCGGCGACCCCTGGAAGGAACAGCGCTACTCCTACCAGGAGGGGCCGGGGGACGGGCCCGAGCTCTAGGTCCCCTCTAGCGCTTCCCGCTTTCCCGCAGCTTCTTCAGGCGCTCCACGTCCGCCGCGTGCCCCTCCTTGCCGCCGGGCGTCTCGATGATCAGGGGTACGCCCTCGGTGGCGGGGTGGGTCATCAGTGCGCGGAACGGGTCCTCGCCGATGTGTCCGGAGCCGATGTTCGCGTGCCGGTCCTTGTGTGCGCCGACCACATCCTTGGAGTCGTTGGCGTGGATCAGCTTCAGCCGCCCCTCGCCGACCGTCTCCACCAGCAGATCCAGGGTCTGGTGCATGCCGTCCGGGCCGGTCAGGTCGTGCCCGGCGGCGAAGATGTGGCAGGTGTCCAGGCAGACGCCCAGCTTGGGATGGGCGTCCAGCGCCTCGAAGTACGGCCCGAAATCCCAGGTGCGGGAGCACAGCGAGGAGCCCTGGCCGGCCGTCGACTCCAGCAGCAGGAACGGGTCGTCGTCGTGGGTCAGCTCGTCCAGCAGCGGCAGCAGGTACTCCCGGACCTGCCGCAGCGCCACCGAGCGGTCCCGGCCGCCGGTCGCGCTGCCCGTGTGCACGACCACGCCCAGCGCCCCGATCTCCCGCCCGCGGCGCAGGGAGTGCCGCAGCGACTCCACCGACCGCTCGGCGGTCGCCTCGGTGTGCGAGCCGAAGTTGATCAGGTACGGGGCATGGACGTACGCCGGGATGGATCCCTGCGCGCAGGCCGCGCGGAACTCCTCGTCCTGCCGCGGGTTCCCGGCGGGCGTGGCCCAGCCGCGCGGGTTGGCGACGAAGACCTGCACGGTCTCCGCCTTGAGGTCACGGGCGTAGGCCAGGCCGACGGAGTTCAGTCCGCCGGCCACCGGGACATGGCCGCCGACGGGGTTGCGGAGGTGCGGAACGGTCATCGGTGCGTGCGTCCTGTCAGCGGATCTCGATGGTGATCGTCGAGCCCTTGGGAGCGGTGTCGCCGCCCTCCACGGACTGGCTCTCGACCGTGTCGCCGAACAGCCCCAGCAGCCCGCGGTCCTCGTCGACCTCGAAGCCCGCGGCCTCCAGAGCGGCCGTGGCGTCGTCGACGCTGTCGCCGACCACGTCCGGGACCTCGATCATCTCCGGGCCCTTGGACAGCGTCAGCGTCACGGTGTCGCCCGCGACGGCCTGGGTGTCGGCCTGCGGCGTCTGCTCGGCGACCTCACCCTTGTCGTACTCGGACGAGGTGACCTCCTCCGTGGCGACGCGCACCTTCAGGCCCGCCTCCGTCAGCTCGGCCCTGGCGTCCTCCAGGCTCTCGCCGGTGACGTCCGGGACGTCGACCGGGCGGCCCTTGCTGAGCACCAGCGCGACGGCGGAGCCCGAGCGGCGCTCGGTGCCGGCCTCGGGGCTGGTGGAGATCACGGAGCCCCGGGCGACGCTCTCGCTGAACTCCCGGGTGACCATGCCCGGCTCCAGACCCGCGCTCTTCAGCAGCTCCTTCGCCTTGTCCAGCCGGTAGCCCTCCAGGTCGGGCACCTCCACGACCTGCGGCCCCTTGGAGACGACCAGATTCACCGCGTCGTTGTGCCGGATACGGCTGCCGACGCCCGGGTCGGTGCTGATGACCCGGCCGCGCTCGACGGTGTCACTGAAGGCACGCTCGACCGAGCCGACCTCCAGACCGGCATCCCCCAGCCGGTCCTTGGCCTTCGCCTCGGTCTGGGTCAGCAGCGCCGGGACCCGGGTGAACTGGCCGGAGTTGATGTACCAGACGCCCGCGCCGACGCCGAGGACCAGCAGCACGGCGACGACCAGGGCGAACGGGCCGCGCCGCGACACCCGGCGTCCGGCCGGGGAGGGCGGGAGCGGGGCGGCGGACTCCAGCCGGCTGGTGCGGTGGAACCGGTCCTCGTCCTCGTCGACCGGCAGCGGGCTCGGCACCGTCAGCGAGCGCGGGATCACGCTCGTGCGGTTCTCGGCGCCGTCGTGCTCGGCGGACAGGGCCTGCGGAGGGAGCGCGTCCAGCTGGGCCTCGCTGAGCGTGGCGCGGGCCGCGAGGGCCTCGGAGAGCAGCGCCACCGCGTCGTGCGGGCGGACGTCAGGGGTGCGCGCGGTGGCCGAGGCGACCAGCGCGTCGAGCTCGTACGGCAGGCCGGGCACGGTGGCCGACGGCGGCGGGACGTCCTCGTGCAGATGCTTGTAGAGCACGATCGCGGGGGAGTCCCCGTCGTGCGGCTTCTCGCCGGTCAGCATCTCGTACAGCACGACACCGCACGCGTACACGTCGACGCGGGCGTCGGCGGTGCCCGGCTGCTCTATCTGCTCCGGCGCGAGGTAGGAGACGGTGCCGAGGACGGCACCGGTGGTGCTGGTGACCGAGCCCACGGAACGCACCAGCCCGAAGTCGGCGACCTTGACCCGGCCGTCGTCCCCGATGAGCACGTTCTCCGGCTTCATGTCCCGGTGCACGAACCCGGCCCGGTGCGCGGCGCCGAGCGCGGCGAGGACGGGCTCCAGGATGTCCAGGGCGGCACGCGGCTGCAGCGCCCCGCGGTCGCGCAGCACGTCACGCAGGGTGCAGCCGGCGATGTACTCCATGGCGAGATAGACGTACGACCCGTCGGTCCCCTGGTCGAAGACCTGCACGACATTGGGGTGCGCGAGCCGGGCGACCGACTTGGCCTCGCGGATGAACCGCTCCACGAAGATCCCGTCGGCGGCGAGCCCGGGGTGCATCACCTTCAGCGCGAGCACACGGTCGAGCCGGGTGTCCACGGCCCGGTAGACCGTGGCCATCCCACCGACGGCGATCCGCGCATCGACGCGGTAGCGTCCGTCGAGCACCTGCCCGACCAGCGGGTCCTGAAGGGTCGTATCCACGCAGGCGAGTGTACGAGCAGCGACTGACACCCCCGGCTCTCCGTCCGGGACAGTGGCGGGACTGAAGCCGACCTGTGACGCAACCCACGGCCGTTCAGAACGCCGGCCGCTCCGGATCCAGCACCGCCCGTCCCGCCACCGGGGAGGACGCCTCGGCGAAGTGCCGCCGGGGAATCCGGCCCGCCCGGTACGCCAGCCGGCCCGCCTCCACCGCGTGGCGCATCGCGTCGGCCATCAGGACCGGCTCCTTGGCCCGCGTCACCGCCGAGGCGAGCATCACACCCGCGCACCCCAGCTCCATCGCCAGCGCCGCGTCCGAGGCCGTACCTGCTCCGGCGTCCAGGATCACCGGCACGCGCGCGTGCTCCACGATCAGCTGAAAGTTGTGCGGGTTGCGGATCCCGAGCCCGGAGCCGATCGGCGAGCCCAGCGGCATGATCGCCGCACAGCCCACGTCCTCCAGCTTGCGGGCCAGCACCGGGTCGTCGTTGGTGTACGGCAGCACCGTGAACCCGTCGTCCACCAGGGTCTCCGCCGCGTCCAGCAGCTCGATCGGGTCCGGCAGCAGGGTTCGCTCGTCGGCGATGACCTCCAGCTTGACCAGATCGGTGCCGAGGGCCTCCCGCGCGAGGCGGGCCGTCAGCACCGCTTCCCCGGCCGTGAAGCACCCCGCCGTGTTCGGCAGCACCCGGATGCCGAGCCGCTCCAGCACCGACAGCACCGAGCCGTGCACCGAGGCGTCCACCCGCCGCATCGCGACCGTGGTCAGCTCGGTGCCGGACGCGGCCAGCGCCCGCTCCAGCACCTCCAGGGAGGGCGCGCCGCCCGTCCCCATGATCAGCCGGGACGAGAAGGACGTACCGCCGAGGACAAAGGCATCGTCGGCCATGGGTCAGCCTCCTTGGACGGCGGTCAGGACCTCGACGCGGTCCCCCTCGGAGAGGGACGTCGAGGACCACTGCGCGCGCGGGACGACGGTTTCGTTGAGCGCGGCGGCCACTCCGGAGGGCGCCGCGGTGAGGGACTGCACGAGCGTGTCGAGAGCCGTGCCCGGCTCGATCCGCCGACGCTCGCCGTTGACCGAGATGTTCATACGGGCTGCTCCGTGCGTGCGAACCGCTTCGGACTGAAGGGACGGGCCTCGTCGGTGAGTTCACCGGTGGCCAGGGCGTGCGCGAGGGCGTCCCCGGTGATCGGGGTGAGCAGCACGCCGTTGCGGTAGTGCCCGGTCGCCAGCAGCAGGCCGTCCAGCTCGGTCGGGCCCAGCAGGGGCGCGTTGTCGGGGGACCCGGGACGCAGCCCCGCGCGGGTCTCGGTGAGCGGCAGCTCGGTGATGCCGGGCATCAGCTCGTGCGCGTCGCGCAGCAGCTCGTACACGCCTCCCGCGGTCACCGTCGTGTCCCAGCCCAGCTCCTCGCTGGTCGCGCCGACGACCAGCTCGCCGTCGGCCCGCGGCACCAGGTAGACCTGGCTGCCGCGCACCACCGCGCGGACGGTCCGGCTCAGGAACGGCGCCTGCCGCTTCGGCACGGTCAGCCTCAGCACCTGCCCCTTGACGGGCCGTACGGGAGGCAGCACGGCCTCCGGGACGCCCGCCAGCCGCCCGCTGAGGCTGCCGGCCGCCAGGACCACCTGCCCGGCGCCGAGCACGGTGCCGTCGTCCGTCACGCACCCGGCCGCCCGCCCCTGCACCACCGACAGCCGCGTCGCCCACGCCCGGTGGAAGACCACGCCCGCCCGCTCACAGGCCGTCACCAGCGCCCGCGCCAGGCGCCGCGGGTCGATCTGGTGGTCGCCGTCCACCCGGAGCCCGCCGCGCACGCCCGGCGCGAGCATCGGCTCCAGCCGCCGGCACTCCCGCCCCGACAGCCACTCCGAGTCGAGGCCCGACTCCCGTTGCAGCGCGTGCAGTTCCCGCAGATGCGCCCGGTCGTCGGCGTCCAGCGCGACCGCGAGGGTGCCGCACTGGCGGTACCCGAGGTCCTGTCCGGTGAGGTCGGTCAGCTCGGCCGCGAACGCGGGATAGCGGCGCGCCGAGGCCAGATTCAGGCCGAGCAGTGTCTGCTCGCCGTAGTGCAGTTCCGTGACGGCGGCCAGCATGCCGGCCGCCACCTGGGCGGCGCCGCCGCCCGGCTCGGGGTCCACCACGGCCGTGGCGAACCCGCGCTGTGCGGCCCGCCACGCCGTGACCAGGCCGATGATTCCGCCCCCGAGGACGAGGACGTCTGACGAACGCGTAGGCGACATGGGCGTCCAGCCCCTCCCTTCGCCGGCATGACCCGGATCAGGTTCGTACGGTCGGAGGCCGCCAGCCTCCCTCTCAGCCCGGTGCGTCCGGGCTCCCGCGAGTGCTTGTACGTTGGCCACCCTAACCGCTCGTTCCGCGCCTCTGCAGGGAGCCTCGCCCCATGCCCCGCTCGCTCGACGGCCTCGTCCTCGCCCCTGTCGCCGACCAGGCCCCAGGTCAGGTGGGCACGCGGACCCGCTTCACCTACCACGAGAAGGACGGGGAGATCTGGGCCGATTACGCGGGCGGCGATGTCGTACGCGGGCATCTGGTGGGCACGCGCGAGGGTGACCGGCTGGACTTCCGGTACGTGCAGCTCAAGCGGGACGGGACCACTGCGTCCGGGCACTGCGTGTCGACGGTCGTGGAGCTGCCCGACGGGCGGGTGCGGCTGGAGGAGAGCTGGCAGTGGGAGTCCCGGCCGGGCCGGGGAACCAGCGTTGTGGAGCAGGTCACGCGGCACGACGGCTGACTGACAGTTTGTCAGTTGACTATGGTGATCAGGTGAGCGAGCAGACGACGATGTCGCAGCGGCGGGTGGTGGTGGTCGGCGCGGGCATGGCCGGCGTGCAGACCGCGGTCGCCCTGCGTGAACAGGGCTTCACGGGCACGGTACGGGTGATCGGCGCCGAGCCCCACCAGCCCTACGACCGGCCCCCGCTGTCCAAGGCCGTCCTGCTCGGCAAGGCCGAGGGATCCGCCTTCGACATGGACTTCGAGGCACTCGGCATCGAACTCGACCTCGGCCGCGAGGTCCTGGGCGTCCGCCCGGCCGACCACGAGCTGGACACCGCCGCGGGCCCGGTTCCCTACGACGTCCTGGTCGTCGCCACCGGCGCCGAGCCGATCCGGCTGCCGGGCGCCGAGGGCGTGCCCGGAGTCCATCTGCTGCGCACCCTCGACGACGCCGAGCGGCTGCGGCCCGTGCTCGCCCGCCAGCACGACGTCGTGGTCGTCGGTGCGGGCTGGATCGGCGCCGAGTTCGCCACCGCCGCGCGTGAGGCGGGCTGCTCGGTGACGGTCGTGGAGGCGGCGGACCGGCCGCTCGCGGGCGCGCTGCCCGCCGAGGTGGCCGCGCCGATGACCGCCTGGTACGCCGACAGCGGGGCCGAACTGCGTACCCGCGCGCGTGTGGCGCGCGTCGAGCCCGGCGCGGTGGTCCTCGACGACGGCTCGGTGCTGCCCGCGGGGGCCGTCGTGGTCGGCATCGGCGCCCGCCCCGCCACCGCCTGGCTGGCCGGCTCCGGCGTCGAGCTCGGCGCGCACGGCGAGGTGGTGGCCGACGACCATCTGCGCACCGGCGTCCCCGACGTGTACGCGGTCGGCGACTGCGCCTCCTTCCCCTCCGCCCGCTACGGCGAGCGCCTCCTGGTCCACCACTGGGACAACGCGCTGCAGGGCCCGCGCACGGTCGCCGCCGACATCGTCGGCGAGGACCCGCTGGTCTACGACCCGGTCCCGTACTTCTGGTCCGAGCAGTTCGGCCGCTTCGTCCAGTACGCCGGCCACCACGCGACGGCCGACACCACCGTGTGGCGCGGCGACCCGGCCGGCCCCGCCTGGACGGTCTGCTGGCTCCGCGAGGGCCGCCTGATCGCCCTGCTCGCGGTCGGCCGGCCCCGGGACCTGGCCCAGGGGCGCCGCCTGGTCGAATCGGGCACCCGCATGGACCCGGCCCTGCTGGAGGACCCGGCCAGGCCCCTGAAGAAGGCGACGGCCTAGGTTCTCCCGTCCGGACCATCCTGAGGTCCTGGCTCGGAGCGGCCTGGCTTCCTGATGTCAGTGCGGGATGGCAGGCTTGGTTCCGTGACCGAGATTGACGCAAAGATCGATGCTCTCGTCCCCGCCTGGCTCACCCTCCCCGACATCGCCGAACAGCTCGGCGTCGAGGTGACGCGTGTGCGGCAGCTGGTCAAGGACGGCCAGCTCATCGCCGTACGCCGTGGTGAGAACCGCGCGCTGCACGTCCCCGCCGCCTTCATCGACGGAGCCGAGCAGAAGGTCGTCAAGGGCCTGGCCGGGACCCTGACGCTGCTCCGGGACGACGGCTTCACCGACGAAGAGATGCTGGAGTGGCTCTTCACGCCCGACGAGAGCCTGCCCGGCACCCCCGCGCAGGCCCTGAGCGAGAATCGCGGCACGGAGGTGAAGCGCCGCGCCCAGGCGCTCGCCGTCTGAACCGATCAACAGTCCCGGTGTACGGGCCGCGGGTCGCCCGGGGCCCGTACACCACCGAGCACGGGGGAACACATATGCCCGCCACCGCACGCGACCGCTTCAGCGACGCCCGGCTGTACCTCTGCACGGACGCCCGCAAGCGCCAGGGAGACCTCGCCGAGTTCCTGGACGCGGCCCTGGCGGGCGGGGTCGACATCGTGCAGCTGCGCGACAAGGGCATGGAGGCCGCCGAGGAGCTGGAGCACCTGGCGGTCCTCGCCGACGCCTGCGCGCGCCACGGCAAGCTGCTCGCGGTCAACGACCGCGCGGACGTCGCCCATGCCGCGGGGGCCGACGTCCTCCACCTCGGCCAGGGCGATCTGCCCGTGTCGGCCGCCCGGGCGATCCTCGGCGACGACGTCCTCATCGGCCGCTCCACGCACGCCCTGGCCGAGGCCGAGGCCGCCGCGGTCCAGGAGGGCGTGGACTACTTCTGCACCGGCCCCTGCTGGCCCACGCCGACCAAGCCCGGCCGTCATGCCCCCGGCCTGGAGCTGGTCCGGCAGACCGCCGCCCTCGGCACCGGCCGCCCCTGGTTCGCCATCGGCGGCATCGACCTGGGCAACCTCGACGAGGTGCTCGAAGCGGGCGCCCGGCGGGTCGTCGTCGTCCGGGCGATCACGGAAGCGGACGACCCCGGCGCCGCGGCGGCGGAGTTCGCCAAGCGGCTGCGGCAGGGGTAGCGGCTCCTCCCGGGCCACCGTCTGTCCACGGACTGGACAACAACCCGACAATTCGGGCAAATATCCGGCATCCGGTTGGGGGACCGTCGCCCCCTGGCTAACCTGCGGGTATGGCCCTCGGCACCGCATCCACCAGGTCGGACCACGCTCGTACCGTGCGCGACATGCTCGCGACCGGCAAGACGACGTACTCGTTCGAGTTCTACGCCCCCAAGACGCCGAAGGGCGAGCGGAACCTGTGGAACGCGCTGCGCCGGGTCGAGGCCGTGGCGCCCGACTTCGTCTCCGTGACCTACGGCGCGGGCGGCACCACCCGCGCCGGCACGGTCAAGGCGACCGAGGCCATCGCCTCCACCACCACGCTCACCCCGATCGCCCACCTCACGGCGGTCGACCACTCGGTGGCGGACCTGCGCAACATCATCGGGCAGTACGCCGACGCCGGGATCCGCAACATGCTCGCGCTGCGCGGCGACCCGCCCGGCGACCCCATGGGCGACTGGGTCCCGCACCCGCAGGGCCTGACCTACGCCGCCGAACTCGTCGAGCTGATCAAGGCGTCCGGCGACTTCTGCGTGGGCGTCGCGGCCTTCCCGGCGATGCACCCGCGCTCCGCGGAGTGGGAGACGGACGTCCGGCACTTCGTCGACAAGTGCCGGGCCGGCGCGGACTACGCGATCACCCAGATGTTCTTCGACCCGGAGGACTATCTGCGGCTGCGCGACCGGGTCGACGCGGCCGGCTGCCCGACCCCGATCATCCCCGAGATCATGCCGATCGCCAGCGTCAAGACGCTGGACCGGATCCCGTCCCTCACCAACGCGGCCTTCCCGGCGGCCCTGAAAGAGCGGATCCTCACAGCCAAAGACGATCCGGCCGCTGTACGCTCCATTGGCATCGACTTCGCCACGGAGTTCTGCGCACGGCTGCTGGCCGAGGGAGTGCCGGGTCTGCACTTCATCACGCTGAACAACTCCACGGCGACCCTGGAGATCTACGAGAACCTGGGCCTGCACCATCCTCCGCAGGCCTAGACCGGCCGCACCGGTGTACGACACACTGCGTAACGGCCACTGGGAGAGGGGCGTACATGGGCTGGACGGTCCTCTACATCGCGTTCGGCATCGTCGCGCTGTGGCTGCTCGGTGAGGTGCTGCTGCAGTACAAGGCACGCCTGCGCTGGCGGCTGCTCGCCTTCGTCGGCTTCCTGGGCGTAGTGCTCGGGGTGTTGATCCCGTCCGTGATCGTCATCGGGCTGGGCGCCGCCGCCTTCGCGGTCGGCCAGACCTACGTCACGCTGTCGTTCCGCCGCGGCTTCGCCTCCGGCTGGGCGGTGAACGCTCCGGCGCTGGCCGGCTCCAAGCGCCGCCGCGGCGAGCCGGAGCACCAGGAACCGACCCTGGAGGTCTCCGGCCTCGAAGCGGGCGAGGGCCGCTACGACGACGGCGGCTACGGCCGGGACCGCGCCGACTACGGCCAGGACGACTCCTACGACCGCGACGACGTCTTCACGCCCGCCCGCCCGGCGGGGCCCTCGGCCGCCGAGACCACCGCGATCTACGAGCCGCAGCCCCTCCCGGACGACACCGGCTCCTACGGCGTCTACGGCACCCAGCCGGACCCCTCCTACGCGGCGGCGGCCCAGCCCCAGGACCAGTACGCAGCCACCGCCCAGGGCGCCGACCAGGGCTACGGCTACGACGGCTACACCGGGTACGACCAGCAGCAGTACGGCTACGACACGACCGGTCAGCAGCAGTACGCCGCCTACTCCGACCCGTACATCGGCACCCAGACCTACGGCGGCGGCTCCTACGACGCGGGCTACGGCCAGCAGTACGGACAGCAGGGCTACGCCCAGGACCAGTACGTCACCGGCACCTACACCGGCGAGGGCACCCCGCCCGGCGGTGTGTGGGTCCCGCAGCAGCGCAACACCGACGACCCCTACGGCGGTGAACTCCCGCCGGAGCAGCCGTATCCCTACCAGGGCGGCCAGGGGCAGCAGGGCGGGTACGACGAGCAGTACCGCTTCTAGCGGCCTTTCCGGCTTCTAGCGGCCTTTCCGGCGGCCCGTCGTCACTGAGAGCCCCGGAAGTCCGGTCCCTCCACGATCAGCCCGGCGACCAGCGCGCCCGACATGCCTGCGTGCGCCAGGCCGCCGCCGGGGTGCGACCAGCCGCCGACACCGAACAGGCCCGGTATCCGGGTGCTGTTGGACGGGTACAGGAAGCTCCCCTCCGCCGCGGCCAGCGCGGGCGCGGGCACCCCGCCGCCCTCGGCGCCCGTCTCCGCCTCGGTGTGCACCGGGGTGCGCACCTCACGCCACAGGGTCCGCTCGCGCAGTCCCGGTACCGCGCGCTCGGCGGCCTCGGCCATCCGGTCCGCGAAGGAGCCGGCGGCGCCGGGCGCGGCCCAGTCGTACACCGCCCGTGAGGGCACCGTCGCGGTGAGGACCACCGACTCGTGCTCCTCGTCGGGCCGCAGGGCGGGGTCGTCCGGGCGGTCGACGCGGACCGTCGGCCGGGCGGGCGGCTCACCGCGCCCGAGGGCGTCCAGCTCGGCCCTGCGGTCCGGGGCATGCACCACCGTCCGGTGCGCGGCACCCGCCTCGCGCGCACCGTGCAGCGCCAGGCAGACCACGACCCGGCCAGGGGCGGCCCCTTCCGGCCGGGGTCCGACGTCCGCCGTCCCGTACAGCTGATGGCCGGTCAGGCTCCATGGCCGGGTGCCGACCACGAAATCCGCCTCCGCCACGGTCCCGTCCGCCAGCTCGACCCCCGCCGCCCGGCCGTCCTTCTCCAGGACCCCGGTCACCTCGGCGCCGAAGTGAAACGCGACCTTCCGGGCCAGGCACCGCTCGTGCACCGCGCGCGCCAGCTCCCGGGCACCGCCGAGGACGTACCAGGTGCCGAAGGCGTGCTCCATGTACGGCAGCACGGCCGCGCTCGCCGGGGCGGCCTCGGGATGCAGGCCGTACCCGAGCGCGTGGCTCTCCAGCAGGGCGGTGAGCCGGGGGTCGCGCAGCTCCCAGGCGCCGACCTCGGCGAGGGTGGCGGCCCGGCGGGTGCGCAGCAGCCGCTTGTGCGGGACCGCCGGATAGGGCTCACGCCCGGCCAGCACCTCCCAGTTGGGCCACAGGGGCTCCTCCAGGAGCGGTCTGCGGCTGCGGTCCCAGGCCTCGCGGGCCCGCACCAGGAAGTCGCCCCAGCGTCCGCCCGCGCCCGCGCCGAGCGCCTGGTCCAGGGCCGCGACCACTCCCGCGCGCGAGGCGTTCGGCAGGGACACCTCGGTGCCGTCCGCGAAGACATGCCGCGAGGACGGGTCGACCTGGACCAGCTCGACGCACTCCTCCAAGGGCTCCCTGCCCGTCTTGACGAACAGATCGCGCCAGACCGCGGGCAGGGTCAGCAGACCGGGGCCGGTGTCGAAGGCGAAGCCGTCCCGCTCGAAGCGGCGCACCGCTCCGCCGTACGTCTGCGTACGCTCGTACACCGCCACCCGGTGGCCCGCGACGGCCAGCCGGGCGGCGGCCGCCATCGCGCCCGTCCCGGCGCCGATCACCGCAATCCGTGCCATGCCAGGGACTTTATCCGCCACCACTGACAGTCACGGCGGCGGAGGCGGCCCGGACCCCGCCGCCAGCCGTCTCTCCTCCCGCCGCTGGGCCCTGCGCCGCAGGAACCGCCGGATCCGCGAGGCGAGGAGGACCAGCACGGTGAGACCGGTGAGCAGCAGCACACCGGCGATCACCGCGGCCGCCTCCGGGTTGAACATCGCGAAGGTGACGATCCCGGCGACCCCGAGATCCTCGGCGACACTCACGATCACGTTGCTGAACGGCTCCGGAGAGGTGTTGACCGCCATCCGCGTCCCGGCCTTGACGGCATGGCTGGCCAGCGCCGAGGAACCGCCGACCAGGCCCGCCGCCACGTCCGACAGCGAGCCGCTCTGCCCGGCGAGCAGCGCGCCCACCCAGGCGCCGGCGGCCGGGCGGATCACGGTGTGCACCGAGTCCCACGCCGAGTCGACGTACGGGATCTTGTCGGCGACCGCCTCGCACAGGAAGAGCACGCCCGCCGCGATCAGCACCTCGGGGCGCTGGAGCGACTCGGGGACCTCGTCGCTCAGTCCCGTCGCGCCGAACAGGCCGAGGAGCAGCACCACCGCGTACGCGTTGATGCCGCTGGCCCAGCCGCTGGTGAAGACCAGAGGGAGTACCGACACGGACGCGATCGTAACCAGTGGGCGGCGGCCCGGTGTGGGCCCGCGCACGCAGGGCTGAGTACGCGTACCTAGCCGGTGAGATGAGTACGCGCGCGGATGGGCCGCGACCTGCGGGAACGAGACAGTGGAGGCACGGAGAAAGGGACCGGCTCCGGCACCGGCGACACGGGGCGCCGGAACGGAGCCGCCCTGGATCCGCTCCTTCCGCCGGCCCGCGCGTCGGCGGAAGCGAGACACGGGGAACCCGGGGGAACGACCGGACGGGGGCCGACGGGGGAACGGGGGAGTACGGCGGAAGCGCCGGTTCGCATGGCACGCGGGGGACGCTGCCACCGCGGACCGGCGCTTCCGTATGCCCGGTTCGGATCCCCCCGGCGTCGCGGGCCTAGCCCCGGCCGCTGACCCGGCCCTGGAGCAGCCGGGACAGGGCCGCGTGCACGTCGTCCAGGGAACGCTCCGGCTGGAAGGACTGCCAGTCCAGGGCGGCCACCAGGACCATGCCGACCAGGGCGGCCGCGGTCAGCGGGATGTCGATCTCGTCGCTGAACTCGCCGTTGGCCACCCCGTCGCGCAGCACGCCCTCCACCACGGCGACGACGTCCTGCCGGACCACCATGAGCGTGGACTGCCAGGCCCGGTTGGTGCGCCACAGCTCGGCCACGTAGAGCTGGGTGAAGGCTGGGTAGGCGGCGATGAAGCCGAGCCCCGCGCGGATCATCGCGTCCAGGGCGTCCACCTTGCTGCCGCCGTCCCGGGCCGTGCCCTCGGCCGCCTCCTTCAGGGAGGCGGCGAGCAGGCCCACACCGTGCCGCAGCAGCTCCTCGAAGAGGACGGACTTGCTCGCGAAGTTGTAGTAGACGGTGCCCTTCGCGACCCCCGCCCGCTCGGCGATCTCGTCCACGGTGGTGGCGGAGAAGCCCTGCTCGGCGATGAGCGTGACGGCGGCCTCGTAGAGCTTCTGCCGGGTGGCCTCACGGCGGGTGCTGCCGCCCGACGCGGCGCTGCTGCTTTCCATGGCCACGATTGTCCCGCGCGCGGTCACAGGGTCAGCTCCGGGTGCAGCCGGTCGAGCGTCCACACCTGGCGGCGGCGGGCCGACAGGGCGGTCAGCGCGAGGGCGCCCGCGGTGAAGGCGACGAGCACCGCGCACGCGTGCCAGACCGGTCCCAGGCCGCCGCCCGTGATGAGCCTTCTGAGGGCCTCCACGACATAGCTCATCGGCAGGAAGGGGTGCAGGGCGTTGAAGAAGCCCGGGCTGGTCTGTACGGGGTAGGTGCCGCCCGCGGACGTCAGCTGGAGCATCAGCAGGGCGAGGACGAGGATCCGGCCCGCCGCCCCGAAGCGGGCGTTCAGCCACTGCACGAGGGCCGCGAAGCACGCCGTCACCAGGAACAGGAAGCCCACCGTCCCGGCCGCCCGGGCCATCTGCAGCCCGACCGCCCAGTGCAGCACCGACATCAGGGCCACCGTCTGGGCCACCCCGATCACCACCACCGGAAGCCAGCCCGCCAGCGCGATCCGCCACGCGGAGGCGCCCGCCGCGAGCGCACGCCGGTTCATCGGCGCGATCAGCATGTACGCCACCATCGCACCCACCCACAGGGACAGCGGGATGAAGTACGGGGCGAATCCGGTGCCGTAGTTGGGCGCCTTGTGCAGGTCCTCGGAGACGAGCCGGACCGGGTCCGACATCACCTCGGTGCGCTCGTCG
Source organism: Streptomyces sp. NPDC002779 (assembly GCF_042888685.1). NCBI lineage: Bacteria > Bacillati > Actinomycetota > Actinomycetes > Kitasatosporales > Streptomycetaceae > Streptomyces > Streptomyces sp. NPDC002779. Next base: position 116,337 of record NZ_JBIAQC010000007.1, read on the forward strand.
CGGTCCCGCTCGTCGTAGTCGGGGATCTGCCCGGCGCCGTCGTGCAGCCCGTCCGAGAGGTCCCCGGAGCCGTCGACGAGCTTGTACAGGCCCGCCTCGAGGTCCCCCGCGCCGGTCTTGAGGTCGCCGACGCCCTTGTCCAGGTCGGTGGCACCGGTGTGGGCGGTGCCGAGGCCCGTGTGGAGCTTGTCGGCACCGGCGGCGACCTTCGCGGCGCCCTCATTCAGGTCGTTGATCTTGGTGACGGTGTCGTCGAGGTCCTCGGAGAGGTGGGGCGCGCGGTCGGCGAGGGCCTGCGCCTGCTTCTCCAGGGTGGCCAGGTGCTTGTCGAGCTTGTCCAGGCTGCCGTCCTGGTCGCCGATCAGCGTGTTGACGTCGTCGGCGATGCCGGCCACGTCCGCGGCGGCGTCCCGGGCGGTCTTCAGGTCCGCGCAGGCGGTGTCGGGCAGGGCGGCGTCCTCGCAGCGCGCCTTGTGGACGCTCGCGAGGTCGTCGGCGGACGCGCGGGCCTCCTCGGCCGCCGTCGGCGCGCGCTCCACCAGGGCGTCGAGGTTGTCGCGGATCGCGCCGGAGGTGTCGGCGACCAGCTGGGCGGTGTCCCCGATGCCCTTCTCGTTGTCCTTCAGGAACGGGCCCACCTTCTCAGCGGTCGCGTTGACCTTGTCGGCGAGCGCCTGGGTGCCCTCGGCGACCTTCTTCGAGCCGTCCTCCAGATCGCCCGCGCCCTTGTCGAGCTTCTTCAGCCCCTTGGCCAGCTTGCCGCTGCCGCTCTTGGCGTCCTTCAGCCCGTCGGCGAGGTCCCGCGAGCCCTTCTCGGCCTTCCCGATGCCGGTCTCCAGCTTGTCGGCGCCCTTGGCGGCCTTCACCGTCGCGCCGTGGATGTCGGAGAAGGAGATGAAGATCCGGTCCAGGAAGGACCGCGAGGCCTTGGTCGACGCGGCGTCGCGCACCTCGCTGAAGACCGTCCGGGAGATCTGCCCGACGATGTAGTTGTTGGCGTCGTTGGTGCGCACCTGGAGGGCGCCGGTCTCCGGGGAGTCGCCCGAACTGGACGCGATCCGCCCGCTGAAGTCGGCCGGCAGGGTCAGCGACAGGTAGTACCTGCCGTCCTCCACGCCCGCGCGGGCCTCCTCGGCGCTCACCTCGTGCCAGTCGAAGACCTCGCTCTCGTGCAGGCCCCGCACGATGTCGTGGCCGGCCGTGATCTTCTTCCCGTCGGCCTTCGCGCCCTTGTCGTCGTTGACCAGAGCCACCGGGATCCGGTCCAGCCGGCCGTACGGATCCCAGAAGGACCACAGGTACAGGGCGCCGTAGAGCAGGGGCAGCACGAGCAGCGCGACCAGGGCGGCACGCGGCAGCTTGCCGCGCCCGAAGCGCCGTATCTCAAGCGCGGCCAGCTTCGGCGAGCGCATCGGCGGGCACCTCCTCCGTCTCGTTGCGGGGCGCGGTGGACACCGCGACGGCGTCCGCGGGGGCCTCGCTGCACACCGCCACCACCGTGGTCCCGGCCTGCGCGATCGACCTCAGCAGCACCCAGACCTCGGCCCGCTCGGCCGCGGAGAGCTTGAGGTCGGTGTCGTCGACGCCGAGCAGCCCCGGCTCGCCGATCAGCGCCAGCGCCACGGACAGCCGCAGCGCCTCCACCCGCTCCAGATCGCGTACGGCGGTCCTGGAGCCCTTCGGCAGGGCCTCCCGGTCGAGCCCGGCGGCGGCCAGGGCCCGCTCCATCCGCAGCCGGGTCAGCGCGGCCCGCTCCGCGCGCGGGCGCAGCAGCCCGCGCAGCGAGCCGCCGTACCGCCGCTGGAGCAGCGCCCGCTCGTGCAGATGCTCGGCGACCGTGAGGGCCGGGTCGAGATCGGTGACGCCCGGGACATGGGCGACCGCGCTGAACCGCCGTACCGCCGACAGCTGCTTCGGCAGCCCGGCCCCACCCACGGTGGCGGTGCCCTCGGTGGGCTTCATCCGTCCGGTGAGCGCGAGCAGCAGACAGGTGCGCCCGGATCCGGACGGCCCCTCCACCGCGATCAGTGAGCCCGGCTCCGCCTCGAAGGAGACCCCGCGGAACGCCCATCCGCGGGGCCCTTCGAGACCGAGGCCCCGGACCGTGACGCCGACTCCGGCCACGGTTCCCCCACCCCCCTGCTTTTGAACTGACTGGTCAGTGCAAAAGCTAGCCCGAACTGTCGATCGAGGCAAAAGTCCAGGTCAGAACGGATTGTCAGTGCCATACCTCACGATGGGCACATACGGCACCCATTGCCGTCACGACGACAGGAGGTTCGTCATGGCCAGCTACCACGCAGCCGCCGCCCGCCGGCGCCGCGCCACCGGCCCTGCCCCCTCACTGACCGGCCCGGCAAGCGATGTGCACCCCGTGCTGCGCCGGGCCACGGCCCCGCCCGCCGCCCTCGACCTGCTCGCCCAGGCCCGTGCCGGACTCGACGAGGCCGCCGTCCTGGAGACCCCCAATGAGTGCTATGCGACCGCCCACCTCGCCGCCCTGCGCACCGCCGCCGCGGTCCTCGCCGCGCGGGGACGCCCGGAGCCCACGTCCCGACGCCGGGCCCGCATCCGGAGCGCCTGGGAAGTGCTCCCCGAGATAGCGCCCGAGCTCTCCGAGTGGAGCGCGCTGTTCGCCTCGGGGGCCCGGCGCCGCGCCCGGGCCGAGGCGGGCATCCAGGGCGCGGCAAGTCGCCGGGACGCCGACGACCTGATACGCGACGTGGCGATGTTCCTGCGCCTCGTCGAGCGGATGCTGGTCCTCCAGCCGGTCCTGCCGCAGCCCCGCCAGGACACCGATCACGAGGAGGGGGAGGCCCCGGGCCACGGCTTTCCGGACGTGGGGTGACGGCACCGCGGTGACCAGGACCGGCACCGGAGGCAATAGGGTGGGACACGCCTGAAGCCGTCCCGCTCCGGTACTCCGGGCCGGTCGGCACCCCGATCGCTCCGCCGTACCAGAGGCGGTGCCGCGCCGAGGAGTCAACAGCCGTGTCGGACCCGATGCGACCCCGCGCCTCTCTCCGTACCGCCGTGGTCTGGGAGGTCCTCAAGGACGCCCTCGACCGCCAGGTCAAGGCCACGGGCCGGGAGGCGCTGGACGTCCTCGACGCCGGCGGCGGCAGCGGCAGGTTCGCCGTGCAGGTCGCCCGCCTCGGCCACCGCGTCACCGTCGTCGACCCCAGCCCCAACGCCCTGTTCGCGCTGGAGCGCCGCGCCGCCGAGGCCGGCGTCGCCGACCGGGTCCAGGGCGTCCAGGGCGACGCCCACGGCCTGCTCGACGTGGTCGAGCGCGGCAGCTACGACGCGGTGCTGTGCCACGGCGTCCTGGAGTACGTGGACGACCCGGCCGAAGGGGTGCGCAACGCCGTGGCCGCCCTGCGCCCCGAGGGCGTCCTCAGCCTGCTCGCGGCCGGGCTCGGCGGCGCCGTCCTCGCCCGCGCCCTCGCCGGTCACTTCAAGGAGGCCAAGCAGGCCCTGGAGGACCCGAACGGCCGCTGGGGCGCCGGCGATCCCATGCCGCACCGCTTCACCGTCGAACAGCTCACCGCGCTGGTCGAGGGAGCGGGCCTGCGCGTCGGCGCCGTGCACGGCGTCCGCGTCTTCGCCGACCTCGTGCCCGGCGTCCTGGTGGACACCGAGCCCGGCGCCATGGAGGCGCTGCTGAAGCTGGAGGAGGCGGCGGCCGAGCTGCCCGCGTTCCACTCCGTTGCCACCCAGCTCCATGTGCTCGGCGAGACTCGAGGGACCGTCGAGGCGTGAGCCGGCTCCTGAGGGCGCGCCGCTGATCAGGTACTTGGCTGCACATGGAGTACGCCACAGGCCCCCCGATCGGGCGCTCAGCGCCGTATGATCGAGGGAGACCGCCCGGCATGACGGGTCGGCCTCTGGGGAATGCAGACCTCAGCGGGCCGGGACGCCCATGGCGGGATCCCGGTTGGCCAATTGGCGTAGAGGGGCGGGTTTCACGGGGGCGATTCCCTGCCTATCCTTAAGGGACCCCCCGGGTCGCCCCGGCGACTGCACGATGAGGAGGACTCCGTGCCGCTCTCGGAGCACGAGCAGCGCATGCTCGAGCAGATGGAGCGAGCGCTGTACGCCGAAGATCCCAAGTTCGCGACAGCGCTTGAGGGAAGCGGGCTGCGCACGTACACCCGTCGCCGGGTGTACCAGGCGGTGGCCGGCTTCCTCGTGGGTATCGCGCTCCTCATGGCTGGAATGGTCGCCAAGCAGGTCTGGCTCAGCGTGGTGGGCTTCCTGGTCATGCTGGGCTGTGCGGTTCTCGCCGTGACCGGCTGGCGCAAGGCCCCCAAGCCGGGTGAACAGCCGGCAGGCGGTCCCCAGGCCAGCCCTCAGGGCCGGACCAAGCGCTCCATGATGGACCGTATCGAGCAGCGCTGGCAGCGGCGCCGCGACGAACAGGGCCACTAGCGCTACGACCCGCAGCTCCCGCGTGAGGGGGCGACCACCTCAGGGTGGTCGCCCCCTCACGCGCGCTCTCGCGCGGGGTCTCAGCCCCGCTGTCCCGAGGGCTTGCCCACCGGCGGCCGGGCCGCGGCGGCCCGCGTTGTGACCCCGGCCCACCATCCGGCCGCCGCCCACACCACACGCACGGTCGAACGCGGCAGGAACAATGCTCGAAGCCGGGTGCTCCGGCTCAGCGTGGTCGGCAGGGCGGCGACCACCCGGCGGACGTCCGCCGCGAGCCCCGCCACCGGAGTCGGCCGCGGCGCGTACAGCACCTGCTCCACGGCGTCGGCCACCCGGTGCACCGCGGCCGCGGCCTCCGGGTCGAGGTGTCCCAGCCGGACGATCCGCGCCGCCGCCTTGCGCGGGGTCTGCGATTCGTCCGGCGCGATCCCGTAGTCCCATGCCGTGTCGGTCAGCTCCTGCCAGACCGCCAGGACGTGCGGGGCCGTGTCCGCCTCGCCGCGGCCGTGCGCTCCGAGCCGTACCGCCCGGGTGCGCAGCCGCCACAGCAGCGGCGCGAGCGGGATCAGCAGGGCCGCGAGTCCGGCGAGGGACCAGGCCAGGGCGACGTACCACTTCGGGCCGTCGTCGTCCTTGGCCAGCGCGGCCTGCGGTGCCTCGCTCGCGCAGAGCTCGGGGTTGCCGCCCGCCGCGCAGCTCTCGCTCTCCGAGGGTGCCGCGCTGGGGGCCGAGCTCGCCGACCGGGTCGGCCGCCCCACGTCCGGCAGGGTGCTGCCGGGCGCCTCCGTCGTGGTGTACGACGGCACCGAGCCCCGGGTCGGGGTCGGCTCGAAGCGGGTCCAGCCCACGCCCTCGAAGTACAGCTCGGGCCAGGCGTGGGCGTCCTTCAGGCCCACCGACACCGTGTCGTCGCCCTGCGGGGTGCCGGGCGCGAAGCCCACCGCCACCCGGGCCGGTATCCCCAGCGAGCGGGCCATCGCCGCCATCGAGAAGGAGAAGTGGACGCAGAAGCCCTGCCTGTCCCGCAGGAACCGGACGATCGCGGAGGAGCCGCTGCCGACCTGCACCTCGGTGTCGTACTGGAAGCCGCCGGTGACGGCGAAGTACTCCTGGAGCCTGACCGCCTGCTCGTAAGGGCCGGCCGCGCCGTCGGTGACCTCGCGCGCGGTCCGGGCCACCTCCTCCGGCAGCGACGAGGGCAGCTCGGTGAACTCCCGCTTGATGGCGGCCGACGGTTCCGGCGCGTCGGCGAGCTGCTCCGCGGTCGGCTGCACGTCGAGGCTGCGCACCGTGTAGGTCAGCCCGCGGGTGTTCTGGCCGTGGTCCCCGACGAGGGTCATGCCGAGCGGTTCGTAGCGCCAGTTGCCCTCGATGTCCACGCCGCTCGGCGGGTAGGGCATCGGCAGCCAGTCCTGGGCGTACCAGTTCGCGGCCGAGATCCGGGTCTCGATCTCCGCGCGCTCGGTGTCCGGGCCGAGCCCCATGGGGGTGGGGAACTCCCGCGGCACCGAAGTGATGTTCCGCTTGGACGGCTTCCAGGTGGTGCCGTCGAAGTCGTCCAGGGAGACGATCCGCAAGTACATGTTGGACAGGTCGTCGGTGCTGGTGCGCAGGGAGAGGACCTGGCGGTCCTCGTCCACGTTCAGGCTGTCGCGCAGCGACACCAGCGGGTTCACCGCGGAGATGGTGCCGCCGCCCCCGGGCCCGGAGCCCACCCCGGTCCCGGCGCCGTCCAGCAGGCCGCCGTTCATCGCGGGCAGCCCGAGCGGCACCACCAGGGCGATGCCGAGGGCCACCACGCCGATCCGCCGCCCGGCGCGCACCGGCGCGACGGCGCCGCCCGGCTCGCCGCCCGGCGTGCGCGGGGTGCCGCCGAAGATCCGGCCCCACTGCGAGAGCCGTTCCCGGCCCTCGGCCAGCAGCAGCATCAGATAGCCGGCCGCCGCGACCAGGAACCACAGCCAGTCGGCGCCGCCGTCGGACAGGCCCGCCGCGATCGAGTACAGGGCGAGCAGCGGCAGCCCGGCCGGGGCCGCGCTGCGGAAGGTCACCGCGAGGATGTCCACCGCGAGCCCGATGACCAGCACACCGCCGACGAGCAGCAGCCGGATGCCGTCGGACAGCGGCGCCGGGATGGCGTACCGCCCGACGTCGTCCGTGCCCGTCTGGAGCAGGTCGCCGAAGTGCGCGAAAGCCTCGGGGCCCGGCACCAGCCCGAACAGGGCCTGCTCGCGGGCGAAGGCCAAGGTCAGCAGCAGCAGGGTCACCAGGGCCTGCGCGGCAACCGTCAGCGCCCGCGCCAGCGGCACCCGGCGGGCCGCCATGCCCACGCCGGTCTGCACGGCCAGCAGGAAGAGAGCCTGGAAGAGCCAGGTGGGCTCCTCGACGAGCGGCAGCAGGGCGCAGGCCGCGGCCAGTGTGGCCACGGCGGCGCACAGTGCCAGTCGTGCCCGCCCGCTCATACCGGTCCCTCCCCACCACTCGCGACGACGACGCCCGTGCGCTCACGGTCCGCCTGCCGCCACAGCTCCTCCAGGGAAGCGCCCCGCGGCACGCTCAGGGCCGTCCAGCCCGCCTCGCGCAGCATCCGCAGCCGCTCCCCGCTGTGGTCCGGCGCAGCGGCCACGTCGGCCGGTTCCCGCACCCAGGTGTCGCTGTCCAGCAGGAACGCGACCGCGCCCCCGCTGCGCCGGCGCATCCTCGCGGCCACCGCGGCCTGCTCCTCGTCGAGGTCGCCGAAGAACGCCACCAGCAGCCCCTCGTTCCCGCCGCGCAGCACGTCGTAGGCCCGGGACAGGCCGGTGCCGTCGGAGTGGTCGATCAGCGCGAGGGTGTCCATCATCAGCCCGGCCGCGTCCGCCGTCTCCTGGCTGGCACCGGCGAACCCGTCGGCGCCCTCACCGGGCACCGAGCTGCCGGTGTCCGTCAACAGCCGTACCGAGAAGCCCCGCTCCAGCATGTGTACGAGGACGGAGGCCGCGCCGGACACCGCCCACTCGAAGGCCGAGTCCGGGCCCGCGCCCTGGAAGGCCAGGTCCCGGCTGTCCAGCAGCACCGTGCAGCGGGCGCGCTGCGGCTGCTCCTCGCGGCGCACCATCAGCTCGCCGTAGCGGGCGGTGGAGCGCCAGTGCACCCGGCGCAGATCGTCGCCGTAGCGGTAACCGCGCGGGATCACGTCGTCCTCGCCGGCCAGCGCCAGTGAGCGCTGCCGTCCGTCGCCGTACCCCTTGGCCTCGCCGCTGAGCCGTACCGGGGGGAGCGGCTCCACGCGCGGGATCACCGTGAGGGTGTCGTACGTGGAGAAGGACCGGGTCAGTTCGCACATGCCGAAGGGGTCGCTCAGCCGCAGCTGGAGCGGGCCGAGCGGATAGCGGCCGCGCAGGTCGGAGCGGACGCGGTAGGACACCTCGCGGCGGCCGCCCGCCTCCACGCGGTCCAGCACGAAGCGGGGGCGCGGGCCGAGGACGTAGGGGACCCGGTCCTGGAGCATCAGCAGGCCGGTGGGCAGCCGGGAGACGTTGTCCATCCGCAGATGGACCCGGGCCTCGCTGCCGGCGGGCACGCGCGCGGGGGAGAGCCGGCGGCTGCCGGCGACCCGGTAGCGCGTGCGGTAGAGCACGGACGCGCAGACCAGCGGCAGCACCGCGAGCAGCAGCCCCACCCGCAGCAGGTCGCTCTGCCCGAGGACGTACGCGCAGATCGCGGCCGCCACCCCGGCGGCCAGGAAGGAGCGGCCGCGGGTGGTCAGACCGGACAGCGCGGTGCGCATCCCGCCCTGCTCACCCCGGTCCGCCTCCGCCGGCCCCGTCCCCCCGGTGCTCATCACAGCCTCCGCGGCGGCTGCTGGGGATACGCCGGGGCGCCGCGGCCGAGGCCGCCGAAGCCGCTCTGCTGCTGCGGAGCGGCGGGCACCGGGGTGCGTTGCAGGATTTCCTGGACGACCTGCTCCGACGTACGGCGGTTGAGCTGGGCCTGGGCGGTGGGCAGCAGCCGGTGGGCCAGCACGGCCACGGCGAGCGCCTGCACATCGTCCGGCAGGGCGTACTCCCGGCCGCTCAGCGCGGCGGACGCCTTCGCCGCGCGCAGCAGATGCAGCGTCGCGCGCGGGGAGGCGCCGAGTCTGAGGTCCGGGTGGGTACGCGTGGCGGCGACCAGGTCCACGGCGTAGCGCCGCACCGCTTCGGCGACATGGACACCGCGGACGGCGTCGATCAGCTTCACGATCTCGTGCGCGTGCGCCACCGGCTGCAGGTCGTCCAGCGGGTTCACCCCGCCGTGGATGTCGAGCATCTCCAGCTCGGCCTCCGGGCTCGGATAGCCGATGGAGACCCGGGCCATGAAGCGGTCGCGCTGGGCCTCGGGCAGTGGGTAGGTGCCCTCCATCTCGACCGGGTTCTGGGTGGCCACCACCATGAAGGGGCTGGGCAGTTCGTAGGTCTGCCCGTCGATGGTGACCTGGCGCTCCTCCATGGACTCCAGCAGCGCCGACTGGGTCTTGGGCGAGGCGCGGTTGATCTCGTCGCCGATCACGATCTGCGCGAAGATCGCGCCCGGCTTGAACTCGAAGTCCCGGCGCTGCTGGTCCCAGATGGACACACCCGTGATGTCCGAGGGCAGCAGGTCAGGGGTGAACTGGATACGCCGTACCGAACAGTCGATCGACCGTGCCAGCGCTTTGGCCAGCATTGTCTTGCCGACGCCGGGGACATCCTCGATCAGAAGATGTCCCTCGGCGAGCAGCACGGTCAGCGAAAGCCGTACGACCTCGGGCTTGCCCTCGATCACTCCCTCCACCGAACTGCGGACACGCTCGACGGTGGCGGTCAGATCAGTGAGGCTCGCTCGATCGTCATAGGTCGTCACCCGGCCCTCCTCGGCCCGTTCTGTCCGGGCCGACGCTCTGCGTGCGGACCGGCCCACCCCGAAACACGGACATCACCCGGGAAAAGTTCCGCGTGACGCCACACCCGCATTCTTGCTGCCGTTACCGTTTCGTGTCACTCGCCTGTGGACAACTGCCCGCGATATGTCGCTCTTACCGCCTTTTGGACAGCCCCAAGCCGGAAATCAACAGCGAAACGACAGCTTCAGCGGCAGGTTACGCGGGGTCGATCTCGCGCAGCAGGCCGGTTTTCACATCGAAGACGAAGCCGCGCACATCGTCGGTGTGCAGCAGGAACGGGGAGGTCCGCACGCGCCGCATGGACTGCCGTACGTCCTGGTCGACGTCCCGGAAGGACTCCACCGCCCAGACCGGGCGCTGGCCGATCTCGCGCTCCAGGTCGTGCCGGAAGTCCTCGGTCAGGGTCTCCAGACCGCAGCCGGTGTGATGGATGAGGACCACGCTGCGGGTGCCGAGGGCCCGCTGGCTGATGGTGAGCGAGCGGATCACGTCGTCCGTGATCACGCCGCCCGCGTTGCGGATGGTGTGGCAGTCGCCGACCGCCAGGCCGAGCGAGGGGAACAGGTCGATCCGGGCGTCCATGCAGGCCACCACGGCCACGTTCAGTGCCGGCCGGGCCTCCAGGCCCGGGTCGGTGAACGCGGCGGCGTACCGCTCGTTCGCCTCGACGATACGGTCCGTGACCGTGCCGCCGGCGGTGGCGCCTTGGGGACTCGCGGGAACCGATGCAGAAGTCGTCATATCCATGACGGTACTGGTCACCCCGGGGCCCGTCCCGTTGTGAGAGGGGACAAAGAACGTCAATGAGAGCTGTTGTGAGGTAACCCACAAGGGGCACGCGACCAGGCCTGTAGGAGTGAATTCCCCCCTCGTCCCGCTTCGCGCCGACCCCGGGCCGCGACGCGCAGGCCGGTTGATTGACCGCGAGACAGGGTGGACTAAAGTGACGCGAAGCGGGAGGCGAGGCCTCCCCGCTGGACCGAACTTCCCGTAGGACCCGGCGCGCCCGCCGGAGATTCTCCCCACGTGCGCGGCGCGTACGTACGGCTCGGCCTCCTCCCGCTCCCGGCGGCTGACGCTCCTGGCGCCGGCAGGCCCCCCGTCACCGGGGGAGGGCGGGGACCCCGCCCGGTGCGTACCGCCACGCCGGACCTGAGAGGGCCCCTTGAGCCAGAGTCGACATGTTCCGGTGATGCTCCAGCGGTGCCTGGACATGTTGGCCCCCGCCCTCCAGGCCCCCGGAGCCGTCGTCGTCGACTGCACCCTCGGCCTCGGCGGCCACAGCGAGGCCCTCCTCCAGCGGTTCCCCGAGGCCCGGCTCGTCGCCCTGGACCGGGACACGGAGGCGCTGCGGCTGTCCGGCGAGCGCCTCGCCCCCTTCGGCGAGCGGGCCACCCTGGTGCACGCCGTGTACGACGAACTGCCCGAGGTGCTTGAGCGGCTCGGCCTCGCGCGCGTGCAGGGCGTCCTGTTCGACCTCGGGGTCTCCTCCATGCAGCTCGACGAGGCCGACCGCGGCTTCGCCTACGCCCAGGACGCCCCCCTGGACATGCGCATGGACCAGACGACCGGCGTCAGCGCCGCCGAGGTCCTCAACACCTACCCCCCCGGAGAACTGGTCCGGATCCTGCGCGCGTACGGCGAGGAGAAGCAGGCCAAGCGGATCGTGTCCGCCATCGTGCGCGAACGCGAGAAGGAGCCCTTCTCCCGCAGCGCACGGCTCGTGGAGCTGATCCGGGACGCGCTGCCGCAGGCCGCCAAGCGCACCGGCGGCAACCCGGCCAAGCGCACCTTCCAGGCCCTGCGCATCGAGGTCAACGGCGAGCTCTCCGTGCTGGAACGGGCCGTACCGGCCGCCGTGAAGGCCCTCGACGTCGGCGGGCGGATCGCCGTGCTCTCCTACCACTCGCTGGAGGACCGGCTGGTCAAGCAGGTCTTCGCGGCCGGCGCCGCCACCACCGCACCGCCCGGTCTGCCCGTCGTCCCCGAGCAGTACCAGCCGCGGCTCAAGCTGCTCACGCGCGGTGCCGAACTTCCCACCGAGGAAGAGGTCGCCGAGAACCGCCGGGCGGCACCGGCGCGGCTGCGCGGGGCGGAGCGCATCAGAAAGGACGTCGAGTGAGCCGTACTCACGGGAGGGCGTGTGAGTAGGAAACCCGAACTGAGGGGCAGGGCCGCCCGGCTCGCGCGGCTCTTCCCGACCGGACGGGGGCAGGCCGCCCGCACCCCCTTCGTCCTCCTGGTCGTCCTGCTGCTCGGCGGCGGGCTGATCGGACTGCTGGTGCTGAACTCCGCCCTGAGCGAGGGCGCGTTCCGGCTCGCCGACCTCCAGAAGGAGACCAAGAGCCTCACCGACGAGGAACAGGCGCTCCAGCGGGACGTCGACGCCTACTCCGCTCCCGAGGCCCTCCAGCGCCGGGCCCTCGAGCTCGGCATGGTGCCGGGCGGCGACCCCGCCTTCCTCGACCCCGACGGTACGGTCCGGGGCGTCCCCGCTCCGGCCCCTGCCGACGTCCACCAGACCGCCGTACAGGATCCGCTGGTCCTGGCCCCCGAGGCGTTCGCGACCCCGCCCCCGACCCCCACGATCCCCGGCAGGTGACGGAAGAGTGGCCGACTCAGGCAAGCAACCGCCGCGCCGCCGGGTGCCCGGGCCCGCACGGCCCGGCCGCCCGGCCGGCCGACGCGTCCCGGGCCCCGGCGCCCGCCCGCGCCGCCCGGCGCCGCCCCGCCCCGCGGCCTCCCGGACGCTCCGGCTGGGCAGCCCCCGACCCCGGCTGCGCATGGTCAGCCTGGCGCTGACCCTCGTCCTGATCGCCTTCGTCGTACGCCTCCTCCAGGTCCAGGCCGTGGACGCCGGCACCTACGCCGCCAAGGCCGAGAAGAACCGGTACGTCGGCTACACGCTGGCCGCCGAGCGCGGCGGCATCACCGACCGCAACGGCGTGGCCCTCGCGGCCAGCGTGGACGCGTACGACATCACCGCCGACCCCACGCTGTTCACGCGCAAGGCGCTGAAGGTCGGTGACGGGCCCGAGCAGGCCGCCGCCCTGCTCGCCCCGATCCTCGGCCAGGACCAGGCGGCGCTGACCAAGAAGCTCAAGGCGAAGGGCCAGTACGTCCTGCTCTCCCGGCGGCAGATGCCGCAGGTCTGGCAGCAGATCAAGGACCTCAAGAGCGCGCTCGCCACCAAGGCGGAGACCGACCCCGGCACCGCCAACGTCCTCGCGGGCGTCTTCTCGGTCGCCAGCAGCAAGCGGGTGTACCCCAACGGCGAGCTCGCCGCCGGGATACTGGGCTGGGTCAACCACGACGGCAAGGGCGGCGGCGGCGTCGAGCAGCAGTTCGACAAGGAGCTGGCCGGCAAGGACGGCAAGATCCGCTACGCCCAGTCCGGCGGCCGCCAGGTCCCCACCGCCGGCGGCTCCACCGAGACGCCCGCCGTGCCCGGCAGCGATGTCGAGCTCACCATCGACCGCGACATCCAGTGGGCCGCGCAGAACGCGATCAGCGAACAGGTGGAGGAGTCCAAGGCCGACCGCGGCTATGTGATCGTCCAGGACACCAGGACCGGCGAGATCCTCGCCATGGCCAACTCACCCGGCTTCGACCCCAACGACCTTTCCCAGGCCGACGGGGCCTCCCTGCACAACTGGAGCCTGGAGGACGCCTACGAGCCCGGCTCCACGGCCAAGGTGATGTCGATGGCCGCCGTGCTGGAGGAGGGCGTCGCCACCCCGGCCACGCATGTCGTGGTGCCCAACCGGCTGCACCGCGGCGACCGGCTCTTCAAGGACGACATCGACCACGAGACCTGGTACCTCACGCTCAACGGCGTGCTCGCCAAGTCCAGCAACATCGGCACCATCCTGGCCACCGGACAGCTCGGCAAGACGCAGCCGCAGTCCAACACGGTCCTCTACTCCTACCTGCGCAAGTTCGGCCTCGGCAGCTACACCGGGCTCGGCTTCCCCGGCGAGACCAAGGGCATCCTCGCCCCGCCGGACCAGTGGTCGACCTCGCAGCAGTACACGATTCCTTTCGGCCAGGGTGTCTCCATCAACGCGATGCAGGCGGCCTCCGTCTACTCGACCATCGCCAACGGCGGCGTACGCGTCGAGCCCACCCTGGTGCGCGGCACCAAGGGGGCCGACGGTCGCTTCACTCCCGCCCAGAAGCCCGAGAAGACCCGGGTGGTCAGTGCCAGAACCGCGAAGACGCTCGCCCGGATGCTGGAGTCGGTGGTGGACGACCGGGAGGGCACGGGCACCAAGGCCCGCATCGCCGGCTACCGGGTCGCCGGCAAGACCGGTACGGCCAACCGTGTGGATCCGGCCACCGGCAAGTACCGCGGCTACACCTCGTCGTTCGCCGGATTCGCCCCCGCCGACAAGCCGCGGATCACCGTCTACTGCGCCATCCAGAACGCCACCGAGGGCAACTACTTCGGCGGCCAGATCTGCGGGCCCGTCTACAAGCAGGTCATGGAGTTCGCCCTGAAGACCCTCCAGGTCCCGCCGACCGGAGCCCCGGCCGCCAAGCTCCCGGTCACCTTCACGCCCTGATCAGCCCCGAGCAGCCAGGAACCACCTCGTGACAACGATCACCCCCGATCCCGGGAACCACGGACCCTCCGCCGCCTCGCTTCGCTCCGAGGCGGGTGGGCCCGGTACGCTCACCGCCGTGCCACACGCTGATCAGTCCCAAATCACCCAGAAGGGCGCACCCGTGACATATCCCGGGCCGCCCAGGCCGGTCCAGGTCTCCGCCGCACCCCTCGCGGAACTCGCCGACCAGCTGGGTGCCGCGCGGCCGGGTCAGGACGCGGAGGTCACGGGCATCACCCATGACTCGCGCGCCGTCCGCCCCGGCGACCTGTACGCCGCTCTGCCGGGCGCCCGGCTGCACGGCGCCGACTTCGTCACCCAGGCCGCGGGCCTCGGCGCGGTCGCCGTCCTCACCGATCCGACCGGCGCCGAACGCGCCGCCGCCACCGGCCTGCCCGTGCTGGTCGTGGACGACCCGCGCGGCCGGATGGGCGAACTGGCGGCCACGATCTACGGCCACCCCGGCCGCGATCTGCTCCAGATCGGCATCACCGGCACCTCCGGCAAGACCACCACCGCCTACCTCGTCGAGGGCGGCCTGAAGACCGCCAGGTCCACCGGCCTGATCGGCACGGTCGAGATGCGCATCGGCGACGAGCGCATCAAGTCCGAGCGCACCACCCCCGAAGCCACCGACCTCCAGGCCCTCTTCGCCGTGATGCGCGAACGCGGTGTCGAGGCGGTTGCCATGGAGGTCTCCAGTCACGCGCTGGTCCTCGGCCGGGTCGACGGCTGCGTCTTCGACATCGCCGTCTTCACCAACCTCAGCCCGGAACACATGGAGTTCCACTCCGACATGGAGGACTACTTCCGGGCCAAGGCGCAGCTGTTCACACCGCGGCGCAGCCGGCTCGGGGTCGTCAACCTCGACGACGAGTACGGCCGCCGGCTCGCCAAGGAAGCCACGGTCCCCGTCGTCACCTTCTCCGCCGAGGGCCACCCCGACGCCGACTGGCGCGCCGAGGACGTCCAGGTCGGGCCGATGGACTCGACGTTCACGGTGATCGGCCCGAAGGGCGAGCGGATCAACGCCCGTTCGCCGCTGGCCGGCCCGTTCAACGTGGCCAACACCCTCGCCTCGATCGCCGCCCTGGCCGTCGCCGGCCTCGACCCGCAGGCCGCCGCCGACGGCATCTCCGCCGTCCCCGGCGTGCCCGGCCGGCTGGAGCGGGTGGACGCGGGCCAGCCCTATCTCGCGGTCGTCGACTACGCCCACAAGACCGACGCGGTCGAATCCGTGCTGCGGGCCCTGCGCAAAGTGACGAGCGGTCGCCTGCACATCGTGCTCGGCTGCGGCGGCGACCGGGACCGGACCAAGCGGGCGCCGATGGGCGCCGCCGCGGCCCGCCTCGCCGACACCGCCGTACTGACTTCTGACAACCCCCGCTCCGAGGACCCCCTCGCGATCCTCGCGACCATGCTGCAGGGTGCGGCGTCCGTGCCCTCCCACCAGCGCGGCGAGGTCCAGGTGTTCGAGGACCGGGCCGCCGCCATCGCCGCCGCCGTCGCCCGGGCCCGGCCCGGGGACACCGTGCTGATCGCGGGCAAGGGCCACGAGCAGGGCCAGGACATCGCCGGGGTGGTGCGTCCCTTCGACGACCGCCAGGTGCTTCGCGAAGCTATCCAGCAGACCCAGGGATGAACTTGTGATCGCCCTCTCTCTCGCCGAGATCGCAGAAGTCGTCGGCGGGCAGACGTACGACATACCGGATCCGTCGGTACTGGTCACCGGACCGGTCGTCCGGGACTCCCGTGAGGTGGAGCCCGGCAGCCTCTTCGTCGCCTTCGTCGGCGAGCGGGTCGACGGCCACGACTTCGCGGCCCAGGTCGTCGAGGCGGGCGCGGCGGCCGTGCTGGCCTCCCGGCCCGTCGGCGTGCCCGCGATCGTCGTGGACGACGTCCAGAGCGCCCTCGGCGCCCTCGCCCGGCACGTCGTACGACGGCTCGGCGCCACCCTCGTGGCCCTCACCGGGTCCGCGGGCAAGACCAGCACCAAGGACCTGATCGCCCAGGTGCTCCGGCGCAAGGCGCCCACGGTGTTCACGCCCGGCTCGCTCAACAACGAGATCGGGCTGCCGCTGACCGCCCTGTCCGCCACCGAGGAAACCCGCTTCCTGGTCCTGGAGATGGGCGCCCGGGGCATCGGCCACATCCGCTACCTCGCCCAGCTGACGCCCCCGAAGATCGGCCTCGTGCTCAACGTCGGCAGCGCCCACATCGGCGAGTTCGGCGGCCGCGAGCAGATCGCCGTGGCCAAGGGCGAACTGGTGGAGGCACTGCCGCCGGCGGCGGACGGCGGCACCGCGATCCTCAACGCGGACGACCCCTTGGTACGGGCCATGGCCTCCCGTACGCAGGCGAAGGTGCTCCTTTTCGGAGAGTGCGACGAAGCGGACGTACGCGCCGAGAACGTGCGAGTCACGGACAGCGGACAGCCCGCCTTCCTGCTTCGCACACCCTCCGGTGCAAGCGAAGTGACCATGCGCCTGTACGGTGAGCACCACGTGTCGAACGCGCTCGCCGCGGCCGCCGTCGCCCACGAGCTGGGCATGTCCGCGGAAGAGATCGCCACCGCGCTCTCCGAGGCGGGCTCCCTCTCCCGCTGGCGGATGGAGGTCACCGAGCGCCCGGACGGCGTGACGATCGTCAACGACGCCTACAACGCGAACCCCGAGTCCATGCGAGCCGCCCTGCGCGCGCTCGCGGCGATGGGCAAGGGGCGTCGTACGTGGGCGGTGCTCGGCAAGATGGCCGAGCTCGGGGACGAGGCGCTCGCCGAGCACGACGCGGTCGGACGGCTCGCCGTCCGGCTCAACGTCAGCAAGCTCGTCGCGGTCGGGGGCAGGGAAGCGTCCTGGCTGCAACTGGGCGCATATAACGAGGGTTCGTGGGGTGAGGAGTCGGTGCACGTGTCCGACGCACAGGCGGCGGTCGACCTGTTGCGCAGCGAGTTGCGCCCAGGGGACGTCGTACTCGTGAAGGCGTCCCGGTCGGTCGGCCTCGAGAGCGTGGCGCAGGCGCTCGCCGAGACCGGTGCCGAGGGTGAGGTTTCCGCCCGATGATGAAGCAGATCCTGTTCGCAGGAGTCATTGGCCTCTTCCTGACGCTGATCGGCACCCCGCTGCTGATCAAACTCCTCGCCCGCAAGGGCTACGGCCAGTACATCCGGGACGACGGCCCGCGCACGCACGGCAGCAAGCGCGGTACGCCGACCATGGGCGGTATCGCCTTCATCCTGGCGACGGTCGCGGCGTACTTCCTGTCGAAGCTCATCACGGGCAAGCCGCCGACCTACTCCGGCGTGCTGGTGCTCGGCCTGATGGTCGGCATGGGTCTGGTCGGCTTCCTGGACGACTACATCAAGATCGTCAAGCGGCGGTCGCTGGGTCTGCGGGCCAAGGCGAAGATGGCCGGGCAGCTGCTCGGCGGTATCGCCTTCGCGGTGCTCTCGCTGCAGTTCGCCGACGCCCGCGGCAACACCCCGGCCTCCACGAAGCTTTCGTTCATCACGGACTTCGGCTGGACGATCGGTCCGGTGCTGTTCGTGGTGTGGGCGCTGTTCATGATCCTCGCGATGTCGAACGGCGTGAACCTCACCGACGGTCTGGACGGACTGGCCACCGGCGCCTCCGTGCTGGTCTTCGGCGCCTACACGTTCATCGGTGTCTGGCAGTACCAGGAGTCCTGCGCCAACGCGAACACGCTCACCAACCCCGGCGCCTGTTACGAGGTCCGCGACCCGCTCGACCTCGCCGTGGTCTCCGCCGCGCTGATGGGCGCCTGCCTGGGCTTCCTGTGGTGGAACACCTCGCCGGCCAAGATCTTCATGGGGGACACCGGTTCGCTGGCGCTCGGCGGTGTGCTCGCCGGTCTCGCCATCTGCTCCCGCACCGAGCTGCTGCTCGCCATCCTCGGCGGCCTGTTCGTGCTGATCACCATGTCGGTGGTCATCCAGGTCGGCTCCTTCCGGCTCACCGGCAAGCGGGTCTTCCGGATGGCGCCACTCCAGCACCACTTCGAGCTCAAGGGCTGGTCCGAGGTGCTCGTGGTGGTCCGTTTCTGGATCATCCAGGGCATCTGTGTGATCGTCGGCCTGGGTCTCTTCTACGCGGGATGGGCAGCAGAAAAGTGACCTCCTCGGAGTCCTTCGACTGGCAGGGCAAGCACGTCACCGTCGCCGGGCTCGGCGTCTCCGGCATCCCGGCGGCCAAGGTGCTGCACGGTCTGGGCGCGCGGGTCACCGTCGTCAACGACGGCGACGACGCACGCGCGCGTGAACAGGCCGCGGAACTGGCCGCGCTGGGCGTCACGGTCCGCCTCGGCGACGGCGCGACCCTGCCCGAGGGCACCGAACTCATCGTCACCGCCCCCGGCTGGAAGCCGGACAAGCCGCTGTTCGCGGCGGCCGCCGCGGCGGGCGTCCCGGTGTGGGGCGACGTCGAACTCGCCTGGCGGCTGCGCGGCCCCGACGCCGCGCCCTGGCTCGCGGTCACCGGCACCAACGGCAAGACCACGACGGTCCAGATGCTCGCCTCGATCCTGACGGCGGCCGGCCTGCGCACGGCCGCCGTCGGCAACATCGGCGTCTCCCTGCTGGACGCGGTGCTCGGCGACGAGGAGTACGACGTCCTCGCCGTGGAGCTGTCCAGCTACCAGCTCCACTGGGCGCCCTCCCTGCGCGCCCACTCGGCCGCCGTGCTGAACCTCGCCCCGGACCACCTCGACTGGCACGGCTCCATGGAGGCGTACGCCGCCGACAAGGGGCGCATCTACGAGGGCAATCGCGTCGCCTGTGTCTACAACGCCGCCGACAAGGCGACCGAGGACCTGGTGCGCGAGGCGGACGTGGAGGAGGGCTGCCGGGCCATCGGCTTCACCCTCGGCACCCCGGGCCCGTCCCAACTCGGCGTCGTCGAAGGCATCCTGGTCGACCGCGCCTTCGTGGAGGACCGGCAGAAGAACGCCCAGGAGCTCGCCGAGGTCTCCGACGTCACCCCGCCGGCCCCGCACAACATCGCCAACGCCCTTGCGGCGGCGGCCCTCGCGCGCGCCTTCGGCGTGCCCGCCAAGGCCGTACGCGACGGCCTGCGGGCCTTCACCCCGGACGCCCACCGCATCGCGCACGTGGCGGACGTGGACGGCGTCGCGTACATCGACGACTCCAAGGCCACCAACACCCACGCCGCGGAAGCCTCGTTGGCGGCGTACGAGTCGATCGTGTGGATCGCGGGCGGCCTCGCGAAGGGCGCCACCTTCGACGAGCTGGTCACCAAGTCGGCGAAGCGGCTCCGCGGGGTCGTCCTGATCGGCGCCGACCGGGCGCTGATCCGCGAAGCCCTCGCGCGACACGCCCCGGAAGTCCCGGTCGTGGACCTCGACCGGACCGACACTGGGGCGATGCTCGCGGCTGTCCAGGAGGCCCGGCGGCTCGCGACCGCGGGCGACACGGTGCTGCTGGCCCCGGCCTGCGCCTCGATGGACATGTTCGCCAACTACAACAAGCGCGGTGACGCGTTCGCGGAGGCCGTCCGCGAACTCGGAGCCGACGCCTGACGGCGGGGTCTCGGCAACCTAGGGTGCTTCGGGACCCTTGGAGGGACGGTGACTCGGATGTGGCTCGGGTTCGGTGGGTGCGGGCGAGGAGCCGGTGATGTCCAGTAGCCGTACGGGCCGTCCGCCGGCCCAGCGAGCCGTCCGGGGCCCCGCCGCTCCCCGGCTCCCGCGCGAGAACCCCTTCCTGCGGCTCTCCACGCGTGCCAGGAAGGCCTGGGACCGGCCGCTGACGGCGTACTACCTGATCCTCGGCGGCAGTCTGCTGATCACCGTGCTGGGTCTGGTGATGGTCTACTCGGCCTCCCAGATCAAGGCGCTCCAGATGTCGCTGCCCGGCTCGTACTTCTTCCGCAAGCAGCTGCTGGCCGCGCTCATCGGCGCCGGGCTGCTGTTCGCGGCCTCCCGGATGCCGGTCAAGCTGCACCGGGCGCTGGCCTACCCGATCATCGCGGGCGCCGTGTTCCTGATGGCCCTGGTGCAGGTGCCGGGGATAGGAGTCTCGGTCAACGGCAACCAGAACTGGATCTCCGTCGGCGGCCCCTTCCTGCTCCAGCCCAGCGAGTTCGGCAAGCTCGCCCTGGTGCTGTGGGGCGCCGATCTGCTGGCCCGCAAACAGGACAAGAAGCTGCTGACCCAGTGGAAGCACATGCTGGTGCCGCTGGTCCCGGTCGCCTTCATGCTGCTCGGTCTGATCATGCTCGGCGGCGACATGGGTACGGCGATCATCCTGACGGCGATCCTGTTCGGGCTGCTGTGGCTGGCCGGAGCGCCCACCCGGCTGTTCGTGGGGGTGCTGTCGATCGCCGGTCTGCTGGGCCTGATCCTCATCAAGACCAGCCCCAACCGGATGGCCCGCCTGCAGTGCATCGGCGCCACCGACCCGGGACCGGGGGACAGCTGCTGGCAGGCGGTGCACGGCATCTACGCGCTCGCGTCCGGCGGGATCTTCGGATCCGGGCTCGGTGCGAGTGTGGAGAAATGGGGTCAACTCCCCGAAGCCCACACCGACTTCATCTTCGCCGTCACCGGTGAGGAACTGGGCCTGGCGGGGACGCTGTCGGTGCTCGCCCTCTTCGCGGCTCTAGGCTATGCGGGTATCCGCGTGGCCGGACGCACGGAGGACCCCTTCGTCAGGTATGCCGCGGGAGGCGTGACCACCTGGATCACCGCTCAGGCGGTGATCAACATCGGTGCGGTGCTCGGTCTGCTGCCGATCGCCGGTGTCCCTCTCCCGCTGTTCTCCTACGGAGGATCCGCCCTGCTGCCGACCATGTTCGCCATCGGGCTGCTGATCGCCTTCGCACGCGACGAGCCCGCTGCGCGGGCGGCGCTTTCGATGCGGCAACCCCGCTTTGGTAGAAAGCGGGGTGCCGGGGGCTCGGCTGCGATCAGGGAGCCCCGGAGATGGAACACGATGCGACGGCGCGCCTCGGCGGCGCGTTCGTCCGGAGAGCGGTGAATTTCGGTGCATGTCGTACTCGCCGGCGGAGGAACCGCGGGCCACATCGAGCCCGCGCTCGCCCTCGCGGACGCCCTGCGCAGGCAGGACCCGACCGTGGGGATCACGGCCCTGGGCACGGAGCGGGGTCTGGAGACCCAGCTCGTCCCGCAGCGCGGTTACGAGCTGGCGCTGATCCCGGCCGTACCGCTGCCGCGCAAGCCGACCCCCGAGCTGATCACCGTCCCGGGCCGGCTGCGCGGCACGATCAAGGCCGCCGAGCAGATCCTGGAGCGCACCAAGGCGGACTGCGTCGTCGGCTTCGGCGGCTATGTCGCGCTGCCCGGCTATCTGGCCGCCAAGCGGCTCGGGGTGCCGATCGTCATCCACGAGGCGAACGCCCGGCCGGGCCTGGCCAACAAGATCGGCTCGCGGTACGCCGCCCAGGTCGCCGTCTCCACCCCGGACAGCAAGCTGCGCGGCGCCCGCTACATCGGCATCCCGCTGCGCCGCTCCATCGCCACCCTGGACCGGGCCGCGGTACGCCCCGAGGCCCGCGCCGCCTTCGGGCTCGACCCGAACCTGCCGACCCTGCTGGTCACCGGCGGCTCCCAGGGCGCCCGGCGGCTGAACGAGGTCGTCCAGCAGGTCGCGCCCTGGCTGCAGCAGGCCGGGATCCAGATCCTGCACGCGGTCGGCCCGAAGAACGAACTGCCGCAGGTGCACCAGATGCCGGGAATGCCCCCGTACATCCCGGTAAGTTACCTGGACCGGATGGACCTCGCGTACGCGGCGGCCGACATGATGCTCTGCCGCGCGGGCGCGATGACCGTCGCCGAACTCTCCGCCGTCGGGCTCCCGGCCGCCTATGTCCCGCTGCCCATCGGCAACGGCGAACAGCGGCTGAACGCCCAGCCGGTGGTCAAGGCCGGCGGCGGCCTGCTGGTCGACGACGCGGAACTCACGCCCGAGTGGGTGCAGCACAACGTGCTGCCCGTGCTCGCCGACCCGCACCGGCTGTACGAGATGTCCCGCGCCGCCGGTGAGTTCGGCCGCCGGGACGCCGACGACCTGCTCGTCGGCATGGTGTACGAGGCGATCGCCTCGCACCGACGCTAGGACCGTATGACGGAGGGCAGGAAGCGTGGCCGGATCGACGACCGCCGAACGCGGGGAACGTCAGCAGGAGTCGTCCGGCCCGCCTCCCGCCCGGCGGGTGCGGCCCCATCGGCTTCGTACGATCATCGTCCTGGCCGTCGCGCTCGTGCTGTTCGGGGCGGGCGGCGCCTGGGTGTTGTACGGGTCGAGCTGGCTGCGCGTGGAGCGGGTGAGCGTGTCGGGGACCCGGGTGCTGACGCCCGCGCAGGTGCGCGAGGCCGCCGACGTCCCGGCCGGATCGCCGTTGGCCTCCGTCGACACCGACGCCATCGAGGCCCGGCTGAAGCGGAAACTGCCGCGCATCGACACGGTCGACGTGGGCCGTTCCTGGCCGCATGGAATCGGGCTGGAAGTGACCGAGCGGACCCCGGTTCTGATTGTGCGAAAGGGCAAGAACTTCATCGAAGTGGACAAGAAAGGTGTCCGCTTCGCCACAGTTTCTGAAGCCCCGAAAGACGTTCCCGCACTGGAATTGGCGCTCTCCCCGTCCAGTTCCTCCGCGGCCAGCCTGCGCCGCTTCGGGGAGGGCCGGCTCGTGCACGAGGCGGTGCGGGTCGCCGGCGCCGTTCCGGCCACCGTCGCGCGGGACACCCGGACCCTCAAGGTCCGTTCCTACGACGACATCTCGCTGGAGTTGGCCGACGGACGGACCGTCGACTGGGGCAGCGCCGAGAAGGGCGGGGCGAAGGCTCGCACACTCCTGGCTCTGATGAAAGCCTCGCCGGATGCGCGGCACTTCGATGTGGGGGTTCCCACCGCCCCTGCGTCATCAGGGAGTTGACGCACATCAGCGCAGGCCAGCACCCTGGTTGGGCACTGCTACGGCTGATCACATAGGGTGAAAAGAAAAACGGGAGGTTCGGCGTGTTCGTTGAACGGGCGCCACTTGTCGACTTAGTGTCCTGTTCAGAAGTCTTCAAGGAACGGACACACTGGTAACCCTAAACTTCAACGTTAGGGTTCGGGTCGGCGATACGGACCGTCCCATTCGGCATCAGTCGTCGGATCGCGGGCAACCGCGAAGCGGCGACACGTAACTCGAGGCGAGAGGCCTTCGACGTGGCAGCACCGCAGAACTACCTCGCAGTCATCAAAGTCATCGGTGTCGGCGGCGGTGGTGTCAATGCCATCAACCGGATGATCGAGGTCGGTCTCAAGGGCGTCGAGTTCATCGCCATCAACACTGACGCACAGGCGCTGTTGATGAGCGACGCCGACGTCAAGCTCGACGTCGGCCGTGAACTCACCCGCGGACTCGGCGCCGGAGCCAACCCGGCCGTCGGCCGCAAGGCCGCCGAGGACCACCGCGAGGAGATCGAGGAGGTCCTCAAGGGGGCCGACATGGTCTTCGTGACGGCCGGTGAAGGCGGCGGCACCGGCACCGGCGGCGCGCCCGTCGTGGCCAACATCGCCCGCTCGCTCGGCGCCCTCACCATCGGCGTGGTCACGCGCCCGTTCACCTTCGAGGGACGGCGCCGCGCGAACCAGGCCGAGGACGGCATCGCCGAGCTCCGCGAAGAGGTCGACACCCTCATCGTCATCCCGAACGACCGGCTGCTGTCCATCTCGGACCGCCAGGTCTCGGTGCTCGACGCCTTCAAGTCGGCCGACCAGGTCCTGCTCTCCGGTGTCCAGGGCATCACCGACCTCATCACCACGCCCGGTCTGATCAACCTCGACTTCGCCGACGTCAAGTCGGTCATGTCCGAGGCCGGTTCGGCCCTCATGGGCATCGGCTCGGCCCGCGGCGACGACCGCGCGGTGGCCGCGGCCGAGATGGCGATCTCCTCGCCGCTGCTGGAGGCGTCCATCGACGGCGCCCGGGGCGTGCTGCTCTCCATCTCCGGCGGTTCCGACCTCGGTCTGTTCGAGATCAACGAGGCCGCCCAGCTGGTCAGCGAGGCCGCCCACCCCGAGGCCAACATCATCTTCGGCGCGGTGATCGACGACGCCCTCGGCGACGAGGTCCGGGTCACCGTGATCGCGGCCGGCTTCGACGGCGGCCAGCCGCCCTCCAAGCGGGACACCGTCCTCGGCTCGTCCTCGGCCAAGCGCGAGGAGCCCACTCCGGTACGGCAGACCGAGAGCCGTCCGTCCTTCGGCTCGCTCGGCAGCGTCACGCCGAAGGAGGAGCCGGCGCCCGCTCCCGAGCCGGCCGCCGACCTCCCGGCCGCCCCGCCGGTCCCGCCGTCCCGGTCCTACTCGGACAGCGCGGCCGAGGAGCTGGATGTGCCGGACTTCCTGAAGTGATAGGACAGCGCGACACCGTGAGCGGCGCGCGCTTCGCCTTCACCGACAGGTGGGGCGGGGTGAGCGCCGTTCCGTACGAGGAGCTCAATCTCGGCGGGGCGGTCGGCGACGACCCCGGCGCCGTACGGACCAATCGCGAGCTGGCGGCCAAGTCGCTCGGACTCGACGCGGGCCGGGTCGTCTGGATGAACCAGGTGCACGGCAACGACGTCGTGGTGGTCGACCGGCCCTGGGAGGACCGGCCCGTGGCGGAGGTCGACGCGATCGTCACCGCCGAGCGGGGTCTGGCCCTCGCCGTTCTCACCGCCGACTGCACCCCGGTGCTGCTCGCCGACCCCGTCGCCAAGGTGGTCGCGGCGGCCCACGCCGGCCGGCCCGGCATGGTCGCCGGAGTCGTCCCCGCCGCGCTGCGCGCGATGACGGAACTGGGCGCCGAGCCGTCCCGGATCGTCGCCCGCACCGGGCCCGCCGTCTGCGGCCGGTGCTACGAGGTGCCGGAGGAGATGCGCGCCGAGGTCGCCGCCGTCGAACCGGCGGCGCACGCCGAGACGAGCTGGGGTACGCCCGCGGTCGATGTGACCGCCGGGGTGCACGCGCAGCTCGAACGGCTCGGGGTGCGCGACCGGGAGCGGTCGCCGGTGTGCACGCGTGAGTCGGGCGACCACTTCTCGTACCGCCGCGACCGGACCACGGGCCGGCTCGCGGGCTATGTCTGGCTGGACTGATGGGCATGACGGAACGCAGGGACGAACTCGCCGGGAATCTGGCGAAGGTGGAGGAGCGCATCGCCGCGGCGTGCGTGGCCGCCGGGCGCAAGCGCGAGGAGGTGACCCTGATCGTGGTCACCAAGACCTACCCCGCGAGCGATGTGCGGATCCTGTCGCAGCTCGGTGTGCGCCATGTCGCCGAGAACAAGGACCAGGACGCGGCACCGAAGGCCGCCGAATGCTCGGAACTGCCGCTTACTTGGCATTTCGTGGGGCAGTTGCAGACCAACAAGGTGCGATCGGTGGTCGGTTACACGGATCTCGTGCAGTCCGTCGACCGTTCCAAGCTGGTGACGGCCCTCTCGAAGGAGGCGGTACGGGCGGAGCGCGAGGTGGGCTGTCTCATCCAGGTCGCGCTCGACGCCGGTGAGCGTGAGCGGGGGGAGCGGGGCGGGGTGGCGCCGGGCGGCATCGCGGAGTTGGCCGACCTGATCGCCGGGGCGCCGGGGCTGCGGGTCGACGGACTGATGACGGTCGCACCCTTGACCGGGGAGTACGCGGGACGTGAACGGGCGGCGTTCGAGCGGTTGATGGATTTGTCGACCGACCTGCGCCGAGCTCATCCGGCTGCGAACATGGTCTCGGCAGGTATGAGTGCGGACCTCGAACAGGCCGTGGCGGCCGGAGCGACACATGTGCGCGTCGGTACCGCGGTACTCGGAGTCCGCCCGAGGCTCGGGTAACGTCGCCAGGAAGTCGGACCACAGCAGAAAATATGGTCATTACCGCTGAACAGCGGGCGGAACGACCTCGTGGATCGCGGGCACTTGGCAGTCGTCAGCCGATCCACCACAGAGCGGAGGACTCAGAGAATGGCCAGCGCGATGCGCAAGATGGCGGTCTACCTCGGCCTCGTGGAGGACGATGGGTACGACGGCCGCGGTTTTGATCCCGACGACGACTTCGAACCCGAACTCGACCCTGAGCCCGAGCGGGACCACCGACGGCACGAGCCGTCGCACCAGTCGCACGGTTCACATCAGTCCCAAAGGGACGAATCGGTACGAGTGGTGCAGCCGTCCGTGCAGCGCGAACCGGTGTCCCACGCCGCTTCGCTGGGCGCGGAATCCGGGCGCCCCGCGCGTATCGCGCCCGTGGCATCCATCACACAAGAACGCCAGAGCCTGGAGAAGAACGCGCCGGTGATCATGCCCAAGGTCGTGTCGGAACGAGAGCCGTACCGGATCACCACGCTTCACCCGCGGACCTACAACGAGGCCCGTACCATCGGGGAACACTTCCGTGAGGGCACCCCGGTGATCATGAATCTGACTGAGATGGATGACACAGACGCGAAGCGACTTGTCGACTTTGCGGCCGGTTTGGTGTTTGGTCTTCACGGCAGCATCGAGCGGGTGACGCAGAAGGTGTTCCTGTTGTCGCCTGCTAACGTCGATGTCACGGCGGAGGACAAGGCCCGTATCGCAGAGGGCGGGTTCTTCAACCAGAGCTGAGACGCACAACCGGATCAGCAGTACAGAGCAACACAACGCAGTACCGCAGCAGCACGGAACATGGGGAGAGGGAAGCAAGGGTCATGAGCGTGGTCCTGGATGTCGTCTATATCGCGCTGATGTGCTTCCTCATCGTGCTGATCTTCCGGTTGGTCATGGACTATGTCTTCCAGTTCGCCCGCTCGTGGCAACCCGGCAAGGCGATGGTGGTCGTTCTGGAGGCCACCTACACTGTCACTGATCCACCGCTCAAGCTTCTGCGGCGGTTCATTCCGCCGCTGCGTCTCGGGGGCGTGGCGCTCGACCTGTCCTTCTTCGTACTGATGATCATCGTCTACATCCTGATCTCGATCGTGAGCCGGCTGTGAGCGATGTGAACTACCGTCTTGCCGAATGCCGACGACTACGTTGAGGTGAAGAGATGCCGTTGACCCCCGAGGACGTGCGGAACAAGCAGTTCACGACCGTCCGCCTCCGAGAAGGCTATGACGAGGACGAGGTCGATGCCTTCCTCGACGAGGTCGAAGCCGAACTGACCCGCCTGCTCCGCGAGAACGAGGACCTGCGCGCCAAGCTGGCCGCGGCCACGCGCGCTGCTGCCCAGAACCAGCAGAACATGCGCAAGCCCCCGGAGCCGCAGGACCAGCAGCAGGGTATGCCCCAGCAAGGTGGCATGCAGCAGCAGGGCGGTATGCAGCAGCAGGGTGGCATGCAGCAGCAGGGTATGCCCCAGCAGGGCGGTATGCCGCAGCAGGGCATGCGCGGCCCGGGCGCCCCGGTGCCGGCCGGCATATCGGGCCCGCCGCAGCAGCAGATGGGCGGCCCCATGGGCGGCCCGCCCCAGCTGCCGAGCGGTGCCCCGCAGCTGCCCGCCGGTCCCGGCGGACAGGGTGGCCCGCAGGGTCCCGGTCCGATGGGTCAGGGTCCCGGTCCCATGGGCCAGCCCTCGATGCAGCAGCACATGGGCGGTCCGATGGGCGGCCCCATGGGCGGTCCGATGGGCGGCCCCGGTCAGGGCCCCGGCGGCGACAGCGCCGCCCGTGTCCTCTCGCTGGCCCAGCAGACCGCCGACCAGGCGATCGCCGAGGCCCGTTCCGAGGCCAACAAGATCGTCGGCGAGGCGCGTTCGCGTGCCGAGGGTCTCGAGCGTGACGCCCGTGCCAAGGCCGACGCCCTGGAGCGGGACGCGCAGGAGAAGCACCGCGTCGCGATGGGCTCCCTGGAGTCCGCTCGCGCCACGCTGGAGCGCAAGGTCGAGGACCTGCGCGGCTTCGAGCGCGAGTACCGCACCCGGCTGAAGTCCTACCTGGAGTCGCAGCTGCGTCAGCTGGAGACCCAGGCCGACGACTCGCTGGCCCCGCCGCGCACCCCGGCCACCGCCTCGCTGCCGCCGTCCCCGGCGCCGTCGATGGCTCCCGCCGGTGCGAGCGCCCCGTCCTATGGCGGCAACCAGGGCATGGGCGGCGGCCCCGGCCAGGCCGGCCCGTCCTACGGCAGCCAGCAGCAGATGTCGCCCGCGATGACCCAGCCGATGGCTCCGGTCCGTCCGCAGGGCCCGTCCCCGATGGGTCAGGCTCCCTCGCCGATGCGCGGGTTCCTGATCGACGAGGACGACAACTGACGGCCAGTAGTACGCCTCAGGCGTCGGCAGCGTTCAAAGGGGCGAGCCCCGGACTCCGGTCCGGGGCTCGCCCCTTTTACTCGCGTTGACGGCTGAGGCGGTGAGGTGCACAGAAGGGCCCGGCCTCCGCTCGGGAGACAGGGCCCTTCTCGTGCCGGTTACGCCTTGCGCAGGCGGAACGTCAGGGACAGCCCCTCGTCGGTGAAGGGGGAGCCGTAGCCGGCGTCCGCCTCGCCCTGGGCGAAGTCCGTCGACAGGACCTCGTCGGCGATGAGGTCCGCGTGCTCCGACAGGGCCGCGACCGTCGCCGGGTCCGTCGCCGTCCAGCGCAGGGCGATCCGGTCGGCCACGTCGAGGCCGCTGTTCTTGCGGGCCTCCTGGATCAGGCGGATCGCGTCACGGGCCAGTCCCGCGCGGCGCAACTCCTCGGTGATCTCCAGGTCCAGGGCGACCGTCGCGCCCGAGTCGGACGCCACCGACCAGCCCTCGCGCGGGGTTTCGGTGATGATCACCTCGTCCGGGGCGAGGGTGATCGTCTCACCGTCGACCTCGACCGACGCCGTGCCCTCGCGCAGGGCCAGGGAGAGCGCGGCCGCGTCGGCGTTCGCGACGGCCTTCGCCACGTCCTGGACGCGCTTGCCGAACCGCTTGCCCAGGGCCCGGAAGTTGGCCTTCGCGGTCGTGTCCACCAGGCTGCCGCCGACCTCGGAGAGGGACGCCAGCGACTCGACGTTCAGCTCCTCGGTGATCTGGGCGTGCAGCTCGGGGCTGAGGGCGCCGAAGCCGGTCGCCGCGATCAGCGCGCGCCGCAGCGGCTGACGCGTCTTGACCCCCGACTCCGCGCGTGTGGCACGGCCCAGCTCCACGAGCCGGCGGACCAGGACCATCTGCTTCGACAGCTCCGGGTCGATGGCGGACAGGTCCGCCTCCGGCCAGGAGGCGAGGTGGACCGACTCGGGCGCGCCCGGGGTGACCGGGACGATCAGGTCCTGCCAGACCCGCTCGGTGATGAACGGGGTCAGCGGGGCCATCAGCTTGGTGACCGTCTCGACGACCTCGTGCAGGGTGCGCAGCGCGGCCTTGTCGCCCTGCCAGAAGCGGCGCCGCGAGCGGCGGACGTACCAGTTCGACAGGTCGTCGACGAACGCCGAGAGCAGCTTGCCGGCCCGCTGGGTGTCGTACGCCTCCAGGGACTGGGTCACCTGGTCGGTGAGAGCGTGCAGTTCGGACAGCAGCCAGCGGTCCAGGACCGGGCGGTCGGCGGGGGCCGGGTCCGCCTCGGAGGGCGCCCAGTTCGACGTACGGGCGTACAGGGCCTGGAAGGCGACCGTGTTCCAGTACGTGAGGAGGGTCTTGCGGACGACCTCCTGGATCGTGCCGTGGCCCACGCGGCGGGCCGCCCACGGGGAGCCGCCGGCCGCCATGAACCAGCGCACCGCGTCGGCGCCGTGCTGGTCCATCAGCGGGATCGGCTGGAGGATGTTGCCCAGGTGCTTGGACATCTTGCGGCCGTCCTCGGCGAGGATGTGGCCGAGGCAGACCACGTTCTCGTAGGAGGACTTGTCGAAGACGAGGGTGCCGACCGCCATCAGCGTGTAGAACCAGCCGCGGGTCTGGTCGATGGCCTCGCTGATGAACTGCGCCGGGTAGCGGGACTCGAACAGGTCCTTGTTCTTGTACGGGTAGCCCCACTGCGCGAACGGCATCGAACCCGAGTCGTACCAGGCGTCGATGACCTCCGGCACGCGCGTGGCCGTCTTGGCGCACTGCGGGCAGTCGAAGGTGACGTCGTCGATGTACGGGCGGTGCGGGTCGAGGGCCGACTGGTCGGTGCCGGTCAGCTCGGTGAGTTCCGCGCGGGAGCCGACGACCGTGAGGTGGTCGTCCTCGCAGCGCCAGATCGGCAGCGGGGTGCCCCAGTAGCGGTTGCGGGACAGCGCCCAGTCGATGTTGTTGTTCAGCCAGTCGCCGAAGCGGCCGTGCTTGACCGTGTCCGGGAACCAGTTGGTGTTCTCGTTCTCCTGGAGGAGACGGTCCTTCACCGCCGTGGTGCGGATGTACCAGGAGGGCTGCGCGTAGTAGAGGAGCGCGGTGTGGCAGCGCCAGCAGTGCGGGTAGCTGTGCTCGTACGGGATGTGCCGGAAGAGGAGGCCGCGCTGCTGCAGGTCCTCGGTGAGCTTTTCGTCCGCCTTCTTGAAGAAGACGCCGCCGACCAGGGGGACGTCCTCCTCGAAGGTGCCGTCCGGGCGGACGGGGTTGACCACGGGCAGACCGTAGGAGCGGCAGACCTTGAGGTCGTCCTCACCGAACGCGGGGGACTGGTGGACCAGACCCGTGCCGTCCTCGGTGGTGACGTAGTCGGCGTTGACCACGTAATGGGTTCCGCCGTCGGTCTCCGGGAACTCGATCAGCTCGAAGGGGCGTTGGTAGGTCCAGCGCTCCATCTCGGCGCCGGTGAAGGACTGGCCGGTGGTCTCCCAGCCCTCGCCGAGGGCCTTGGCGACGAGCGGCTCGGCGACGACGAGCTGCTCCTCGCCGTTGGTCGCGACGACGTAGGTGACCTCGGGGTGGGCGGCGACCGCGGTGTTGGAGACGAGGGTCCAGGGCGTCGTCGTCCAGACCAGGAGCGCGGCCCGGCCGGCCAGCGGACCGGAGGTGAGCGGGAAACGGACGTACACGGACGGGTCGACGACCGTCTCGTAGCCCTGCGCCAGTTCGTGGTCGGACAGGCCGGTGCCGCAGCGCGGGCACCAGGGCGCGACCCGGTGGTCCTGGACCAGCAGGCCCTTGTTGAAGATCTCCTTCAGCGACCACCAGACGGACTCGATGTACTCGGGGTCCATCGTGACGTAGGCCTCTTCGAGGTCGACCCAGTAGCCCATGCGGGTCGTCAGCTCGGCGAAGGCGTCGGTGTGGCGCAGCACGGAGTCACGGCACTTGGCGTTGAACTCGGCGATGCCGTACGCCTCGATGTCCTTCTTGCCGCTGAAGCCGAGCTCCTTCTCGACCGCCAGCTCCACCGGGAGGCCGTGGCAGTCCCAGCCGGCCTTGCGGGCCACGTGGTAGCCGCGCATGGTGCGGAAGCGGGGGAAGACGTCCTTGAAGACGCGGGCCTCGATGTGGTGGGCGCCGGGCATGCCGTTGGCGGTGGGCGGGCCCTCGTAGAACACCCACTCGGGGCGGCCCTCGGACTGCTCCAGGCTCTTGGCGAAGATCTTCTGCTCGCGCCAGAAGTCGAGCACCGCGTGTTCGAGCGCGGGCAGGTCGACCTGGGCGGGCACCTGGCGGTACGTCGGCTGTGTCATCAGCGGGCTTCCTCCGGCGGACTTGCTGCCTTCCGTCCGGAGGGACGAGAGCTACGTCTGTCGTTGCGCCGTCTTCGGCGCGCTCCCGCGGTACCACCCTCCTTGGCCCGCCGACGGCTGGTGTGCCTCGGTGAGCCCCCTCATTGGGGTCGCGATGCCGGGTCTACTGGCCCTTGCGGGGCGTTCTTCCGGCGGCTCCGGGGTGATCTTCACGTCGCGCTCGCCCCCGGGCTTCCACCGTCCCCGGGTCGCTCTGGGCTGCGTACGCCGCTACTCGTCCCCATCCACGCTTCTCGCTGCGCCCAGTGTACGGCGCCGCGGGGACAGCGGCCGACCGGTTTTCCGGCGTCCCGGGGTGGGGGCCGGGGGTGGCCTGCGGTGACCCGAATGGCGCGGTGCGCGGGTTCGGGTTCCGGGGCGGCCGGCCCGGCGGATTACCCGGCGGGGAGCTGGGCAGTACGCATGCAGGTCGGCCGCGCGGCATCCGCGAGGCGGGCGAATCGGGCGGTGTGCCCCATTGCCGCGGGACTCAAGTCGATTTATCGTCCCAGCACGATTCGCGTGCAAGATCACAATATGTGAAGGGGCCGCGGCCATGGTGGCGAAGAAGACCGCCGTACAGCAGTCGGCGTCCGGCAGGGCCACGGGTGCCTCCGGCGGTGCGGCCAAGGATGTGAGCGGGAAGAAGAGCACGCGGGGGGCGTCCGCCGGGCGGTCGGGGGAGGCTCTCAAGCGGGTGAGGACGGGGCGGGGGGATGGCACCGACGAGGGCGCGGCCGGGGCGGGGAAGAAGGCCGCGAAGAAGGTTGCGACGGGGAAGAAGGCCGTGAAGAGGGCCGTGGCGGGGAAGACGGCCGTGAAGAAGGTTGCGGCGGGGAAGAAGGCCGTGAAGAAGGCCGTGGCTACGAAGAGCGCGGCCAAGAAGAGTGCCGCCAAGGAGAACGCCGCCGGGAAGACCGCCGCCAAGAGGGCGATGGCTTCGCGGGCGGCACCGGGGAAGCAGGCGGACGAGGAGGGGGCGGCGGAGAGACCGGCGGCGCGGAAGGCGGCGCTGAAGGAGACGGCCGGGAAGAAGACGGCGGCCAAGAAGGTGGCGGCGAAGAACGTGGCCACCAAGAAGGCTGTAGCGAAGAAGGCTGCGGCCGAGATGGCCGGGGCTGAGGGGGGCGGGGCCGAGAAGACCGTGGCTGAGGGGATCGGGGCCGATGAGGCACCGGCAAAGAGGGCTGTGGCTGAGGAGACCCCGGTCAAGGAGGCGTCCGCCAAGAAGGTGGCGGTGAAGAAGACGGTCGTCAAGAAGGCCGTAGCGCAGAAGACCGCGGCCGAGGGGGCCGGGGCCGAGGAGGCGTCGGCCATGGGGGTCGTGGCTGGGGAGACCCGGGTCAAGGAGGCGTCGGCCGAGAAGGTGGCGGTGAGGAAGACGGTCGCCAAGAAGGCCGTAGCGACGGAGACCGCGGCCGAGGAGGCCGTGGCTGAAGGGATCGGGGCTGAGGAAGCACCGGCCAAGAAAGCCTCGGCCAAGAAGGCGTCGGTCAAGAAGGTGCCGGGCGGCGAGGGCGTCGCTGGGGGTGAGGAGGGGTTGGTTGGGGAGAGGGAGGGTGCGGGGCTGAACGTGGATGGTCCGGCCGGCGTGCGGGAGGCCGGTGGGGGGAAGGTCGCAGGTCACGAGCGTGCCGTAGGCCGCTCGAAGAAGAGTACGGCCAAGAAGGCGGGCGCGGCCGAGGCCGCGGAGCAGACGGGAGCCACGACAGTGGTTGCGAAGAAGACTCCTGGCACGGCCACGGCGGCCACGACCGCCGTTCCCAAGGCGCGGGTCGCCGCGGCGGAGCCCGGCGAGCTCGCGGTGCGCCCCGGTGAGGACCCCTGGACCCCCGAGGAGGTCGAGGAGGCGCGCACCGAGCTGCTGTCCGAGGGGGAGCGGCTCAGGAACGAGCTCACCGCCTCCGAGCAGGCGCTCGCCGGGCTGATGCGGGACTCGGGGGACGGCGCCGGCGACGACCAGGCCGACACCGGCACGAAGAACATCACGCGGGAGCAGCAGCTGGCGCTCGCCGCCAACGCGCGGGAGATGCTCACCCAGACCGAGCGCGCCCTGGAGCGGCTGGACTCGGGCACCTACGGTCTGTGCGAGAACTGCGGCAAGGCGATCGGCAAGGCCCGTATGCAGGCCTTCCCGCGCGCGACGCTGTGCGTGGAGTGCAAGCAGAAGCAGGAACGCCGGTACTGAGGGCCCGGTCGGGCGTGCCGTACCCTCGTCCTCAGTCAGGTACCTAAGGTTGAGGGACTCACGTGGCAGAGGCGGAGCGCATCATCGGTACGCCGGAATCCCCGGACGGGGCTGAGGCCGAGCCGGAGCAGTCATCCGGTGCTCAGGGGCAGGACGGCGGCGCAGCGCGGTCCCGGGGCAAGCGGCGGATCGCCGTGCTGTTCGCGGTGGCCTCGTTCGCGTACGCCCTCGACCTGATCAGCAAGATGATCGTGGTGGCGAAGCTGGAGCACCACGAGCCCGTCGAGATCATCGGGGACTGGCTGAGGTTCGAGGCGATCCGCAACGCCGGTGCGGCCTTCGGCTTCGGCGAGGCCTTCACCGTGATCTTCACGGTGATCGCGGCGGCCGTGATCGTGGTGATCGCCCGGCTCGCCCGCAAGCTCTACAGCCTGCCCTGGGCCATCGCGCTGGGCCTGCTGCTGGGCGGGGCGCTGGGCAATCTCACCGACCGGATCTTCCGTTCGCCGGGTGTCTTCGAGGGCGCGGTCGTGGACTTCATCGCGCCCAAGCACTTCGCCGTGTTCAACCTCGCGGACTCGGCGATCGTGTGCGGCGGCATCCTGATCGTGCTGCTGTCCTTCAAGGGCCTCGACCCGGACGGCACCGTCCACAAGGACTGAGCGCGCGGTCGGGACTGTCTCACCCGTCCGGCATACTCGACGGGTGAGCACGATTCCCGAGATCCGTACCCTGCCCGTGCCGGACGGCCTGGAGGGCGAGCGCGTCGACGCCGCCATCTCCCGCATGTTCGGCTTCTCCCGTACCAAGGCCGCGGAGCTCGCCGCGGCGGGCAAGGTGCTCGTCGACGGCACGGTGGTCGGCAAGTCCGAGCGCGTGAGCGGCGGCGCCTGGCTGGAGGTCGAGATGCCGCAGGCGCCCGCGCCGGTGCAGGTGGTGGCCGAGCCGGTCGAGGGCATGGAGATCGTGCACGACGACGATGACGTGGTCGTGATCGTCAAGCCGGTGGGCGTCGCCGCGCACCCGTCACCGGGCTGGACCGGGCCGACCGTGATCGGCGGTCTCGCCGCCGCCGGGTACCGGATCTCGACGTCCGGCGCCGCCGAGCGGCAGGGCATCGTGCACCGGCTCGACGTCGGCACGTCGGGCCTGATGGTCGTCGCCAAGTCCGAGTACGCGTACACCTCGCTCAAGCGCCAGTTCAAGGAGCGCACGGTCGACAAGCGCTACCACACGCTGGTCCAGGGCCACCCCGACCCGACCAGCGGCACCATCGACGCGCCCATCGGCCGGCACCCCAACCACGACTACAAGTGGGCGGTCACGGCCGACGGCAAGGCGTCCGTCACGCACTACGACCTCATCGAGGCGTTCCGCGCGGCCTCCCTGCTCGATGTGAAGCTGGAGACCGGCCGCACCCACCAGATCCGCGTCCACATGGCCGCCCACCGGCACCCCTGCGTCGGCGACCTCACCTACGGCGCCGACCCGACCCTCGCCAAGCGCCTGGGGCTGACCCGGCAGTGGCTGCACGCCGTCCGGCTCGGCTTCGAGCACCCCGGGGACGGGCAGTGGGCGGAGTTCTCCTGCGAGTACCCCGACGACCTTCAGCAGGCATTGGACAAGGTGCGCGAGGAGACCTACGCATGACCCCCGAGCCCTACGTCGTGCGGGTCGCCTCCGAGGCCGCCGACCGTGAGGCGTGCTTCGCGGTGCGCCGGGAGGTCTTCGTCGGCGAGCAAGGGGTGCCCGAGGAGGTGGAGTACGACGCCTACGACGCCGTAGCGGTGCATGTGCTGGCCGTGCGGGCGGACGGGCTGCCGCTCGGGGCCGGACGCCTGCTGTACGGCGAGGCCGCCGCGGCGAAGGTCGGCGACGACCTGTCCGTGGGCTCGCTCGGACGGCTCGCGGTGACCAAGGCGGCGCGCGGGCTGGGCGTCGGTGCGGCGCTGGTGCGGGGCATCGAGGACGCGGCACGCGCGCGGGGGCTCCGGGCGGTGGACCTGCACGCGCAGACCCAGGCGCTGGGGTTCTACGAGCGGCTGGGGTACGAGGCGTACGGGCCCGAGTTCGCCGACGCGGGGATCGCGCACCGGGCGATGCGGCGCGCGGTGTAGGTCACCGGCCCGAAGGCGCTGGTGGGGGCGGGGGCGTGGCAGGCTGGGGGTCTGCCCTGTGGACACCGACCTCGCCGGAGCGCTGACCGTGGATCAGTTGGCCCTGTTGTTCGTGCTGCTGCTCGGGGCCGTGGTGAGTGTCCCGGTGGGGGAGCGGCTGGGCCTGCCGGCGCCGGTGCTGATGACCCTGCTCGGGATCGTGCTGGCGCTGCTGGAGTTCGTGCCCAATGTCGAGGTGCCGCCCGACCTGATCCTGCCGTTGCTGCTGCCGCCGCTGCTGTATGCCGCGGTGCGGCGGACCTCCTGGCGGCAGTTCGCCGCCAATGTGCGGCCGATCTTCCTGCTGGCCGTGGCGCTGGTGTTCGTGACGACCGTGTGCGTGGCCGCCGTGGCCGGCGCGATCATTCCCGGGCTGCCCGTCGCCGCCGCCGTCGCGCTCGGCGCGCTGGTCGCGCCGCCCGATCCCGTCGCCGCCACCGCGGTGGCGAGCCGGCTCGGGCTGCCGCGCCGGCTGGTGTCCATCCTGGAGGGCGAAGGGCTCTTCAACGACGTCACCGCGATCGTGCTCTACCACGTGGCCATCGCGGCCGTCGTCAGCGGCACGTTCTCGTTCTGGGAGGCCGGGCTCGACCTGGTGCTCTCCGCCGTGGTCGCGCTGATCGTCGGGCTCGTCCTGGGCTGGGGCGCGAACCGGCTGCTGGACCTCCTCGGGGACGCGACCCTGCAGATCGGACTGTCGCTGCTGGTGCCGTACGCCGCCTACGTGATGGCGGAGGAACTGCACGGGTCCGGGGTGCTGGCCGTGCTCACCGCCGCGCTGTTCCTCGCCGAGTACGCCACCGACGCGGACGACGTGATGACCCGGCTCGCGGGGCACACCTTCTGGGACGTCGTCGACACCCTCGTCACGGGCGTGGCCTTCGGGCTGATCGGCCTCGAACTGCACAACGCCCTGCGCACGGCCTCCGGGCGCTGGGGCGAGCTGCTGGGGTGGGCGGGGGCCGTCGTGGCCGTGGTCGTCCTGGTACGGCTGCTGTGGCTGCTGCCGGCCACCTGGCTGACGAAACGGCTGCACGCCCGGCGGGACCACGACGAGGACATCCCGACGAGCTGGCGGGAGACCGTGGTCATGTGGTGGTCGGGGATGCGGGGAGTGGCGTCGGTGGCGCTGGCGCTGGCGATCCCGCTGAAGGTGGAGGACGGGTCCGCGTTTCCCCACCGGGACGAGATCGTGTTCATCGCGTTCGGGGTGATCATGGGCACCCTGGTGCTGCAGGGGCTGACCCTGCCGTGGCTGGTGCGGCGGCTCGGGGTGCGGGCGGACACGGCACGCGAGAAGGAGTTCGAGAAGGCGCTGGCCGTGCGGGCGGCGAAGGCGGCGAAGCGCAGGCTCCGGGAGATCGAGTCGGTGGAGGAACTGCCGGAGGAACTGTCCGAGCAGATGCTGCGGCGGGCCTACGACATCGGCGTGCGGATCAGTCCGGACATGGGCGAGGAGGAACGGCGGGAGGCCCACGAGCAGCGGGTGCGGCGCCTGAAGCGGGTGCGCCGGATCCAGGGGGAGATGCTGAGCGCCGCCAGGCACGAGGTGCTGGCGGCGCGGAGCGAGCCGGGGGCGGATCCCGAGGTGGTGGACCGGGTGCTGCGGCATCTGGATGTACGCAGCCTGCGCTGACCCGCCCCCGGCGGTGCCTCAGCGGCCCGTCCGGGGCGGTTCGTGGACACGCCGGGCCCGGTGACCGTCCGTCGAGCGGGTCGGGAAGGGCAGGCCCGGCGGGAGTGCGGCGTCCGCCGTGTTGACCCGCGGGAGGGCGTGCGGGTAGGCCGTGGTCAGCCACTTGATCATCTGTTCGCGGACCGTGACCCGTACCGTCCAGATGTCGTCCGCGTCCTTCGCCGTCACCAGCGCCCGCACCTGGATGGTGCTCGGGGTGC
Organism: Streptomyces sp. NPDC002779; assembly: GCF_042888685.1. NCBI lineage: Bacteria > Bacillati > Actinomycetota > Actinomycetes > Kitasatosporales > Streptomycetaceae > Streptomyces > Streptomyces sp. NPDC002779. Next base: position 154,103 of record NZ_JBIAQC010000007.1, read on the forward strand.
TGTCCGTCACCGTCAGGTCGCAGGCCCGTCCGTCCCACGCGGGGCACGCGCGCAGGATGTCGCGGAGCTTCTCGCGCATCAGCTCCACCGGCGCCGAGTGGTCCAGGTGCCAGTAGACGATGCCGGTCATCTGGGCGCCGCCCCGGGACCAGTTCTCGAAGGGCTTGGAGGTGAAGTAGGAGACGGGCATCGTGATGCGGCGCTCGTCCCAGGTGCGGACGGTGAGGAAGGTCAGGGTGATCTCGTCGACCGTGCCCCACTCGTCGTCCACCACCACCGTGTCCCCGATGCGCACCATGTCACCGAAGGCGATCTGGAACCCGGCGAACATGTTGCTCAGCGTCGACTGGGCGGCCACGCCCGCGACGATGCCGAGGATGCCCGCCGAGGCCAGCAGGGAGGCGCCGGCCGCGCGCATCGCGGGGAAGGTCAGGAGCATCGCGGCCACCGCGACCACGCCGACGATCGCCGCCACCACGCGTGTGATGAGCGTCACCTGGGTCCGGACCCGCCGGACCCGGGCCGCATCGCGGTGCACGCGGGCGTACCGGGTGTACGTCGTCTCGACGATCGCCGCCGCGATCCGGATCACCAGCCACGCCGCCGAGCCGATCAGCACCAGCGCCAGCACCCGGCCGATCCCGGTCCGGTGCTCCTGGAGCACCTGCGCCGAGTCGAAGGCCCCTCTCAGCAGTGCCGTGCACAGCACCAGCTGGTAGGGGATGCGACCCCGGCGCAGCAGGCCCCACAGGGGCGTCTCGGGGTGCCGGTGGTCGGCCTTGCACAGCAGCCGGTCGGTGGCCCACCCGATGAGCAGGGTGAGCAGGACCGAGCCGCCGATGACGATCAGTGGGCGGAGTACGTTCTCCATGCCTTCGAACGTAACCGGATCACAGGGGTGCTGAACCTGCGGTCCGGTGAGACGCCGCACACTGCGCTGTCGTACCCGGCTGGCACCATGGCCTCATGAACATCATGCTCTTTCACTCGACGTTCGGTCCGCGCCCCGCGGTGGGCCGGGCCGCGCACCGGCTGCGCGAGGCCGGGCACGAGGTGTGGACGCCGGACCTCTTCGGGGGCCGTACGTTCGATGCGGTGGAGGAGGCCATGGCGTTCCAGGACGAGATCGGCAAGGACGAACTGCTCAAGCGGGCCGTGCTGGCGGCCGCCCCCTATTCCGAGCGGGGCCTGGTCTACGCCGGGTTCTCGCTCGGCGCCTCCATCGCGCAGACCCTCGCCCTCGGCGACGACAAGGCGCGCGGCCTGCTGCTCCTGCACGGCACTTCCGACATCGCGGCGAATGCCTCGGTGGACGAGCTGCCGGTGCAGCTGCATGTCGCCGAGCCGGACCCGTTCGAGACCGACGACTGGCTGAGCGCCTGGTACCTCCAGATGGGCAGAGCCGGCGCCGACGTGGAGATCTACCGGTACGCCGGGGCCGGTCACCTCTACACCGATTCCGACCTGCCGGACTACGACGCCGAGGCCGCCGAGGCCACCTGGCGGGTGGCGCTCGGCTTCCTCGAGGGCCTTCAGTAGGATCGCCGGCCGCCCAGTCCTTACACGGGGTCGTACGTCCGCTCGACCTTCTGCGTGCCGCTGCGCGTGCGGTACGAGCGGGCCCAGGACGCCGTCGCGTCGGCCCTGGTGCGGTCGGACAGGACGTAGTAGTCCATCTGCGCGCGGGCGGCCGTGAGGTCCAGGACGCCGAAGCCGTGGCGGTCGGTGTCGACCCAGTGGACATGCCGGTTGGCGGCCCGGATGAGCGGCGCGGCGAGCGCGGAGACCGTGCCCTCGGGGGCCTTCACGATGTCGTCGAGGTTGTCGGAGGTCACCGAGGTGACCACGAACTCCGTGGCGGCCGAGGCGGACAGCGGGTACGTACCGGCGTTCACCGGCACGTCGTTGGCCCAGGCCATGTGGATGTCGCCGGTGAGGAACACCGTGTTGCGGATGGCGTTCGAGCGCAGATGGGCCAGGAGTTCACGGCGGTCGTCCGTGTAGCCGTCCCACTGGTCGGTGTTGAGGGCGAGGCCCTCCTTCGGCAGTCCGAGCAGCTCGGCGAGCGGCTTGAGGAGTTCCGCGGAGAGGGAGCCGATGGCGAACGGCGCGACCATCACCGAGTTGCCGACCAGGCGCCAGGTGGTGTCGGAGGACTTCAGGCCCGCCTTCAGCCAGTCGAGCTGGGCGCGTCCGGTGAGGGTGCGCTCCGGGTCGTCGACCGAGCCGTTGCCGAGGGCCGCCTGCTGCGAGCGGAAGGAGCGCAGGTCCAGCAGCGAGAGGTCGGCGAGCTTGCCGAAGCGCAGTCGGCGGTAGGTGGTGCCGGCGATGGCCGGGCGGACCGGCATCCACTCGAAGTAGGCCTGCTTGGCGGCGTCCCGGCGGGCGGCATAGCTGCCCTCGGCGCCCTCGGTGTGGTTCTCGGCGCCGCCGGACCAGGCGTCGTTGGCGATCTCGTGGTCGTCCCAGATCGCCACGCACGGCGCGGCAGCGTGCAGGGCCTGGAGGTCGGGGTCGGTCTTGTAACGCCCGTGCCGGGTGCGGTAGTCGGCGAGCGTGAGGATCTCGTGCGCGGGCGCGTGCGGCCGTACGACGGTGTCTCGGGTGCCGTACTCGCCGGTGCCGTACTCGTAGATGTAGTCGCCGAGGTGCAGCCAGGCGTCCAGGTCGCCGCGGGCCGCGAGATGGCGGTACGCCGAGAAGTGGCCGGCCTCCCAGTTGGCGCAGGAGACCACGCCGAAGCGGAGGTTGGGCACGGCCGCGTCCGCCGCCGGCGCGGTGCGGGTACGCGCCGCCGGGGAGTCGGCGCCGCCCGCGGAGAAGCGGAACCAGTAGTCGGTGGCGGGGGAGAGGCCGCGGATGTCCGCCTTGACCGTGTGGTCGGAGGCCGCCGTGGCGGTGGTGGACCCCTTGGCGACGATCTGCGTGAACGCCTTGTCCGTGGCGACGGTCCAGCTGACCTCGGTGTCCGGGCCGAGCCCGGAACCGGGTATCGCCTCGGGCGTGGGGGTCACACGGGTCCACAGCAGGACGCCATCGGGCAGCGGGTCGCCGGAGGCCACGCCGTGCAGGAAGGCGGGGGTGTCGGCGGCGGCGCGCGCGGGTATCGCGGCGGCGAGCGGGCCGGCCAGAACAGCGGTGGCCGCCGCGGCCTTGACGACCGTACGGCGGCGCGGGGCAAGGGTGTTGAGCGACTCGGGTGATCTGTATCGACTGGTCACGAGCGATCAGGTTACTGACCGGTATGCACGAGAGCGGGCGAACTCGTAAAAGTTCGCCCGCTCTTCGTCTCGTGGTAGGCGGGTTCAGGCCTTGAGCGCCGCGTCCACCAGCGTGGTGAACTCCTCCACCGTCATCGGGGGGTTGCCCTGGTCCGTGGTGAGGCTCTTGCCGTCCATCACGAGGCTCGGGGTGCCGGTGACGTCGTCCTTGTTGGTGTCGAAGGTCTTGGACATGGCGAGCGCCCAGGCGTCGTAGGTGCCGTTGGTCACGGCGTTCCGGAACGTGGTGTTGTCCTTCAAGGCGTCGACGGAGTCGGCGATCTCGATGAGGTAGTCGTCGTCCTTGAACTTGTCGTCCGACTCCTCGGGGTGCCACTTCGCCGAGTACAGCGCCGCCTTGTACTGCAGGAACGCCTCGTCGCTGACGTTCAGCGCGGCGCCGAGGGCGCTCATCGCGTTCTTGGAGCCCTCGCCGTTGCTGCCGACCTTGCCGTCGCCGAGCTGGTCGCCGTCGAGGAAGGTGCCGCCGACGAACTGGATCTTGTACTTGCCGTCCTCGACGTCCTTCTCGACGGTCGGGCCGACCGTCTGCTCGAAGGAGGCGCAGACCGGGCAGCGCGGGTCCTCGTAGACCTTCAGGGTCTTCTCGGCGCTGTCCTTGCCGATGACGACGGTGGTGCCGTCGGTGCCGGTGGTGTTGGCCGGGGCGACGACCTTCTCGTCCCGCACGGCCTCCCAGTGGCCGGGCTTGTTGGACTGGACGACCGCGTAGCCGATGCCGCCGGCCACCGCCAGCACACCGACGACCGAACAGGCCACCACGACCTGCCGCTTGACCTTGGCCCGCTTGGCCGCACGCTCGCGCTCGATACGCAGCCGCTCGCGTGCCGCCGACTTCGAGGCCTGGCTGTTCCGCTTGCTCATAGGGGTTCTCTCCATGGGAAGCGCACACATCGGGTGTGCGGGATACAGGGGTGGACTGCTGGTGCTCAGGCGACAGCGGCCGAGCACGGCGGTCCACGCCGTCCCAGGGAGTGCACGAGGATCCGCTCACGGGCGGAGGGGGTACGGCGGACGAAGCGCGGGAGCCGGCGCGGCGACCGGGGCGGCCGTACCGTCACGGCGGCGACCGCCAGCAGCAGCGGCCGGAAGGTGGTGGCCGCGACCGCCCGCAGCAGCTGGGCCAGCGCGCGCTCGCCGCGGCGCAGCCAGGCGGCGGCCAGCAGGCCGACCGCCAGATGCGCGCCGAGCAGCAGCCAGGCGGTGCCCGGGTCGGCGTGGGCGAGCAGCGTGGCGAGCCGGTCGGTGCCGGCCTCCTCGCCCACCGCGGTCAGCGCGGTGCCGACCCGGGTGCCGTCACCGCACAGCACGTCCAGGCCGACCGAGCGCAACGGGCCGGTGACGGGGCCGCCCGCGGCGCCGTAACAGGCGTGCTGGCCGGTGGTGAAGACGGTGTCGGCGGCCAGTTCCAGGGGGATCAGCAGGGCGGCGATCCGGCCGAAGCCGCGCTCGCGTCCGGCCAGTGCGTAGGCGACGGCGAACACGGTGGCGGCGACCAGGGCCACCGTGTTCAGCGGCAGCGGGACCCCGGACAGCAGCACGTGCGACGCGGTGCTGAGCGTCACGACGAGTGCCGTGAACAGCGCCGCGCGGAGCGCTCGTAGCGGGGTTCCGGATATGTCCATAGCGCGCAAGAGTCTGGCACGTGGGGCCGTAAGGGATCCCTAAAGGATTCCTGTGAGGCCTCGCGTCACAGGCCCGGGATGCGGCCGTTGCGGAAGAGGTCCACGAAGGTCTGGTGGTCGGCACGCGCGCGTGCGCCGTACTCGTGCGCGAAGCTCACCAGCAGGTCGCTGAAGCCGTCCTCGTCGGCCGCGATGGCCGCGTCGATGGCCCGCTCGGTGGAGAACGGCACCAGGGACTCGCCGGAGGTGTCGTCCGCCGCCGCGTGCATCGCCGCCGTCGCCCGGCCGAGGTCGGCGACGACCGCCGCGATCTCCTCCGGGTCGTCTATGTCGCCCCAGTCCAGGTCCACCGCGTACGGCGAGACCTCCGCGACCAGCTGGCCCGAGCCGTCCAGCTCGGTCCAGCCCAGCCACGGGTCGGCGTGCGCCTGGAGCGCGCGCTGGGAGATCACCGTGCGGTGGCCCTCGTGCTGGAAGTAGTCACGGATCGCCGGGTCGGTGATGTGCCGGGAGACGGCCGGGGTCTGGGCCTGCTTGATGTAGATCACGACATCGTTCTCCAGGGCGTCGCTGTTGCCCTCCAGGAGGATGTTGTACGACGGCAGACCGGCCGATCCGATGCCGATGCCGCGCCGCCCGACGACGTCCTTCACGCGGTAGGAGTCCGGGCGGGCCAGGGAGGACTCCGGCAGCGTCTCCAGGTAGCCGTCGAAGGCGGCCAGCACCTTGTACCGGGTGGCGGCGTCCAGCTCGACGGAGCCGCCGCCCGCGGCGAAGCGGCGCTCGAAGTCCCGGATCTCGGTCATCGAGTCCAGCAGCCCGAACCGGGTCAGCGCGCGGGCGTCGCGCAGCGCGTCCAGCAGCGGCCCCTCGGCGGTGTCCAGGGTGAACGGCGGCACCTCGTCGCTCTTGGCGCCGGTCGCCAGCGCGTGGATCCGCTCGCGGTACGCGCCCGCGTACACCTCGACCAGGTCGGTGATCTGCTCGTCGCTGAGCGCCTTGGCGTACCCGATGAGCGCCACGGAGGCGGCGAAGCGCTTGAGGTCCCAGGTGAAGGGGCCGACGTAGGCCTCGTCGAAGTCGTTGACGTTGAAGATCAGGCGGCCGGTGGAGTCCATGTACGTGCCGAAGTTCTCCGCGTGCAGGTCGCCGTGGATCCACACGCGCGAGGTGCGCTCGTCCAGGAACGGCCCACTGAGTATTTTCCCACCGCCCCGCCCGGCGTTCTCCGCGTCGAGGTCGTGGTAGAAGAGGCACGCCGTGCCCCGGTAGAACGCGAACGCGGAGGCCGCCATCTTGCGGAACTTCACACGGAACGCGGCCGGGTCGGCGGCCAGGAGCTCGCCGAACGCGGTGTCGAAGACGGCGAGGATCTCCTCGCCGCGCTCGTCGCTGAGCTTCGGGACCGACATCGCTGGGTGCCTCCTGGTGCGGTGCTTGGACGACAGCGTCTCTGTCGTGTCCAACGCACGACCGTACGTCGGAGTGCCCGCGGAGTGTCAGTGCCGCGGCATAGACTTCGACGCTGACCCCAGAACTGTCCGCCAGCCTGTCGCCGAGTGTTTCCCCTGGAGGGCCCACCGTGTCAAAGCCGCCGTTCACGCACCTGCACGTCCACACCCAGTACTCGCTGCTGGACGGTGCCGCGCGGCTGAAGGACATGTTCAACGCGTGCAATGAGATGGGCATGACCCATATCGCCATGTCCGACCACGGCAACCTCCACGGCGCGTACGACTTCTTCCACTCCGCGAAGAAGGCCGGGGTCACCCCGATCATCGGGATCGAGGCGTACGTCGCCCCCGAGTCCCGGCGCAACAAGCGCAAGATCCAGTGGGGCCAGCCGCACCAGAAGCGGGACGACGTCTCCGGTTCGGGCGGTTACACCCACAAGACGATCTGGGCGGCGAACGCCACCGGCCTGCACAACCTTTTCCGCCTCTCCTCGGACGCGTACGCCGAGGGCTGGCTGCAGAAGTGGCCCCGGATGGACAAGGAGACCATCTCCCAGTGGTCCGAGGGGCTCATCGCCTCCACCGGCTGCCCCTCCGGCGAGCTGCAGACCCGGCTGCGCCTGGGCCAGTTCGACGAGGCACTGAAGGCCGCCTCCGAGTACCAGGACATCTTCGGCAAGGACCGCTACTTCCTGGAGCTGATGGACCACGGCATCGAGATCGAGCGCCGGGTGCGGGACGGCCTGCTGGAGATCGGCAAGAAGCTCGGCATCCCGCCCCTGGTGACGAACGACTCGCACTACACGTACGCGCACGAGGCCGCTGCGCACGACGCGCTGCTGTGCATCCAGACCGGCAAGAACCTCTCCGACCCCGACCGCTTCAGGTTCGACGGCACCGGCTACTACCTGAAGTCGACGGAGGAGATGTACGCCATCGACTCCTCGGACGCCTGGCAGGAGGGCTGCCGCAACACCCTCCTGGTCGCGGAGCAGGTCGACACCACGGGCATGTTCGAGGCCAAGAACCTCATGCCGAAGTTCGACATCCCCGAGGGCTACACCGAGGTCACCTGGTTCAAGGAGGAGGTCCGCCGCGGCATGGAGCGCCGCTTCCCCGGCGGCATCCCCGAGGACCGGCAGAAGCAGGTCGAGTACGAGATGGACGTCATCATCCAGATGGGGTTCCCGGGCTACTTCCTCGTCGTCGCCGACTTCATCATGTGGGCCAAGAGCCAGGGCATCGCGGTCGGTCCGGGCCGAGGCTCCGCGGCCGGCTCGATCGTCGCGTACGCGCTGGGCATCACGGACCTCGACCCGATCCCGCACGGACTGATCTTCGAGCGGTTCCTGAACCCCGAGCGCGTCTCCATGCCCGACGTCGACATCGACTTCGACGAGCGCAGGCGCGTCGAGGTGATCAGGTACGTGACCGAGAAGTACGGCGCCGACAAGGTCGCCATGATCGGCACCTACGGCAAGATCAAGGCGAAGAACGCCATCAAGGACTCCGCGCGCGTGCTGGGATACCCGTACGCCATGGGCGACCGCCTCACCAAGGCGATGCCCGCCGACGTCCTCGGCAAGGGCATCGACCTCGACGGCATCACCAACCCCTCGCACCCGCGCTACAGCGAGGCCGGCGAGATCCGCGCGATGTACGAGAACGAGCCGGACGTCAAGAAGGTCATCGACACCGCCAAGGGCGTCGAGGGCCTGGTCCGGCAGATGGGCGTGCACGCCGCCGGCGTCATCATGTCCAGCGAGCCGATCGTGGACCACGCCCCGATCTGGGTGCGGCACACCGACGGCGTGACCATCACGCAGTGGGACTACCCGCAGTGCGAGTCGCTCGGCCTGCTGAAGATGGACTTCCTCGGCCTGCGCAACCTGACGATCATGGACGACGCCGTCAAGATGGTGAAGTCCAACAAGGGCATCGAACTCGACCTGCTGGCCCTCCCGCTCGACGATCCGACGACCTTCGAGCTGCTCCAGCGCGGTGAGACCCTCGGTGTCTTCCAGTTCGACGGCGGCCCCATGCGCTCGCTGCTGCGCCTGATGAAGCCCGACAACTTCGAGGACATCTCCGCCGTCTCGGCGCTCTACCGTCCCGGCCCGATGGGCATGGACTCGCACACGAACTACGCGCTGCGCAAGAACAAGCTCCAGGAGATCACTCCGATCCACAAGGAGCTGGAGGAGCCCCTGGAAGAGGTCCTGGCCGTCACCTACGGCCTGATCGTCTACCAGGAGCAGGTGCAGAAGGCCGCGCAGATCATCGCCGGGTACTCGCTCGGCGAGGCCGACATCCTGCGCCGCGTGATGGGCAAGAAGAAGCCCGACGAGCTGGCGAAGAACTTCACCATCTTCCAGGCCGGTGCCCGCAAGAACGGCTACAGCGACGAGGCCATCCAGGCCCTGTGGGACGTGCTGGTCCCGTTCGCCGGCTACGCCTTCAACAAGGCCCACTCGGCCGCGTACGGACTGGTCTCGTACTGGACCGCCTACCTGAAGGCCAACCACCCCGCCGAGTACATGGCCGCCCTGCTGACCTCGGTCAAGGACGACAAGGACAAGTCGGCGATCTATCTCAACGAGTGCCGCCGCATGGGCATCAAGGTGCTCCCGCCGAACGTCAACGAGTCGGTGCACAACTTCGCCGCCCAGGGCGACGACGTGATCCTCTTCGGCCTGGAGGCCGTGCGGAACGTCGGCACGAACGTCGTCGACTCGATCATCAGGAGCCGCAAGGCCAAGGGCAAGTACGCCTCCTTCCCCGACTACCTCGACAAGGTCGAGGCGGTGGCCTGCAACAAGCGCACCACCGAGTCGCTGATCAAGGCGGGTGCCTTCGACACCCTGGGCCACACCCGCAAGGGCCTGACCGCGCAGTACGAGCCGATGATCGACAACGTGGTCGCGGTCAAGCGCAAGGAGGCCGAGGGCCAGTTCGACCTCTTCGGCGGCATGGGCGAGGAGGAGAGCAGCGAGCCCGGCTTCGGCCTCGACGTCGAGTTCTCCACCGACGAGTGGGACAAGACGTATCTGCTCGCCCAGGAGCGGGAGATGCTCGGTCTGTACGTCTCCGACCACCCGCTCTTCGGCCTGGAGCACGTGCTGTCGGACAAGGCCGACGCGGGCATCGCCCAGCTCACCGGAGGGGAGCACGGGGACGGCGCGGTCGTCACCATCGGCGGCATCATCTCGGGCCTCCAGCGCAAGATGACCAAGCAGGGCAATGCCTGGGCCATCGCCACCGTCGAGGACCTGGCCGGTTCCATCGAGTGCATGTTCTTCCCGGCCACCTACCAGCTGGTGTCGACCCAGCTCGTCGAGGACGCGGTGGTGTTCGTCAAGGGCCGCCTGGACAAGCGCGAGGACGTCCCGCGGCTGGTCGCGATGGAGCTGCAGGTCCCCGACCTGTCGAACGCCGGTACCAACGCGCCCGTGATCCTCACCATCCCGGCCACCCGGGTCACCCCGCCGATGGTCAGCCGCCTCGGCGAGATCCTCAGCCACCACCGGGGCGACAGCGAGGTCCGGATCAAGCTCCAGGGCCCGACCAAGACGACCGTGCTGCGCCTGGACCGGCACCGGGTCAAGCCCGACCCGGCGCTCTTCGGCGACCTGAAGGTGCTGCTCGGACCGTCCTGCCTGGCCGGCTGAGCCGAGACGTGCGAGAGGGGCGCATCCGCGTGTCGGGTGCGCCCCTCGTCATGTGCCTGGGCTTCGACGGCCCGTTATGAAGATGTCAGTTGTGACCGAACCTCTTGCGCTTGTCCTTGCGCGCGACCTCGCCGGGCGTCATCGGGGACATCCGCGGCTCGGCCGTCGTCTCCGTCGAGGAGTGCGGGGCCTGCTGCTGTCCGCGCTCGGTCTGCGGCTGCTTTCGGTCACGGTTCTTGTTCTTGGCCATGGTGATGCCTCCTGTGGGGATGTAGGGGCCAGGGCCGCGACCAGATTCACATAGCCCGACAAAGAACGCATGTCGGACAATTACCGGCTGTGACGGCGCTCGTTCGAGCAGGGCACTCCGAAACGCCACGCCGAAGATCGAGTCCCGGCCGTTAACCTTCGCGCGGTCGGGCAGACTCGAAGGAAGCCCGAAGCAAACCTCCCGGAAAGAGGGTGGATCGCGTGGACCGCTGCATCGTCCTGGTGGACGCCGGGTATCTGCTGGGGGCCGCCGCCTCTCTTCTCGCCGGAGAGCCCTCCCGGTCCCGGATCACCGTCGATCACACCGCCCTCATCCAGGGCCTGCGAGAACGGGCGGAATCGGACACCGAACGCCCCCTGCTGCGCATCTACTGGTTCGACGGCGCCCCCGACCGCGTCCCGCAGCCCGAACACCGCAGGCTGCGCGTGATGCCCCGGGTGACCGTGCGGCTCGGTGCCCTGACCCGCAGCGACGGACGCTGGGCCCAGAAGGGCGTGGACGCCGCCATGCACGCCGAGCTGACCGAACTCGCCCGCAACCGGGCCTGTTCCGACGTGGTGCTGGTGACCGGGGACGGCGATCTGCTGCCGGGCATGATGGCCGCCAAGGAACACGGCGTGGCCGTCCACCTGTGGGCCGTGCAGGCCGCCGACGGCGACTACAACCAGTCCGAGGACCTGGTCGCCGAGGCCGACGAGCGGCGCGTCCTGGACCGCACCTGGATCACCAAGGCCGTCCGCGCCAAGGAGCTCGGCGGGATCTGCGCGCCGCCGCCGGCACCGCGGCCCGAGATCGCCGCGATCCTCTCCGCGCCGCTGCCCGACTCCGCGCTCGCCCCGTCCGAGCGGCCCGCCGAGGAGCGCGAGCACCCGACGCCGGCCGTGAGGGAGAACGGCGCGCAGGAGCGGGTCCCGGCGCCGAAGGGCGTGCCCACGCCGAAGGACCTGGCCGCCCTGCGCGCCCCGGGCGTGCAGCCCCCCGCGCAGCCCGCCGGGGCGACCCTGCGGTGGTCCTCCGACAAGGGGTGGGTGGACCGCCCCGGCATCGCGGCCGAGCCGCCCGAGGTCGCCTCCATGCCGACGCTGGCCCAGGTGACCACGGCGGAGCAGCGATGGGCCGACCGCGAGGAGGACATCACCACCGTCGGCGGCGACCCCTACGAGGTCGGACAGGTGTTCGCGCGGCGTTGGATGGGGCGGCTGGGCGACCAGAGCCATCTTCAGAAACTCTCCGGGATGTACCCGCGGATCCCGCACCGCATCGACGGGGAGCTGCTGCGGTACGCGGCCCGGTTCGGGCTGCTGGCCCACAAGGACGACCAGATCGACGAGCACGACCGGTACGCGATCCGGGCCGGGTTCTGGCGGGAGATCGACGTGCGGACGGCGGCCGAACACGCGTCCGCGGGGGAGTGAAACGGCACATACGCCGCCCCAAGGACGGGCCCGGCGGCCCGACCCCGTAGTCTCATCCCTTGTGAGTAAGCGCGCGGCACCGGCACTTCGGCCCTGTGGTGATGTCGTGTGTGCTGTGCGCGGACTGACCAAGACCTATCCCGCGGTACGGGGCCGGCGGGGCACCCCGGCCACCCCCGAGGTGCGCGCCACCGACGATGTACGGCTGGACATCCGGCGCGGTGAGATCTTCGGCCTGCTCGGGCCGAACGGCGCCGGCAAGACCACCCTCGTACGGCAGCTCACCGGGCTGATGCGGCCCGATCGCGGCAGTGTGGAGATCCTCGGGCACGACATCGTGCGGCACCCGGAACGGGCCGCGCGGATCCTCGCCTACCTCGGGCAGGAGTCGACCGCCCTGGACGAGCTCACCGTCTCCCTCGCCGCCGAGACCACCGGACGGCTGCGCGGCCTGGACGTGCGCGTGGCGCGGGCCGAGCGGGACGCCGTACTGGAGGAACTGGGCCTGACCGAGCTCGCCGGGCGGCCGTTGAAGAAGCTGTCGGGCGGTCAGCGCAGGCTCGCCTGCTTCGCCGCCGCCCTCGTGGGCGCGCGGCCGTTGCTCGTGCTCGACGAGCCGACCACCGGGATGGACCCGGTGGCGCGGCGGGCGGTCTGGTCCGCCGTCGACCGGCGACGGGCCGAGCACGGGACGACCGTGCTGCTGGTCACCCACAACGTCATCGAGGCCGAGACCGTGCTCGACCGGGTCGCCGTCCTCGACCGGGGCCGGGTGATCGCCTGCGACACCCCCACCGGACTCAAGGAGCAGGTCGCCGGGGAGGTCCGGGTCGACCTGGTGTGGCGGGACGCTGCGCCGCTGCACGTTCCCGAGGTCGCCGCGCTCCAGGACCGGGTCGTCGAGTCGGGCCGCCGCTGGACACTGCGGCTCGCCCCCGACGAGGCACGCGCGGTCGTCGCCACCGTCACCGGCGGGGCCGCCTTCTCCGCCCTCGACGACTTCACCCTCGCCACGCCCAGCCTGGAGGACGTCTACCTGGCGCTGGGCGGAGCCGCGCGGCAGGGGCTGGTGAAGGCTTGAGCGCGACTGGGGCAGCGGTGAGTACGACTGATGAGAGCCTGAGCAGGACGACCGTCGCATCCGTACGGAACGGAACCACCGCCGGAGCGAAGAGGAGCAGCGCCACGTGAGTGTCGTACCCGCCGAGGTTCTGCCGGCCGGCGCGCCCGCCGCGGACCAGACGCCTGCTACGGAACCGGCCGAGCTCGGGCCGCGGGCCCGGCTGTGGCCGTCGCTGTGCGCCGTGTACCGGGCCCAGCTGTCCCGCGCGCGGGTCGCGCGGATCCCGCTGCTGTTCGTGGCGACCTTCCAGTCCGTCGGGATCATGATCCTGATGCGCGGGGTCGTGGACGGCGGGGACGAGGCGCGGGCCGTGGTGGCCGGGTCGTCGGTGCTGGTCGTCGCCTTCGTCGCGCTGAACCTGCTCGCCCAGTACTTCGGGCAGTTGCGGGCCAGCGGGGGCCTCGACCACTACGCGACGCTGCCGGTGCCGCCGGCGGCGGTGGTGCTCGGGGCCGCGGGGGCGTACGCCTCCTTCACCGTGCCCGGGACCGTGGTCACCGCCGTCTTCGGGTGCGTGCTGTTCGGTCTGCCGCTCGCTCATCTGTGGGTGCTGATCGCGGTGATCCCGCTGGCCGGTGCCGCGCTCGCGGGGCTCGGGGCCGCGCTGGGACTGCTGGCACCCCGGCCGGAACTGGCGACCGTACTGGGCCAGTTGGGCATGTCCGCCGCGCTGCTGCTGGGGGTGCTGCCCGCCGAGCGGATGCCCGAGGCGGTGCGGTTCGCCCGGGATCTGCTGCCGTCGACCTATGGCGTCGAGGCCTTCGCCCGAACCTTCGGGGAGAGCCCCGACTGGGCCTACGTGCTCGGGGACCTCGCGGTGTGCGCGGGGGTGGGTGTGGTGTCGCTGGCCGCCGCTACCTGGGCGTACCGCCGGGCGGCCGTCCGGTGACGCGGCGCCCGGGCGGGCCTGGCACGATGTCAGGGTGACCGCACCGCTGACTCCACCACCTCCGCCGCGTGACCACTCCGCCGACAGTGCGTGGCAGCAGCCGCCCGCGCCCGGCGCCGGACACGGGGCCTACCCGTACGGTCCGCCTCCCTCGTACGGCGACGACGGGCCCGGCATGCGGACCGAGCTGCGGGAGGCCGCCGTGGTCACGGTGGTCGTGGCGGTGGCCGGGGTGCTGCTCGGTCTGCTGTGGTGGTGGCTGGCGCCCCGGGTGCCGCTGGTGGGAGACGTGGTCGACGGCGGCTGGGTCGTCTACCTCAAGGACACCGAGGGGGAGCAGGCGGTGGGCGTCGACGGGACGTTCACGCTGCTGGCGCTCGCGTTCGGTGCGGTGAGCGCGCTCGGGGTGTTCCTGGTCCGGCGGCGCGGGGGCGTGCCGCTGGTGGTCGCGCTGGCCCTCGGCGGGCTGCTCGGGTCGCTGCTGGCGTGGCGGCTGGGGGTGTGGCTCGGGCCCGCGCAGGATGTCATCGCCCATGCGGAGGACGTGGGCAAGGGGAAGACCTTCTCGGCGCCGCTGGAGCTCGACGCCAAGGGGGCGCTGCTGGTGTGGTCCGTGGCGGGGCTCGTGGTGCATCTGGGGCTGACGGGGTTGTTCGGGCCGCGCGATCCGGATCCGTACGAGCAGCGGCAGCAGCCCGAGGACGGGTACAAGGACGGGTACGGGGCGCCGCAGGCGTAGCTTCCCGCCCCCGCCGCCCCACTCGCCGGCGCGCGCCCCTACGCGGGGCGCCTGCCGTGGTTCGCCCGGCCCTTCTTCATGCGCCATTTGCGTTTCCGCGTCTTCTTCGACATGTCCCCTCTGCTTAACCGAGCGGAGGACGTCCGTCGAGGGGTCAAACGCGCCCGATGGGGGCCAGGGTCGCTTCCGTCAGGGCGGCCAGGTCGGTGGGGGAGAGCTCGATCTCCAGGCCCCTGCGGCCCGCCGAGACGCAGATCGTGGCGTGCCCGCTCGCCGACGCGTCCAGGACCGTCGGCAGTCTCCGGCGCTGGCCCAGCGGGGAGATGCCGCCCCTCACGTAGCCCGTCGTGCGTTCGGCGAGGGTCGGGTCGGCCATGGCCGCCTTCTTGCCGCCCACCGCCGCGGCCAGCGCCTTCAGGTCCAGCTGGCCCGCCACCGGGACCACCGCCACGGTCAGCTTGCCGTCCACCTCGGCCACCAGGGTCTTGAAGACCCGGTCGGGGGAGACGCCCATGGCCTCGGCCGCCTCCTCGCCGTAGGACGGGTGGGCGGGGTCGTGCTCGTAGGCGTGGGTCGTGAAGGTCACGCCTGCCGCGGTCAGGGCCACCGTCGCCGGGGTGCCCCCCGACTGTCGCTTCTTCGCCATCGCTCGCCTCAGTTCGGACTCGTCGGCGCACGCGTCAGGTCCGCCGCCGGCAGTGACGGCAGGCTACGGATGATCGAGGTCTCCGCGCGAAGGAGTTTCAGCTCGTCCCGCAGCCGGGAGGCGGTGTCGGGGGCCTGGAGCAGCCGCTGCTTGGTGGGGGTGTCCAGCATCATCGCCGCCGCCACGAGGTAGGACACCACCGACGGTTCGTCCGGCAGGTCCGCCCCTGTGGACAGGGAGCGTTCGCGGGCTCCCGCCAGGCGCTTCTGGTACTGGCGGAAGGCGCGCAGCACCCCCTCGGCCAGGGCGCCCGCCTCCTCGCCCTGGTCCTCCGGCAGCTCCTGAAGCTCCGCCGTCAGGAACGGGCCCGACGTGTCCACCGACACCAGCCGCACCCGCGTCGTACCGGTCGCCAGCACCTCGAAGGTGCCGTCCGCCCGCTCCCGGATCGTCGCCGCGTCGGCCACGCAGGCCGTGGAGTGGAAGGACTTGATCGGGTCGGCGCCGAAGCCCGCCGCGGGCCCGCGCTGGGGCACCGCGGTGGGGTCGGGCATGCCGGGCGCGGTCGGCGCCACCTCATGGCCGTCGCGGATCGCCACCACGGCGAACCGGCGCGGTTCCTCGTCGGGGGTCTTCAGCAGATCGCGCATCATGGCGCGATAGCGCTCCTCGAAGACGTTCAAGGGCAGCACCAACCCCGGGAACAGCACCGAGTTCAGGGGGAAGAGCGGGAGCCGGACGGTGGTCACGACGCAAGAGCCTAATGGTCGCCGGAGGGGTTGCGTCCGGGATGCCCGGTGATCGGACGGCCGGAGGGGTCCCGCAGCTCGTCCCGCACCCGCAGACAGTGGCCCAGCGGATCGTCGCAGAAGCGGTCCCAGGGGAAGGACGTGGCGTACGGGCCGGTGAGCCGCACCTGCTCCAGGGCGTCCGCGATCCGGTCCAGCCGCACCAGGACGTAGGTCAGCAGATTGCGCGTCTCCGCGGGCCAGGGGTCCGCCGCGGGAAGAAGCGCCGAGAGGCCGATCGCCCGGTCCGCCGCCGCGTCCAGCTGGACCCGCGGCACCTCGGGACCGCAGCCGTCGGCGAGATACGCGAACACCGCCCGTACCGGCAGCGCCTGCACCAGGGAGTCCGGCGGGGCGTCCTGCGCGGCACGGTCGGCGAAGTCCAGGCACTCGCGGTGCGAGCCGTGCCAGGAGGACGCCAGATAGCGCAGGGCCGCCACATGGCAGCCGTAGTGGTGCGGGGCGCGGCGCATCGCCGCCTCCCACAGCTCCTCGACGTACCGCGGCCCGGCCTGCGCGCCGCGGGCGTGGTCCAGGGCGATCCGCCAGGGCACCGGGTCCCGGTCGTCGCCGTGCGCCGCGGCCGTGACCAGCGGGCTGACCTCGCGCAGCAGCTCGGCCCGGGCCGGCGACCGCCAGGCGCGGTCCACCCTCAGCTGGGCGTCGACGACAAGGCTGTCGGGGTCGTGCGGGGCCGCCGCGCGCCAGGCCCGGAACCAGTCGGGGCGGGCGTGGGCGAAGGCGGCGAGCCGGGCCGTGTACCGGTCCCGGTGCTCCCACTCGCCGGCCACGCGGGTGGCGGCGAGCAGCGCGGCGGCCGGTTCGTGGTCGCCCTGCGCGGCGGCGACCAGCGCGGGACCCAGCCGGGCGTCGGGCACGTCCAGCAGCACCTCGTCGTCGGCGCGGACGGCGACGGGGAGGGGGGTCCTTGTCATCCGCGGCCCGCGGATGAACGGCAGCAGCAGAGCCATGGTGTCGACCATTGAAAAGCCGCAGGTCGAAACGGCGCCAGAGGCTCCGGGCAACTCCCGGAAAGTTGTACGGCGCTGGGTCAAGGGCAGGTAAAAAGCTTCAGCTCCGCCTCAGCGTCCGGCTCGCCCCCGCCGCGACCGTCGTCGCCAGGATCCAGCCCAGCAGCACCATCACCGCCGCCAGCCACTGCCAGCCGCCCTTGAGCTGCCAGAAGCCGACCTGGCCCAGGTCGATGACCGGCAGCAGCAGGTCCAGGGCGAACAGCGTCGGGTTCCACTCCGGGTGCTCCCCGCGCTTGATCGGCGGA
The DNA here is from genome assembly GCF_042888685.1 of Streptomyces sp. NPDC002779. Classification (NCBI taxonomy): domain Bacteria; kingdom Bacillati; phylum Actinomycetota; class Actinomycetes; order Kitasatosporales; family Streptomycetaceae; genus Streptomyces; species Streptomyces sp. NPDC002779. The sequence goes on from NZ_JBIAQC010000007.1 coordinate 171,281, forward strand.
TGCCCGCCCCGCGCGAAGGCCACCGAGCCCGCCGCCCACAGCATCGCCATCCACACCGCCGCCCGGCCCGGCCGGTACCCGTAGGCGACCGTCCAGTCCTGCGCATACCCCCACAGCTTGGCGGCGATCGGCAGGCTCTCGCGGCGCCGGCGCTGCTTGGCCAGGAGCACCTCGCGCGCGTCCTCGTCCTCACCACCGGCCCGCAGCACCGAGGCGAGCCGCTCGTACGGCTCCGGGTTGTACTCGGCGGTCGCCGCGGCCACCCAGCCGAGCCGTTCGTCGAGCGGGAACGGCCCGCGCGGCACCAGGTTCTCGTAGCAGAAGCCGCCCATGTGCAGCCGGCCGGGGCCCGGCCAGGCGTCCGCGCGATCCATCAGGTTGACGATCCGCGCGCCCGACAGCACGACCGTGCCGCGCGCCGGATGCTCCCCGAGGAAGCGCAGCTCCGGAGTCTGTATCCGGCGCAGCGACAGCTCCTGCTCGTCGGTGAAGGTGAACCGGGCCCGCTCCATGTCGACCGCGTCCCCGAACCGCCCGTCGTCCAGCCGCACCCCGCCCTGGCACTCGAACCGCTGGATCCGGGTCCCGCGGGCCGGGGTCATGCCGCTGAGCAGCGGGTTCCCCAGGCCCGCCGGGGTCAGGTACAGGGAGCGCTCCACGGTCAGCTGGGGGGCGTTCAGCGCCAGCCGCGTGTACGGGTTGACCAGCCGCGCCCCGCGCAGGCTCAGCGACACCCCGATCTTCGCGCTGCGCAGGCTCATCTCGCCGTGCGACTCCAGTAGCTCCGCCTGGAGGTCCTGCCCGACGGACATGCCGTCCCCGGCGATCGAACGGCCGCTGCGGTCGCGGTACACGATGGCCTGGTTGAGCAGCAGGTCGGTGCCTATCCGGGCGTCGGTGAGCCGGATGCCGTTGTGGAAGCGGCAGCGCGGCAGATGCAGATCACCCTCGGTGTGCACCCGGGCCGCCTCCAGGCGCGGCACCGAGCAGTCCACCAGCCGCACGGTCGTGAACCGGGCCTCCGGTAACAGCACGTCCCGCTCGAAACGGCAGCCGCGCATCTCGACGTAGGGCACCACCGTGCCGCCCGCCAGGTCCAGGCTGCCGTCGATCCGCACGCCGACCAGCTTCAGGGACGACACCCGGCCGGCCAGCGCGGGCGGCCCGTCCAGCAGCAGCCAGCACACGATCCGGGCCCGCACGGCCCGCTCGGGCCCCCACGGATGCCCGCCGTGCGGATCGTCGACGACGGTGTCGCCGCTGCTCAGGTCGTACACGCTGCCGTTGCGGAAGGCCTGCCACATCCCGGCCTCGGCGGCGGTCAGATCGTCCGGCGGCTCTCCGTCGCGCAGGCCGGCCCCGTCGGTCACAGCTGTTCCTTCCTCCCCGGCTACTCATGGGTTTCGTACAACCGTTCATGCCCGCTGAGTGACGGACTGAACACAGAACGTGAAGGTGATCTCGCTCTCCGTGGGCACTTCTGTATCAGCCATTGATACGTGCGGACAGGGCCCGAGCGCGGTCTGAGAGAATTGACGTCGTGATCTCCCGAATCGATCTGCGCGGCGACGCCCTTCCCGAGGGCCCCGCACTGCGCGACCTGCTGCCCCGAGCCGACTTCGACGTTCAGGCCGCCCTGGAGAAGGTGCGTCCGATCTGCGAGGCCGTGCATCATCGTGGCGACGCGGCGCTGATCGATTTCGCGGAGAAGTTCGACGGGGTCCGGCTCGACCAGGTGCGGGTTCCGGCCGCGGCCCTCGGCAAGGCGCTCGAAGAACTCGACCCCGCCGTCCGCGCGGCCCTGGAGGAGTCCATCCGCCGCGCCCGTCTCGTCCACCGCGCGCAGCGCCGTACGACGCACACCACGCAGGTCGTGCCCGGCGGCCGGGTGACCGAGAAGTGGGTGCCGGTCGACCGCGTCGGGCTGTACGCGCCGGGCGGGCGGTCGGTGTACCCGTCCTCCGTGATCATGAACGTCGTACCGGCCCAGGAGGCCGGCGTCGAGTCGATCGCGCTCGCCTCCCCGGCTCAGGCGGAGTTCGGCGGCCTGCCGCACCCGACGATCCTCGCCGCCTGCGCGCTGCTCGGCGTCGACGAGGTGTACGCCGCCGGCGGCGCCACGGCCGTCGCGATGTTCGCCTACGGCACCGAGTCCTGCCCGCCCGCCCCCATGGTCACCGGCCCCGGCAACATCTGGGTCGCCGCCGCCAAGCGCTACTTCACCGGCAAGATCGGCATCGACGCCGAGGCCGGCCCGACCGAGATCGCGGTCCTCGCCGACGCCACCGCCGACCCGGTGCACGTCGCCTCCGACCTGATCAGCCAGGCCGAGCACGACCCGCTGGCCGCCGCGGTCCTGGTCACCGACTCGGTGGAGCTGGCGGACGCGGTGGAGAAGGAGCTGGAGCCGCAGGTCGCGGCCACCAAGCACATCGACGACCGGATCGTCCCGGCGCTCAAGGGCAAGCAGTCCGCGATCGTCCTCGTCGACGGGATCGAGGAGGGCCTCCGGGTCGTCGACGCCTACGGCGCCGAGCACCTGGAGATCCAGACGGCCGACGCGGCCGCCGTGGCCGACCGGGTGCGCAACGCCGGCGCGATCTTCATCGGCCCCTGGGCACCCGTCTCGCTCGGCGACTACGCCGCCGGGTCCAACCACGTCCTGCCGACCGGCGGCTGCGCCTGCCACTCCTCGGGCCTGTCGGTCCAGTCCTTCCTGCGCGGCATCCACATCGTCGACTACACGAAGGACGCGCTGGCGGAGGTGGCGCATCACGTGGTCACGCTGGCGGAGGCGGAGGATCTGCCGGCGCACGGCGCGGCGATCAAGGCACGGTTCGGGTGGAAGGTTCCTGAGGGCAAGTGACTGGCATCGACGATCTCCCCGTACGGGACGAGCTGCGCGGCAAGTCCCCCTACGGCGCGCCCCAGCTGGACGTGCCGGTACGGCTGAACACCAACGAGAACCCCTACCCGCTGCCCGAGGCGCTGGTCGAGCGGATCGCCGAGCGGGTGCGCGACGCGGCCCGCAACCTCAACCGCTACCCCGACCGGGACGCCGTGGAGCTGCGCACCCAGCTCGCCGCGTACCTGAGCGACACCTCCGGCCACCAGGTCTCCCTCGCCAACGTCTGGGCCGCCAACGGCTCCAACGAGGTCATCCAGCAGCTGCTGCAGACCTTCGGCGGACCCGGCCGTACCGCCCTCGGCTTCGAGCCCTCGTACTCGATGCACGGGCTCATCGCGCGCGGCACCGGCACCGGCTGGATCTCCGGGCCGCGCAACGCCGACTTCACCATCGACCTCGCCGCCGCCGAGCGGGCCGTCGCCGAGCACCGGCCGGACGTCGTCTTCATCACCAGCCCCAACAACCCCACCGGCAACGCCGTCCCGGCCGAGACGGTCCTCGCCCTGTACGAGGCCGCCCAGGCGGCCAAGCCGTCGATCGTGGTGGTCGACGAGGCGTACATCGAGTTCAGCCACGGCGACTCGCTGCTGCCGCTGATCGAGGGGCGGCCGCATCTGGTCGTCTCGCGGACCATGTCGAAGGCGTTCGGCGCGGCCGGCCTGCGCCTCGGCTACCTCGCCGCGCACCCGGCCGTCGTCGACGCCGTCCAGCTGGTCCGGCTGCCCTACCACCTGTCGGCCGTCACCCAGGCGACCGCCCTGGCCGCCCTGGAGCACACCGACACCCTGCTCGGCTACGTCGAGCAGCTGAAGGCCGAGCGGGACCGGCTGGTCGCCGAGCTGCGGGCCCTGGGCTTCGCGGTGGTGGAGTCCGACGCGAACTTCGTGCAGTTCGGACTCTTCGAGGACTCCCACACCGCCTGGCAGCAGATCCTCGACCGGGGTGTGCTGGTCCGCGACAACGGCATCCCCGGCTGGCTGCGGGTGTCCGCGGGAACCCCCGCCGAAAACGACGCGTTCCTCGACGCGGTACGTGAACTGAAGAAGGAGCAGAGCGCATGAACCGCGTGGGACGCGTGGAGCGAGTCACCAAGGAGACCTCGGTGCTCGTCGAGATCGATCTCGACGGCAGCGGCAAGGTGGACGTGTCGACAGGCGTCGGCTTCTACGACCACATGCTCGACCAGCTCGGCCGGCACGGTCTGTTCGACCTGACCGTGAAGACCGAGGGCGATCTGCACATCGACTCGCACCACACCATCGAGGACACCGCCCTCGCCCTGGGCGCCGCCTTCAAGAAGGCCCTCGGCGACAAGGTGGGCATCTACCGCTTCGGCAACTGCACGGTCCCGCTGGACGAGTCCCTCGCCCAGGTCACCGTCGACCTCTCCGGCCGCCCCTACCTCGTGCACACCGAGCCCGAGAAGATGGCGCCGATGATCGGCGAGTACGACACCACGATGACCCGGCACATCCTGGAGTCCTTCGTCGCCCAGGCGCAGATCGCGCTGCACGTGCACGTGCCCTACGGGCGCAACGCTCACCACATCGTGGAGTGCCAGTTCAAGGCGCTGGCCCGGGCCCTGAGGTACGCCTCCGAGCGCGACCCGCGCGCGGCCGGCATCCTCCCCTCCACGAAGGGCGCGCTGTGAACGGCCTGTCCACCGTCCTGATCGTCGTCGGCCTCTTCCTGGTCGGCGGGATCATCTCCTTCGTCAAGCAGGGGATGCCGAAGAACCTGGTCGTGCTGCTCTCCATCGGCGCCGCGATGTGTCTGGTCGCCGGTGTCATGAGGCTGGAGGTGTGGAGTTGAGCGCTTCTTCGAAGAAGGTCGTCGTCTTCGACTACGGCTTCGGCAACGTCCGTTCCGCCGAGCGCGCCCTCGCCCGGACCGGCGCCCAGGTCGAGATAACCCGCGACTTCGACAAGGCCATGAACGCCGACGGGCTGCTGGTGCCCGGCGTCGGCGCCTTCGCCGCCTGCATGACGGGCCTGCGCGAAGCGCGCGGTGACTGGATCGTCGACCGCCGGCTGTCCGGCGGGCGCCCGGTGCTCGGCATCTGCGTCGGGATGCAGATCCTGTTCGCGCGGGGCATCGAGCACGGCGTGGAGAGCGAGGGGCTCGACGAGTGGCCCGGCTCGGTCGAGCCGCTGCAGGCCGACATCGTGCCCCACATGGGCTGGAACACCGTGGACGCCCCGGCCGACTCCGAGCTGTTCGCCGGCCTGGACGCGGACGCCCGCTTCTACTTCGTGCACTCCTACGCCGTCCACGACTGGACCCTGGAGACGCACAACGCCTCGATGACGGCCCCCAAGGTCACCTGGTCGACGCACGGCAAGCCGTTCGTGGCCGCCGTGGAGAACGGCACCCTGTGGGCCACGCAGTTCCACCCCGAGAAGTCCGGCGACGCCGGAGCGCAGCTGCTGAACAACTGGATCGGAACCCTCTGATGTCTGCCAAGCCCTCAGGAAAGCTCGAACTCCTCCCGGCCGTCGACGTCCGTGACGGCCAGGCGGTCCGCCTGGTGCACGGCGAGTCCGGCACGGAGACCTCCTACGGCTCCCCGCTGGAGGCCGCCCTCGCCTGGCAGCGCTCCGGCGCCGAGTGGCTGCACCTGGTCGACCTGGACGCCGCCTTCGGTACCGGCGACAACCGGGACCTGATCGCCGAGGTCGCCAAGGCGATGGACATCAAGGTCGAGCTGTCCGGCGGCATCCGCGACGACGACACGCTCGCCGCCGCCCTGGCCACCGGCTGCACCCGCGTGAACCTCGGCACGGCCGCGCTGGAGACCCCGGAGTGGGTCGCCAAGGTCATCGCCGAGCACGGCGACAAGATCGCGGTCGGTCTGGACGTCCGCGGCACCACGCTGCGCGGCCGCGGCTGGACCCGCGACGGCGGCGACCTCTACGAGACGCTGGAGCGCCTCAACACGGAGGGCTGCGCCCGTTACGTCGTCACCGACATCGCCAAGGACGGCACCCTCCAGGGCCCGAACCTGGAGCTGCTGAAGAACGTCTGCGCGGCGACGGACCGCCCGGTCGTGGCCTCCGGCGGCGTGTCGTCCCTGGACGACCTGCGCGCCATCGCCGAACTGGTACCCCTCGGTGTCGAGGGCGCCATCGTCGGGAAGGCGCTGTACGCGAAGGCGTTCACCCTGGAAGAGGCCTTGGAGGCTGTGTCGTCATGACGTCCGATGCCGTACGGCGGGTGCAGAGCGGAAGTCCCTGGGAAGAGTCCTTCGGTTTTGCCCGCGCCGTGGCGGCGGGGGACCTGGTGCTGGTGTCGGGCACCACGTCCTTCAAGGGCGATGTGCTGTACGGCGAGGGCGACCCGTACGAACAGGCCAAGGCGGCCTTCACCAGCGCGATCGAGGCGATCGGCGAGTTCGGGCTCGGGGTGGAGTCGGTGATCCGCACGCGGATGTACCTGACCCACGCGCGGGACGTGGACGCCGTGGGCCGGGCCCACCAGGAGTTCTTCGACGCGGTGCGGCCGGTGTCGACGCTGCTCGTGGTGGAGGGCTTCGTGGACTCGCGCATCCTGGTCGAAGTGGAAATAGAAGCATTCAGAGGACATTAGAGGAGCCGGTTTCATGACCCTGGCGGTCCGAGTCATCCCCTGCCTGGACGTGGACAACGGCCGGGTCGTCAAGGGCGTGAACTTCCAGAACCTGCGCGACGCGGGCGACCCCGTCGAGATGGCGAAGGTGTACGACGCCGAGGGCGCCGACGAGCTGACGTTCCTGGACATCACCGCGTCGTCCGGCAACCGCGAGACCACCTACGACGTGGTGCGCCGCACCGCCGAGCAGGTCTTCATCCCGCTGACCGTCGGCGGCGGGGTGCGCACCGCCGAGGACGTCGACAAGCTGCTGCGTGCGGGCGCGGACAAGGTGGGCGTGAACACCGCGGCCATCGCCCGCCCGGACCTGATCCGCGAGATCGCCGAGCGGTTCGGCCGCCAGGTGCTGGTCCTGTCGGTGGACGCCCGCCGTACACCGTCCGGCGGCTTCGAGGTCACCACCCACGGCGGCCGCAAGGGCACCGGCATTGACGCCGTGGAGTGGGCGCACCGGGCCGCGGAGCTGGGCGCGGGGGAGATCCTGCTCAACTCGATGGACGCGGACGGCACGAAGGACGGCTACGACATCGAGATGATCGAGTCGGTCCGGGGGCACGTCTCGATCCCGGTGATCGCCTCCGGCGGCGCCGGAAAGCTCGACGACTTCGCCCCGGCGATCGAGGCGGGCGCGGACGCGGTCCTCGCGGCGTCGGTCTTCCACTTCGGCGACCTGCGCATCGGCGAGGTGAAGCAGGCACTGAGGAAGGCGGGGCATCCCGTCCGGTAGGCGTGGGGCAGGGCCCCGGTCGTCTCTGGCGGCCGGGGCTTTCTCCTGGGCGGACCGTGGCCCCTCGGGCCCTCAGAGCCCCAGCTGTTTACCCTCGTGGAGTTTGGTGATGGCTGCCTTTTCGCCCTCCAGTTCCACTTCGGCGACGTTCAGGCGGCCGTAGAGGAAGAGCAGGAGCTCCGAGGGCTGGCCCGTCGCCGTCACCACGGGGGTGCCGCGCTGGGCCACCGCCGTCTGGCCGTCGGGGCGGCGCAGGACCAGGCCGGTGGGCGTGGAGCGGCCCAGGAGGCGGGCGGTCCGCTCCAGCCGGGACCACAGAGCGTCCTGGAAGACCGGGTCGAGCTCGCGGGGCGTCCAGCCGGGGCGGGCCCGGCGGACGTCCTCGGTGTGGACGTAGAACTCCACCGTGCTCGACATCTCCTCGACCTGCTTCAGCGAGAACGGGGAGAAGCGGGGCGGGCCGGTCCGGATCAGCTGGATCAGTTCCTCGTACGGCTTGTCCGTGAACTCCGCCATCACCCGGTCCAGCCGGGCGGCGAGCGGTTTGATCAGGATGCCGCCGGCGGCGTCGGGGCGGCGTTCGCGCACCACGACGTGCGCGGCGAGATCGCGGGTGGTCCAGCCCTCGCACAGGGTCGGGGCCTCGGGGCCCTCGGCCTCCAGGAGGTCGGCCAGCAGAAGTCGTTCACGCTTGGCGAAAGTCGACATGCCGTCAGCCTACGACTGCCCTCCGGGTCCGGACAGTGGACAGGGCGCCATCACTGTCGGTGCGGCGCGGCACAATGGCACCCATGACCAGCATGCCCCGCCAGCCCAGCCGGCTGGACCCCGAGATCGCCGCGCGCCTCAAGCGCAGCGCCGACGGGCTCCTCCCCGCCATCGCCCAGCAGTACGACACCGGTGAAGTGCTCATGCTCGGCTGGATGGACGACGAGGCGCTGCATCGCACCCTGACCACCGGCCGCTGCACCTACTGGTCGCGCAGCCGCCAGGAGTACTGGGTCAAGGGCGACACCTCCGGCCACTTCCAGTGGGTGAAGTCCGTCGCCCTCGACTGCGACGCCGACACCGTCCTCGTCCGGGTCGACCAGGTCGGCGCCGCCTGCCACACCGGCGCGCGCACCTGCTTCGACACGGACGTCCTGCTCAAGGATTCCGGCGCACCGGCCGGAGATCAGTAAGGTCACCGGCCATGGACCTCGAGACCTTCCGCAAGCTCGCCACCGACCGGCGCGTCATCCCGGTCACGCGCAAGCTCCTCGCCGACGGCGACACCCCGGTCGCGCTCTACCGCAAGCTCGCCGCCGAGCGCCCCGGCACCTTCCTGCTGGAGTCCGCGGAGAACGGCCGCTCCTGGTCCCGCTACTCCTTCGTGGGCGTCCGCTCGGCGGCCACCCTCACCGAGCGGGACGGCCAGGCGCACTGGCAGGGCGTCCCGCCCGTCGGCGTCCCCACGGACGGCGACCCGCTCGCCGCCCTGCGCGCCACCATCGAGGCCCTGCACACCCCGCACCAGGAGGGCATGCCGCCCTTCACCGGCGGCATGGTCGGCTATCTCGGCTACGACATCGTGCGCCGCCTGGAGAAGATCGGCCCCGGCGACCGCGACGACCTGCGGCTGCCCGAGCTGACCATGCTCCTCACCAGCGATCTCGCCGTCATGGACCACTGGGAGGGCTCGGTCCTGCTGATCGCCAACGCGATCAACCACAACGACCTCGACACCGGCGTGGACGAGGCCCACGCGGACGCGGTCGCCCGGCTGGACGCCATGGAGGCGGACCTGTCCCGCGCGGTCGCCCAGCCCCCGGCCGTCCTGCCGCCCTCCGAACTCCCCGAGTACACCGCCCTGTGGGGCGGCGCGGACTTCCGGGCGGCTGTCGAGGACGTCAAGGAGCGCATCCGCGCCGGCGAGGCCTTCCAGGTCGTCCCCTCCCAGCGCTTCGAGACGCCCTGCACGGCGAGCGCGCTGGACGTCTACCGGGTGCTCAGGGCGACCAACCCGTCGCCGTACATGTACCTGTTCCGCTTCGACGGCTTCGACGTCGTCGGCTCCTCCCCGGAGGCGCTGGTCAAGGTCGAGGACGGGCGGGCCATGGTCCACCCCATCGCCGGCACCCGGTGGCGCGGGGCCACCCCGCAGGAGGACCAGGCCCTCGCCGACGACCTGCTCGCCGACCCCAAGGAGCGCGCCGAGCACCTGATGCTCGTCGACCTCGGCCGCAACGACCTCGGACGGGTCTGCGAGCCCGGTTCGGTGGAGGTCGTCGACTTCATGTCCATCGAGCGCTACTCCCACGTGATGCACATCGTCTCCACGGTCACCGGACGGGTGGCGCCGGGCCGCACCGCCTTCGACGTCCTGACGGCCTGCTTCCCCGCGGGCACCCTCTCCGGTGCCCCCAAGCCACGCGCGATGCAGATCATCGACGAACTCGAGCCGTCCCGGCGCGGCCTGTACGGCGGGTGCGTCGGCTACCTCGACTTCGCGGGCGACTCCGACACCGCCATCGCCATCCGCACGGCCCTGCTGCGCGACGGCACCGCCTACGTCCAGGCGGGCGCCGGAATCGTCGCCGACTCCGACCCGGTCGCCGAGGACACCGAGTGCCGCAACAAGGCGGCGGCGGTCCTGCGCGCGGTGCACACGGCGAACCGACTCGGGAAATAGGGCGCTTCTCATAGAGCCCCGGGTGACGGTTCGCCCGGGGTTCAGGCGATAGTGGAGTACGTGACTGCCGTTCCTCACCCCCGTTCCGAAGCCCCGGGCCCCGCCAGGGCCGGCCGGCTCAGCCTCGCCGGAGCCCTGCTGGCCGGCGCGCTGGGCGCGGCCGTGGTGCTGCTGTCCACCCGCCAGCGCTGGTCGGAGGGGACCGCCACGGTGGCCGGCGGCGACTTCCCGCTCACCGCCAGCGGCAGCGACGTCACGGGCGTACCCGCGTCGCTCGCCATAGTGGGCCTCGCCGCCCTGGTCGCCGTCTTCGCCGTCCGCCGGCTCGGCCGGGTCTTCGTCGCGGGGCTGCTCGCACTGTCCGGCGCGGGGACCATCGCCGCGTCGCTGATCGGCGCGGGCGACAGTTCCGCACTGGACGAGCAGGCCGCGCAGACGACCGGCGACACCGCCGCGACCGTGGCCGCGCTCAGCCACACCGCCTGGCCGTACGTGGCGGCCGTCGGCGGCGCGCTGCTGCTGATCGCCGGACTGCTGGCCCTGCTGTACGCGCCCCTGTGGCCCGCGATGTCGAGCCGCTACGAGCGCTCCGGCGCCCCCCGGCCCCGCAAGGCACCCACCGTGGACCCCGACCGGCCCGAGGACCTGTGGAAGGCACTCGACCGCGGCGAGGACCCGACCGGGGCCTGAGCACCGACGCGCGAGAGCGACCCCCGATCACCTCACCCGTGCGCATGCGGGACAATGACGGTGAGCGTCCGGCTCAGAGACTTACACACAGCAACGAGGAGCAAGTCATGGCGGGCAGCAGCCACGGTCACACCCCGGCCGCCTGGACCGGTGTCACAATCGCCTTCATCGGTTTCTGCGTCGCGGGCGCCTTCATGGTGCTGGCCAGCCCGGCGGGCTTCTGGGCGGGCATGGGCATCGTCGTCCTCGGTGGCATCGTCGGCTGGATCATGAAGATCGTCGGTCTCGGCGCGCCGAAGGAAGCGGGCAAGCCGCACTTCGAGAAGCGCGAGACGGCAAGCGTCGAGGGCTGAGCCGCACGACGTACCCGAGGGGCGGCCCTGGAGCCGCCCCTCACGCGTTGCGGGGGCACAATGCGAGGCGTGAACACCGACAGCCGGAGGGTGACGCGCCGAGGCGCCGCGGCGCGGCTCGCCGTACCCGGCGGCGTACTGGCCGCCGTCGTGACAGCTTTCGCCTACGTCGCAACCGTGGACCCGCACGAGCCCGGCCACTACCCGGCCTGCCCCCTGCTCCAGCTGACCGGCCTGTACTGCCCCGGCTGCGGCGGACTGCGCAGCGCCCACGCCTTCGTGCACGGCGACCTCGCGGCGGCGCTGCAGAACAACGCGGCGGCGGTACTGGGCTATCTGGCCTTCGCCGTGCTGTGGACCGTCTGGGTGGTCCGCGCGGCGCGCGGACGGCCCCTGCGGCTCGATCCCGGCCCGGCGCTCCTGTGGACGCTGGGCGCGTTGCTGCTGGTCTTCACCGTTGTCCGGAACCTGCCCTTCGGTGGCTGGCTGCACCCTTGATCAACTGATGAACGTCCAGGTAGTGGGATCGGCGTCAACCGGATGCTGGGCCTACGCCTTCCTCCGGATACCATCGCAGTGACCACCCGTTTTTCGTCATCGCATCGGGAAGGGGGCCGCTCGCGTGAGTGTGCTCGACGAGATCATCGACGGAGTCCGTGCCGACCTCGCGGAGCGGCAGGCGCGCGTCAGCCTCGACGAGCTCAAGGAGCGCGCCGCGAAGGCTTCCGCTGCCAAGGACGGGGTCGCCGCGCTCAGGGGCGACGGCGTCAAGGTGATCTGCGAGGTCAAGCGGTCCAGCCCCTCCAAGGGCGCGCTGGCCGCGATCGCCGACCCGGCCGGACTCGCCGCGGACTACGAGGCGGGCGGCGCGGCCGTCATCTCCGTACTGACCGAGGAGCGGCGCTTCGGCGGCTCGCTGGCCGACCTGGAGGCCGTCCGCGCCCGCGTCGACATCCCGGTCCTGCGCAAGGACTTCATCGTCACGTCGTACCAGCTGTGGGAGGCCCGGGCCTACGGCGCCGACCTCGCGCTGCTCATCGTCGCCGCTCTCGACCAGCCGGCCCTGGAGTCGCTGATCGAGCGCGCGGAGTCCATCGGCCTGACCCCGCTGGTCGAGGTGCACGACGAGGACGAGGTCGAGCGGGCCGTGGACGCGGGCGCCAAGATCATCGGTGTCAACGCCCGCAACCTGAAGACCCTCGAGGTCGACCGCGGCACCTTCGAGCGCATCGCGCCCGAGATCCCGTCCACCCTCGTCAAGGTCGCCGAGTCCGGCGTACGCGGCCCGCACGACCTCATCGCCTACGCCAACGCCGGCGCCGACGCGGTCCTGGTCGGCGAGTCCCTGGTCACCGGCCGCGACCCCAAGTCCGCGGTGGCCGACCTGGTGGCGGCGGGCGAGCACCCCGCCCTGCGCCACGGGCGCGGCTGATCCTTCGATAGGCTTGGCGGCGATGACGCTCCTGATGACTTTGTCGGCCACGGACCGCTACGCCCGCCTGGCGCGCGGCTGTCGGCCCCGTGGCTGCCGTGCGCCCGCACGCAGGGTGCACGGCCGCAGGGTGCGGTACGTCATCGGAGATGAGCCGGGCCAGGTCAATGGCATGCGATGGCACAAGCGCCCCGTCAGGGGCGCGGGACAGTTCTGAATATGCGGCTCCGCCGCGCGGGCGCGACCAGCCACAACGGTCTCGCAGCCGTCTGACGATCCCCCGCCCCACGGCGAACAGTGTTCTTTCATCGGCACTCACCGTGAGGTAGACGCATGCCCAGCGAGTTCTTCATCCCCGACCCCCAGGGTCAAGTTCCCAGCACCGAAGGCTACTTCGGCGCATTCGGCGGCAAGTTCATCCCCGAGGCCCTGGTCGCCGCCGTGGACGAGGTCGCCGTCGAGTACGACAAGGCCAAGCACGACTCCGAGTTCGCCCGTGAACTGGACGACCTGCTCGTCCACTACACGGGCCGCCCGTCGGCGCTCACCGAAGTCCCCCGTTTCGCGGAACACGCGGGCGGCGCCCGGGTCTTCCTCAAGCGCGAGGACCTCAACCACACCGGCTCGCACAAGATCAACAACGTGCTCGGCCAGGCCCTGCTCACCCGGCGCATGGGCAAGACCCGGGTGATCGCCGAGACCGGCGCCGGTCAGCACGGTGTCGCCACGGCCACGGCCTGCGCCCTGTTCGGCCTCGACTGCACCATCTACATGGGCGAGATCGACACCCAGCGCCAGGCCCTCAACGTGGCCCGCATGCGCATGCTCGGCGCCGAGGTCATCGCCGTGAAGTCCGGCAGCCGCACGCTGAAGGACGCGATCAACGAGGCGTTCCGCGACTGGGTCGCCAATGTCGACCACACCCACTACCTCTTCGGTACGGTCGCGGGCCCGCACCCCTTCCCGGCGATGGTCCGCGACTTCCACCGGGTCATCGGCGTGGAGGCCCGCCGTCAGATCCTGGAGCGCGCCGGACGCCTGCCCGACGCGGCCGTCGCCTGCGTCGGCGGCGGCTCCAACGCCATCGGCCTCTTCCACGCCTTCATCCCGGACGAGGGCGTCCGCCTGATCGGGTGCGAGCCCGCCGGGCACGGCGTCGAGACCGGCGAGCACGCGGCCACCCTGACCGCGGGCGAGCCCGGCATCCTGCACGGTTCGCGGTCCTACGTCCTCCAGGACGACGAGGGCCAGATCACCGAGCCGTACTCGATCTCGGCCGGCCTGGACTACCCGGGCGTCGGCCCGGAGCACTCCTACCTGCGCGACAGCGGCCGTGGCGAGTACCGCGCGATCACCGACGACGCGGCCATGCAGGCGCTGCGTCTGCTGTCGCGGACCGAGGGCATCATCCCCGCGATCGAGAGCGCCCACGCGCTGGCCGGCGCCCTGGAGGTCGGCCGGGAGCTGGGCAAGGACGGGCTGATCGTGGTCAACCTGTCCGGCCGCGGCGACAAGGACATGGACACGGCCGCCCGCTATTTCGGCCTGTACGACACCGACGCCGAGGTCGCGGCGAACGCCGCCGACACCGCCGAGATCGAGGGGGACGCCAAGTGAGCGGGAACATCCAACTGCTGGCCGACACCCTCGCCGCCGCCAAGGCGGAGGGACGCGCGGCGCTCATCGCCTACCTCCCGGCCGGATTCCCGAGCGTGGACGGCGGCATCGAGGCGATCAAGGCCGTCTTCGACGGCGGCGCAGACATCGTCGAGGTCGGTCTGCCGCACAGCGACCCCGTCCTCGACGGTCCGGTCATCCAGACCGCCGACGACATCGCCCTGCGCGGCGGGGTGAGGATCGCCGACGTCATGCGCACGGTCCGCGAGGCCCACGAGGCGACCGGGAAGCCGGTGCTCGTGATGACGTACTGGAACCCGATCGACCGCTACGGCGTCGAGCGGTTCACCGCCGAGCTCGCGGAGGCGGGCGGCGCCGGGTGCATCCTGCCCGACCTGCCGGTGCAGGAGTCGGCGCTGTGGCGGGAGCACGCCGAGAAGCACGGGCTCGCCACGGTCTTCGTGGTCGCGCCCAGCAGCAAGGACGAACGGCTGGGGCGAATCACCGCGGCGGGCAGCGGCTTCGTCTACGCCGCCTCGCTGATGGGCGTCACCGGTACCCGTGAGTCGGTCGGCGCGCAGGCGCAGGACCTGGTCGAGCGGACCCGGGCCACCGGGACCGGGCTGCCGGTCTGTGTCGGGCTCGGCGTCTCCAACGCTGTCCAGGCGGCCGAGGTCGCCGGCTTCGCCGACGGCGTGATCGTCGGCTCGGCCTTCGTGAAGCGGATGCTGGACGCGCCGGACCACGCGACCGGTATCGAGGGCGTCCGCGCGCTCGCCGGGGACCTGGCCAAGGGCGTGCGCGGACAAGGGTGACGACTCACCGCCAGGCGGGACATGTCGTACAGGTCACTCGAACGGGTGGACCTGGGGCCGGGGAGGCGCTGGGCGCCTCCCCGGTTCGTTTCCGGGGTGTGAGCGAGAAGAACCGTGAGGGAAAGCGCACCGCCCGGGAGAAGCTGGCGGTCGAGCGAGAGAAGCAGAAGTCCGCGGAGAAGCGCCGCCGCGCGCTGATCGTCGGCGTGAGCGTCGTCTGCGTGCTGGGGCTCGCGGCGGTGATCGGAGTGATCGCCGCCAATGCCGGGAAGGACGACGGCAGCGACTCCGCGGGTCCCGTCGTCGCGCCCTCGGGCGCGCAGGGCGAGGACGGCCTGGCGCTCCCGGTCGGCAAGGACAGCGCCCCGTCGACCCTCGTCGTCTGGGAGGACTTCCGCTGCCCGGCCTGCAAGTCCTTCGAGGACACCTACCGCTCGACGATCCATGAGCTGACCGACGCGGGCCAGCTCAAGGTGGAGTACCACCTCGCGACGATCATCGACGGCAATATGGGCGGCACCGGCTCCCGCAACTCCGCCAACGCCGCGGCCTGCTCCCAGGACGTCGGCAAGTTCGCCGACTACCACGACGTGCTCTACCAGAACCAGCCCCCCGAGACCGACGACGCCTTCGCGGAGAACGACAAGCTGTTCGAGCTGGCCGCGAAGGTCGACGGGCTCGACACACCCGCCTTCCGCACCTGCGTGGAGAAGGGCACTCACAACAGCTGGGTCGCGAAGTCCAACGAGGCCTTCCGCAGCGGCGGCTTCACCGGCACGCCGACCGTCCTGCTCGATGGCAAGAACATCTACCAGGACCAGTCGATGACGCCCCAGAAGCTGAAGGAGCGGGTGCAGGAGGCGGCCAAGGGATGAGGCGCCCGGGCCCGCCTGTTATGCAGCCGTAGCCGGGCTGCCCGACGCGGTTGCGGTCCGGCAGGGTAGCGTCGACCCTGCCATGGAACTTGCCTACATTCCCAGCCCGTCGCGCGGTGTGATCCATCTCGGCCCCATTCCGCTGCGAGGCTACGCGTTCTGCATCATCATCGGCGTCTTCGTCGCCGTCTGGCTCGGCAACAAGCGGTGGATCGCCCGCGGCGGCCGGGCCGGCACGGTGGCCGACATCGCGGTGTGGGCCGTCCCCTTCGGCCTGGTCGGCGGGCGCATCTACCACGTGATCACGGATTACCAGCTGTACTTCAGCGAGGGCCGTGACTGGGTGGACGCCTTCAAGATCTGGGAGGGCGGCCTCGGCATCTGGGGCGCCATCGCCTTCGGCGGTCTGGGCGCCTGGATCGGCTGCCGGCGCCGGGGCATCCCGATGCCCGCCTACGCCGACGCCGTCGCCCCCGGCATCGCCCTCGCGCAGGCCATCGGCCGTTGGGGCAACTGGTTCAACCAGGAGCTGTACGGCAAGGCCACCGATCTGCCGTGGGCCGTGGAGATCACGTCGTCCTCGGACGGGCGGGTGCCCGGGACGTACCACCCGACCTTCCTGTACGAGTCGCTGTGGTGCATCGGTGTCGCGCTGCTGGTCATCTGGGCGGACCGGAAGTTCACGCTGGGCCACGGACGGGCGTTCGCGCTGTACGTCGCGGCGTACTGCGCGGGCCGCTTCTGGATCGAGTACATGCGCGTCGACGAGGCGCACGAGATCCTGGGCCTGCGGCTGAACAACTGGACCGCGCTGGTGGTGTTCCTGCTGGCGGTGCTGTACATCGTGCTGTCGGCCAGGAAGCGCCCCGGCCGGGAAGCCGTGGTGGAGCCGGGTGCGGCCGACCCCGGCGCTCCGGCCGATGAGGACGGGGACGAGCGCGAGGGCGAGAAGGCTGACGCCGACTCCTCCTCCGGTGTGCAGGACGAGGCCAACGACGAGGCCGGGTCGGCGAAGAAGAGCTGACCGGTCGGTCGTACGACCGTGCAGGGTGCCCGGAGTGTTCCGGGCGCCCTTCGTCGTGTCAGCCGCGGCGGGCCGCGAGGGACAGGGTGCGGTGGGCCGCCGTCACCACCGCCGCGTCGATGAAGCTGCCGTCCGGGAGCGCCTGGGCGCCCGGGTGGGCCGAGGCCGCCTTGACGACGGCTTCCGCGCGGGCCAGTTCCTCCTCCGTGGGGAGGTAGGCCCGCTCGATCACCGGGAGTTGGCGGGGGTGGATGGCCGCCCGGCCCAGGAAGCCCAGGGCGCGGCCGTGGGCGCAGGTGGCCGCCAGGCCCGCCAGGTCCCGGGTGTCGGGATGGACCGACTGGGGCGGCGGGGGCAGGGCCGCCGCTCGTGCCGCGACGACCACTCGGGAGCGGGACCAGTCGAGGCCCGCGTCGGTGCGTACACCCAGGTCGGCTCCGAGGTCCGTCTCGCCCAGGGCCATGCCGTGCAGTGCAGGGTGGGAGCATGCGATGGCGTAGGCGTGTTCGACGCCGAGGGCCGATTCCAGGAGGGCGTACAGGGGGTGCGGGGTGGACCGTGCCACGCGGCGGATCTGCTCGGGCGAGGTGATCTTGGGCAGCCGCAGGGCGGCGACGCCGGGGAGGTGGGCCAGCGCCGCCAGGTCCGCTGCCGCCAGCGGGCCGTCCAGGGCGTTCACCCTGACGTGCACCGGGAGCGGCTGGGGGTCGGCCAGGAACTCGGCCGTGGCGGCTCGGGCGTACTCCTTGCGCTCGGGTGCCACGGCGTCCTCCAGGTCGACGACCACGACGTCCGCGCCGGCCCGCAGGGCCTTGGCCACGATGTGCGGGCGGTCGCCGGGGGCGTAGAGCCAGGTCAGGGGCGTGGTCATACGGCGCCCTCGGTGCGCAGGGCCGCGACCTCGGCCGCGGTCAGGCCCAGCTCGGCAAGGACCTCGTCCGTGTCGGCGCCGTGCGGGCGGCCGGTCCAGCGGATCGCGCCGGGGGTGCCGGAGAGCCGGAAGAGGACGTTCTGCATGCGCAGCGGGCCGAAGTCGGGGTCGTCGACCGTGGTGACGGTGTCGAGGGCCTGGTACTGCGGGTCGGTCATGACCTCCCGTACGTCCTGGATGGGCGCCACCGCCGCCTCCGCCTTCTCGAAGGCGGCGACGACCTCGTCCCGGGTGCGCTCGGCGATCCAGCCGCCGACCGCCCGGTCCAGGACGTCCGCGTGGCGGGCCCGGTCGGCGCCCGTGGCGAACCACGGCTCGTCGATGAGTTCGGGCCGGCCCACCAGGCGCATCACCCGTTCCGCCACCGACTGCGCCGAGGTGGAGACGGCGACCCAACTGCCGTCCGCCGTGCGGTAGGTGTTGCGCGGGGCGTTGTTCGCGGAGCGGTTGCCGGTGCGCTGCTGGACGTAGCCGAGCTGGTCGTACCAGGTGGGCTGGGGGCCGAGGACCGACAGCATCGGCTCGATCAGCGCGAGGTCGACGACCTGGCCCTCGCCGGTGCGCTCGCGGGCGGCGAGGGCGGTGAGCACGGCGAACGCCGTCGCCAGGCCCGCGATCGAGTCGGCGAGGCCGAAGGGCGGGAGCACCGGGGGCGCGTCCGGTTCGCCGGTGAGCGCGGCGAAACCGCTCATCGCCTCGGCGAGGGTGCCGAAACCCGGGCGGTGGGCGTACGGGCCGAACTGGCCGAAGCCGGTGACGCGGGTGAGGACCAGACGGGGGTTGACGGCCGAGAGTTCCGGCCAGCCCAGGTCCCACTTCTCCAGGGTGCCGGGACGGAAGTTCTCGATGATCACGTCCGTGGTGGCGGCCAGGCGCAGCAGTGTGGCGCGGCCACCCGGCGTCGACAGGTCGAGGGTGATGGTGCGCTTGTTGCGGCCGAGATGCTTCCACCACAGGCCGATGCCGTCCTTGGCCGGGCCGTGGCCGCGGGACGGGTCGGGCTTGGTGGGGTGCTCGACCTTGATGACCTCCGCGCCGAAGTCACCCAGCGCCGTGGCGGCGAGCGGCCCGGCGAAGAGGGTGGCGAGGTCCAGGACGCGCAGTCCGTGCAGCGGTGGCCGGCTCATGACGTGTACTGCGCGTCGATCTCGGGGCGGTGGGGCATCGACTCCGATGCCCCGGGCCGCTGCACCGACAGCGCCGACGCAGCGGCCGCCCACGCCAGCGCGTCCGGCATCGGGCGTCCCTCGGCGAGCGCCACCGCGAGGGCGCCGGCGAAGGTGTCGCCGGCGCCGGTGGTGTCCACGGCGGTGACCTCGGGGGCGGGGACCGTGAGCGGTTCGGCGCCGCGGGCCGCGTACAGGCAGCCCGCCGCGCCCAGGGTGACGACGACCTCCGGGACCTCCTCGAGCAGGGCCAGGGCCGCCGAGCGCGGGTCGGTGCGGCCGGTGAGGGTGGCGACCTCGTGCTCGTTGGGCAGCAGCAGGTCGGTGGCGTTGAGGAGGTCGACGGGCAGCGGCTGGGCGGGAGCCGGGGTGAGGATCGTCCGGACGCCGTGGGCGCGGGCCGCGAGCGCGCCCGCGAGGACGGCGGCCAGCGGGATCTCCAGCTGGAGCAGGAGCGCGTCGGCGGAGGCGATGAGTTCCTCGTCGCCGGGGGTGAGGTGGTCCACGGTGCCGTTGGCGGCGGGGATCACCACGATCGCGTTGCCGCCGCCGTCGTCGTCGACGACGATGTGGGCGGTGCCCGAGTCGCCCTCCGTGGTGCGCAGACGGCCGGTGTCGACGCCGGCTCGCTCCAGGGTGGAGCGCAGCCGGGTGCCGAAGGAGTCGTTGCCGACCGCGCCGATCATCGAGACGGTGGCGCCCGCGCGGGCCGCGGCGACGGCCTGGTTGGCGCCCTTGCCGCCGGGGATCGTGCGGAACTCGCGGCCGGTGACCGTCTCGCCGCGCTGGGGTGCCTTCTCGACGAAGGCGACGAGGTCCATGTTCGTGCTGCCGAGGACGACGATATGGCTCATGGGCGGAGTGCCTCCCGGTGGGTGAGCTGGGCCAGGGTGTCGAAGCCGATGCCGTGGAAGTCGCCGACGGAGGTGGACAGCCGGTTCTTGAGCGGGGCCGTCCAGTGGTCGGGGAGGGCGGCGGGGTCTCCTGCCAGCAGCCCGGCGATGCTGCCGGCCGTGGCGCCGTTGGAGTCGGTGTCCCAGCCGCCGGACACGGCACGCGAGACGGAGCCGGTGAAGTCGCCGTCGGCGTGGGTGAGGGCGGCGGCGATCAGGGCGGTGTTGGGGACGGCGTGGACCCAGTGGGACGCGGCGTGGACGGCGTGGAGTTCGTCCACGACCGTGTCGAAGTCCGTGTACCGCTGGGCGAGTTGTACGGCGTGCCGGATCGCGCGGGCGAGGCGGGAGGCCGGGGGGACGACCGTGAGGCCGGTGGCGAGGCAGGTGTGGACGGTCTCGGTGCCGGTGGCCGCGCGGGCGATGGTGGCCGCGATGAACATCGCCGCGTAGACGCCGTTGGCGGTGTGCGTGAGGGTGGCGTCCCGGTGCGCCTGTTCCGCGGCCGCGGCGGGGTCTGCCGGGTTGGTCCAGCCGTGCAGGTCGGCGCGGATCAGGGCGCCGATCCATTCGCGGAAGGGGTTGCGGTGGTGGGCGGTGCGTGGGGGTTCCAGGCCGGTGAGGAGGTTGCGGTAGGCGATGCGTTCGGCGGTGAAGGTGCGGCCGGCGGGGAGTTCGTCCAGCCAGAGCGCGGCCACGTCGGTGGTGGTGAAGGCTCTTCCGTGGCGTTGGAGGAGGAGCAGGTTCAGGAGGGGGTAGTTGAGGTCGTCGTCCTCGGGCATGCCGTCGATGTTCTCGGCGAGGGAGGTCGGTGCCGAGCGGCGGTTCCAGGGGTGGGCGGTGAGGAGGTCCTGGGGGACGCCCTTTGCCGTGAAGTAGGTGGTGGGGGGCCAGTTGCCGGTGGACTGGGCGAGGGCGCGGATGGCTTCGAGGGGGAGTTTCTCGACGGGTTTGCCCAGGAGGCAGCCGACTGCCCTGCCCAGCCAGGCGGCTTCCAGGGCCGGGACGGGGGCGGCGGCCTGAGCTGCTGGAGCGGTCGGCCAGGAGGGGCAGGCGGCTTTGATCCTCGGGAGGTCCGTGGGTTCCTGGTCCGTCAAGGTGCTCGGCAGGTCCGCCAGTTCGTCCAGCAGGTCCTCTGCCAGGAGGCGGAGGTAGCGGGATGCCGGTTCGGGGGACGCGCCCGACCGCTGCGGGGCTTCCAGGCCGCCCGCCGCCTTCCAGCGGGCCGCGATTCTCGCGGGTTCCCTGCCGTCCTGCGCCGCCTGGCGCAGCTCGTGGCCGATCAGGTCCTCCGGCTGGACCCAGGTCAGGCGGAGCATGTCGGGACTCCGAGCCGGGAGAGCGCCTGTTCGTGGGCGCGGCGGCGGCGTACGTCCTGGGCGAAGACCTCCCGGGTCACCTCGGCCAGGACACGGGCCGGCTCCCACAGGTCCAGGCGGCTGGCGTCGGCCACCTGCTTCGACCAGTCCTCGGGGACCGGGTGGCCCAGGGCGCCGCACACGGCGCCCGCCATGGTGGCGATGGAGTCGCAGTCCCGGCCGTAGTTGACCGCGCCCAGGACCGCCCGGCGGTAGTCGCCCGAGGAGAGCAGCACCATGCCCAGGGCGATGGGCAGTTCCTCGATCGCGTGCAGCCGGGACGGGCGGCGGGCGCCGAGGGACGGGGAGCGGTAGTCGGCGCCCACCGTGTCGTAGGGGGCGACCGCCTGGCGCAGGGGCGTCAGCGCCGACTCGAACTCGCTGTGCCGCGAGGCCACTTCGCAGACCTTCTCGATGGCCTCGCGCGTGCCGTCCTTCGCCAGGGACAGGCAGGTGGCGACGACCGACTCGGGGGTGGCCCCGGGGGCGCAGGCCGCCGCCACCGCCGCCGCGAGGACTCCCGCCGCCTCGCGGCCGTACGACGACTGGTGGGCGCCCGCGATGTCGAGGGCCTCGGCGTAGGCGGCGGCCGGGTTGGCCGCGTTGACCAGGCCGACCGGGGCCATGTACATCGCGGCGCCGCAGTTCACGATGTTGCCGGTGCCGGCCTCCCGGGGGTCGGCGTGGCCGTAGTGGAGGCGGGTGACCAGCCATTTCTCGGCGAGGAAGAGGCGTTGGAGGGGGAGTGCCTCGGCCTCCAGTTCCGGGATCCAGCGCGGGTTGGTCATCAGGTCCGGGACCAGGTGGTCGGCGACGGCGTAGGCGTCGAGGTGGTCGCGGACCGTGGCGTAGACCCTGATCAGGGCGTGGGTGAGCAAGGTGTCGTCGGTGACGTGGCCGTCGCCCTTGTGGTACGGCGCGAGGGGGCGGGCCGTGCGCCAGGCGTCGCCGTTCCAGGGGCCGACGATGCCGTGCACCCGGCCGCCGTGGCGTTCGAGGATCTGATCGGGGGAGTAGCCCTCGACCGGGCCGCCCAGGGCGTCGCCGACGGCGGCTCCGACGAGCGCTCCGGTGATCCGGTCGTCCAGGCTCGCCTCGTGGGTGTTTTCTGGTGCTTTGGACTTCATGTGCCGCATCATCCTCCTGCCCCGGCCGGTTGCGCGGCTTCGAGGAGTTCGGCGAGTTCCACGAGGTCGGTGCCGGTCAGGCGGGGGAGGGCGCAGCCGGAGAGGGTGCGGCAGGCGTCGCGCCAGGAGGCGGGGATCGCGGCGCCGCCGCCGAGGGCGCCGGTGAGGGCGCCGACGAGGGCGGGGGCGGAGTCGGCGACCCGGGACAGACAGGCGGCGGCGGGGACCGCCTCGGCGATCCGGCCCTGGGCGGCGGTGGCCAGGGCGAGCGTCACGGGGACGGTCTCCGCGGCGGCGATGCCGTAGCTGTAGACGTGGTCGACGATCTGGTGCTCCAACTGGGGGATGAGGGCGAAGGCGCTGTCGGTGTCCCGGGCGAGGGCGAGGGCGTGCCGGGCGTTGCGGCCGATCTCGGTCCCGGCCGGGAGTTCCGCGAGTGCGGCGGTGACGCAGGCGTCGGTGCCGGCGCCGGACAGGGCCAGGGCGAGGGCCGCGGCCATGGCGCGGGCACCGTGGACGCCGTCGCCGTCCTGGGTGTAGCGGGCGTCGAACTCGGCGAGTTCCGCGGCGAGTCGGGGGTCGCCGGGGTGGGCCACCGCGAGGACGCAGGCGCGGATGCAGGCGGCGTCGTCGAAGAAGTGGGGGTTGTCGTGGCCGGTGGCGGGCGGGCGCAGGCCGGTGGCGAGGTTGCCGAGTCCCGCGCGGACGGAGATGCGGGCGCGCAGCGGGAGGACCGCGGACTCGATCTCGGGGGCGCGGTCCGCCGCCGCGGCCACCTCACTGGCCACGGCGTTCCAGGTGAGGTCGATGGCCGCGCGCATACGGCGGTGGCGGCTGAGGTCGCCGAGGGCGGCGTCGTCGCCGGCGCGCAGGACGGCTTCCGCGGCGAAGGCGGCCCATTCCGCGTCGTCGGAGGGGCCCAGCCGCAGGGGTTCGGAGGGCTGGTTGAGGGCGATGGGGACGGGGAGGGTGGTGGTGGCGTTCTGTTCGGCGAAGGTGTCGAGTTCGCGCGTGAGGCGGCGGGTCCACTCCGGCATGCGGACGGCTCGGTGCCGGGCGGCGGGCCAGCCGGCGGCGTCGCCCGCGGCCAGGCCGAGCAGGAGGCCCTCGGTCCGGCGGGGGCCTGTCGCCTCCGCCGTGGCCACCCGCCCCATCCCCAGGGGCGCGGTCCCTTCGAGCCCGCCCGGGGGCTCCGTCCCCGGCACCCCCGATGGCCCTGCGAAGGCCTCGTCCTCGAACGCCGGACGGGCTGGGTTGAGCATCATTTCGGTACCTCCGACAACAGATCCGCCACATCCAGTACGTGGTGGCCGCGCATCGCCGGCAGGCAGCTGCCGCGGGCCGGGCCGATCGCCGCCGCCCACTCCGCCGGGATCGCCGCGGCGCCCTGCGTCGCCCCCGCCAGCGCGCCCGCCACCGCCGCGGTCGTGTCCGCGTCGCGGCCCATGTTCACCGCCGTCAGGACGGAGTGGACGAAGTCGCCGTCCGCCGCCGCGTAGGCGCCGAAGGCCAGCGCCACCGCCTCCGGGGCCAGGTCGGTCCAGGGGTAGCCGCCGATGACCACCGCGGAACGGACCGCCCGTTCGCCCCGGTGGGCCACCGCCACCGCCCGGCGCAGTGAGCGGGCCGTCCAGGAGTCGTCGGGGACCACCGCGAGCGCCGATGCCACCACCGCGATCGTGGGGGCGCCCGCCATCGCCGCCGCCACGCCCGCCGCCACCGCCTGGCCGCCGTAGATGCCCTCCCCGTCGTGGCTCACCGACCCGTCGATGGCCACCAGGCGGGCCGCCTCGGCCGGGCGGCCCGCGGCGAAGACGCCGAAGGGCGCCGCGCGCATCGCCAGCCCGTCGCTCCAGGCGTGCCGGTGCTGGGCGGAGATGGGGGCCGCGAGGCCGCGGCGCAGGTTCTCCAGGGTGCCGCGTTCACTGAAGCCGGCGCCGCGGAACTGCCCCTCCTCGCGGTCCGCGATCAGTTCGTGCCACGCCGCGTCCACGTGCGCGGGCGTGAGCGCCGAACCGTGGCGGGCCAGCAGCAGGCCGGAGAAGAGCGCGTACTCCGTGTCGTCGGTGCCCGCGGGGGTGTCGGTGACGTAGCCCGTGATGCGGCCCCAGCGGGCCCGGATCTCCGACGGCTTCATGTTCTCCGCGGGGGCGCCCAGCGCGTCGCCCACCGCCAGGCCCAGGAGCGCGCCGCGCGCCCGGTCACGGAGTTCGGCGGCGTCCCCCGGCGCCGGAACCGAGGGGATGCAGGCGATCGATGCCATACGCGGCCTCTCCTCCGGGGGCGTCCGCACAGGGCGCGGAGCCACTTGGCGGATGTGTCCCACGGGAGGGGGCCGGGAGAGCCTTCCGGGTCCCAGCGTCACCCGGTCGACATCTGTGCGGGCTATCTATCGAATGAGCGCGAAACTGCAAAGCCGCAGGTTAGATCAGCCTTTCCTTGCTGGCGGCAAGGGAATGAGCAGCGTAGATTTGGTGTTGTCGAAGAATGGAACTTGTCCAAACTTAGCCTTTCCTAAGCTCCAGGGGGATTGCTCGCATGGCCATCATCGAGACCGAGGCGGCGCTGCACGAGGCGCACCGGGACAACCACACGCACCGCGATGTGAACGGCGGCTGGCTGCGCCCCGCCGTCTTCGGTGCCATGGACGGACTCGTCTCCAACCTCGCTCTGATGACCGGCGTCGCCGGCGGTCAGGTCAGCCATCAGACGGTGGTGCTGACCGGGCTCGCCGGCCTGGCCGCCGGTGCCTTCTCCATGGCCGCAGGCGAGTACACCTCCGTCGCCTCGCAGCGCGAGCTGGTCGAGGCCGAGCTGGACGTCGAGCGGCGCGAGCTGCGCAAGCATCCGCAGGACGAGGAGGCCGAGCTGGCCGCGCTGTACCGGGCCCGCGGGGTGGACGCCGAGCTGGCCCGGGAGGTCGCCCGGCAGCTCTCCCGCGACCCCGAGCAGGCCCTGGAGATACACGCCCGTGAGGAGCTCGGGATCGATCCGGGCGACCTGCCCTCGCCCGGCGTCGCGGCCGTGTCGTCCTTCGGCGCCTTCGCGCTGGGCGCCCTGCTGCCCGTACTGCCGCATCTGCTGGGGGCGACCGCGCTGTGGCCCGCCGTGCTGCTGGCCCTCTTCGGGCTCTTCGCCTGCGGTGCCGTGGTGGCCAAGGTGACGGCGCGGACCTGGTGGTACAGCGGTGTGCGGCAGCTCGCCCTGGGTGGTGCGGCGGCCGGTGTGACGTACGCCCTGGGCAGTCTGTTCGGAACGGCCGTAGGATAGCGCGACTGGTACTTATGCGAGGGGTCGCATAAGTACCCGTTACTTGCTGGTTTCGAACGCTTAACCACCGGGCATGACCCGTAAGCGCTGTGGGCAATGGTGCCTGCCGCGCACCTGTGCGAGGTGGGCGACGACGCTCTCCTCGCCGCCGCCCGACGGACACCGATCTGATCGATCTTGTCCTTGTCGGTCCCCATCACTTCCGGCCGCTGATCGCGGCCCTGCCGTCACCCCCGCGGCGTCCCGCATGCTGGAACGGAGTATCCGGTTCCCGAGAATCGCTCCATCATGTAACCTGCACGAAATTTTGATCTCAGCGCGTATCTCGGCGCGGATCATCCGCAGAGGGCCAACGTCGTCCCTCGGCACCAGCCACATGCCACTGACGACGACGGGAGAGCCGATGCGTACGCCGCGCCAGCCGTCCCAGCATTCCGCGAATGGCCAGAACTGGTCCTTCATGGATGCTCGCCCTGCTGCGCAGGGTATGTACGACCCCCGCAACGAGCACGACGCCTGTGGCGTCGGCTTCGTGGCCACCCTCACCGGCGAGGCGAGCCATGCGCTGGTCGAGCAGGCGCTTACCGTTCTGCGCAACCTGGAGCACCGCGGTGCCACCGGCTCCGAGCCCGACTCGGGTGACGGCGCGGGCATCCTGTCCCAGGTGCCGGACGCCTTCTTCCGCGAGGTGGCCGGCTTCGAGCTGCCCGCGGCCGGTGCGTACGCCGTCGGTATCGCCTTCCTGCCGGTGGACGGCATCGAGGACGCCGTCTCACAGATCGAGACGATCGCCGCCGAGGAGGACCTCACCGTCCTGGGCTGGCGCGAGGTTCCCGTCGCGCCCGACCTGCTCGGCGCCACCGCCCGTTCCACGATGCCCGCCTTCCGGCAGATCTTCGTCGGCGACGGCGTCGCCCAGGGCATCGACCTCGACCGCAAGGCCTTCCTGCTGCGCAAGCGCGCCGAGCGCGAGGCCGGCGTCTACTTCCCGTCGCTGTCCGCCCGCACGATCGTCTACAAGGGCATGCTGACCACCGGCCAGCTGGAGCCCTTCTTCCCGGACCTGTCCGACCGCCGCTTCGCCTCCGCGATCGCGCTCGTGCACTCCCGGTTCTCCACGAACACCTTCCCGTCGTGGCCGCTCGCCCACCCGTACCGCTTCGTCGCGCACAACGGCGAGATCAACACCGTCAAGGGCAACCGCAACTGGATGCGGGCCCGTGAGTCGCAGCTCGTCTCCGAACTGTTCGGGGAGGGCGAGCTCGACCGCGTCTTCCCGGTCTGCACGCCCGACGCCTCCGACTCCGCCTCCTTCGACGAGGTGCTCGAACTCCTGCACCTGGGCGGCCGTTCGCTGCCGCACTCGGTGCTGATGATGATCCCGGAGGCGTGGGAGAACCACGACTCCATGGACCCGGCCCGGCGCGCCTTCTACCAGTTCCACTCCACGATGATGGAGCCCTGGGACGGCCCGGCCTGTGTCACCTTCACCGACGGCAGCCAGGTCGGCGCGGTGCTGGACCGCAACGGTCTGCGCCCCGGCCGCTACTGGGTCACCGACGAGGGCCTGGTCGTCCTCGGCTCCGAGGTCGGCGTCCTGGACATCGACCCCGCGAAGGTCGTCCGCAAGGGCCGCCTCCAGCCCGGCAAGATGTTCCTCGTCGACACCGTCGAGCACCGCATCATCGAGGACGACGAGATCAAGGCCCAGCTCGCCGCGGAGAAGCCGTACGCGGAGTGGCTGGAAGCCGGCGAGATCGAGCTGTCCGACCTGCCCGAGCGTGAGCACATCGTGCACACCCACGCCTCGGTCACCCGCCGCCAGCAGACCTTCGGTTACACCGAGGAGGAGCTGCGGATCATCCTGGCGCCGATGGCCAAGGCCGCCGCCGAGCCGATCGGCTCGATGGGCACCGACTCGCCGATCGCCGCGCTGAGCGACCGCCCGCGGCTGCTCTTCGACTACTTCACCCAGCTGTTCGCGCAGGTCACCAACCCGCCGCTGGACGCCATCCGCGAGGAGCTGGTGACCTCGCTGCGCTCCTCGCTGGGCCCGGCCGGCAACCTGCTGGAGCCGACGGCCGCGTCCTGTCGCACCGTCACCCTGCCGTTCCCGGTGATCGACAACGACGAGCTGGCCAAGCTCATCCACATCAACGCCGACGGCGACA
Source organism: Streptomyces sp. NPDC002779 (assembly GCF_042888685.1). Classification (NCBI taxonomy): domain Bacteria; kingdom Bacillati; phylum Actinomycetota; class Actinomycetes; order Kitasatosporales; family Streptomycetaceae; genus Streptomyces; species Streptomyces sp. NPDC002779. The sequence goes on from NZ_JBIAQC010000007.1 coordinate 198,936, forward strand.
TGCCCGGTTTCAAGGCCGCGACCCTCTCCGGCCTGTACCGGGTCTCCGGCGGCGGCGACGCCCTCGCCGCGCGCATCGAGGAGATCTGCGCCGAGGCCGACGCGGCCATCGAGAACGGCGCCCGTCTGATCGTCCTGTCGGACCGCCACTCCGACGCCGAGCACGCGCCGATCCCCTCGCTGCTGCTCACCGCGGCCGTCCACCACCACCTCATCCGCACCAAGCAGCGCACCCAGGTGGGCCTGCTGGTCGAGGCCGGTGACGTCCGCGAGGTCCACCACGTCGCCCTGCTCATCGGCTTCGGCGCCGCCGCGGTCAACCCGTACCTGGCCATGGAGTCGGTGGAGGACCTGGTCCGCGCCGGCACCTTCCTGCCCGGCATGGAGCCCGAGCAGGCCATCCGCAACCTGATCTACGCCCTGGGCAAGGGCGTGCTGAAGGTCATGTCGAAGATGGGCATCTCCACCGTCGCCTCCTACCGCGGCGCCCAGGTCTTCGAGGCCGTCGGTCTCGACCAGGCCTTCGTGGAGAAGTACTTCAACGGCACCGCCACCAAGATCGGCGGCGTCGGCATCGACGTCATCGCCAAGGAGGTCGCCGCCCGGCACGCCAAGGCGTACCCCGCCTCGGGCATCGCCCCGGCGCACCGCGCGCTGGACATCGGCGGCGAGTACCAGTGGCGCCGGGAGGGCGAGCCGCACCTGTTCGACCCGGAGACGGTCTTCCGCCTCCAGCACTCGACTCGCACCGCGCGCTACGACATCTTCAAGAAGTACACCGACCGCGTGAACGAGCAGTCCGAGCGCCTGATGACGCTGCGCGGCCTGTTCGGCTTCAAGTCGGACCGTCAGCCGATCTCCGTCGACGAGGTCGAGCCGGTCTCCGAGATCGTCAAGCGGTTCTCCACGGGCGCCATGTCGTACGGCTCCATCTCCAAGGAGGCGCACGAGACCCTCGCCATCGCCATGAACCAGCTGGGCGGCAAGTCCAACACCGGTGAGGGCGGCGAGGACGCGGACCGGCTGTACGACCCGGCGCGCCGGTCCAGCATCAAGCAGGTCGCCTCCGGCCGCTTCGGTGTGACCTCCGAGTACCTGGTCAACGCCGACGACATCCAGATCAAGATGGCCCAGGGTGCCAAGCCCGGCGAGGGCGGCCAGCTGCCCGGCCACAAGGTCTACCCGTGGGTCGCGAAGACGCGTCACTCGACGCCGGGCGTGGGGCTCATCTCCCCGCCGCCGCACCACGACATCTACTCCATCGAGGACCTGGCCCAGCTGATCCACGACCTGAAGAACGCGAACCCGCAGGCGCGGATCCACGTGAAGCTGGTCTCCGAGGTCGGCGTCGGCACGGTCGCCGCGGGTGTGTCCAAGGCGCACGCGGACGTCGTGCTGATCTCCGGCCACGACGGCGGCACCGGCGCCTCGCCGCTGACGTCGCTGAAGCACGCCGGTGGCCCCTGGGAGCTGGGCCTCGCCGAGACCCAGCAGACCCTGCTGCTCAACGGTCTGCGCGACCGCATCGTCGTGCAGACCGACGGCCAGCTGAAGACCGGCCGTGACGTCGTCATCGCCGCGCTGCTCGGCGCCGAGGAGTTCGGGTTCGCGACCGCGCCGCTCGTCGTCTCCGGTTGCGTCATGATGCGCGTCTGCCACCTGGACACCTGCCCGGTCGGCATCGCCACCCAGAACCCGACCCTGCGCGACCGGTTCTCCGGCAAGGCCGAGTACGTCGTGAACTTCTTCCGGTTCATCGCCGAAGAGGTCCGCGAGATCCTCGCCGAGCTGGGTTTCCGCTCCATCGAGGAGGCCGTCGGCCACGCCGAGGCGCTCGACGTGAGCCGCGCCGTCGACCACTGGAAGGCGCAGGGCCTGGACCTGTCCCCGCTGTTCTACGTGCCGGCACTGCCCGAGGGCACCCCGCTGCACCAGGTCATCGAGCAGGACCACGGCCTGGAGAAGGCGCTCGACAACGAGCTGATCAAGCTCGCCGCCGATGCCCTCGCCGCGGACTCCGCCACCGACGCCCAGCCGGTGCGCGCCCAGGTCGCCATCCGCAACATCAACCGCACGGTCGGCACCATGCTCGGCCACGAGGTGACCAAGAAGTTCGGTGGCGCGGGCCTGCCCGACGACACCATCGACATCACCTTCACCGGCTCGGCCGGCCAGTCCTTCGGCGCCTTCCTCCCGCGCGGTGTCACGCTGCGCCTGGAGGGCGACGCCAACGACTACGTCGGCAAGGGCCTCTCGGGCGGCCGGGTGATCGTCCGTCCCGACCGGGGCGCCGACCACCTCGCCGAGTTCTCCACGATCGCGGGCAACACCATCGCGTACGGCGCGACCGGCGGCGAGCTGTTCCTGCGCGGCCGGACCGGTGAGCGGTTCTGCGTCCGCAACTCCGGCGCGACCGTCGTCTCCGAGGGCGTGGGCGACCACGGCTGCGAGTACATGACCGGCGGTCACGCGGTGGTGCTCGGCGAGACGGGCCGCAACTTCGCGGCCGGCATGTCGGGCGGTGTCGCCTACGTCATCGACCTCGACCGCGACAACGTCAACGTCGGCAACCTCGACGCGATCGAGGCGCTGTCGGACGACGACCGGCAGTGGCTGCACGACGTGGTGCGCCGCCACGCCGAGGAGACCGCCTCGACGGTGGCCGAGAAGCTGCTCGCCGACTGGGACACGTCCGTGCAGCGCTTCAGCAAGATCATTCCCAGTACGTACAAGGCAGTGCTCGCCGCCAAGGACGCCGCCGAGCGAGCCGGTCTCTCCGAGACCGAGATCACCGAGAAGATGATGGAGGCGGCGACCAATGGCTGATCCCAAGGGCTTTCTCAACCACGGCCGCGAGGTCGCCACGTCCCGCCCGGTCGAGGAGCGGCTGCGGGACTGGAACGAGGTCTACGTCCCCGGCTCCCTGCTGCCGATCATCAGCAAGCAGGCCAGCCGCTGCATGGACTGCGGCATCCCGTTCTGCCACAACGGCTGTCCGCTCGGGAACCTGATCCCGGAGTGGAACGACTACGCCTACCGCGAGGACTGGTCAGCCGCGCAGGAGCGGCTGCACGCGACCAACAACTTCCCCGAGTTCACCGGCCGGCTCTGCCCGGCGCCCTGCGAGTCGGCGTGTGTGCTCGGCATCAACCAGCCGGCCGTCACCATCAAGAACGTCGAAGTCTCGATCATCGACAAGGCGTGGGAGACCGGTGACGTCGCCGCGCAGGCCCCCGAGCGCCTGTCCGGCAAGACGGTCGCGGTCATCGGCTCGGGCCCGGCGGGCCTGGCCGCCGCCCAGCAGCTCACGCGGGCCGGTCACACCGTCGCCGTCTACGAGCGCGCGGACCGGATCGGCGGACTCCTGCGGTACGGCATCCCCGAGTTCAAGATGGAGAAGCGGCACATCAACCGCCGTATCGAGCAGATGCGCGCGGAGGGCACCCGGTTCCGTACCGGCATCGAGATCGGCCGCGACCTCAAGGCGACCGACCTGAAGAAGCGGTACGACGCCGTCGTCATCGCCGCCGGTGCCACCACCGCCCGCGATCTGCCCGTCCCCGGCCGGGAGCTGAAGGGCATCCACCAGGCCATGGAGTACCTGCCGCTGGCCAACAAGGTGCAAGAGGGCGACTACGTCACCACGCCGATCTCGGCGGAGGGCAAGCACGTCGTCGTCATCGGCGGCGGTGACACCGGCGCCGACTGCGTGGGCACCGCCCACCGCCAGCGCGCGGCCTCGGTGACGCAGCTGGAGATCATGCCCCGCCCGAACGACGAGCGGGACGCCGTCTCCCAGCCGTGGCCGACCTTCCCGCTGCTGTACAAGGTCACCTCCGCGCACGAGGAGGGCGGCGAGCGGGTCTACTCCGTCTCCACCACCCACTTCGAGGGCGACGAGGACGGCAACGTGCAGTGGCTGCACCTCACCGAGGTGGAGTTCATCGACGGCAGGCTGACCCCGAAGCCGGGCACCGAGAGGAAGATCCCCGCCCAGCTGGTCACCCTCGCCATGGGCTTCACCGGCACCGACCGGGAGAACGGCCTGGTGGAGCAGTTCGCCCTGGAGCTCGACGAGCGCGGCAACATCGCCCGCGACGCCGATTTCCAGACGAACGTGCCGGGTGTGTTCGTCGCCGGTGACGCGGGCCGCGGCCAGTCGCTGATCGTGTGGGCCATCGCCGAGGGCCGCTCCGCCGCCCGTGGCGTGGACCGCTTCCTGACCGGCGCCAGCGACCTGCCGGCCCCGATCCGCCCGACCGACCGGGCCCTGATGGTCTGACGGTCCGTCGAGGACCGTTCGAGAAACGTCCCGTACAAAGGCGTACGGAACACAGACGGCGCCTGCCCTTTGTCCCCGACCGGACGACGGGGCAGGCGCCGCCGCCTTTCTCAGGACACCTGGTACCGGTCCCCGTACATGCGCCACTCCAGGGGGGTACGCAGCTCCATGTTGCCGTCGTGGAGCCACTCCCGCTGGGCCGTGTCGATACGGCTGGTGTCGGCGGTGGACTTCTTGCGCTGCATCGCCTGCTTGCGGATGTCCAGGAAGATGTCGAGGTACGCCTTCTCCGAGCCGCCCCTCGACGGCAGCTTCGCCTCGTTCAGGGCGCGTTCGCGCAGGCCGTAGAAGCCGTTGGGGCTCGGGTCCGGGCCGTGCAGGACCATCGCGTCGTAGTAGACGAACTGCCCCAGCGTGCCCAGGCCGTCGAGCTTGGCGAGGCGGACCGCTGGGTTGAAGTAGACGCGGTCGCGCTCCTGGTCCTGGGCGGTGCGGAAGGCCGGCTTCTTCGACTCCGCCTTCCAGGCCGGCGGGAAGCCCGGGTCCAGGCCCTCGTGCGAGTCGGTGCCGTCCACCTCGCGCAGGGCGGGCAGGTAGCGGGCCAGGCCGTTGTCCGGGTGCGCCCCGGTGTACCGCTCGACGAGGGCGAGCAGGTCGTGGGTGCCGGTGCAGAAGCCGATGATGCCGGCCGTGTAGCCGCATCCGTCGCCGTTGTCCTCGACGCTGCCGTAGCCCAGGCGCCAGTTCAGGCTGGAGAACTCGGCCGTCGCCGCGATCTGCAGGGCCAGCTCCTTCTTCGCCGGGGCGGCGAGGCCCGGCGGCAGGCTCGCGAGCATCTTCTCGTCCGCGGCGCGCTCGGTCTCGGCCCGCTCCTTGGCCTCCTCACGGGCCAGCTGGGCGGCCGAGACCGGCGGCTTCGCCGGGCTCTGCGCGGAGTCGGTGGGCATCAGGAAGTACGCCGCCGCCGTGAGGGCGACGGGCACGGCCGCGAACGCCAGGATTCCGGTGCGTCTCACTTCAGTCCTCCCCCTGTGCGCGACGGCGACAGCAGGTCGTGACGCTGGACTGGGGTTTCAAGCCGGCTCCTCGAAAGGCAGTGGGACGGTGGGTGAGCCGGTGGGGACGGCGGCGTACAAAATAACCAACAGCTGTGGATGCCGGGAGAGGCGGGTCAAGTGTGACGTAATCTCGGCAGCCGGTCGGTCGAGTCAAGGGGGAAGCCGATGGCGGCGATCAGTCTCAGCAAGGTGGAGGAGACCGCGCCCGCGCTGGTCAGCCTGTACAAGAGCGCCGGGGTGTCGCTGGCCAAGCACGGTCTGGACGGGCTGCGGGCCGCGGTCTACCTGGTGGTCGACTACTCCGGTTCCATGAAGCCGTACTACAAGGACGGCAGTGTGCAGGCGCTCGCCGACCGGGTGCTCGGGCTCTCCGCGCACCTCGACGACGACGGCCGGGTGCCGGTGGTGTTCTTCTCCACCGACGTCGACGCCGAGACCGAGATCGCCCTCGCCGATCACCAGGGGCGGATCGAGCGGATCGTGGCCGGGCTCGGGCACATGGGCAAGACCAGCTACCACCTCGCCATGGACGCCGTGATCGACCACTACCTGGACAGCGGCTCCCGGGAGCCCGCCCTGGTGGTCTTCCAGACCGACGGCGGCCCGATCAACAAGCTCGCCGCGGAACGGTATCTGTGCAAGGCGGCCCGGCTGCCGCTGTTCTGGCAGTTCATCGGCTTCGGGGACCCCTCCAGCCGGCAGTTCGAGTATCTGCGCAAGCTCGACGAGCTGTCCGTGCCGGACAAGCGGGCCGTCGACAACGCCGGCTTCTTCCACGCCGGGCAGGACCCGCGCAAGGTCTCCGACGCCGACCTGTACGACCGCCTGGTGGGGGAGTTCCCGAAGTGGCTGGTGGCGGCGCGGGCTCAGGGGATCGTCCCGCCGCGCGCCTGAACCGACGCCGGGGCGCCTGGGCGGCCCGGGATGCACCGGGAGGTCACCGGTGGCGGGCACCCCCACCCAGGACTGCGGCCCGGCACTCGTCCGGGCCGCCCCAGGCGGTGCGCAGGGCGCGGGCCTTGGTCAGCCAGAGCGACAGGTCGCACTCCGCGGTGTAGCCGATCGCGCCGTGCAGCTGGAGGGCGGTACGGGCGGTGGCGTACGCCGCCTCGCAGGCGGTGACCTTGGCGGCGGCGATGTCCTCGGGGGTGCGGGTGAGGGCGGCGCCGAGGACGAGGGGGCGGGCGAACTCCAGGGCGATCTTCGCGTCGGCCAGCCGGTGCTTGACGGCCTGGAACGAGCCGATGGGGGACCCGAACTGGCTGCGCCGCTCGACGTGGGTGACCGTCCGGGCGAGGAGGGCCAGGCCGACGCCGAGGGCCTGGGCGGCGGTGAGGAGACGGGCCAGGGCCAGTGCGCGTCCGGCGGCCGGGGTGGCGGTGAGGAGTTCGCCCGCGGCCAGGGCGGTGAGGCGGCGGGCGGGGTCGATCGACGGGCGGACCGGGCCGTGGCCGGGGCAGCGGAACAGGCCGTCGGGGGTGAGCAGGAGCCGCAGGTCCGCCACGTCCCCGTCCAGGGCGTACGGGCCCCCGCAGGCCACCGTAGCCATGATCTCGCCGGAGACGAGCCGCTCGGGCTCCGGGAGCAGCGCGGCGGCCGTGACGGTCTCGACGAGCGGGCCGGGCACAGCGTGCCGGCCCAGCTCCACGAAGGCGAGGGCGAGCTCGACCGGGCGCAGACCGAAGCCGTCCTGTTCCGGCGGCACGGCGAGTGCGAACACCCCGGCCCCGGCGATACGGCCCCACAGCGCCCGCCCGCGCGCGTGCTCGCCCCGGCTCCAGTCCCGTACGACGGCCGCAGTGTCCGCCGCGCCCAGCATCGCGTCCAGGGAGGAGGTGAACGCCCGCTGCTCGGCGTCGGGCAGAAAGCGCATCAGCGGCGTCCCTTCGGCAGGCCCAGCAGGCGTTCGGCGATGATGTCCCGCTGTATCTCGTTCGTCCCGGCGTAGATCGGTCCCGCGAGGGCGAAGACATAGCGCTCGGCCCACTCCGTGTCCGCCAGCTCGCCCTCCTCGCCCAGGAGATCGAGCGCCGTCTCGTGCAGGGCGATGTCGTACTCCGACCAGAACACCTTGTTCAGGCTGGACTCGGGGCCGGTCCGCTCGCCGTCGAGGCAGCGGGAGGCGGCCGCGTAGGTGAAGAGCTGGTAGGCGCGGGCGCCGATGAGGGCGTCGGCGACGCCTCTTCTCGCGGTCTCCGGTTCGCCTCGCGCCCGCCACAGACGGTGGAGGCGCTCCGCGCTCGCGAGGAACCGCCCCGGCGAACGCAGCTTCAGCCCCCGTTCGTCGCCCGCCGTGGACATCGCGATCCGCCAGCCCTGCCCCGGCTCGCCGATCACGTCCTCGTCCGGCACGAACACCTCGTCCAGGAACAGCTCGGCGAAGGCCGGTCTGCCGTCCAGCCGGCGGATCGGGCGGACCGTGACACCGGGCGCGCGCAGGCCGAACATCAGGTAGGTCAGCCCCTGATGGGGTTTCGGTGCCTTTGGATCGCTGCGGAACAGGCCGAACGCGCGGTCCGCGAAGGCCGCCCGGGACGACCAGGTCTTCTGGCCGGACAGCAGCCAGCCGCCCGCCACGCGCGTGGCCCTCGACCGCAGGGACGCCAGATCCGAGCCCGCCTCCGGCTCCGACCACGCCTGCGCCCAGACCACCTCGCCGGACGCCATCGGCGGCAGCACCCGCGCCCGCTGCTCCGCCGTACCGAAGTCGAAGAGCGTCGGCGCGAGCAGGCTGATGCCGTTCTGCGTCACCCGGCCCGGCGCGCCGGACGCGTAGTACTCCTCCTCGAACAGCAGCCACTGGACGAGGGAGGCGCCCCGGCCGCCGTACTCCGCGGGCCAGTCGACCACCGACCAGCGGGCCCCGGCCAGTTCGGCCTCCCAGGCGCGATGCGCCGCGAAGCCCTCCTCGGTCTCCAGGGACGGCAGCGGCTCGGCCGGCACCCGCGAGCGCAGCCAGGCCCGGGCCTCCGCGCGCAGAGCGGTCTCCTCCTCGGTGAACGCGAGATCCATCGGCCGCCACTCCTTCCCTAACAAGTGTTTGGTAGGTTAGCGTGCCCCTATGACAGGCGTCGAGAGCCCGGCGTACGTCCCCGGGCACGGGCTGCTGACGGGCCGTACCGCCGTCGTCACGGCGGCCGCGGGCGCGGGCATCGGCGCGGCGACCGCGCGCCGGTTCCTGGAGGAGGGGGCGCGGGTGCTCCTCAGCGACGCGCACGTCCGGCGGCTGACGGAGCACGAGGCCCGGCTGGGGCGGGAGTTCCCGGGGGCGGTGACGGCCGTCGCCTGTGATGTCACCGACGAGACCCAGGTGACGGCCCTGTTCGACACCGCCGTCCAGGAGCACGGGCGGCTGGACGTGGTGGTCAACAACGCCGGGCTCGGCGGGACGTCGGCCCTCGTCGACATGACCGACGAGCAGTGGTCGCGGGTCCTCGACGTCACCCTCGGCGGCACCTTCCGCTGCGTCCGGGCCGCCCTGCGCCGGATGCGGGAGACCGGCGGGGTGATCGTCAACAACGCCTCCGTGCTGGGCTGGCGCGCGCAGGCCGGGCAGGCGCACTACGCCGCCGCGAAGGCCGGCGTCATGGCGCTGACCCGGTGCGCCGCGCTGGAGGCGGCCGCCTACGGGGTGCGCGTCAACGCCGTCGCCCCGAGTCTCGCCATGCATCCGCACCTGGCCAAGGTGACCTCGCCGGAACTGCTGGCGGAGCTCACCGCGCGCGAGGCCTTCGGGCGTCACGCCGAACCCTGGGAGGTGGCCAACGCGATCGTCTTCCTGGCGTCCGGCTACTCCTCGTACCTGACCGGAGAGGTCGTCTCCGTCAGCAGCCAGCACGCCTAGGACGAGAATGGATCCGTGCCGACCAAGAAGAAGCCCCAGGTGACCGCCGCCGCACCCGCCCGGCGCCGTGAACTCCTCGACACCGCCGCCGAGGTCTTCGCCGAGCAGGGCTACAACGCCACCACCGTACGCAAGATCGCGGACCACGCGGGCATGCTCGCGGGCAGCCTCTACTACCACTTCGACTCCAAGGAGTCGATGCTGGAGGAGATCCTGCGCACCTTCCTCGACGAGCTGTGGGACGGCTACGACACCGTCCTCGGCGCTGATCTGGGGCCGCGGGAGACCCTCGAAGCGCTGGTCACCGAGTCGTTCCGGGAGATCGACCGGCACCGCGCCGCCGTCGCGATCTACCAGAAGGAGAGCAGGCAGCTGGTGGCGCAGGAGCGGTTCGCGTTCCTCGCCGAGTCCCAGCGCCGGTTCGAGAAGGCGTGGCTGTCCACGCTGGAGCGCGGGGTCGCGGCCGAGGTGTTCCGGGCCGACCTCGACGTCCGGCTCACCTACCGGTTCGTGCGGGACACGGTGTGGGTCGCCGCGTCCTGGTACCGGCCCGGCGGACACCACAGCCCGGAGGAGATCGCCCGGCAGTACCTGTCGATGGTGCTGGACGGGATCGCCGTACGCACGTAACCCGTTGGGAAGTCCGGGAAGTCTGGGGAGTCGTCATGGCCGAGGCATACATCGTCGAAGCGGTCCGTACGCCCGTGGGGCGGCGCGGGGGAGGGCTCGGCCGGGTGCATCCGGCCGACCTCGGGGCGCGGGTGCTGACGGAACTGGTGGCGCGTACGGGCGTCGATCCGGCGGCCGTCGAGGATGTCGTCTTCGGATGCCTGGACGCCGTGGGGCCGCAGGCCGGGGACATCGCGCGGACCTGCTGGCTGGCGGCCGGGCTGCCCGAGGAGGTGCCCGGGGTGACCGTCGACCGGCAGTGCGGATCCTCCCAGCAGGCCGTGCACTTCGCCGCCCAGGCCGTGCTCTCCGGCACCCAGGAGCTGGTCGTGGCCGGCGGGGTGCAGAACATGTCGATGATCCCGATCGCGTACGCCACCCGGCAGGCCGCCGAGCCGCTCGGGCTGACCCAGGGCCCCTTCGCGGGCAGCGAGGGCTGGCAGGCGCGGTACGGCTCGAAGCCGGTGAACCAGTTCGCCGGCGCCGAGATGATCGCCGCGAAGTGGGGCATCAGCCGGCGTACCCAGGAGGAGTTCGCGCTGCGCTCCCACGAGCGGGCGGTGCGGGCGATCGACGAGGGGCGCTTCGACCGGGAACTGGTGGCCTACGGCGATGTCGTGGCCGACGAGGGGCCGCGCCGGGACACCTCGCTGGAGAAGATGGCCGCGCTGCGGCCGGTCCTGGACGGCGGCACGATCACCGCCGCCTGCTCCTCGCAGGTCTCCGACGGCGCGGCGGCCCTGCTGCTCGCCTCCGAGCGGGCGGTGCGCGAGCACGGGCTCACGCCCCGCGCGCGCGTGCACCATCTCTCGGTGCGCGGCGAGGACCCCATCCGGATGCTCACGGCGCCCATACCGGCCACCGCGCACGCCCTGAAGAAGACCGGCCTGACCATCGACGCGATCGACCTCGTCGAGATCAACGAGGCGTTCGCGCCGGTCGTCCTGGCCTGGCTGAAGGAGACCGGCGCGGACCCCGACCGGGTCAACGTCAACGGCGGCGCCATCGCCCTCGGCCACCCCCTGGGCGCCACGGGCGCCCGCCTGATGACCACCCTCCTCCACGAACTGGAGCGCACCGGTGGCCGGTTCGGCCTCCAGACCATGTGCGAGGGCGGGGGCCAGGCGAACGTGACGGTCATCGAGCGGCTGTGACCCGCCTCATGGTGTGCGCCGCCTCCGTCATGATGCGGTCCACCAGTTCCGCGCACGAGGGCAGGTCGTCGATGACTCCGGTGACCTGGCCCGACGCCATCACCCCGAGGTCCGTGCGGCCGTCCACCATCGATGCCCTGAGCAGCATCGGCGTGTTCGCGGCGAGCAGCACCTGGCTCCAGGTCAGGTCCTTGCCCCGCTTCAGGGCGCGCCCGTCCTGGATCATCCGGCGCCAGGACAGCCCCGACAGCCGCCGGAACCCCGCGGCCCGCCGTACGGCCTGGAACAGGGCCCTGGCCCGGCCGGAGCGCTCCAGCGACTCGACGAGGTCGGTACGGAGCATGCGGTGCGGCAGGCCGTCGACGGCTGTGGTGACGGTGACGTCCCGGACCGTCGCCGCCAGATACCGCGCCTTCACCGCGTCCGGGACCGTCGAGTCGGAGGTCAGCAGGAAGCGCGTGCCCATGGCGACGCCCGCCGCGCCGTAGGCCAGCGCGGCGACCAGGCCCCGCCCGTCGAAGAACCCGCCCGCCGCCACCACCGGGATCCGCACCGCATCCACCACCTGCGGCAACAGCACCGTCGTGGCCACCTCGCCGGTGTGCCCGCCGCCCTCGCCGCCCTGCACGATCACCGCGTCCGCGCCCCAGCCCGCGACCTTCTCGGCATGCCGTCGCGCGCCGACGGTCGGGATCACCAGCACGCCCGCCTCCTTCAGCCCGGCGATCAGCCCGGGGGAGGGGGCGAGGGCGAAGGAGGCGACCCGGACGCCCTCGTCGATGATCACCTGGACGCGGTCGGCGGCGTCCGAGGCGTCCGCGCGCAGATTGACGCCGAAGGGCGCGTCCGTACGGGACTTGACCTCGCGGACGGCCTCGCGCAGCCGGTCGACGCTCATCGTGGCGGAGGCCAGGATCCCGAGCGCGCCCGCCTCGGCGGTGGCGGAGACCAGCCGGGGCCCGGCCACCCATCCCATCCCGGTCTGCACGAGCGGATGCCGGACCCCGACGAGCCGGGTGAGCGCGGTCTCCATCAGCGGTCCACCTCCCGCGCGCGGGTGTCCTCCGGGTCGATCTCCTCGCGGATCAGCCGCAGTTCGCCGGGAGACGGATCACGGGTGTACGGCACCTCGTCCGGGACCGTCAGCGTGAAGCCGGTCGCCTCCCGGACCTCCTCGACGGTGACGCCGGGGTGCAGCGAGGCCAGCCGCATCGAGTGGTCGGGGGTGGCGAAGTCGAAGACGCCGAGGTCGGAGACGACCCGCGGGACGCGGTGGTGGCGGGCGCCGGCGGCACGGTCGTAGCCCACTCCGCACACCATGTCGACGCGCTCGACGAAGACCCGCCGCGAGTGGCGCGGGATCCAGTAACTGGTGGGGTTGTTCAGCGTGTTGACCGGCGCCCCGCGCACCCCGAGGAGCTGCCGCGCGGGCCTGGCCCAGTCCCCGATGCAGGAGATGTTCTGGTTGCCGAACCGGTCGATCTGGCTCGCGCCCATCATCACGTGCCGCCGCCCCCCGGTGACCTGGGCGAGGTGCTGTCGGTACGGCAGCCAGCCCTCGACGGTGCCGTCCGGGCGGACGAGCATCGCCTCGCCGTCGGTGATCAGCAGGTCCGGGGAGAACGTCAGCCGGGCGAGACGGGCGCCTACTGAGGGGATCAGGCCCATGGGGCTCGCCAGGATCTCCCCCGCCCCGCGCCAGGCCTCGGCGCAGGCGATGACGCAGTACTCGGCCCGGGTGGCGGTCATGCCGTCCTCCCCTCCTCTAGGTACCGCTCGGCGAACTCCGGCCAGGGCGTGGTCGCGTACTCCCGCTGTACGGCCTCGTCGCGGCCGTAGTCGGGGGCGCAGGAGGTGAAGTGGGCGCCGCCGGGGGCCTCGATCACGCCGGTGACGGTGTGCCGTGCGATCAGCAGGGTCTGGGGCGCGGCCTCCTTCGTCAGCTCGGCGGTGTCGACGATCCGCTCGCAGGAGACGTACGCGGTGTCCGCCGCCGTGCAGAAGAGGTCGTCGAAGTACGGGTCGGGGCCCAGGTACTGGCCGTTGCCCCACCGGTCGGCGCGGTTGACGTGGACGAGGGCGGCGTCGAGCCGCAGCGCGGGCATGGCGACGAAGGTCTCGCCGTCCTCGTACGGCGAAGTCACCGTGCGCAGACCCGGGTTGACCCGCATGACGTCCGAGCCGAGTCCGGCGCGCACCGGGAGGAAGGGCATCCGGTGGGCGGCGGCGCGCAGGCCCCACAGGAACATCGCCTCGTCGACCTCGGTGAGTTCGAGGGTGCCGTGTTCGCGGGCGGCGCGGTAGTGGGGTTCGAGGGGGATGGAGTCGAGGGTGACGAAGGGGGCGACGAGCCTGCGGACGCGTCCGGCGGCGGCGAGCATGCCGACGTCGGGGCCGCCGCAGGAGACGATCGTGAGAGCGGTGATCTCGGTGCGGAGCAGCGCTCTGACCAGGGCCATCGGTTTGCGGCGGGAGCCCCAGCCGCCGATGCCGAGGGTCATGCCGTCGGACAGCCGGGAGACGGCCTCGTCGGCGGTCATGGTCTTGTCGGCCGGTGTCCTGTCGGTCAGTGGCCTGTCGGTCATGCGGGCGCCTCCCCGAAGGTGTCCCGGATCCGGTCCCCGACGCCGCTCACGCTCGCCTCGTAGGTGAAGCCCTGCTCGAAGCGGTAGCTGCGGCGGACGTCGACGGGGTCGATGCCGTTGAGGGCCGCTTTGGCGAGACGGAGCAGCTCGCCGTCCTTGGCGGCGATGTCCCCGGCCAACTCCAGGGCCGCGCAGAGGAGTTCCGTGCGGGGGACCACCCGCCACACCGAGCCGTGGGCGTGCAGCTCGGTCGCGGTGGCCGTGCGGGAGGTGAAGTACAGCGCCCGCATGAGGTGTTGGGGCACGAGCCGGGCCAGATGGGTGGCGGCGCCCAGCGCGCCCCGGTCCAGTTCGGGGAGGCCGAAGGTGGCGTCCTCGCTCGCGACGATCACGTCCGCGTTGCCGGCCAGACCGATGCCGCCACCGAGACAGAAGCCCTGCACCGCCGCCACCACGGGGACCTCGCACTCGTACACGGCCGAAAAGGCCTCGTAGCAGCCGCGGTTGGCGCCGATGAGCGCGGTCCGGCCGTGGGCCTGGATCTCCTTGATGTCCACGCCCGCGTTGAAGCCCCGCCCCGCGGCGGCCAGCACCACGCACCGCACCTGCGGGTCGCGGCCCGCCGTGCGGACGGCGTCGGCGAGAGCCAACCAGCCGGTCGCCGGGAGGGCGTTGACGGGCGGGTGGTCGACCGTGACGACGCGGATCCCCTTTTCCGGGGACGAGGTGGAGACACTCATGGGCGCATCAGCTACCTTCCACCTAACGTTTGTTAGGTGGAAGGTAGCAGCGGATGGAGCTGAACGGGAAGCTCGCCGTCGTGACGGGCGGTACGCGCGGCGTCGGCGCCGGGATCGCCCGGGCCTTCGTGGCGGCGGGGGCGGAGGTGGTCGCGGCCGCGCGCCGGGCGCCGGAAGTGCCCTGTGAGGGAGTGGAGTTCAGGCCCCTGGACGTACGGGACCCCGCATCGGTGCGTCGGTTCTTCGACGGGCTGCCCCGGCTCGACGTCCTGGTGAACAACGCGGGCGGCACCCCGTACCGGCTGCTGACCGAGGCGGACGCGGAGCGGCACGCGCGCGTGCTGGAGCTGAACCTGACCGCCCCGCTGACGGTCTCGCTCGCCGCGTACGGCCTGCTGCGGAGGGCCCGCGGGAGCGTGGTGATGATCGGCAGCGTCAGCGGCGGGCGGCCCTCGCCGGGTTCGGCGGCGTACGGAGCGGCCAAGGCGGGCCTGGAGAGCCTGGCCCGCTCGATGGCGGTGGAGTGGGCGCCGGAGGTCCGGGTCAACACGCTGGTGGTCGGGATGGTCCGCACCGAACTGACGCATCTGCACTACGGCGGTGCGCGGGGCGTCGCGGCGGTGTCGAGGACGGTCCCGCTGGGCCGGCTGGCCGAGCCGGCGGACGTGGGCGCGGCGGCGGTCTTCCTCGCCTCGGACGCGGCGGCGTATGTCACCGGGGCGGCGCTGCAGGTGCATGGGGGTGGGGAGCGGCCGGGTTTTCTGGATGCGGCGATGAGGGGGCACGGTGCTGATGGCGGTGCGGGGGACTGTCGAGAGGGAGGCGTGGGATGAGCGGAGAGTGCGGATCGTTGCCGTCGGCGCGGGCAACTGCCCGCAAGGGGCGCTGAGATGGCCGGACTCTGCGACGGGCGGGTCGTCGTCGTCACCGGCGCCGGGCGGGGCCTCGGCCGGGCCCACGCGCTCGCCTTCGCGGCGGAGGGGGCGCGGGTGGTCGTCAACGACCTCGGCGTCAGCCTCGACGGCACACCGGATCCCGAGGGCCCGGCGGGGCGGGTCGTCGAGGAGATCCGCTCGGCGGGCGGCGAGGCGGTGGCGCACGGCGGCGACATAGCGACGACGGAAGGGGCCGCCTCGCTGATCCGGACGGCCCTGGACACGTACGGCCGCCTGGACACCCTGGTCAACAACGCCGGGTTCCTGCGGGACCGGATGCTGGTGAACCTCGGCGAGGAGGAGTGGGACGCGGTGGTGCGCGTCCACCTCAAGGGCCACTTCCTGCCGCTGAGACACGCGGCGGCGCACTGGCGGGCGGAGGCCAAGGCGGGGCGCACTCCGACGGCGAGGATCGTCAACACCAGCAGCGGGGCGGGTCTGTCGGGGGCCGTGGGGCAGGGCAACTACAGCGCGGCGAAGGCCGGGATCCTGGCGCTCACGCTGGTGGCGGCCGCCGAACTCGGCCGCTACGGCGTCCAGGTCAACGCCATCGCCCCGGCCGCCCGCACGAGGATGACGGAACGCACCTTCGCCGACACCATGGCGGCCCCCGCATCGGGCTTCGACGCGATGGCCCCGGAGAACGTCTCCCCCCTCGTCGTCTGGCTCGGCTCGGCCGCGAGCGCGGGAGTGACAGGTCGCGTCTTCGAGGCGGAGGCCGGCCGCATCACGGTGATGGAGGGCTGGCGGAGAGGCCCGACCGCGGACAAGAGGGCCCGCTGGGACGCACGGGAGGCGGGGGAGGCGGCGGTGAAACTACTGGGGGAGGCGGAGCCGCCGGGGGCGGTGTACGGGGGGTAGGGCGGCCCCGCGGCCAACCGGCGATTGGTCGCCACGGTTCCGCGGCCGACCGGCCACCCAGGAGGGACCCGCAGCCGACCGGCGATCGGGCACCACGGACCCGCGGCCAAACCGCGACCGGTCACGATGGGCCGCAGCCAAACGGCCACTGGCCTCCACGGGCCCGCGGCCACCGACCACCGTCCAGGAGGGCCCGCGTCCGACCGGGCCACGGCTACCACGGCCCCGCGACCGACCGGCGAAGGGCCTCCACGGCCCCGCGACCGACCAGCCACCGGTCACGACAGGCCCGCAGTCGACCCCCAGCCGCCACCACGAACCCCGCCGATCCCCCAGCCGCCGGCCGAGCCCTACGTATCGCACTCCAGCACCGTCCGGCACAGCCCGCACCGTGCCCGCACCCGCCCCCGCACCGGTACCCGGATCCGCTGGTGGCACGTCGGGCAGGGGAAGGACACCCGCAGGCCGCCGCCGTCCGGAGTGAAGGTGTACGGCGTGCCCGGCGCCGGTTCGCCGCCCCCGTGCCGCCGGTCGCGGGCGTACCGGCGCCGCCCCGCCCAGCCCGCCGCCGTCAGCGGGGGCTGCTGCTCGTCGCGGCGGGCCTCCGCCATGCCCTTGCCGTACGCCGTGTACGCCTGCGGACTGGTGAACCACACCGAGGGATCCTCCCCGAAGACCAGCGCCCGCTTGGCCAGGACATAGCCGAACTCCTCCGGCGTCAGATACCCCAGCTTCTGCGACGACGCCCCGTCCTCCCGGTACGCGTCCAGCAGCAGCCACCCCGCGCCCAGGTACGTCGTCGCGGTGTCCGTGAGGATCTCGTTGTCCCGTGTACCGGGGAACGACAGATCCAGCCGGTGCAGGTACACATGCATGATCTCGTGGGCCAGCGCCGCCCCGATGTCCCGCCGATGCGTCCGGAACCGGTCGTTCAGCTCCACGAAGTACTCGGGCCCCGCGGCGAGTTCGACGTTCGCCGCATGTGTCATCTCGCGGAAGCTCACGATGATCCGGGCGTCCGGCAGCCGGTAGTGCCGCATCAGTTCGCGGGCCACCCGCTGGGTGCCCAGATAGAGGTCGTCGGTGTCGCAGAACGCCACGTCCGCCGGGGCCACACTGCTCGCGAACGTCTGGACGGTGTCGTACGACAACCGCTTGTACAGCGCGGTGATCGCCGCCCGCACCGTCTGAAGGTGTGGGTAGCCGTGCTCGACCGGTCCGCCGTTCGCCACGTCCGAACCCCCAAGACGCCTGAACCCGATTCCACTCTACGGGGAGGTGAGGGATATTTCCCCGCTCGGGTTCCCTTCCCGGTACGTGAGATCCGTCCTTGTCATGCCCCCTCCTTGATCTTCATACTGCGGGCCGCCCAACCCCCCACGAAAGGACATGCGTTGACCCATAACATGCCCACGAGAAGCGGCGGCCTGACGCTGGTCAAGCGAGCCGTGGCGCTCGGTGCCGTGACCCTCGCCGTCGCCTCCCTGCAGCCCCTGAGCACCGCCCAGGCCGCGGACACCCGCGTCGTAGGAGGAACGCCCGCGGCGCAGAACGAGTTCCCCTTCATGGTCCACCTCTCGATGGGCTGCGGCGGGGCGCTCTACAAGAAGGACATCGTCCTGACCGCCGCCCACTGCATGGACGGCTCCGGCAACAACAACCGCATCACCGTCACCGCCGGTGTCAGCGACCTCAACTCCTCCTCGGCCATCAAGGTCAAGTCGACCAAGGTCAAGGTGGCCCCGGGCTACGACGGCACCGGCAAGGACTGGGCGCTGATCAAGCTCGCCAAGCCGATCGACAAGCCCACGCTGAAGATCGCCACCACCGACCGCTACAACCGCGGCATGTTCACGATCGCCGGCTGGGGCGACACCCAGGAAGGCGCGGGCACCGGCACCACCAAGATGCAGAAGGCCACGGTGCCGTTCGTCGCCGACCGCGTGTGCAAGCGCCACTACGGCAACCGGCTGGTCGCGAAGGAGGAGCTCTGCGCCGGCTGGACGCGCGGCAGCGTCGACACCTGCCAGGGCGACTCCGGCGGCCCGATGTTCCGCAAGGACGACGCCGGCAAGTGGATCCAGGTCGGCATCGTCAGCTGGGGCGACGGCTGCGCCCGCGCCGGGGTGCCCGGCGTCTACACCCAGGTGAACACGTTCGCCGCCGACATAGCCCGGGCCGCGTCGGCCCTGTAGGGACGCGGCCACGAGCACGGCGTGAGCCGCGCGCCCTCACCGTCAGGGAGGGCGCGCGGCTCACACGCCCCGCAGGGCGGGCGCCTGCGCCGACGCGCTCTCGAACTCCAGCACCCGCACCTCGTTCTCCCCCTCGCGCAGCACGGGACCCGGCACGAACAGCGCCTCCTGCGGTCCCGCCGACCAGTACCGGCCGAGGTTGCAGCCGTTCACCCACACGAACCCCCGGGTCCAGCCCGGCAGTTCCAGCAGTGCGTCCCCGGCACCCCGGACGGTCACCGTGCCCCGGTACAGCCCCGGCGCCCCCGTCCCGTCGAGCTCCCGGAACGGCACGGCCGACACCTCGTCCAGGTCGTCGAGCCGCAGCCCACGCGCGCGTACGTCGTGCAGATACTGCCGCTCGTGCAGAATCCCCCCGGTGATCCCCTTGGCCTCCCCGCAGCGCGGCCCGTAGTTGACCCGCCCCAGCGACTCCACCCACAGCTCCACGCGCGCGTGCCCGCCGACCGGCTCCGGGAGCCGTTCGTCCTCCTCGGTGAGGACCCCGGCCCGCTGCCCGTCGACGTACACCACCGCGATGTCCCGCAGCCCGCGCGCGATCAGCGGATACGGCTGCCGCGGCCCCGGCACGCGCACCTCGTAGCGCACCAGCCCCCGGTCCACGTCCAGTTCCTCGAACGTCGGCGGGACGGGTCCGGACACCTCCGCACCGCCCCGCGCCTCCAGTACGGCGTCCAGGGGCGCCCAGCCGGTCAGGCGGGCCCCCGCCGCGGCGGCGAGCCGGGCGGGCGGGGGAGGGGGCTCGGGGAGCGGGCCCTCGGCGTACTCGGCGAGGACCTCGCGGAAGGCCCAGAACTTGGCCGTGGGCCGCCCGGCCTCGTCGATCGGGGCGTCGTAGTCGTAGCTCGTCACGTCAGGCTCCAGCGGCCCGTCGTGCAGCTCGCCGCCGCCCCGGTTGGCGCCCGCCCAGCCCGCGAAGCTGGTGCCGCCGTGCGCCATGTACAGGTTGACCGAGGCCCCGCACTCCAGGATCTCCCGCAGCACCGAGGCTGCGTCCCGCGGATCCCGGACGACGTGCTCGGCGCCCCAGTGGTCGAACCAGCCGCACCAGAACTCCATGCACATCAGCGGACCCTCCGGCCGGTGCCGGCGCAGGGCCTGGAACGCCTCCCGCGCGTGGGAGCCGAAGTTCACCGTGGCCAGGACGCCCGGCACCGAGCCCCCGCTCAGCATGTGGTCCTCCGGGCCGTCCGAGGTGAACAGCGGGACCGTCACCCCCTGCGCGCGCAGCAGCTCGGCCAGCCACGCCGGATAGGCGGCGTCCGAGCCGTAGCTGCCGTACTCGTTCTCCACCTGCACCATGATCACCGGGCCGCCGCGGTCCACCTGGCGGGTCACGACCTCGGGCAGCAGCCGCCCGAACCAGTCCCGCACCGGACGCAGGAAACGCTCGTCACGCGTGCGTGCGTGACCGGGCACCCAGTGCGGCAGCCCGCCGTTCTCCCACTCGGCGCAGATGTACGGGCCCGGCCGCACGATCGCCCACAGCCCCGCCTCCCGGGCCGCGTCCAGGAAGCGGCCGAGCGCGGCCACGTCCCGGAACTCGCCGGTCCGAGGCTCGTGCAGGTTCCAGGGCACGTACGTCTCGACGCAGTTGAGGCCCATCGCCCGCAGCATCGCCAGCCGGTGGCCCCACTGCTCCTCGTGCACCCGGAAGTAGTGCAGCGCGCCGGACAGCAGCCGCACCGGTCGCCCGTCCAGCAGAAAATCGGTGTCCCCCACCGCGAAGTCGTTCATGCCGCCACCCTCACCCCTGGCGGCGACCGGATCCATGGACAAAGATCGGCGCTGGTTGGACGGAAGAGAACGCGGGAGAGCACGATGTACCACACCTGGATGCGTTTCTTCACGCCCGGCCCCGTCCATCACCGCCTCGGACTGGTCTGCCTCGGCGTCGGCCTCCAGTACGGCGCCCTGCCCACCGTCGGCCCGCGCACCCTGGACCACCATGTCGCCGTCGTCATCAGCGCCGGCCGCGGCTGGTACGAGGGCCCCGACGGCCGCCGTACCACCGTCACCGCGCCCGCGCTGCTGTGGCTCACCCCCGGCGTCCCGCACCACTACGGCCCCGACCCCGCCACCGGCTGGGACGAGGGGTTCGTCGACTTCACCGGGCCCGCGACCGCCACGTACACCGAACTCGGCTGCATCGAACCGGACCGCCCGGTGGTGCCCCTCGCGGACGCCGCGGGCCCGCGCGGGGTCATCGCCCGGATCGCGCGTGCCGCCCGCCGCGACAACCCGCTGCTGGAGGTCGAGACCGCGGCCGCCGTCCACGAGCTCCTCGTCGCCCTGCGCCGCGCCCGCGCCGACCTCGCCCCCGACGGCGACCAGGTCCTCCGGGCGCTCGCCCGGGACGCCTGCACCCCGATGACGGTCGCCGAGCACGCCGCCCGGCACGGCATGACCCTGACCGGACTGCGCGCCGCCGTCCGCCGCGGCGCCGGATGCAGCCCCAAGGACTATCTGCTCGGCATCCGCCTGGGCCGCGCCAAGGAACTCCTCGCAGCCACCGACCTGCCCGTCGCGGCCGTCGCCCGGCGCGTCGGATACGACGATCCGGCCTATTTCTCCCGGCTGTTCACCCGCCGCGTCGGCATGCCCCCCGTCCGCTTCCGCGCCCAGCAGGGCCGTACCGTCCCCGGCGGCTGGAGCGACCGGGTTCCGGATCCGGACGATCCACCCATGATCGAAGGGCCCGGGGCTTTGTAGGGTGGTCGCCCATGACCACCAGCAACACCGGAACCGGTGACGTCGACCCCGCCGTCCGCGCGGAGCTCGCCCGCCTGCGCGACAGCATCGACAACATCGACGCGGCCGTCGTCCACATGCTCGCCGAGCGCTTCAAGTGCACCCAGCAGGTCGGCCATCTCAAGGCCGCCCACCAGCTGCCGCCCGCCGACCCGGCCCGCGAGGCCCGGCAGATCGCCCGGCTGCGCACGCTCGCCGAGAACGCCAAGCTCGACCCGGCCTTCGCCGAGAAGTTCCTGACCTTCATCATCGCCGAGGTGATCAGGCACCACGAGAACATCGCCGGGACCACCGAGAACACCGTCGACAGCGCTGCGCCGACGGCGAACTGACCCTCTCCCCGGGCGACGGGGAGGTGACAGGGCCGCCCGCACGGGGCATGCTGCGCTGTGCACTCGTTGTCAGTCGGCGGGCACGCCCCGTCAGCGTCATGGACACACGCTGGTGGTCCCATGCGGGAGGGACGTCGGACCATGCCGTCGGATGCCAAGATCCTCATCGTCGACGACCATGAGGACACGCTGTACGCGCTGGAGAGCGCCCTGGCCCCGCTGGGCTACCAGCTCAGCCGCGCCACCTCCGGCGACGACGCGCTCAAACAGGTGCTGCGCGGGCAGATCGGGCTGCTCCTGCTGGATGTGCGCATGCCCGGCGTCAGCGGCCTGGACGTGGTGCGCTATCTGCGCCGCCTCGAACAGACACAGCACATTCCGGTCATATTATTGACGGGCTTCGGCCCGGACCAGGAACTGACGTCGATCGCCTTCGGACTGGGCGTCGCCGACCTGGTGATGAAACCCATCGACCCCTGGGCGTTACGCACCAAGGTCCGCTACCTCTACGACGCCTACCGCCGCCACCGCGCCCTGGAGCAGGAGGTCCGCGAACTGCGCGCGCTGGTCAAGGACCAGGCCGACACCGGCGCACCCGTCCTGCCCCACCCCGACTCCCGGGTCCCGCCGCAGCGTGACGTCTCCGGCGCCCGACCGGCGCAGGACCGGACATAGGCCGCGTACCGATCCGCCTCTGTGCCTTGCCGATGGCATCAGGCAGCATGGCCTGCATGTCCGTACTGACGCGCGACGAAGCGCAGACCCGTGCCCAGCTCCTCGACGTCCGCCGCTACACCATCGAACTCGATCTGACCACGGGCGACGAGACCTTCGACTCCGTCACCGTCATCGGCTTCGCCACGCGCGCCGACGCGGACACCTTCGTCGAGGTCAAGCCCGCGGAACTGCGCTCGGTCACGCTCGACGGACAGCCGCTGGACCCGCAGACCCTGGACGGCAACCGGCTGCCCCTGAAGCACCTCACCGCCGGAGAGCACGAACTGCGCGTCGAGGCCGCCATGCGCTACTCCCGCACCGGCGAGGGCATGCACCGCTTCACCGACCCCACCGACGGCGAGACCTACGTCTACACCCAGCTGTTCATGGACGACGTGCAGCGCGTCTTCGCCGCCTTCGACCAGCCCGACCTCAAGTCCGTCTTCGAGCTCTCCGTCAAGGCCCCCGAGGGCTGGACCGTCCTCGCCAACGGCCGCACCGAGCACACCGACGGCGTCTGGCGGGCCGCGCCGACCCCGCTGATCTCCACCTACCTCGTCGCCGTCGCCGCCGGACCCTGGCACTCGGTCACCACCGAGCACCGCGGACTGCCCTTCGGCCTCCACTGCCGCCGCTCGCTCGCCCCCCACCTCGACGCGGACGCCGACGAACTCCTCGACATCACCAAGCAGTGCTACGACCGCTACCACGAGAAGTTCACCGAGCCCTACCCCTTCGACTCCTACGACCAGGCGTTCGTCCCCGAGTTCAACGCCGGCGCCATGGAGAACCCGGGCCTGGTCACCTTCCGCGACGAGTTCGTCTACCGCTCCGCCGTCACCGACACCGAGCGCCAGACCCGCGCCATGGTCATCGCCCACGAGATGGCCCACATGTGGTTCGGCGACCTCGTCACCCTGCGCTGGTGGGACGACATCTGGCTGAACGAGTCCTTCGCCGAGTACATGGGCTACCAGACCCTCACCGAGGCGACCCGTTTCACCGACACCTGGACCGACTTCGGAGTCGTCCGCAAGGGCTGGGGCTACGACGCCGACCAGCGCCCCTCCACCCACCCCGTCGCCCCCGAGGCCGTCGACGACACCGCCTCCGCACTGCTCAACTTCGACGGCATCTCCTACGCCAAGGGCGCCTCCGCACTGCGCCAGCTGGTCGCCTGGCTCGGCGAGAAGGACTTCCTCGCCGGGATCAACACCCACTTCGAACGGCACAAGTTCGCCAACGCCACCCTCGCCGACCTCATCGACTCCCTCGCCGCCCACACCGACCGCGACGTGCACGCCTGGGCCGACGCCTGGCTGCGCACCAGCGGCGTCGACACCCTCACCCCGCGCGTGACGCCCGCCACCGACGGCACCTGCACCGTGCAGGTCGAGCACACCGGCAGCCGCCCGCACCACATCGCCGTCGGCCTCTACGACCTCGACGTAGCCGACGAAGGCCGCCGCCTGCTGCTGCGCGAACGCCTCGACCTCGACATCCCGCAGAGCGAGCCGCGGCCCATCGGCAAGCGCCCCACGCTCCTGCTGCTCAACGACGGCGACCTCTCCTACGCCAAGGTCCGCTTCGACCCCGACTCCTTCGAAGGCGTCCGCACGGCCCTGTCCGGGCTGCCCGAGCCGCTGACCCGCGCGGTCGTCTGGAACGCCCTCAGGGACGCCGTCCGCGACGGTGAACTCCCGGCCGCCGCCTACCTGGAGACCGCCCGCACCCACCTCCCGCACGAGACCGACCTCGCCCTCGCCCAGGGCGTCCTCGGCTTCGCCTCCGTCCAGGTCGCCGACCGCTACCTCGCCCCCGAGGAACGCCCCGCCGCCCTGGCCTCCCTCGCCTCCCTGTGCCGCGACCTCATCCGCCGCACCGAGGACGGCGACCACCCCGGCCTGCGCCTGATCGCCGTACGCCACTACATCGACGTCACCGCGCACCCCGAGCCCATCGCGGCCTGGCTCGCCGACGGCACCGTGCCCGGCGGCCCCGAACTCGACCCCGAACTGCGCTGGCGCATCCTGTCCCGGCTCGCCGTCCTCGGCGCCGCCGACGAGAACGCCATCGCCGCCGAGCTGGAGCGCGACCCGAGCGCCACCGGCCAGGAGGGCGCCGCCCGCTGCCGCGCGGCCCTGCCCGACGCGCAAGCCAAGGCACGCGCGTGGGACGCCATGTTCGCCACCGACGACCTCTCCAACTACCTGTTCACCGCCACCGCCCAGGGCTTCTGGCAGCCCGAACAGGCCGATCTGGTCCGGGAGTACGTGCCGCGCTACTACCGGGACGCGGTCGCCGTCGCCGCCCGCCGCGGCCCCGCCATCGCCGACGTCGTCGGCCGCTGGGCGTTCCCCGTGTACGCCGTGGACGGGGAGACGCTGAGCCTGGGCGAGGCCTGTCTGCGCGAGGCGGACCCGATCCCGGCGCTGCGCCGCAAGCTGGTGGATCAACTGGACGACCTGGCCAGGGCGTTGCGGGTGCGGCAGAGCTAGCGGCCCACGGGCGGGTCCGGCTCCGGCACGTCTTCCCGGCCCGGAAGTACCCCCTTTCGGGTTCCGAACCCCGGGCTTTTCGGACACGTCGCCGCAGGGGCGTACAAGCTGGTCCCCATGAGCATGCCGCCCCTCGCCTCCGGACCCGAAGGCCCGCCCGCCCTCGGCCCGTTGCTCGACACCGTCCTCGACGCGCTGCGGGACGGCACCCGGGCCCGCGGCGGCCCGCTGCCCACGGGCGGCCCGGAGGCGGTGGCGGCCCGGGTCCGGGAGGCCGTGGGCGACCCGCTCCCGGAGGAGGGCGACCCGGGGGCCCTGTACGCCCTGGTGCGGGCGGTGGCGGAAGGCTCGGCCGACCCGGCGCACCCGCTGTGCGCGGCCCACCTGCACTGCCCGCCCCTGGCGGTGGCCACCGCGGCCGACCTGGCCGCGAGCGCCCTCAACCCGTCCCTGGACTCCTGGGACCAGGCCCCGGCGGCATCCGCGCTGGAAGCCCTGGTGACCAGGGCACTCGCCGCACTGGTCGCGGGCCCGGGCGGCGCCCCCGCAGACGCCCTGGTCACCACCGGCGGCACCGAGTCCAACCAGCTCGCCCTCCTCCTCGCCCGCGAAGCGCGCCGCGGAATCCGGCTGGTCCACGGCGCCAACGCCCACCACTCCCTCCCGCGCGCCGCCTGGCTGCTCGGCCTCCCCGAACCCGTCGTCGTCCCCGCCCCCGCCGGCACCCTCGACCCCGCCGCCCTGGACGAGACCCTCGCCCGCCTCCCGGGACCGCACCTCGTGGCCGCCACCGCGGGCACCACCGACGCCGGCCTCATCGACCCCCTCCCCGAGATCGCCGCCCTGTGCGCCCGCCACCACGCCCGCCTCCACATCGACGCGGCCTACGGCGGCGGACTGCTGTTCAGTGACCGGCACCGGCACAAGCTGCGCGGCCTGGACGCCGCCGACACCGTCACCCTCGATCTGCACAAGCTCGGCTGGCAGCCGGTCGCCGCCGGACTCCTCACCGTCCGCGCCCCGCACGACCTCACCGCCCTGCACCAGCACGCCGACTACCTCAACGCCGACGACGACACCGAGGCCGGTCTCCCCGACCTCCTCGCCCGCTCCCCGCGCACCACGCGCCGCCCCGACATCCTGAAGATCGCGGTCACCCTCAAGACCCTCGGCCGCACCGGACTGGGCCGACTGGTCGACCAAGTCTGCGACAGAGCAACCGAGTTCGCGGACCTCGTCGAACGGCACCCCGGCTTCCAGCTCTACGGACGCCCCACCCTCAGCACGGTCGCCTTCCGGCCCCGCACCGCCCCCGACGACACCGTCGCCGCCCTACGCCGCGACCTCCTCACCGACGGCCGCGCGGTCATCGGCCGGGCCCGCCTCGACGGCCGGCTGTGGCTGAAGGTCACCCTCCTCAACCCCCGCACCAGCCAAGGCGACCTGGCCGCCCTGCTGAACCTCGTGGAAGGAATCACCCCCCGATGAGCCCCACCTCCGACACACCCCGCGACCTGGTCGGCATCGGCATCGGCCCGTTCAACCTCTCCCTCGCCGCCCTCGCCCACCCGCTCGCCGAACTCGACGCCGTCTTCTACGAACAGCGCCCCGCCTTCACCTGGCACCCCGGCCTGCTCATCGAGGGCGCCACCATCCAGGTCCCCTTCCTCGCCGACCTGGTGACCCTCGTCGACCCCGCCAGTCCCTGGACCTTCCTCAACTACCTCAAGAGCCGCGACCGGCTCTTCCCCTTCTACTTCGCCGAGCGCTTCCACATCCAGCGCGCCGAGTACGACGCCTACTGCCGCTGGGTGTCGCAGAACCTGCCCGCCCTGCACTTCGGCCACCAGGTCGACGCCGTCCGCTTCAACCCCGAACGGGACGTGTTCGAGGTCGACTTCACCCAGCTCGACGCCGACGGCGAGGCCGAGGCACTGGGCCGCACGTACACCCGGAACATCGTCCTCGGCATCGGCACCGAACCGTACGTCCCCGACCCGCTCAAACCCCTCGTCGACGCCCCCGGCGTGCCCGTCCACCACGCCGCCGACTACCTCGACCACCGCGCCGAACTGCTCGCCGCCGAACACATCACCGTGGTCGGCTCCGGCCAGTCCGGCGCCGAGATCTTCCTCGACCTGCTGCGCGCCCGCCCCGCGGGCCGCGAGCGGCTGCACTGGATCGGCCGCAGCGCGGCCTTCGCCCCCATGGAGTACTCCAAGCTCGGCCTGGAGCACTTCACGCCCGACTACACCCGCTACTTCCACGCGCTCGGCGAACCCGCCCGCGACCGGCTCCTCACCTCGCAATGGCAGCTCCACCGGGGCATCGACGCCGGCACCCTCGCCGCCATCCACGACGAGCTCTACCGCCGCACGCTGGACGGCGGCTGGCCCGACACCGTGCTCACCCCGGGCGTGCGGGTGCGCACCGCGGGCCGGATCGCCACCACCAAGATCGAACTGCACCTGGAACACACCGAGCAGCACACCCGCGACCGCCTCACCACCGACGCCGTCGTCCTCGCCACCGGCTACCGTGAACGCCCCCTCGACCGCATCCTCGCCGGACTCGACCCCTACCTGCGCCGCGACAGTCGCGAACGCCCGCGCGCGGACCAGCAGTTCCGGCTCGTGCTCGACCCCTCCGTCACCGGCTCCGGCTGCAACATCTACGTCCAGAACGCCGAACGCCACACCCACGGCATCGGCACCCCCGACCTCGGCCTCGCCGCCTGGCGCAGCGCGACCGTCCTCAACTCCCTGACCGGCAAAGAGCCCTACCCCCTGCCCGGCCGCACCGCCTTCACCACCTTCGGCCTGGACACACAGCAGCCCCAGATCCCCTCCGCACGCCGACAGCAGGCACTGACGCCGCTGCGGGACGGGATCTGAGGCCGCATCACACCAGGATCAGAACACCGGCGTGCCGTCCCGCGTGAGCCTCCAGTCCACCGACGCGAAGTCCTTCGGGTCCAGCACCCCCTTCGCCGTCACCCACTCGGCGATCCGGGTGCGGATCTCCGTCGACTCCGACCACAGCTCCGGCGCCGAGGCCACATGCGGGAACGCGCCGCCGCCATTGGCCCGGTAGTTGTTCACCGCGAACACGAACCGCTGCGCGTCGTCCAGCGCCGCACCGCCGTAGGTCAGGTTCCTGATCCGCGACCCGGCCGGCTGGGCGATGTCGATGTCGTACGACAGCCCCGACACGTAGTCGTAGTTGTAGTCCGGGCGGTTGTTCGCGTTGGTCAGCTTGTCGACCTCCACGGCCGCACCCGCCGCCGTCCGCACGAAGTACTCCGCCGAGTACTCCAGGTACGCCTTGAGCTGCGCGCCCGTCATCACCTTGGCGACCAGCGTGTTGTCGTACACGTACAGGCTCGACAGGTCCCGGATGGTCACCTGGCCCGCCGGGATCGCCGAGGTGCGGGAGAACGGCGACGCCTGCGCGAGCACCGGCAGCGAGGCGTGCTCGGTGCCCGCCAGCGCGGCCCTGACCACGTCCTCCTGCACCTTGGTGATCAGGTCGATGATCGGGGCGTCCCGGTAGCGGGCGTCCACCGTGGTCAGCGTCTCGGTGGCGGTGCCGACGACCTGATTGACGTATGCCACCACCTTGTCGTGCTCGTCGTCGAGCAGCCGGGTGATCTCCGGGTCGTCGGCGACCGTCCGGGAGTCCCGCACGCTCGCCGCGACCGACTCGACCGTCCAGCGGCCCTTGTCGAGGACCAGCTCGATGTCGAACAGCGACAGCCGCTGCGCGTAGCACAGCGGCTCCGACAGGATCACCGTCCTGCCGGTCTGCTCGTTCGTCACCTTCAACTCGACGATCTCCGTGTGCGCGTGACCCACCAGGATCGCGTCGATGCCCGGCACCTTCTGGGCGACCAGCGCGGCCGAGTTCTCGATGTACGGCAGCTGGTCACCGTAGGACGAGGTGCCCGAGGAGCCGGAGTGCGCCGAGACGACCACCACGTCCGCGCCCATCGAGCGCAGCTTCGGCACCCACTTCGCCGCCTGCTCCTCCAGACCGGGGAAGGTCATCCGGCCCTGCACATAAGCCTTGTCCCAGATCGCGATGCCCGGGTTGGTCAGCCCCAGCACCGCCACCTTGACCGGCGGGGCGCCCTTCACCCGGAACGTCTTCATGAAGTACGGCGGGAAGGCGGGCTTGAGGGTCTTGGCGTCCAGCGCGTTGGCGCCGAGCAGCGGGAAGTCGCACTGCTCCTCGAACTTGCGCAGCGTCTCGATGCCGTAGTTGAACTCGTGGTTGCCCAGCGCCACCGCGTCGTACCCGATCGCGTTCATCGCCTGCGCCATCGGGTGCACCGGACCGCCCTCGGCGGTGATCGGCTCGACCTTGGCGTAGTAGTACGTCAGCGGGGTGCCCTGGATGGTGTCGCCGGCGTCCAGCAGCAGCGTGTTGCGGCGGCCCTTCTCCGCACGCACCTGCTCCACCAGGGTGGCGATCCGGGCCAGGCCCTTCGCGTTGCCCTTGGCGTCGGTGTACTCCGCGTCCTTGAAGTAGTCCCAGTTGAAGATGTTGCCGTGCAGATCGGTCGTGCCCATCACCGTCAGCGCGTACCGCTTGGCGGGCCGGGGCCCCTTCCTCTCCTCGGCGGCCCCGGCCGCGGGCGCCGCCGCACCGGCCAGCGCGACCCCCGCTCCGGTCACGGCCGACTTCTTCAGGAACTTCCGACGGTTCAGGGGCATGTCTCGGTTCTCCTCGGGATGGTCCATGACGCGCGTAGATCCCGGGCGTGAAAGCGGACCGACGCGCGTAGATTCTGTCCCGGACATGGCGACCCACAACAGGTCCGCGAGATTGCGATCTGATGACCCGGGCTGTGAGGCAGCTGTCCGCACCCGGCCAAGCGGTGACACAGTGGGGCGTATGACCACCCCCACCGCCCTGCCCTACGGCACCCCCGACGCCCCCCGCATCGCCGTACGCGGCGAAGCCCACCTCGAAGTCGACCCCGAGATCGGCCGGATCGGCATCACCGTCGCCTCCCGGGGCCGGGACCGCCGCACCGCCCTGGAGGACCTCACCCGCCGCAACGCCACCGCCCTGGACCTGGTCAAGTCCTACGGCGACGCGGTGGAACGGCTGGAGAGCGGCGCCTTCTCCGTCCGGCCCGAGCTGACCAAGCACGGCCGCGGCGAACGCGTCCGCACCTACCACGGCACCGTCCATCTCACCGCCGAACTTACCGACTTCACCGCGCTGGGAGAACTCGCCACCCGCCTCGCCGACCTCGAACTCACCCGCGTCGACGGCCCCTGGTGGGACCTGCGCCCCGACTCACCCGCCCACCGCCGGGCCCGCGAACAGGCCGTCCGCGAGGCGGTCCAACGGGCCCGCGAATACGCCGAGGCGCTCGGCACCTCACTCGCGGCACTGGTGGAACTCGCCGACATCGGCGCCGAGGACGGCGGACCCCGCCCGATGGCCGCCGCCGGACGAATGCGGTCCATGGCCTTCGCGGAGGCCGCCGAGGACACCGTGGCCGCCCTCGACCTGGAACCCCAGCGCCAGCACGTCCACGCCGAGGTCAACGCCCGGTTCACCATGCGACCGCCGGCGCTGTGAGCAATTCCCGGGAATTCGCTCATCAGAGCGCCCCGTCGCACAATTCAACACTTGTCAATAGCCCTTCACGAAAAGGTTGTTGAGTAGTCATGCGGGACCAATTCGCTACCCGTCGGTAAGCAATAGGCTCGAAACATGCGCCGAGCGAAGATCGTTTGTACTCTGGGGCCCGCCACCGACTCGTACGACCAGATCAAGGAACTGGTCGAGGCCGGAATGGACGTCGCCCGCTTCAACCTCAGCCACGGCGGATACGCCGAACACGAGGAGCGCTACCACCGCGTACGCAAGGCCTCCGACGAGACCGGCCGCAGCGTCGGCCTGCTCGCCGACCTTCAAGGCCCGAAGATCCGCCTCGGCCGCTTCACCGAAGGACCCGTACTCCTTGAACGCGGCGACACCTTCACCATCACCGTGGAAGCCGGCGCCCAGGGCGACCGCGAACACTGCGGCACCACCTACACCGGCCTGGCCGCCGACGTCACCCCCGGCGAACGCATCCTCGTCGACGACGGCAAGGTCTGCCTGGAGGTCACCGCCGTCGACGGCCCCCGCGTCCGCACCACGGTGATCGAAGGCGGCATGGTCTCCGACAACAAAGGCCTCAACCTGCCCGGCGTCGCCGTCTCCGTCCCCGCACTCTCCGAGAAGGACGAGGCCGACCTCCGCTGGGCGCTGCGCACCGGCTTCGACGTCATCGCCCTGTCCTTCGTCCGCTCCGGCCGCGACATCGAGGACGTCCACCGCATCATGGACGAGGAGGGCCGCCGCCTCCCCGTCATCGCCAAGGTCGAGAAGCCGCAGGCCGTCGAAGCCATCGACGACATCGTCGCCGCCTTCGACGGCATCATGGTCGCCCGCGGCGACCTCGGCGTCGAAATGCCCCTCGAACAGGTCCCGATCGTCCAGAAGCGCGCCATCAAACTGGCCAAGCGCAACGCCAAGCCGGTCATCGTTGCCACCCAGATGCTCGACTCGATGATCGACAACTCCCGCCCGACCCGCGCGGAAGCCTCCGACGTGGCCAACGCCGTCATCGACGGCACGGACGCCGTGATGCTCTCCGGCGAGACGAGCGTCGGCAAATACCCCATCGGAACCGTCCGCACCATGGCGAAGATCGTCGAAGCGGCCGAGGAAGACCTCCTCGCCAAGGGCCTGCCGCCACTGACGGACCGCAACAAGCCCCGCACCCAGGGCGGAGCGGTCGCCCGCGCGGCAGCCGAGATGGGCGACTTCCTCGGCGCCAAGTACCTCGTCGCCTTCACCCAGTCCGGCGACACCGCCCGCCGCCTCAGCCGCTACCGCTCCCCGATCCCGCTGCTCGCCTTCACCCCGGAACAGGCCACGCGCTCGCAGCTGAACCTGACGTGGGGCGTGGAGACCTTCCTCGGCCCCCACGTCGAATCCACCGACGCGATGGTCGAGCAGGTGGACGAG
This sequence comes from Streptomyces sp. NPDC002779, assembly GCF_042888685.1. NCBI lineage: Bacteria > Bacillati > Actinomycetota > Actinomycetes > Kitasatosporales > Streptomycetaceae > Streptomyces > Streptomyces sp. NPDC002779. Next base: position 230,651 of record NZ_JBIAQC010000007.1, read on the forward strand.
CTGCTCCTGAAGTACGGCCGCTGCCAGAAGGGCGACACGGTCGTCATCACGGCGGGCTCGCCCCCCGGGGTCTCAGGCTCCACGAACCTGGTCCGCGTCCACCACATCGGCGAGGACGACAGCCCCAAGTAGCGCCGCTGTTCAGTGCTTGGGCCCTACGTGGGTGTCCATGAGGGCTACGGAGGCTTTGCGGGCGACGGAGATGTTGCGGCTGTTCGCATAGCGCCATTCGACGCCGACACGATCCAGGGCCTCGGTGAAGAGGCGGATGATGTCGGTCGACAGGTTGGTGAAGAAGTACCGGGGGTATTCGTAGCGCTTCCGCTCACCTTGGACGAGGCGGGTCGTCCAGTTCGTGATGCGGCAGCCATCGGAGTGGATGAGGCCGCGGATGAACTCCCAGGGGTGGGCCTCCACAATCTCCTGCTGCCAGGGGGCGAGGGCGATGGTGCGCTCGTGCTTCTTTCCGGGGCCGTGCTGCGGGAAGAGGTGGGGCCAGTGCCGGTAGTAGCTGGTCACCATGGCGTAGCCCTGCTGCTGAAGGGTGTAGACGCCGATGCCGGGACGTACGTCGGAGATGGCCTCGCGGCACTGGTGCATGAGTCCTGGCCACGCGTCGGCGCACGCGATGCGGAGGTAGTACCCGCTGCGCGGGTGGGCGCTGATGCAGCCGTCGCCGAGATAGAGGCCCAGCAGGTAGGCGTACGCGCTCTCATCCGCGGGTGGTTCGGGCTCCGGAACCGTCATCCGGGGAAGGGGCTCAAGGCGGTGTTGCCAGGAGCGGATTGCGGCTCGGGAAATACCCGTCTCGTGGCTGACCGAATTCAGGCTGCGCCCCTGGGCGACCAGCGTGAGGGACCGCTTACGTGTGCTGATGTCGTACATACGAACAGCCTGTGAGGGGGAGCGCGGCGGCGTGCAGCAAAAAGCGGATGTTCACGAGAACGTGGACATCCGCTTTCTTTCGGCGACCTTGGAATCCAAGGAAAAGTGCCCCGAGTCGGATTCGAACCGACGCTGTATGGGTTTTGAATCCATGGCCTCTACCGCTGGGCTACCGGGGCCCCTTCAATGTGAAGGTCAGCAGTTACCCGCCGTGCCCCCACCATACCGTAGCTAGGTAGGCTCTTGTGAGCTGTACCCCTGCCCTGAACGAGGAGCCCCCGTGACCGCCCCCGAGTCGCCCCAGCCCGTAGACGCGCCCGACGACGACAAGTCGCACGTGCCTCCGCTGACGACCCGTGTCGTCATTGCCGAGGACGAGGCGCTGATTCGGCTCGATCTCAAAGAGATGCTCGAGGAAGAGGGGTATTCCGTCGTCGGTGAGGCGGGCGACGGGGAGCAGGCCGTCGAGCTGGCCCGGGAGCACAAGCCCGATCTCGTGATCCTCGACGTGAAGATGCCCAAGCTCGACGGGATCTCCGCCGCGGAGAAGATCGCCGAGGAGAGCATCGCCCCGGTGCTGATGCTCACCGCGTTCTCGCAGCGCGACCTCGTCGAGCGGGCGCGGGACGCCGGGGCGATGGCGTATCTGGTGAAGCCGTTCAGCAAGAGTGATGTCGTACCGGCGATCGAGATGGCCGTGTCGCGGTTCACCGAGTTGAAGGAGCTGGAGAAGGAGGTCGCGGACCTCACCCAGCGGCTGGAGACGCGCAAGCTGGTGGACCGGGCGAAGTCGGTGCTGCAGACGGAGTACGGGCTGAGCGAGCCCGCCGCGTTCCGGTGGATCCAGAAGACGTCGATGGACCGGCGGATGTCGATGCAGCAGGTCGCGGAGGCCGTCATCCAGGACGCCGAGGAGAAGAAGGCGGCCAAGGGCTAGTCCGGGAAGCGTGTACGACGAAGGCCCGCACCCTCCGCCGGGGGTGCGGGCCTCAGTCGTGGCGGATCAGTCCTCGCCGAGGTAGGCCTTGCGGACCGACTCGTCGTGGAGGAGGTCCTGGCCGGTGCCGGACAGGACGATGTTGCCGACCTCCATGACGTGACCCTGGTCGGCGAGCGAGAGCGCCGCCTGGGCGTTCTGCTCGACCAGCAGGATCGTGGTGCCCTGGGACTTCAGCTCGGCGATCGTCGCCATGATCTTCTGCATCATGATCGGCGACAGGCCCATGGAGGGCTCGTCGAGCATCAGCAGCTTCGGCTGGGACATCAGGGCGCGGCCCATCGCCAGCATCTGCTGCTCACCGCCGGAGAGGGTGCCCGCGGCCTGCTTGCGACGTTCGCCGAGGATCGGGAAGAGGTCGTAGGCGCGCTGGATGTCCTTCTCGATGCCTGGCTTGTCATTGCGCAGGAAGGCGCCGAGGCGGAGGTTGTCCTCGATGGTCATGCGGGGGAAGATGTGGCGCCCCTCGGGGGAGTGGGCGAGTCCCAGCGAGACGATCTGGTGGGCGGGGTACTTCTTCAGCGACTTGCCGTTGAACTTGATCTGGCCGCCGACCGGCTTGAGAAGGCCGGAGAGGGTGCGCAGGGTGGTGGTCTTGCCGGCGCCGTTGGTGCCGATGAGGGTGACGACCTGGCCTGCGTCGACGGTGAAGGAGATGCCCTTGACGGCTTCGATCTTGCCGTAGGCGACCCGGAGGTCTTCTACTTCGAGGAGTGCGGTCATCGGTCGTTCTCCTTGCCGGGCGCGGCCTCCGTCGTGGTGTCGGCCTGTGTCTCTGCGGCCTCGACTTCGGCGGCCTCGTCGGCGCCGGGGGCGCTTTCGAAGGGTTCGCCGAGGTATGCGGCGACCACGCGTTCGTCGCCCTGGACGGTGGCGCTGTCGCCTTCGACGAGCTTTTCGCCCTGGACGAGGACGGCGACGCGGTCGCAGAGGTTGAAGATGAACCGCATGTCGTGCTCGATGACGAGGACGGCGATGCCCTTGTCGCGGATGGCGAAGACGAGTTCCTCGGTGGCCCGGGTCTCCTGGGGGTTCATGCCGGCGGTGGGCTCGTCGAGGAGGAGCAGGCTCGGTTCGCTGGCGAGCGCTCGGGCGATTTCGAGCTTGCGCTGTTCGCCGTAGGGCAGGTTGCGGGCGAGGTGCTCGGACTTGGCGGCGAGGCCGACGAACTCCAGGAGTTCCATGGCGCGGGCGCGGGAGGCGGCTTCGGCCTTGTGGAAGCCGGGGCCGCGCAGCAGGGCGGACCAGAGGCCTTCCTTGGTGCGGGTGTGGCGGCCGACGAGGACGTTCTCCAGAACGGTCATGTTGGCGAAGAGCCGGATGTTCTGGAAGGTCCGGGCGATGCCGGCGGCGGTGACCTTGAAGGACTTGGGCGGCAGGACGGTGCCCCGGTGGCGGACCTCTCCCTCGGTGGGGATGTAGAGGCCGGTGAGGCAGTTGAAGAAGGTGGTCTTGCCGGCGCCGTTGGGGCCGATGAGCCCGACGATCTCGCCGCTGTTGACGGTGAGGTCGACGTTGCGTACGGCGGTGAGGCCGCCGAAGCGCATCGTGACGCCGCGTGCGTCGAGGACGGGGGTGCCGGGGGTGGCGGCGTCCGGGGTGTTCTGGGTGGTGGTGTCGGTAGTCATGGTGGTCAGGCCCCTGCCTTGCTGAGGACTGTGGGCGGTTCCGCGTCTTCGTGGAATTCGAGCTGGCGGCGCCGGTTGGGGATGAGGCCTTCCGGTCGGAAGCGCATCAGCAGCACGAGTGCGACGCCGAAGGCGAAGAGCTGGTAGTCGCCGAGGAACTGGAGCTTGGCGGGGATGAGGTAGAGCAGGGCGGCGCCGACGAGGGGGCCGCTGATGGTGCCCATGCCGCCGAGGACCACGGCTGCCAGGAGGAAGGCGGAGTTGGGCGGGACCACGTGGGCGAACTGGTACTGCTCGGGGGTCACGGTGTAGGTGACGTGGGCCTGGACGGTGCCGGCGAGTCCGGCGAGGGTCGCGCCGAGGGCGAAGGCGATGAGTTTGACGCGGAAGCCGTTGATGCCCATGGCTTCGGCGGCGGTCTCGTCCTCGCGGATGGCGACCCAGGCGCGGCCGATGCGGGAGTCGGCGCTGCGGCGGAAGACCACGACGACGATGAGGGTGATTAGCAGCATCAGCAGGAAGTAGTTGGAGAACCGGCCGATGGTGACGCCGAGCATGTTGTGTTCGGCGCCGAAGTCGAAGCCGAGGATGTTGAGGTTGGGTACGGAGGAGATGCCGTTGGAGCCGTTGGTGATGTCGGGTCCGGAGGTGCCGTCGGTGTTGAGGACGGTGATGCGGAAGATCTCTCCGAAGCCGAGGGTGACGATGGCGAGGTAGTCGCCGCGCAGCCGCAGGGTGGGGGCGCCGATGATGACGCCGAAGACCATGGCGACGGCGGCGCCGAGGATGGCGGAGAGCCAGAACGGCAGGTGGAGGTCGAACGGCGAGGAGGGGGAGCCGGAGACCATGGCCGCGGTGTAGGCGCCGACGCCGAGGAAGGCGACGTATCCGAGGTCGAGGAGGCCGGCGAGGCCGACGACGATGTTCAGGCCCAGGGCGACGGTGGCGAAGATGAGGATGTAGACGCCGATGGTGGCGTACCGGTCGTCGGACTGGGTGAAGGGGAAGGCGGCTGCTGCGACGAAGGCGCCGATCATCGTCACGTTGCGGTGTTTGGCGGTGATCGCGGTGATCCGGCTCATGAGTCCGGCCTTGGCGCCGGCGGCGAAGCCGAAGCCCGCGGTGATCAGGAAGCCGATGAAGAGTTCGTCGTATTCGGTGCCGATGCCGTAGGTGAAGACGGTCAGGCCGACGGCGAGGGCCGCGACGATGACGAGGATCTCGGCGTAGGCGGGCAGGGCGCGGGCCTGGGCCTTGACGGGGCCGGTGGCGACGGAGGCCCGCAGGATGCCGAGGTTGTGCCGGGTGTTGTGCCGGACGTGTTCCCAGGCGGTGTCGTCGGGGTCGACGGGGTCGGGCGCGGGCCGCTCGAAGGGGAGGGCGAGGGCGCCGAGGAGGGCCGTGAGGGTGGCCGCGGCCGCCACGTAGCCGCCGGGTTCGAGGTTGACGACGCCGCCGAGCTTGGTGCTGATGGCGATGACGGTGTACCAGGCGGTGACGAAGGCGCCGAGCGCGGCGAGCTTGATGGCGCTGTCGGCGCCGGCCGGGATGAGCCAGCGCAGGCCCTTGATGCCGTAGGAGGCGAGGCCGAAGAGGGCGGTGAGGGCGCCGCCGATGAGGACGAGGACCTGGAGGCCGCCCGGGTAGCCGTAGACGGTGAGGTCGCCGGGGAACTCGTTGGTCCAGGTCCAGGCGAGGAAGGTGGAGAGGATGGTGAGGACGCCGCCGCCGGTGGCGAGGGCACGTCCGATGTGCGGCGGGATGCCGACCAGGCCGGTGGGGGTGCCGGTGGTGGGGGTCCCGGCGCTTTCGGGTGCGGTGGTCTGTGTGGTCATCGGTGTCACGCCCTGTCCGCGACGCGCTCGCCGAGCAGGCCCTGTGGCCTGAACAGCAGTACGAGGATGAGGAGTACGAAGGCCCAGACGTCGGCCCAGGACTGGCTGCCGAACTTGTCCATGCCGGGGATGTCGGCGATGTAGGCGGTGGACAAGGATTCGGCGATGCCGAGGACGAGGCCGCCGAGCATGGCTCCGTAGATGTTGCCGATGCCGCCGAGGACGGCCGCGGTGAAGGCCTTGAGGCCGAGGATGAAGCCCATGCGGAAGTCGATCTGGCCGTACTTGAGGCCGTAGGCGACTCCGCCGACCGCGGCGAAGATGGCGCCGAGGGCGAAGGCGACCACGATGATGCGGTCGGTGTTGACGCCCATGAGCTTGGCCGTGTCGGGGTCCTGGGCGGTGGCCTGCATGCCGCGTCCGGTGCGGGTCTTCATGACGAAGTAGCCGAGGATCGCCATGCTGATGGGGGCGGCGAGGAGCAGGAAGATGTCACCGGTCTGGATGGTGACGCTGCCGATCTCGAAGGGTCCGCCCTCGATCTGCGGGAACTTGATCGGGGAGTCGGCCTCGGGGTACCAGGCCCAGACCGCCTGCTGGAGGGCGAGGGAGAGGCCGATGGCGGTGATCAAGGGGGCGAGTCGGGGGGCGCCCCGCAGGGGGCGGTAGGCGAATCGTTCCGCTCCCACGGCGACGGTGGTGGCGACGAGCATGGCGCCGATCAGCATCAGGGGCAGCGCGATGGCCATGGAGGTGCCGTCGGGCAGGATGTAGAGATAGACCGTGATGGCGCCGAACGCCCCGGTCATGAAGATCTCGCCGTGGGCGAAGTTGATGAGCTGGACAATGCCGTAGACCATCGTGTAGCCAATGGCGACCAGCCCGTACATGGATCCCAGTAGCAGGCCGTTGACCAGCTGCTGCGGCAGTTCGTTCACCGCATGTCCTCCGAGACTTCGGATGTCGAGTGGATGGGGCCGTATGTGAGTCCGCGCGGGGCGCCTGTAATGCGGCGCCCCGCGCGGCTCAAGGGGTTGGTGCGGTGGGTCAGCCGGTGTAGGTGCCGGACTTGACGGCCTTCCACTCGCCGTTCTCGACGGCGTAGACCGTGAGCTGCTTGTTGGTCGTGTCGCCGAACTCGTCGAAGGCGACCTTGCCGGTGACGCCGTCGAAGCTGACGTTCTGGACGGCGGCGGTGACCTTGGCGCGCGCGTCGTCCGGCAGCTTGCCGTCGTTGTCCTCGACGACCTTCTTCACGGCCTCGATGATCGACCAGGTGGCGTCGTAGGAGTAGCCGCCGTAGGCCGCGAAGTCCTCCTTGTAGCCCGCCGCCTTGTAGTCGGCGACGAACTTCTTGGCGGAGTCCAGCTCCTCCAGCGGGGCGCCCACGGAGGTGGCGAGGTCGCCGGCGCTGTCGTTGCCGGCCAGCTCGATGAAGGTCGGGTCGAAGATGCCGTCGCCGCCGACCAGCGGGACCTTGACGCCCGCGGCCTTGATCTGCTTGCTGAGCGGGCCGGCCTGCGGGTACTCGCCGCCGTAGTAGACGACATCGGCACCGGACTTCTTCACCTTGGTGGCGACCGCGGAGAAGTCCTTGGTGTCGGGGTTGATGTGCTCGGTGCCGACGATCTTGCCGCCGAGCTTCTTGAACTCGTCGGTGAAGGTGGCGGCGAGACCGGCGCCGTAGGTCTTCTTGTCGTCGATGACGAAGACCTTGGTCTTCTTGCTGTCGTTGTAGACGTACTGCGCGGCGAACGGACCCTGGATGGCGTCCGTGGTCGAGGTGCGGAAGTACGACTTGTAGGTGCGGACCTTGTTGGTCTGCCAGTCGGCGCCCTGGGTGAGGCCGGGGCCGGTGTTGGCCGGGGAGACCTGGACCATCTTGGCGTCTTCGAAGACCTTCTGCATGGACTCCGCGACCGAGGAGTTCAGCGGGCCGACAGCGCCGATGACGTTTTTGTCGGCGACGAACGTGGCGGCGTTCTGCTGGCCGGAGGAGGGCTGCGCCTGGTCGTCGAGGGCCTTTATCTCGAAGGTGACGCCGTCGACGTAGTTGTCCTTGTTGGCCGTCTTGGCGGCGAGGTCGGCGGAGTTCTTGATGCCGAGACCGAGCGCGGAGAGGTCACCGGTCAGCGGGGCGTCCACACCGATGATGACCTTGGTGCCGCCGCCGCCGGAGTCCGAGCCGCCGTCGTCGTCGCGCGAGCCACAGGCGGTGAGGGTCAGTGCTCCTGCCGCCAGCGCGGCGGTGATGGCGATGAGCGAACGTTGACGCACGATCAGTCCTTTCCCTGGCGCGGCCCTTCCCTCTGGAAGCGGCCGAGTCGAGCGCTGGGCCGAAGTGACATTCCGACGGCGCGGTGACTGGGCGTGACTCTAGGCGTGTGAGGGGAACGTGGAGGAGTACCTGGCGAATGCTGTGACGCTCTTGTTATGACACGACGTAATGCAGAGCGGTACTGAGTGGGTAGATCTGCAGGATTCCGTACGGTTCGCCCTGTCCGCATTCTGAGAAGTTGCAGGCCCGGCAGACGTTGTTCAGGCGTCTCAAGGGTTTTGGTAGTGACAACTATTTGATGCCGCAGGCTACCTGTTGGGCGTGCGAGAGATCCCGTGCGTAGCGTGAGCCCAGGATGAAACTGTGCATCTGTATTGCGCGTGTATTACGTAGAGTTACGTCCAGAAAAGGCAGTCCGGCGTTCCCGGGTATTTTTCCGCAATCCGTCGCCCGCAAGGTGATCGTGACCTTGCGGGATGATCCCGCCTCGGTCCGGAAGGGCGGTCGCGGGGAGGCGGTCACGGAGAGCCCGGCATAGGGCTGACTGATCGCGGTCACGGTGACGGGCGGGCCGGACAGCACGCTCAGTGCGACGTCGAAGCGGAAACCGGCGGCCTCGTCGGGGTCGCGGGAGACCGTCCTGCTCAGGTACCGGATGTCGACGACCTGGGAGGGGTACGGCGGGGCGGCGGCAGGGGGCGGCTGCGGGCGGGTGGCGTACAGGTAACCGCCGCCCGCTAGGAGGGCGGCCGCTGTCCCGGCCGCGACAGCGGCGCGGCGGTGCCGGCCGAGCAGGCGTCGCAGTGGCGCCGTCCGTCCGTGTGGTGGTGTGAACTCCGGTGCAGGGAACGGCTCTTGTACGTGGGTGCCCTCGCCCGGCTCGACCGGGCCGACGCCGCTCACTGCCACGGCCCGTTGCTCGGGCCGCCGTTGCGGTACCAGCGCACGCAACCCTCGTGGGCGCGGCGGTCGATGAGCGCGTCGGCCGCCCGCTCACCGCGGCGCGCCTTCTCGGCCCGGGCGGCGTCCACGACGTCCCGCAGGACTTCGTACTGTCCGTTCGACAGCCCCATCGACTGGTAGTCACCGTAGGTGTCGCCGTCCAGGACCTCCCGGGACCAGTGGGCGACGAGCCGGGTGCACAGCTCCTCGGGCGGTGTGGTCCGCGGGGACGGCGAGGTGCCCGCGGGGCCGTCCGCCGGCGTCCGCGAGCCCGTGTCCGCGCATCCGGTGATCGCACCGGCGGCCAGGAGTGCCGTCAGGAGTGGCGTCAGAAGTGCCGGCCGGAGTGCCGATTCCGCCCTGCGGGTCCGTCCCATCGTCATGCCCCGACGCTAGGCGCGCCGGGCCCTGTTGGGACAGAGCGGCGGCCGGAGCGGCGGGGCAGGGGGCCCCGGCTCAGGCGGTGGTGCCACCGCCGAAGCGCTCCGCGTCACTGCGCGTCACATCCCGCAGCAGGCAGGTCAGCCGGGCCGTGCACACGCGCTTGCCTTGCTCGTCGGTGATCACGATCTCGTACGTCGCGGTGGAGCGGCCCCGGTGCACCGGTGTGGCGACACCCGTGACCAGGCCCGAGCGTGCCCCGCGGTGATGCGTGCAGTTCAGGTCCACGCCCACGGCTATCTTCGAGGACCCTCCGTGCAGCATCGATCCCACGGAGCCCAGCGTCTCCGCCAGCACCGCGGACGCACCGCCGTGCAGCAGGCCGTACGGCTGGGTGTTGCCCTCCACCGGCATCGTGCCGACCACCCGGTCCGCCGACGCCTCCAGGATCTGCACGCCCATCCGCGTCCCCAGATGCCCCGCCGAGAACAGCGCCGGCAGATCCACCCCGAGCGCGGCGTACTCGTCGATGACCTCCTGCGGGAACTTCACCTGCTGCTGCTCGCCCATGGGTGGCACTCCGTTCGTCGTCGGTACTGAGCAAACGCTCAGTCGGCCGCCGATTGTTCCAGACGCACCACGACGGACTTGCTCGCCGGGGTGTTGCTGGTGTCCGCCGTGGCATCCAGCGGCACCAGCACATTGGTCTCGGGGTAGTACGCCGCCGCACACCCCCGGGCCGTCGGATAGAGCACCACCCGGAACCCGGGAGCGCGCCGCTCGACCCCGTCCCGCCACTCGCCGACGAGATCGACGTACGCCCCGTCCGCCACGCCGAGCGCGCGGGCGTCCTCGGGGTTCACCAGCACCACCCGCCGCCCGTTTTTGATTCCCCGATAGCGGTCGTCGAGCCCGTAGATCGTGGTGTTGTACTGGTCGTGCGACCGCAGCGTCTGCAGCAGCAGCCGCCCCTCGGGCAGCTCCGGATACTCCACCGGCGCCGCGGTGAAGTTGGCCTTGCCGGTCGCCGTCGGGAACCGCCGCTCGTCGCGCGGCGCGTGCGGCAGGGCGAACCCGCCAGGACGCGCCACGCGCGCGTTGAAGTCCTGGAACCCCGGGATCACCCGCGCGATCCGGTCCCGGATCGTGGCGTAGTCCTTCTCGAACTCCTCCCACGGCACCCGGCTGTCCGGCCCGAGCACCCGCCGCGCCAGCCTGCAGACGATCGCCGGCTCCGACAGCAGCCGCGTGCTCGCCGGTTCCAGCCGCCCGCGCGAGGCGTGCACCATGCCCATGGAGTCCTCGACGGTCACGAACTGCTCGCCGCTGCCCTGCAGATCACGTTCGGTACGCCCCAGCGTCGGCAGGATCAGCGCCCGCGCACCGGTGACCGCGTGCGAGCGGTTCAGCTTGGTCGACACATGCACCGTCAGCCGCGCCCGCCGCATCGCCGCCTCGGTCACCTCCGTGTCGGGCGAGGCGGAGACGAAGTTGCCGCCCATCGCGAAGAAGACCTTCGCCTTGTCGTCCCGCATCGCGCGGATGGCCTGGACGACGTCATAGCCGTGCTCCCGCGGCGGCGCGAACCCGAACTCCCTCTCCAGCGCGTCCAGGAAGGCCGGCGCGGGCCGCTCGAAGATGCCCATGGTGCGGTCGCCCTGCACATTGGAGTGCCCGCGCACCGGGCACACGCCCGCGCCCGGGCGCCCGATGTTGCCGCGCAGCAGAAGGAAGTTGACCACCTCGCGGATGGTCGGCACGGCGTGCTTGTGCTGGGTCAGGCCCATCGCCCAGCACACGATCGTCCGCTCGGAGGCGAGGACCATGGCCAGGGCCCGCTCGATCTCCTCCCGGGACAAACCGGTCGCGGTGAGCGTCTCGTCCCAGTCGGCGTCCCGCGCGGCGGCCGCGAAGTCCTCGTAACCGTGCGTGTGCGCGCGGACGAACTCCTCGTCGACGGCCCCCTCGGTCTGCAGGATCAGCTTGTTCAGCAGCCGGAACAGCGCCTGGTCGCCGCCGATGCGGATCTGCAGGAACAGATCGGTGAGGGCGGCACCCTTGAGCATGCCCTGCGGGGTCTGCGGGTTCTTGAACCGCTCCAGTCCGGCCTCGGGCAGCGGGTTGACGCTGATCACCTTGGCGCCGTTCGCCTTGGCCTTCTCCAGCGCGGAGAGCATCCGGGGGTGGTTCGTGCCGGGGTTCTGCCCGGCCACGATGATCAGGTCGGCGCGGTGGAGGTCCTCCAGCAGGACGCTGCCCTTGCCGATGCCGATGGTCTCGATCAGCGCGGAGCCCGACGACTCGTGGCACATGTTCGAGCAGTCCGGCAGGTTGTTGGTGCCGAACTCGCGGGCGAAGAGCTGATAGAGGAACGCCGCCTCGTTGCTGGTCCGCCCGGAGGTGTAGAAGAGCGCCTCGTCCGGGGAGGCGAGTGCCGTCAGCTCCTCGGCGACGATGTCGAAGGCGCGCTCCCAGGTGACCGGCTCGTAGTGGCTGCCGCCCTCGGGGAGGTACATGGGGTGGGTCAGCCGCCCTTGCTGGCCCAGCCAGTAGCCGCTGCGGGTCGCCAGGTCGGCGACGGAGTGCGCGGCGAAGAACTCCGGGGTCACCCGGCGCAGGGTGGCTTCCTCGGCGACGGCCTTCGCGCCGTTCTCGCAGAACTCCGCGGTGTGCCGGTGCTCCGGCTCCGGCCAGGCGCAGCCGGGGCAGTCGAAGCCGTCCTTCTGGTTGACCCGCAGCAAGGTCAGCGCGGTCCGCTTGACGCCCATCTGCTGCTGGGCCATGCGCAGGGTGTGCCCGATGGCGGGCAGCCCCGCCGCGGCGTGCTGCGGCTCGGCGACCTGCGGCGCGTCCTGCACCGGATCACCCTTGGGCGGCTTCGTCGCCATCGCACGCTCTCCTTATGACTGCGTGTGTGAGGTACGTCTCCGATCCTCGCACGTGTCAGTGACAACGCCCGTGCCCGGGATCGCCGCCGGTCGCGGGCAATGGTTGCGGGAACCGCCCGGCGCCGGCTGATCCGGCCGTGGGCTCCGACTGTCAGTGCGGCGTGGCAGGATCGGGGACGTGGCAGAGACAGCATCGAAGAAGACCGAAACGAACCCCGGCGGCAGCCGTCCGCGGCTGATGCTCATGGACGGGCATTCCCTGGCCTACCGCGCGTTCTTCGCGCTGCCCGCGGAGAACTTCACCACCGCGACGGGCCAGCCGACGAACGCCATCTACGGCTTCGCGTCGATGCTGGCGAACACGCTGCGCGACGAGGCGCCCACGCACTTCGCGGTCGCCTTCGACGTGTCCCGCAAGACATGGCGCTCGGAGGAGTTCACCGAGTACAAGGCGAACCGCTCCAAGACCCCCGACGAGTTCAAGGGCCAGGTCGAGCTGATCGGCGAGCTGCTGGACGCGATGCACGTCTCGCGCTTCGCGGTCGACGGCTTCGAGGCCGACGACGTGATCGCCACCCTCGCCACCCAGGCCGAGGCCGCGGGCTTCGAGGTGCTGATCGTCACCGGCGACCGGGACTCCTTCCAGCTGGTCAGCGAGCACACGACCGTGCTGTACCCGACCAAGGGCGTCTCCGAGCTGACCCGGTTCACCCCGGAGAAGGTCTTCGAGAAGTACGGGTTGACGCCCGCGCAGTACCCCGACTTCGCGGCCCTGCGCGGCGACCCGTCCGACAACCTGCCGGGCATCCCGGGCGTCGGGGAGAAGACCGCCGCGAAGTGGATCAACCAGTTCGGCTCGTTCGCGGAGCTGGTCGAGCGGGTCGACGAGGTGAAGGGCAAGGCGGGCCAGAACCTCCGCGACCACCTGGAGGCGGTCAAGCTCAACCGCCGGCTGACCGAGATGGTGTGCACGGTCGAGCTGCCGAAGACGGTCGCCGACCTGGAGCGGACCGCGTACGACCGCAAGGCCGTCGCGATGATCCTCGACACCCTGGAGATCCGTAACCCCTCCCTGCGGGAGCGGCTGCTGGCGGTCGACCCGGGCGCCGAGGCGGCCGAGGAGACCCCGGTCGTCGCGGACGGCGTGGAGCTGGACGGCAAGGTGCTCGGCACCGGCGAGCTGGCCCCGTGGCTGGCCGAGCACGGCACCGCGCCCCTCGGTGTCGCCACCGTCGACACCTGGGCGCTCGGCACCGGCTCGGTGGCCGAGGTCGCGCTGGCCACGGCCGGCGGTCCGGCGGCCTGGTTCGACCCGTCCGAGCTGGACGAGACCGACGAGAACGCGTTCCTGGCCTGGCTGGCCGACGCCGCCCGCCCCAAGGTCCTGCACAACGCCAAGGGCGTGATGCGTGTCTTCGCCGAGCACGGCTGGACCGTGGACGGCGTCACCATGGACACCGCCCTCGCCGCCTACCTGGTCAAGCCGGGCCGGCGCTCCTTCGACCTGGACGCGCTGTCCCTGGAGTACCTCCACCGCGAGCTGGCCCCCGCCGCCACGGCCGACGGCCAGCTCGCCTTCGGCGCGGACGACGGCGCCGAGGCCGAGGCGCTCATGATCCAGGCCCGCGCGGTCATCGACCTGGGCGGCGCCTTCGAGGGCCGGCTCCAGGAGGTCGGCGCCGCCGATCTGCTGCGCGACATGGAGCTGCCCACCTCGGCGCTGCTGGCCCGGATGGAGCGGCACGGCATCGCCGCGGACCGGGCCCACCTGGAAGCGATGGAACAGATGTTCGCGGGCGCCGTGCAGCAGGCGGTGAAGGAGGCGCACGCGGCCGCCGGGCACGAGTTCAACCTCGGCTCGCCCAAGCAGCTCCAGGAGGTCCTCTTCGGCGAGCTGGGCCTGCCGAAGACGAAGAAGACCAAGACCGGCTACACCACCGACGCCGACGCCCTGGCCTGGCTCGCCACGCAGACGGACAACGAACTCCCGGTGATCATGCTCCGCCACCGTGAGCAGGCGAAGCTGCGGGTCACCGTCGAGGGCCTGATCAAGACGATCGCGGCGGACGGCCGGATCCACACCACCTTCAACCAGACGGTCGCCGCGACCGGCCGGCTCTCCTCGACGGATCCCAACCTCCAGAACATCCCGGTCCGCACCGACGAGGGCCGCGCGATCCGCCGGGGCTTCGTGGTCGGCGAGGGCTTCGAGTCCCTGATGACGGCCGACTACAGCCAGATCGAGCTGCGAGTGATGGCCCACCTGTCCGCCGACGAGGGCCTGATCGAGGCGTTCACCTCGGGGGAGGACCTGCACACCACGGCCGCCTCCCAGGTCTTCGCCGTGGAGCCCGGCGCGGTGGACGCCGAGATGCGCCGCAAGATCAAGGCGATGTCCTACGGCCTGGCGTACGGCCTGTCGGCCTTCGGTCTCTCCCAGCAGCTGAACATCGAGGCGGGCGAGGCCCGTGCCTTGATGGACGCCTACTTCGAGCGCTTCGGCGGCGTACGGGACTATCTGCGCCGAGCCGTCGACGAGGCGAGGGCGACGGGTTACACGGCGACCCTCTTCGGCCGCCGCCGCTACCTCCCCGACCTCAACAGCGACAACCGCCAGCGCCGCGAGGCGGCCGAGCGCATGGCCCTCAACGCCCCCATCCAGGGCACGGCGGCCGACATCGTCAAGATCGCCATGCTCAAGGTCGACGAGGCGCTGCGCGAGGCCGGCCTGAAGTCCCGCATGCTCCTCCAGGTCCACGACGAAATCGTCCTGGAGATCGCCCCCGGCGAGCGGGACCGGGCGGAGGCCCTGGTCCGCGAGCAGATGTCCACCGCGGTCCGCCTGGACGTCCCCCTGGGCGTCTCGGTAGGCGGGGGCCAGGACTGGGAATCAGCAGCACATTAAAACTCCGCAAGGGGAGCGCCCCGGAAGGGGCGCGGGGAACTGCGCGACAAGCCACAGATGACCCGCGCCCCGAACAAACAGCAACCAGGCAGACGCGAGGCGACATCACCCACGTGGCCCCCGCAAAGACGCCACCGCCCAAGCCCGCCCGTCAGGATGCGGGCATGGGCATACGCACACCCCTGCTCCATCGCCGGACGGCACACGCGCCGACGGCCAGCACCCCGCGCATCCCCACCGGCTTCACCGCGACGCTGCTCCTGTGGGCGGAGCTCATCACCCTCCTCCGCCTCCCCCGGTACCGGCCCCGACCGGCACCGGGGCCGGGCGCCACACCCTGACCGCGACGGCGTACACCAGCACCCCCACCACCAGTCCCGCGCCCGCCCCGAAGCATACCGTCGGAATCAGCTCCCAGGGCTTCGCGCGCGACCCCCAGTACGACCACCAGCGCACCGCCCGCTGCACCGCGAACACCACCCCGCAGCCGGCCAGCAGCGCCCCGGCGAGCCACCGGTCCCGCGAGGACAGCACCGGCACCCCGGCCGGCAGCACCCCCGCCGGAATCCGCCGCAGCGCCACGGCGAGGAACCCCACGATGACGGCCGCCGCCACCGCCGAACCGCCGTACTGGAGATACCAGTACAGAGGGGACCCCGCGAACTCCTCGCCGAGGACGGGGAACAGCCGCATCCCCCAGCGGTCGAGGTGCGTGAACGCGTCCCAGACGACATGGGTGAGCGCGCCGAGGACCGCGGAGACGTACCACCACCCCACCAGTTCCGGCCGCACGCGTGCGCGGGGCGCACCGCAGCGCAGCAGGGCGGCCACCCGGCCCTGCCGGGCCGGCGGCAGCAGGGCCACGAGTGGCTCACGGATGACCAGCCACAGCCCCACCAGCGCCCAGGAAATGGCCACATCCACCGTGAACACGCCCGCGAAGGAGTGCGTCACATCGCCGAACTCCATCGCCCCGGGCACCGCGCCGCCCGCGTAGTAGGTCAGATCGGGCCCGAACGACCCCGCCACCAGGACGGCCGGCACCAGCCGCCCCCGGCCCGTTCCGTCGGTGCGCACGGCGGGCAGCACGGCCGCCGCATGGCTGAGGGTGAACGGCACCGACGCTCCTCGCGTGGGACATGATCGACCCGCCCAGTATCACGCATGGCCAACTGGTGAATACGGGACGCGAACGGGTGCCCGTGACGCGGAAGTTGTCGTAGGGTCACTTGGGCCGGTGCGCGGGGAGCGCGGCCGATCTACGGACAAAAACGGACGGATGCTCGGGGGCGGACAACCGAACGGCCCCGCGAGCGCAACCTCCAGGGCGGGTCGTTCGTCACAACAGGGCGACGGGACAGACAGAGACGGGCGCTCGGCGTCCGCAGGAGGGGTTCACTCTATGTCGGCGCAATTCGGCAGGAGGCTGTACAAAGGTGCGGCCACCGCCGCCGTGGCCGCATTGGCGGTCGCGGCGCTGTCCGGCTCCCAGGCTCCGGGTGTGACGGTCGACGAACAGGGGAGACGGACCACGTCCGACACCCAGCCGACCCCCGACGCGGCCGGCGGGAGCGCGACCGGCAACTCGCCGTACTACACGGACCTGCCGCCCCTGGACAGCCCCGAGCCGTCGCCGAGCGCGGGCGGCGGGGGGACGGGCTCCACGGACTCCGAGTCCGGGATACCCGCGACCGTGCTGGCCGCCTACCAGCAGGCCGCCGCCTCGCTGCGGGAGGCCAAGCCGGGCTGCAACCTGCCCTGGGAGCTGCTCGCCGCCATCGGGCACGTCGAGTCGGGCCATGCCCGCGGCGGCCGGGTGAACGCCGACGGGACCACCACCTCCCCGATCCTCGGCCCGCAGCTCAACGGCATCGGCTTCGCGAACATCAGCGACACCGACGACGGCGCCTACGACGGGGACAGCTCCTACGACCGTGCCGTGGGGCCGATGCAGTTCATCCCCTCGACCTGGGAGTGGGCGGGCCGCGACGGCAACGGCGACGGCAAGAAGGACCCCAACAACATCCACGACGCCGCGCTCGCCGCGGGCCACTACCTGTGCCGCTTCGGCTGGGACCTGTCCGACGGGGCCGACCTCAAGAGCGCGATCCTCAGCTACAACAACTCCACGGACTACCTGAACACCGTCCTGGCGTGGCTGGAGCACTACCGCAAGGGCGTCGACGCGATCCCCGACGGCACCGGCACCCTGCCCGAGGACCGCAGCGACGACCACGTTGGGGCCCAGGTGCGGCCGTCGCCCCCGGCCTCGCGGCCGCCGAGCACGCCGCCCACGACGCCCCCGGGGACGACTCCGCCGCCGTCCACGCCGCCGTCGACACCCCCGCCCACGAACCCGCCCACCAACCCGCCCACCACGCCGCCCACCACGCCTCCGGGGACCCCCACCGACACGGTGCACCACCTGGACGATGCCGGTACCGCCAAGTTGACCGCGATGGCGGGCGACGCCTTCGGCGAGAAGATCAGCACCCGGGCCGAGACCTCGGCCGGCAAGGGCGTCGGCAAGGTGCGGATCCGCTTCACCATCGTCGGCGACACCGACGCCGCCTTCACCGGCGGCGAGAAGTACGCCACCGCCCTCACCGACAGCAGCGGTACGGCCACGGCGCCCGCGCTCCAGGCGGGCGAGCAGATCGGCGAGTTCACCGTCCGGACGACGGTCGTGGGCCGCTCGGTCCCCGGGCTCGACTACACGGCCACGGTCACCGAACGCGCCGCCGACAGACTGGCCCGTACCGCCGAGACCGCGCTGACCTGCGCCCCGGGCGGCGAGTTCGCGGGCCAGGTGGAGGTGAAGGCCACCTACAAGGGCGCCGTCGCGGACGGGGTCGCGGCCACCGCCACCCTGATCACGTCGGCGGACGACCCGACGGCGAACGACAAGGGCCCCTACTTCAAGGACGCCGCCGGCAACCCCGTCCGCTCCCTGGCCGGCCTCAAGACGGACACCGACGGCCTGCTGAGGCTGCCGAAGCTGTACGCCGACGACACCGCCGGCACCTTCCTGCTCCGCATCAGCACCGCGGGCGGCGCCACGCTGACGGTCGAACTGACCGTGGCGGCGGCCGAGTCGGCGTCGCCCACCCCGTCGGCGACCCCCAGCTCCAGCCCGAGCTCCAGCCCCAGCCCCAGCGCGTAAGGACGACCCCAGGCGGCGCCCCTCCGGAGCGGAGGGGCGCCGTCGTCGTGTGCGACGTGTTCTCATCTCGCCCGGCGGTTGCTACGGTGCCGGACCTGACGAAGTATCAGCTCCGGCCCGTCGGGAGGCACCGTGCGCGCCCTGATCGCCGCCGCGACCGGCCTCGCCGTCGCACTCGCCCTGGTGTTCACGCTCACCGCGCTGGGCTCACCGACCGGCGAGACCTCCCCGGAGCCGCTGCTGACGACGGTGCCCGCACATCCGTAACCGCCCGGGAGGGAGGCCGAGATGCGCCGCAAGGCCAGTCTGCTGCTGCTCGCCTTCGCCGTGTTCTTCACCGCGCTGTCCCCGATGCTGCGCTGGTACGCCTTCCCGCGCCTGGCCAAGGTCCCCCCGAACCAGTACCAGGACATGGTCCTGGAGGCGAAGGACGCCACCCTCCTCGACTACGGGACCCTGAAGGCGCGGAAGGTCTCCAAGGTCACCATCGTGCAGACCCTCAAGGGCAACGTGGAAGCCGCCGAGCGGATCGAGCGGACGGCGGGCCGGGACGTGGTCGTCTGGGACGGCCTCTCCTACGTCCAGGGCCCCGACGGCGAGATGGTCTCCCGGATCCCCGAGCGCTACATCTTCGACGCCCACACCCAGGAACCCGTCCACGCCCCCGGCGAGATGGTCGACGGCGACCCCGTGCGCCGCGAGGGCATCGAGTTCAAGTGGCCCTTCCTCACGGAGAAGCGGTCCTACGAGTACTTCGACGCCCAGACCCGCACCTCCGCGCCCATCCACTACCGGGGCACCGAGGACTTCCGTGGCGTCGAGGTCTACTACTTCGAGCAGACCGTCCCGTGGACGGAGGTGCCGTACCCCAAGAAGATGCCCGTGGACGGCATCACCCCCGAGACCCTCGCCGGCACCGGCACCACCCGCTGGTACACCACCGTCCGCAAGTTCTGGGTCGAACCCCTCACCGGCGCCCCCGTCTACGGCGAGGAGATCCACAAGGAGGAGCTGCGCGGCGGCACCCTGCTCGGCGACCGCGACAAGGTCACGGCGTTCGCCGGCCATGTGAAGATGCGCGAGGACTACATCGACCACACCGTCGACCTGGTGAAGTCGAACCGCACCCTGATCCTGCTGCTCACCGCCTACCTCCCGTGGGGCTTCCTGGCCTTCGGCGTCCTCCTGCTCTCCCTCGCCCTCTACCTGGAGGTCCGAGGCCGCCGCCCCGGGGACCCGGCCCCCACCGGCGCCTCCCAGCTCGCCCTTCAGCTCCCGCCCGCCTGACGCCGGGCCCGGGCCGCCGTGTGCCGGGTCGGCTCGGCGGTCGCAGGATCCTCCGGCCACGGATGCTTCGGGTACCGCCCCCGCAGCTCCGCCCGCACTCCCTTGTATCCGTCCTTCCAGAAGGACGCGAGATCGGCCGTTACCGCCGCGGGGCGCCCCGCAGGGGACAGCAGGTGCACCAGCACCGGCACCCCCGCCACCGACGGCGACGCGTGCAGGCCGAACATCTCCTGGAGCTTCACGGCGAGAACGGGCTGTTCGGGGTTGGTGTAGTCGATCCGGATCCTGGACCCGCTCGGCACGGTGAGACGCTCGGGCGCCAGCTCCTCCAGGCGCGCCGCCGCACCCGAGGCCCACGGCAGCAGCCGGTTCAGACCCTCCCCGGCACTGATCCGTCCGAGATCGCTCCGCCGCCTCGCACGGCTCAGCTCCGGCTCCAGCCACTCCGCCACACGCGCGTGGAGAGCGTCGTCGGAGACATCGGGCCACGGGTCACCCACGTGCGTCCGCAGGAACGCCAGCCGCTGCCGCAGGACGACCGCCTCCGCCGACCACCGCAACAGGCCCAGCCCCTCCTGCCGCAGCCCCTCCAGCAGGGCATCGCGTACGAGGGCGGCGTCGGCGTTCCTGAGCGGGCGCACCGTCAGCTCGATCGCGCCCAGCCGCTCCACCCGGCGCGCCACGACGTCCCCGTCCGCCCAGCGGACCTCCTCGCCCTCCGCGTACAGGGGAGCGGCCGCCTGCCGGGCCGTCTCCTCGTCCACCACGGCGGCGAGCTGCACGCGCGCGTGCCCCTTGCCCACCGGACGGTCCGCCACGGCGACCGCGAGCCAGGGTGCCCCACGCAGCGGCGAGCCCTCCCGCAGCTCCGCCCGGGTCCCGGAGGCCATGAGGACCGAACCACCCTCGACCCTGCCCACCCGCTCGGGAAACGCCAGCGCGGCCACCGCTCCGGCCAGCGCGTCGTCGCCTTCCCCGGCGACCGCCGCCCCGCCGGCGCTCCGCAGCCGCCGTACCTCCGCCCGCCACCGCCCGGCGTAGGCGTCACCGCCGCGCCGAGCGGCACGCAGAGCCGCCGCCAGGTCGTCGCCGTACTCCCGCGGCGGCTCCTCGGACAGCAGCGCCACCACCTCGGCCCCGGCGCCGGAGGTGTCCAGCAGCGCCCGCCCCAGCCGAGGGTGCAGGCCCAGCTCCGCCAGCCGGGCTCCGCGTTCCGTGGCCCGCCCGTCGGCGTCCACCGCCCCGATCGCCGACAGCACCGAGCGCGCCGCCGCCATGGCCCCCGCCGGGGGCGGGTCCAGCAGGGCGAGGCCGGCCGCCGACGGATCTCCCCAGCACGCCGCCTGGAGCGCGAACGCCGTCAGGTCCGCCACCTTGATCCCGGGGGAGGGGAAGCGCGGCAGCCGCGTGTCCTCCGCCTCCGTCCAGCAGCGGTACACCGCCCCCGGCGCCTCCCGCCCGGCCCGGCCCGCCCGCTGCCGTCCCGCCGCCTGCGAGGCCCGTACCGTCGTCAGCGCGCTCAGCCCGCGCGCGTGGTCGACGCGCGGCTCCCGCGCGAGACCGGAGTCCACCACCACCCGGACTCCCGGAACCGTCAGCGAGGACTCGGCGACGGAGGTCGCCAGCACCACCCGGCGCCGGTCGCCGTCCGACAGCGCCACGTCCTGCACCGCCGCCGGTGCGCGGCCGTGCACCTGGAGCACCTCCACCCCGCCCAGGTCGCCCAGCTGCCCGGCCACCCGCGCGATCTCGCCGACGCCGGGCAGGAAGCAGAGCACGTCCCCCTCCCGCTCGGCCAGCGCCCGCCGCACCACCGCCGCCACATGCGTCAGCAGCGCCGGGTCGACGCGCATGCCGTGCGGCGGCCGTACGGGACGCGCCGGCGGTGCCCACACCACCTCCACCGGGTACGAGACGCCCTCGGCCTCGATCACCGGGGCGCCGCCCAGCAGCCGGGCCCAGCCCTCCGCGTCCGTCGTCGCCGACGCGGCCACCAGCCGCAGCTCCGGCCGCAGCGCCTGCCGTACGTCCCACAGGAAGGCGGCCGTCGTGTCCGCGTCCAGATGCCGCTCGTGGCACTCGTCCAGGACCACGACGTCCACGCCCGCGAGCTCCGGGTCGCGCTGGACGCGCTGCAACAGCACCCCCGTCGTGACGACCTCCACGCGTGCGTGCCGTCCGACGACGCGCTCCCCGCGCACGGTGTACCCGACGCTCTCGCCGGTCTTCTCGCCCAGCAGCCACGCCATCCGCCGGGCGGCGGCGCGGGCGGCGATCCGGCGCGGCTCCGCGACCACGACCCGGCGCGCCGGGCCCTCGCCGAGCAGCCCGGCCAGCGCCAGCGGGACCAGGGTCGTCTTGCCGGTACCGGGCGGGGCCACCAGCACCGCGGTGCCGTGCGCCTCCAGGGCGCCGGTCAGACCGGGCAGGGCACTGCGGACGGGAAGGGCGTCCAGGGCGTCGTAACGGATCACACGCTCAGTCTCTCCCCCAGCCTCCGGCCGGGGGCGCCCCCATCTCGCTTCGCTCGCAGACGAAGATCGCCGTCCCCGGGATCAGGTTGCCGCGCAGCGGGGACCAGCCGCCCCACTCCGCGGTGTTCCAGGCCGGCCACTCCGGCTCGACGAGGTCCACCAGGCGGAGGTCCGCGGCGACCACGTCGCGCACCCGGTCGCCGATCGTCCGGTGGTGCTCCACGTACACCGCCCGGCCGTCGTCGTCCTGCTCGACGTAGGGCGTGCGGTCGAAGTACGAGGCGGCGACCGACAGGCCCTCCGGGCCCGGCTCGTCCGGGAACGCCCAGCGGAAGGGATGGGTGACCGAGAAGACGAACCGGCCGCCCGGCCGCAGCACCCGGCGCACCTCCCGCAGCACCAGCACCGGGTCGGCGACGAAGGGCAGCGCCCCGTACGCCGAGCACGCCAGGTCGAAGGCGCCGTCGGCGAAGGGGAGCGCGCCCGCGTCGGCGCAGACCAGGGGGAAGGAGCCGCCGATCCGCAGCGCGTGCTGGAGCTGGCGGTGGGAGAGGTCCAGGGCGACCGGGCGGGCGCCCTGCGCGGCCAGCCAGCGCGAGCACTGGGCGGCGCCGGCGCCGATCTCCAGGACGTCCTTGCCCTTCAGCTCCTCCGGCGGGCCGAGCAGCTCGGCCTCCACCTCGTCCAGGCCCTCCGGCCCCCAGACGAAGCGGTCGTCGCCGAGGAAGGTGCCGTGCTCGGTCTGGTACTCGTCGGCGTTGCGGTCCCACCAGCCCCGGTTGGCCCGGGAGCTCTCCGTGACCCCGGCGGCACGCCGGGTGGCCTCCGGCTCGGCTTCGGATCCGGGCGCGGCCTCGTTCGATACGGGCTCTTGGATGATCGGCTCCCTCGTCGTACTCTTCCGTCCAACCCGTCGCGGAGGCCGTCACGAATGGGGCGCCATCCGGCGCGCGTGGCCTCCTGAGACAGGTTTTGTGCCGGGTATGCGGCGATCTGCCCCGGGTGTGCGCCTTCGCGCATTGACCCTGCCCGGCTGCCCCCGTATGCTACAAGTTGCGCTGCGGGCCTGCGCTCCTCAGACGTAGCAGGCTGCGCTCGCATCTGTTGTATGTCCCCTCGGTTGTCGAGGCGCCATCACCAGTTGGTTGGTGAGGCGCTTCCTTGGCTGTCCGGCTTCTTCAGAGCGAAACGGGCTCCCGGCGTAAGCAGTACCTACGACTCACCGTCCGTACCGGAGCCCTTTCCCACATGACGAGCAGCACCGAGACCACCTCTACCACTCCGCAGGTAGCGGTCAACGACATCGGTAACGAGGAAGCCTTCCTCGCCGCGATCGACGAGACGATCAAGTACTTCAACGACGGCGACATCGTCGACGGCGTCATCGTGAAGGTCGACCGGGACGAGGTCCTGCTCGACATCGGTTACAAGACCGAAGGTGTCATCCCGAGCCGCGAGCTCTCGATCAAGCACGACGTCGACCCCAATGAGGTCGTCGCCGTCGGTGACGAGATCGAAGCCCTTGTTCTCCAGAAGGAGGACAAGGAAGGCCGCCTGATCCTCTCGAAGAAGCGCGCCCAGTACGAGCGCGCCTGGGGCACCATCGAGAAGATCAAGGAAGAGGACGGCATCGTCACCGGCACCGTCATCGAGGTCGTCAAGGGTGGTCTCATCCTTGACATCGGCCTCCGTGGCTTCCTGCCGGCTTCCCTCGTCGAGATGCGCCGTGTCCGCGACCTCCAGCCCTACGTGGGCAAGGAGCTCGAGGCCAAGATCATCGAGCTGGACAAGAACCGCAACAACGTGGTCCTGTCCCGCCGCGCCTGGCTGGAGCAGACCCAGTCCGAGGTCCGTCAGACGTTCCTCACGACCCTGCAGAAGGGTCAGGTCCGTTCCGGCGTCGTCTCCTCGATCGTCAACTTCGGTGCCTTCGTGGACCTGGGTGGCGTCGACGGCCTGGTGCACGTCTCGGAGCTCTCCTGGAAGCACATCGACCACCCCTCCGAGGTTGTCGAGGTCGGCCAGGAAGTCACCGTCGAGGTCCTCGACGTGGACATGGACCGCGAGCGTGTCTCCCTGTCGCTGAAGGCGACCCAGGAAGACCCGTGGCAGCAGTTCGCCCGCACCCACCAGATCGGCCAGGTCGTGCCCGGCAAGGTCACGAAGCTGGTTCCGTTCGGTGCGTTCGTCCGCGTGGACGAGGGCATCGAGGGTCTGGTCCACATCTCCGAGCTGGCCGAGCGCCACGTGGAGATCCCGGAGCAGGTCGTCCAGGTCAACGACGAGATCTTCGTCAAGGTCATCGACATCGACCTCGAGCGTCGCCGCATCAGCCTCTCGCTGAAGCAGGCCAACGAGGCCTTCGGTGCCGACCCGGCCTCGGTCGAGTTCGACCCGACGCTGTACGGCATGGCCGCGTCGTACGACGACCAGGGCAACTACATCTACCCCGAGGGCTTCGACCCCGAGACCAACGACTGGCTCGAGGGCTACGAGACCCAGCGCGAGGCCTGGGAGCACCAGTACGCCGAGGCGCAGACCCGCTTCGAGCAGCACCAGCAGCAGGTCATCAAGTCCCGCGAGGCCGACGCCGCTGCCGCGGCCGAGGGCGGCGACACGGCGGGTGCGGCTCCGGCCGCGTCCGGCGGTGGCGGTGGCTCGTACTCCTCCGAGGGCCCGGACAACTCCGGTGCGCTGGCCTCGGACGAGGCGCTGGCCGCGCTTCGCGAGAAGCTCGCCGGTGGCCAGAGCTGAGCTGACGCTCACTGAGCAATAGCTCCTGGCTGAGGGACCGTACCTTTCGGGGTGCGGTCCCTCAGTGTTTTTGTCTGCCGTGTTGTGTCTGCGGTGTCGTATCTGCGGTGTTGTGTCTGCGGGCCGGTGGGGGGGGCTTGTCCTCATGATCGGGGGAATGCCGCCGCCGCCCTCCGCGTTGTTCCGTGTGAACACGAGGAGGAGCGGTCACTGTGCTTGATCCGCAGGGTTTGTACGCATGGGAGCCGAAGGGCCTGGCCGTCGTCGACATGGCGCTGGCGCAGGAGTCGGCGGGCCTTGTCATGCTCTACCACTTCGACGGATACATCGACGCGGGCGAGACCGGCGACCAGATCGTCGACCGGCTGCTCGACTCGCTGCCCCACCAACTCGTGGCCCGGTTCGACCACGACCGGCTCGTGGACTACCGCGCCCGCCGCCCGCTGCTGACGTTCAAGCGCGACCGCTGGAGCGACTACGAAGTGCCGGCCATCGAGGTACGGCTCGTCCAGGACGCCACCGGAGCGCCCTTCCTGCTGCTGTCGGGCCCCGAGCCGGACGTGGAGTGGGAGCGCTTCGCCGCCGCCGTCCAGCAGGTCGTGGAGCGGCTCGGTGTCCGGCTGTCCGTCAACTTCCACGGCATCCCCATGGGCGTCCCGCACACCCGCCCGGTCGGCCTCACCCCGCACGGCAACCGCACCGACCTCGTCCCGGGCCACCGCAGCCCCTTCGACGAGGCGCAGGTGCCGGGCAGCGCCGAGTCGCTGCTGGAGTACCGCCTGATGGAGGCGGGCCACGAGGTCCTCGGCGTCGCCGCGCACGTCCCGCACTACATCGCGCGCTCCCCGTACCCGGACGCGGCCCTGACCGTCCTGGAGTCCATCACGGCCGCGACCGGCCTGGTCCTCCCGGGCATCGCGCACGCCCTGCGCACCGAGGCCCACCGCACCCAGACCGAGATCGACCGCCAGATCCAGGAGGGCGACGAGGAACTGGTGGCCCTCGTCCAGGGCCTCGAGCACCAGTACGACGCGGCGGCGGGCGCCGAGACGCGGGGCAACATGCTCGCCGAGCCCGTGGACATCCCCTCGGCGGACGAGATCGGCCTGGAGTTCGAACGCTTCCTGGCGGAGCGCGAAGGCGACGGCTGACTCCTGCGCCTCAAGGCCCTTGCGCCCCAGGGCCTAAGCTCTGGGCATGTTGAAAGTTGGCCTGACCGGCGGCATCGGTGCCGGCAAGAGCGAGGTGTCACGGCTGCTCGTCGCGTGCGGCGCCGTACTGATCGACGCGGACCGCATCGCCCGGGAGGTCGTGGCGCCGGGCACGCCCGGGCTGGCCGCGGTCGTGGCCGCCTTCGGCGAGGAGGTGCTGGCCGAGGACAGCAGCCTGGACCGCCCCAAGCTGGGCTCCATCGTCTTCGCCGACCCCGACCGGCTCGCCGTACTGAACTCGATCGTGCACCCCCTGGTCGGCGCCCGCTCCCGCGAGCTGGAGCAGGCCGCCGCCGAGGACGCGGTCGTCGTCCATGACGTCCCGCTGCTGACGGAGAACGGCCTCGCGCCGCTGTACGACCTCGTGGTCGTCGTCGACGCCGCCCCCGAAACCCAGCTCGACCGGCTCGTCCGGCTGCGCGGGATGACGGAGGAGGACGCCCGCGCCCGGATGGCCGCCCAGGCGACGCGGGAGAAGCGCCGCGAGATCGCGGACATCGTCATCGACAACGACGTACCGCTCGAGGAGCTGCGGCAGCGGGTGCGGGAGGTCTGGGCCGAGCTGGAGCGCCGGGCGCACGCGTCCCGGGGGGCTCAGGAATAGCGGCCTGGCTCCGGGGCGTTGAAGCCCTTGAGTGAGGGAAGGACTCTGCCGTGCCCGAGACCAGCGGTTCGACCGGACGTACTCCGGAGACGCATGTCATCGACTTCCGCGCCGCCGAGCATCTGCTCGCCGCGCGGGACCCGCGGGGCGCGGTGAAGCTGCTCGACGGTGTCATCGCCGCGCACCCCGAGAACACCGCCGCCCGCCTGCTGCGCGCGCGGGCCTTCTTCGCCGCCGCGCAACTTCGGCCCGCCGAGCTGGAGTTCACCATCGTCCTGGAGCGCGAGCCGGACAACGCGTTCGCGCACTTCGCGCTCGCCCGCACCTATGAGCGGCAGGCCCGGCACGATCAGGCCAAGCGCCACTTCCGCCTGGCGGCCGCGCTGGACCCCAACCCGCAGTACCTCCGGGCGGCGCGGTTCGAGTCCTGAGCGTCAGCGGCCGGGCGGGTGGTACGGCGGCACGTCGGGGCCCGGCTGGTAGTGCGGGCCCTGGCGGATGTGCCGGACGACGAGGAACAGGTCCACGGCGACGACCAGGGCCAGGACCCCGCAGGCCACGGCCCAGCCGGTGCGGCCCGCCAGCGCGAAGGCGGCCGTACCGAACACCGCCCAGACCAGCCCCCACACACTCAGCCAGAACCGCGTGCGCAGCGCACTGCGCGCGGTCGTGGGTTCACTGCCCGTACGCATCGGGATCACCACTCCCTCCTTCGGAACGTACTCTTCGAAACGCCGATCACCAAGAGGGGGCCCTGCCATGCTGCCTGATGCCGACGATCTGCCCGAGATCCTGATCGACCTCGCCGTACCCCACGAGGACATCGGGGTCCTCGTCCGCATGCGCCGCAGAGTCACCGACGATCCCGAACTCAGACGGTTCCTGGAGGCGTCGGTCGAGGAGCTGGTCCGGGACCTGGGGACGATCGGGGCCAGGGTCGAGCTGCCCGAGCTGGACTGGCCCGCCGGCCCCCTGCAGCGCTGCTTCCCCGTGTACGTCTTCGTCGCGGCGCTGCCCCACACGCGCGCCTACCACCGCGAACGCGGTGTCCCCGCCGAGGTGACCCGGCGCACCCTCGCCGACCTCGGCCGGAACATGGCCGTGCACCGCCGGCGGCACGGCCGGGCGGGCCTCCAGGCGCCGAGGTGGCTCATCCACCACTTCCGCGGCGAGCTGTACCAGCTCGGGCGGTTGCAGTTCGAGCGGTCGCGCACCGGGCGGGCGCTCGCCGGGGCGGGGCCGGATCCGGACGCCCTGTGTCTCAACCTCCACATCCCCGACTTCCACGGCCCGCTGACCCCGGTGGCCTGCGACCGCTCGCTCGCGCTGGCCCGGGAGTTCTTCGCCCGGCACTTTCCCGAGGAGCGGTACCCGGCCGCGCAGTGCCACTCCTGGCTGCTGGATCGGCAGCTCAAGCGGTATCTGCCGGCCGACTCCAACATCGTGCGCTTCCAGGAGCGGTTCCGGATCGTCCGCGACGACCGGGAGGAGGCTGACACCGAGCCGGTGGGGTTCGTGTTCGGGGACCCGGATCTGCCCGTCGAGGGGCTGCCGCGGCGGACGGCGGTCGAGCGGGCGGTGGGGGACCATCTGCGGGCGGGCGGCCACTGGTACATCGGGCACGGCTGGTTCCCGCTGGAGGCGGCGACGTCCGCCGGACAGCGATGACTTTCGCGGCACACCGCGGTCTGTCCCTGTGACAGCGACAACGACGCCGTACACAGGAGAGCTTGATGTCCGAGACCGCCGCCACCGCCACCGCTCCCGTCATCGCCGAGTCCGCGACCGCCCGTGGCCGCCGGGCCCGGATCGCCCTGCGCGGGCTGCAGATCCTGCTCGCGCTGTTCTTCGCCGGCGCGAGCGCCCTGCCGAAGCTGATCGCGCACTCCACGGCGGTGGAGGCCTTCGCCGAGCTGGGCTGGGGCAACGCGGGCATGTACACCATCGGCGCGCTCGAACTCGCCGGAGCGGTCGCCCTGTTGGTCCCGGTGCTCCAGTCGGTGGCGGGGATCGCGCTGAGCGGGCTGATGGCCGGCGCGTTCGTGGTCCAGATGTCAGCCTTCGAGGGGGAGAACGCCGCCACGCCGCTCATCCTGATCATCCCGCTCGCCCTGATCGCCTGGGCGCGGCGCGGCCACAACGCGGAGCTGCTGCGGCTGGTGCGGCGGGCGTGATGCACGGCGTACGTGCGGCCGTGTTCGTCAGCGGGGGCCGGGGCGGCTGCTGCCCTTCTCCAGGGCGCGCAGCCGTTCCAGCTCGCGGCGGTCCCGCTTGGTGGGGCGGCCGGCGCCGCGGTCGCGGATCCCGGCCGGGGCGACGGCCTCGCGGGGCGGGGGCGGCGGGGACTTGTCGACGTAGCACTGGACCGCGACCGGGGCGCCGACCCGCTTGCGGATCAGGCGCTTGACGACGACGATCCGCTCCCGGCCCTCGTGCCGCAGCCGCACCTCGTCACCGACGCGCACCGCGTGCGCGGGCTTGACCCGGTCGCCGTTCACCCGCACATGGCCGCCCTTGCAGGCGGTGGCGCCCGCCGAACGCGTCTTGATCAGCCGTACCGCCCAGATCCAGCTGTCGATCCGCACGCTCTCGCCGGTCTGCGGTCCGGCCGCCTCGGCAGCCGCCACGGCGGCGGTCGTCGCATCCGCAGCCGGGGAGGTCGCGGCGTCCTTGTCCTCGTCACCCTCGGAAGCCATGGCACCGACCTTAGCCGCTGACCGGCAGGGCCGACCTGGCCTTTTCGGCGGGCTTACGGTGGAGCCATGGACGCCCTCGTGGAACTGGACCGGCGGGTCGCGGGCTGTCGGGCCTGTCCCCGGCTGGTCGCCTGGCGGGAGGAGGTGGCCCGGACCAAGCGGGCGGCCTTCGCCGACCAGACGTACTGGGGCCGCCCGGTGCCCGGATTCGGCCCGCCGGACGCCCGGCTGCTGATCGTCGGCCTCGCCCCCGCCGCGCACGGCGGGAACCGCACCGGCCGCATGTTCACCGGCGACCGCTCCGGGGACGTGCTCTATCAGGCACTGTACGACGTGGGCCTCGCCTCGCAGCCCACCGCGGTCGCCGCCGACGACGGACTGGAGCTGTACGGCGCCCGGGTCACCTCGCCCGTGCACTGCGCCCCGCCCGCCAACAAGCCCACGCCCGGCGAGCGCGACGCCTGCCGGCCCTGGCTGGTGCGGGAACTGGGGCTGCTGCGGCCGACGCTGCGGTCGGTGGTGGTGCTCGGCGCGTTCGGCTGGCAGGCGGCGCTGCCCGCGCTGGCGGCGGCGGGCTGGGCGATCCCGAGGCCCCGGCCCGCTTTCGGGCACGGGATGCGGGTGCCGCTCGACGGTCTCACCCTCTTCGGCTGCTTCCATGTCAGCCAGCGCAACACCTTCACCGGCCGGCTCACCCCGGAGATGCTGCGCCAGGTGCTGCGGAGCGCGGCTCAGGAGGCGGGGCTGTGAGCGCCGGAAGCCTGGCCCGGGGCTTCCAGACGTACCGTACGTCCGGCTCGTGTTCCTCGTTGTCGTGGCCGTCGGTGTGCTCGGTGGCGACGAAGCCGTGGCGTTCGTAGAAGCGGTGGGCGGGCTTGTTGATCTGGAAGGTCCAGAGGTTCAGACCGTGCGGGCTCCGCTCCTTGGCGAGCCGGACGAACCGGTCGCCGAGGCCGCGGCCGCGCCAGTCGGGGGCGAGGTAGAGCTGGGAGAGGAGCTCGCCGTGCAGGACCATGATCCCGACGATCGCGCTCCCGGCCTCGGCGACCCACGTCTCCTGCCGCGGGACGACGAACTCCCGGATCCAGTCGCGCACTTCGTCGTCCGAATGCGGCCGCACGACGGTCGGCAGCGCGGCGTCGAAGGAGCGCAGCCAGACGTCGGCCACGGCACAGGCGTCGGCGGCGGTGGCCCTGCGCAGGGTGATCACCGGGCTTCCTCCGGTACGACGGCGGTGGCCGTGATCTCCACCAACTGCCCGGTGTAGCCGAGGCAGGCGACCCCGATGAGGGTGGACGAGTGCGGTCCGGCGCTGAGCCCCGACGCCTCGACGACCTCCCACACGGAGGAGAGCACGGAGGTCTCACTGCTGACGACGTACACGTCGGTCGACAGCACGTGCGTCAAGTCGCTTCCGACGGCCGCCAGTTGAGCCTCCAGGTTGTCGATCACCTGCTGGGCCTGCCGGACCGGGTCCCCCTCACCGACGATCTTCCCCTCGGCATCCAGCGGCACGGACCCGGCGAGGAAGGCGAGCCTGGTACCGGCCTCGACGACAGAGGCGTGGGAGTAGGTGGGGGGTGGGAAGAGGGCGGGGTTGGTGACGCGCTGGATCATGGCGGCTCCCGGGTGGTGCGGTGCGGAGTCTGGCGTGCGGCATGCGGACAACCCACCGATCCTCGGGCGCGGGGCCCGGCACCGCATCCGATTTTCCGGCGCTCCAGCGCCCCCACGCTCCGACGGATAACCATTCGACACCGGCGCCCGCCCCCGCGACCCTGTAGCCCAGCCATGTCACGCACCGTCCACCACGTCCCGGGCCGCCACCGCACCGGCCCGCCCTACTGGCCCCAGGGCATCGCGGGCCCGTGCACCCATCACTCGCTCGCCGAACTCCGTTACACGCGGCAGGAGTTGGCGAAGGCCGCGCGCGAGGGCCGCCGTGCCAGGCCGAGGCCGCTGCTGCGGAGCTTCGCCGCCTACCGGTACCCGCGGAGCTTGGGCGAGCGAGGAGTGAGCCCGTACGAGTCGCGGGCGCGGGCGGGGCTCAGGTCGTTCCGTGTCACGGCGGTCAAGCAGGTGCGAGCGGCGTCTGCCGGAACCCTCGAAAGGGTGGCCGAGACCCTGGACCACCCGCCCACACGGCACCGCCACCGTGACCTCTGGGAGGCTTGAGCGACCATGCCCGACTTCCTCGAAGCGACGGCGGACCGCCTGGCCGCCCTCCCCGCCGTGCGGGCGGTGGCCCTGGGCGGTTCCCGGGCCCAGCGCACCCACCGCCCCGACAGCGACTGGGACTTGGCGATCTACTACCGGGGTCCCTTCGACCCGGCCGATCTGCGCGCGGTGGGCTGGGAGGGCGAGGTGTCGGAGATCGGCGACTGGGGCGGCGGTGTCTTCAACGGCGGCGCCTGGCTGACGATCGACGACCACCGCGTGGACGTGCACTACCGGGACCTGGACGTCGTGGAACACGAACTCGCGGAAGCGGAACAGGGGCGCTTCCGGGTGGAACCACTGCTGTTCCATCTCGCAGGAATCCCCAGCTACTTGGTGGTGGCGGAGCTGGCGATCAACCGGGTGCTGCGCGGTGAACTGCCGCGCCCGGCGGGCTATCCGGAGAAGCTACGGCGCACGGCGAGCGCGCGCTGGCACGGCACGGCCCGCGCGACCCTGGCCTACGCCGAGGCGAACCACGCGCCGGCGGGCCGCCTCACCGAGGTGGCCGGCGTCCTCGCCACCGCCGCCGTCCAGACGGGACACGGGGTGCTGGCGGCGCGGGGGGAGTGGGTGACCAACGAGAAGCGGCTGCTGGAGCGGGCGGGACTGCGCGCCATGGACGACGTCCTCGCGTCGCTCCCTGCCGCACCGCATCCGGAGGCCCTGATCCAGGCGATCCACCGGGCCCGGGCGCTGTGCGAAGAGGCGAGCCGGGAACGATAGCGTTCATAAAGAACATGGCGTTACCAAGCATGGTCACGCGGAGGTAATACGCCCGTTTCTCAACCTCCGGTTTTCCGGTCTACCGTCGGGGCACACCAGAAAACCCGGCCACCGTCGCCCGAAGGCGCACCCCGCCCTCGTCCGGACAGGAGCCCTGTGTCCCGCCCCGTGTTTGCCCTGCCGCCCTGGCTTGCTCATGCTCTTCGTGCTCAGCGGGGGCCCGTGCCCTGGAGTGCCGTGGGGCGGGGAGGGCTGGCGGCCGGGCCGTTGCTGTGCGGGGCCGTTCTCGCCGGTCAGGCGTCCGTCGGGGTGGTGGCCGCGATCGCCGCCATGCTCGCCGGGATCAACGACCGGCCCGGGAGCCGGCGGGCGGCCGTCAGGCGGATGGGGGTGCCCGCGGTCGCGGGGGCCGTCGGGCTGCTGGTCGGCACGTACGGCGGGGAGCGCCTGGGGGCCGTCGGGCTCACGCTGCTGCTCACCTTCGTCGGGCTGCTCGCCGGCGCCGTCAGTGCCGTCGGGCCGGTGGCCTCCGGTGCCGGGACCCAGTTGCTCGTCGCTTCCGCGATCGGCGCCGGGATGCCGTTGCCGGAGCCGGGATGGCAGCGGGCGCTCGCCTTTCTGTGCGGGGCCGGATGGCTGCTGGTGCTGCGGCTCGTGCTGCCCGGTCCCGGGTCCTTCGCCGGTGACTTCCGGTTCGACGGGGAGCGGGCCGCCGTCGCGTCCGTCTACGACGCCATCGCCGATCTCCTCGACGGCGCCGGTACCGACCGGGCCAACGCTCGGCGTGCCTCGCTCACCGCGGCGCTCGATCACGCGCAGGACGCCCTCGCCGGACCCCGGCTGCGGCGGTACGCCTCCTCCTCCGCCGAGCGACGCCTCCGTGCGCAGTACGCCGCCGCCCTTCCGCTCGCCGAGGCCGCCACGGCGCTCGCCTGGGCCGCGGAGGCGGTACCGGCGCGGGCCGCGGTGGGACCCCGGCGCCTCGCCTCCGCCGTACGCGCCAACACGGCCACCGGGCCACTGCCCGCGCCGTCCCGGAACGGGCCCGCTCTGCGCGCCCTCGACGACGCCCTGCTCCATGCCGCCGTGACCTTCGACCGGGGCGAAGGCGGCGCGGATCTGCACACCCGGCGGCGGTCCCTGTCCTCCCTGGTCCGCAGTGTCCTCGGCGCCGGTGGGCGGGAGTACGGCCTTCGGGTCGCCCTCTGCTTCGGGGCCGGCGTCGCCGCCGCGCAGGGCCTGCACCACTCCCACTGGTACGGGCCGCACACGCACTGGTACTGGCTGCCCGCCACCGCCGTCTTCCTGGTCAAGCCCGATCTCGGGCCGCTGGTGTCCCGGGTGCTGTGCCGGGCGGCCGGGACCGTGCTGGGGGCCCTGCTCTTCGCCGGGTTCGCCGCCGTGCTGCCCCGGCCGGAAGGGCTCGTCGCGCTGGTCGCGGTGTGCGGTGCGCTCATTCCCGTCGCCACCCGGCACTTCGCCGCCCAGACCGCCGTCGTCACGCTGCTCGTCCTCGCCCTGGTGATGGTCGGGGGCGAACCGCAGGCCTCCGCCGGCCGCATCGGGGAGACCCTGCTGGCCTGCGCGATCGTGCTGGTCGTAGGACATCTGCCGATGCCCGGGCAGCGGGGCGGGGGAGTACGGGCGCGACTCGGGGCGGCGGAGAACGCGGCGCGGGCGTATCTCGCGCATGTGCTGCGGGAGGCGGAGGGCAAGGCCGGTGGGATGGACGGTGAGGTCGGTGGAGCGGGCGGCGGGGCCGGTCGGGGGTGTGGCGGGGCTGGCGGGGCGGATGGCGGGGCCGGTCGGGGGTGTGGCGGGGCTGGTGGGGCGGATGGCGGGGCCGGTCGGGGGGCTGGCGGGGCTGGTGGGGCGGATGGCGGGGCCGGTCGGGGGGCTGGCGGGGCTGGTGGAGTGGGCGGCGGGGGCGGTCGAGAGGGCCGTGGCATGGGCGGCGCGGTCGTCGGCGGCAGCCGGGTCGGTGGCGATCCCCGGGGCACCCGTTGGACCCTCCGCCGCGAGGCTTACCGCACGCTCGCCGAGGCCCGGGCCGCCATCTCCCGCGCCGCCGCCGAGCTTCCGCCGCTCGCCCGGCACGCGGAGGGGACCGAGGAGGTGGCCGGTGCTCTGGAGCGGCTTGTGGACACCACCACCGCCTGCGCGGTCCACCTCGACGACTCCGGCCGCCTCACCTCCCGGTACGAGCGGCAGCTCACCGGAGCGGTGGACGAATTGGCCGCACTCCGCCGCGCCGGCTGAACCGCGTACGAAGGCCGAACCCCGACCGCCGCCCTAGCCGAACCGCGCCCACACCGGCGCATGGTCCGAGCCGGGCTTTCCCCGGCGGTCCGTCGGGTCCGGGCCGATCGACGGCAGGTGCGGGGCGTTCGCGCCGGGGAGGCCCGTGCCGGACTCCGTCACGCGGTGGACCAGGCGGTGGCTCAGCAGGACGTGGTCGATCAGCTCGCGGCGGCCGGAATTGACGCGGGAGAAGCGCTGGGCGGCGGGGATCAGAGGCGCGGTGTTCCACAGCCGTACCGCGTCGCCCCGGTCCGGGGTGCCGAAGCCCGCCGTGCCGATCTCCGAGCCGGGCGGGCCCAGCAGGATCTGGGTCGTGGCCGCCTGGACCTCGTCGTTCAGGTCGCCGACGACCGCCACGTCCCGCTCCTGGCCCGCGCCCGCCAGCAACGTGTCCGCCAGCGCCCGCACCGCCGCCGCCTCAGCCGCCCGTCGGTAGAGCGCGTAAGCTCCAAAACGCGCCCGCTCGCCCTCGTCCCGCGGCTGGAAACGGTCCCCGGGATAGCTCAGCAGCTTCGACTTCAGGTGGCAGACGGCGGCGCGCAACGGCCCCGCCTCCACCGCGAGGAAGCCCCGCCCCGCCACCGCGGTCTCCCCGCCCGTGTCGTCCACCTGCACGGGCCGCAGCTTCCGCGGGAACGCGCTCGTGTCGGCCAGCACCCGCAGCGGCACCCTGCTGAGGAAGCCGACCCGGATCCCCCGCCCGTCGGGATGCTCCGAGAGCGCGGTGTGCCAGTCGCCGCCCACCCTGTCGGCCAGGTCGCCGAGCGCCGCCGGATCGCCGACCTCCTGCACGCCGAGCAGCGTCGGGTCGAGTTCCGTGATCACGGCGGCCAGGGCGGCCAGTTTCGCCTCGTAGGCGGCCTTGTCCTTCGGGCCGGACGGGCCGCCGGGCAGGAAGAGGTTCTCCAGGTTCCAGGTGCCGAGGAGCATGCCGGGGCCCTTTCCGTAAGCCGTTGCGGCGGGCGGTGATGAGGCCAGGGTGCTCGCCCGGTGGGGTTCGCGACAGAGCTGCGGCGACATGCGCGGTCCGGGTCACACCGGGCGGGTACGCCGTCGTACGTTGGCGGCATGACGTCGACCGTCGCCGAGCTCATCATCACCGGATGCACCGTCCTGCTGCACGACGATCAAGAGCGGATCCGCTTCGAGGAGGACGCCGCGATCGTCGTACGGGACGGGGTGATCGAGGCCGTCACGGGTGCCGCGGAGGTGGGGGACCGGCCTGCCGTGGAGCGGCTCGACGGCCGTGGTCAGGTCGCCCTGCCGGGGCTCGTCAACTGCCACACCCACGCCCCGATGGTCGCGCTGCGCGGGGTCGCCGAGGATCTGCCCACCGAGCAGTGGTTCAACGACGTCGTCTGGCCCGTCGAGTCCAACCTCACCGGACGGGATGTGGAGTTGGGGGCGCGGCTCGCCTGCGCCGAGATGATCCGCGCGGGGGTGACCTGCTTCGCCGACCACTACTTCGCCATGGACGCCGTCGCCCGGGTCGTCGACGAGTGCGGCCTGCGGGCCCATCTCGGCGAGGCCTTCTTCTCCTCCCAGGGCCCGCAGGGCCGGGAGCGCTCACTGGAGTTCGCCCTCCGGCACCGGGGCGGCCGTATCACCACCGCCCTCGCTCCGCACGCCCCCTACACCGTCACCGGCGCCGATCTCGCCGCCACCGCCGCACTCGCCCGCGAGCACCACCTCCCCGTCCATCTGCACGCCTCCGAGAACCGCGACCAGACCGAGGCGAGCCTGGCCCGGCACGGAGTCACACCCATCGAGGTCCTCCGGCGCACCGGGATCCTCGACACCGACGTCCTGATCGCCCACGGCACCGGCATCCTCGACGCCGACCTGCCCCTTCTCGCGGAAGCCGGCGGCCAGGTGGCCGTCGCCACCGCTCCCCGCGGCTACCTCAAGTTCGGCTGGCCCACCACCACCCCGGTGCGCGCCCTGCGCGAGATCGGCGTTCCCGTGGGACTCGCCACGGACGGCGCCGCCTCCAACAACTCCCTCGACGTCTGGGAGTCGATGGCGCTCACCGCGCTCATCCAGAAGTCGACGACCGGTGACCCCCGCTGGCTGACGTCCCGTCAAGCCCTGCACCACGCGACCCTGCAGAGCGCGCGGGCCGTCGGACTCGGCGACCGGATCGGCAGCCTCGCCCCCGGCCGCCGGGCGGACATCGTCCTGGTCGACCTGACCGGCCCGCACACCCAGCCCGTCCACGACCAGGCCGCGACCCTGGTGCACAGCGCCCGCTCCTCCGACGTACGCACCACGATCGTCGACGGCCGTGTCCTGATGCGCGACCGCGAGCTGCTGACCCTCGATGTCGGCGCGGTGGTCGGGGAGTTGACGGAACGCCTGCCGGGGCTGCTCGACCGGGGCCACGGCAGGCGGATCCAGGAGTACGAAACGTAGCCGCGGGGCCTTCGGAAAGGTCGCACCAAAAAATCTTGGGCACGAGCGATGAGTTCCGCTCCTCCCCCCGGTCACCCCTCGGAACGGACCGTTCGCACAGGAGGGGCCCATGTCGCTTCCGGAGATCGTCTCGCGCGCTCAGTGGCGCGCGGCACGCGAGGAGTTACTGCTCAGGGAGAAGGCGGCCACGCGCGCGCGTGACGCGCTCAACGCCGAGCGGCGTCGGCTGCCCATGGTCGAGATCGACACGGAGTACGTCTTCGAGGGCGGCGACGGCAAGGCCACCCTCCTCGACCTCTTCGAGGGGCGGCACCAACTCGTCGTCCACCACTTCATGTTCGCGCCCGAGTGGGAGGCCGGCTGCCGCAGCTGCTCGGCGTTCCTGGACCAGGTCGGCCATCTCGCCCATCTGCGGGCCCGCGGCACCTCGTTCGTGGTGGTCTCCAGAGCGCCGTACACCAGGATCCTGCCGTTCAAGGCGCGGATGGGGTGGACGCTGCCGTGGTTCTCGTCCCACGGCAACGACTTCAACCGCGACTTCGAGGTGACCCTGGAGGATGACGGGGAACCCGTAGAGCGTCCCGGCGTGAGCTGCTTCCTCAGAGTCCGCGACCGGGTGTTCCACACCTACTCGACGTTCGAGCGCGGGCTGGACGGTCTTGGCTCGACCACCAGCTTCCTGGACCTGACCGCGCTGGGCCGGCAGGAGGAGTGGGAGGAACCCGAGGGGCGTGCGTCGTCCCTGGGGACGCCCGCGGGCAGTGAGCGCGTGCGCTATCACGATGAGTACGAGGACTGAGGCGGAAAGTAACCGAAAACTACATAAAGCTGGGGCCCCGTTCACCCTCCGTGGTGAATGAGTGTCAACAATGTCTCAGTCCCGTCACTTCGCGAAGCGTTCACCCCGCTGTTGGCGTTTAACTCTTCGAGTACAGCGCTAGATGGAGGTGCAGGGTGAACAGGCGAACGGTGCTTGAGCGCTTTCCCGCCGGCGGTCCGCGAGGCTCCTGGCCGGCGGAGGAGTTCGCGCAGGCGCGGCGTCGGGAAGGCCTGGACGCCGAGGTCGTGATGGACCTGGCGACGGACACCTTCCTGGTGATCGTGCGCAGCGAGATGACCGTCGACGCGGCCGCCTGAGGGCGCCCCGAAGGGGCGCGGGGGACCGCGCGACCAGCCACGGCGTAGCGGCGGACGAAAGCCTGCCTCCCCGCGGGGCGCTACGCGCTGACCTGCCGGGCCCAGGGCGGATTGGTCCCCGTCAGCCGGCACAGCGCCAGGTACAGCGGGATCGGCGGCGTGTAGGGCACCGCCCCCTCCGGCCGGTGGATCAGCCGGACCTCGTCCGGAACCACCGCGCCCGTCGCGTACCGGCAGGGCTCCGGCCACTCCAGCGCGTAGTCGGAGTCGGACGGGACGATCCACCACCAGTACGCGTCATCGGCGTAGACACACCCCACCTGAGGCAGCCGGGGCAGGATGAGCGGCCCGAGGCGAGCGGGTACGGCCACCGCGTCGAAACCCAGCGGCGTGGTCATGCCTTCCGGCACCGCCAGCCTCGACGGCTCCAGCCGCGAAGCGAGCCCGCGGCGAAGCCGGACCAGTGTGTCCAGGTTCAGTACCTGACCGCCGCCGGACGTCACGCTCACGCAGGCCCCCCGTCCTCGTCTTCGCCGTCGGATCCCCCGGCGGGGCCGCCCGGCTTGGGCCGGGCCCCCCAGCCCAGGTCGTTGCGCGGCCCGGTGTCCTCGCGAGGCTCCTCCGCCTTGCGCGGCAGTTCCGCCCAGACCAGCAGGCCGGGCCCGTGCTCATGGGCGCCCCAGGAGTGACAGAGGGCGTCGACGAGGAGCAATCCCCTCCCGTGCTCCTCGTCGCCGCGCTGCGCCGCCGGGTGGGGCTCACCCGGTGCGCACCCCTGGTCGCGCACGGCTATTCGCACCAGGTCGTCGCCGTCGTGCAGCTCGCAGACGATGTGCCTGCTCGCCGTGTGCACGATGGCGTTGGTGACGAGTTCGGAGACCACCAGGGCCGCCGTGTCGCAGGTGTCCTCGCAGACCGACCAGCCGGTCAGCCGGGCCCTCGTCAGGCGTCTGGCCTGCGCGGGGGAGCCCGGATGTGCGGCCAGCTCGAAACGGAACCGGCGCTCGGCGGGGCCCCGCTGAGGGCCTACCGCCGTGGCGGCACCGAGGCCGAGCAGGCCTGCGGCGGCGTCTGTTCCTAAGGGCGCGGACGGAATCACGCTTGCCACTATCGCCCCGCCGTGAACACTTGGCAAGTGTCACTCTGAAAAATGCAGAGTGCTGTGTGACGCGGTGGATGGCCGTGGCACACTGCTCGCAACAGCATGTCGAGCGGCGCCAATTGGGATCGCCGGAGGTCTGTCCAGATCTTCGAATAGGTCTTCGAATGGCGCCGCAGGGCTGTCAGGATTCATTGGTGGAGGTGGGAGCGTGAGCGAGCCGCGGTCCGCGCCGACGGTCGGCCAGGTCGTCCTCGGCCGGCGCCTGCTGGACCTGCGGGAACGCGCCGGGCTCAAGCGTGAGGAGGCCGCCCGCGTCCTGCGTGTCGCCCCCGCCACCGTCCGCCGGATGGAGATGGCCGAGGTCGCCTTCAAGATCCCGTACCTCCAGCTGCTGCTGAAGGCCTACGGGGTCGGTGACGAGGAGGCCGCGGCCTTCGTGCAGCTCGCCGAGGACGCCAACAAACCCGGCTGGTGGCAGCGGTTCCACGACATCCTGCCGGGCTGGTTCTCGATGTACGTCAGCCTGGAGGGGGCCGCGAGCCTCATCCGGTCGTACGAGCCGCACTTCGTGCCCGGCCTGATGCAGACCGAGGACTACGCGCGCGGGGTGCTGCGCTCGGGCGCCATCGGCCAGACCAAGCCCGACGACATCGAACGCCATGTGGCGCTGCGCATGCAACGCCAGGATCTGCTCACCCGGCCCGACGCCCCCCGCATGTGGGCCGTCATGGACGAGACCGTGCTGCGCCGCCAGGTCGGCGGCCCGGAGGTGATGCGTGCCCAGATCGACCGGCTGCTCGAGATGACGAAGCTGCCCAACGTGACGCTGCAGGTCGCCCCGTTCGAGAGCGGGCCGCATCCGGGCACGTACGGGCCGTTCGTGCTGTTCCGATTTGCCATGTCAGAACTGCCGGACATGGTCTACAGCGAGTACCTGACCGGCGCCGTCTACCTGGACGCGCGCCCCGAGGTGGCGACCCACCTGGAGGTCATGGACCGCATGGCGGCGCAGGCCGCTACGGCGCATCGCACGAAGGAGATTCTCCGGGATCTCCGCAAGGAGCTGTGAATGGATCGCATCAAGCCGCGGATACCCGTCTACAACGGCATGCCCGCGCGGGAGTTGGGCAGCG
Organism: Streptomyces sp. NPDC002779; assembly: GCF_042888685.1. Classification (NCBI taxonomy): domain Bacteria; kingdom Bacillati; phylum Actinomycetota; class Actinomycetes; order Kitasatosporales; family Streptomycetaceae; genus Streptomyces; species Streptomyces sp. NPDC002779. The sequence goes on from NZ_JBIAQC010000007.1 coordinate 270,607, forward strand.
AGGGCTGGCACAAGCCGTGGAGCGGCGGCAACGGCGGCAACTGCCTGGAGGCGATGAAGCTTGCCGACGGACGGATCGCCGTCCGTCAGTCGACCGACCCGGACGGGCCGGCGCTGATCTACACCACCGACGAGATGACGGCATTCATCGAAGGCGCCAAGGCGGGTGCGGCGGACTTCCTGATCTCCTGAGGCAGTTCCCTCATCGGGTGTGCCGGTTGCTTTTCTAAGACACTGAGTTGCTGTGCTGCATTGCTGACTGACGGAAAGAACAGCCTTTTCGGACATGCGGGAGGAGATTCACGGATCCGGAAACGCCGCGCAGAGGGCGTCCAGAGCCGCCGGGTAGGCGTGCTCGGAGGGCGTGGCGTAGCCGACGACCAGCCCGTCATGGGCCGGTACGGCGGCCTCCGCCGCTCCCGGATGCCGGAACGCGGCGAGCCCGTCGAGGGCCACGCCGAGCCGCCCGGCCCGCTCGACGGTGGCCGCCTCGGACCCCGGCGGCAGTCGCAGTACGGCGTGCAGTCCGGCCGCCACCCCGGTGACCTCGATGTGCGGCGCCCGAGCGGCGAGCGCCGCGACGAGCCGGTCCCGGCGGCTCCGGTACCGCTGCCGCATGCGCCGCACATGACGGTCGTAGGACCCCCGGGTGAGGAAGTCGGCGAGGCAGAGCTGGTCGAGCACGCTCGCCCAGGCCTCCCGCTCGCCCTTGGCCGCGAGCACGCCCTCGACGTACTCCCCGGGCAGCACCATCCAGCCCAGGCGGACCGCCGGGGACAGGCTCTTGCTGACCGACCCGATGAAGATCACCCGTTCCGGGTCGAGCCCCTGCACGGCGCCGACGGGCTTGCGGTCGTAGCGGAACTCCCCGTCGTAGTCGTCCTCCACGATTACCGCGCCACGCGCGCGTGCCCAGTCGATCACCGCGGCGCGGCGGTCGGCGTGCAGCGGCCCGCCGGTCGGGAACTGGTGCGCGGGCGTGAGCAGGACCCCGCGCTCGCGGGTGAGCCGATCGACCCGGGCGCCGTCCTCGTCGAGAGGCAGCGGCACGGTCCGCACCCCGGCACCGGTCAGCAGTTCCCGGTGGAAGGGCAGCCCGTACGCCTCCACGGCCAGCGGAGCCCGCAGCACGCGCCCTTCGACGAGGAGCCGCAGCGCGTGGGCGAAGCCGGAGCAGATCACGATCCGGTCCGGATCGCAGCGGACGCCACGCGCGCGTGCGAGGTACTCCGCCAGCGCTTCCCGCAGCTCGACCCGGCCGGCGGGATCGCCGGGCCCGAATACCTCGTTGGGCGCCTGCTGCACGGCCCGCCGGTAGGAGGCGAGCCAGTCCGCGCGCGGGAAGCCCGAAGCGTCCGGGGTGCCCTGGCGCAGGTCGTGGCGCGGGCCACGCGCGCGTAGAGGGGTCCTCGGCGGGGTTTTCACGGCATGTCGCGGCGGTTCGGCCCGTTCGGCGACCCGTGTGCCCGAGCCCTGACGGGCGGTGAGCCAGCCCTCGGCGACGAGCTCGGCGTACGCGTCGGCCACGGTGTTCCGGGCGACACCCAGGTCGGCGGCGAGCGAGCGGTACGGCGGGAGCCGGGTGCCGGGGGCGAGCCGGCCACCGCGTACGGCGTCGCGCAGGGCACGGGTGAGGGCGGCCCGTCTGCCGCCGGGGCCGGACAGCTCCAGATGCAGGTCGGCGCCGATCCGCTCGGAGGAATTGACCCATGATTCGGACACAAGAATGCACCCTACCGGGGGTCTTTCGAGGCCGTAGGTTGAAGGCATGACGACGAACACGCCGGTCAGCACCGAGACGCCCCGCATCAACTTCGCCCGGACCGCCCCGAAGGCCTTCCGCGCCCTCGTCGGGTTCGACGCCGCCGCTCGTGAGGGCCTGGACCCGACGCTCGTCGAGCTGGTCCAGATCCGTGCCTCGCTGCTCAACAACTGCGCGTACTGCCTGCACATGCACACCAACGACGCCCGCAAGGCCGGCGAGAGCGAGGACCGGCTGCACATGGTGGCGGTCTGGCGGGAGGCCCGGCACTTCTTCTCCGAGCGCGAGCAGGCGGCGCTGGCCCTGACGGAGGCGGTGACGCTGGTCGCCGAGGGCGGTGTCCCGGACGCCGTCTACGCCGAGGCCGCGGCCCACTTCGACGAGGAGGAGCTGGCCCGGGTGCTGGCCCTCATCTTCACGATCAACACCTGGAACCGCGTGGCGCTGGCCACGGCAAAGGTGGCGGGGACGGACGAGCGGTAGGCGCCTGCTCCCGATGCGGGGCCTGCGCGGCCTGGGGGCGGTCGTGCGGCGTCCGATGTGGGGCCTGTGCGGTCATCGGGCGGTTGTACGACGTCCGATGTGGGGCCTGCGCGGTCATCGGGCGGTCGTCGGATGTGGGGCCTGTGCGGCCATTGAGCGGTCGTACGGGGCCGGATGGGGTCTACACGGCCATCGGGCGGTCGTACGGGGAGATCGGCGCCGGCAGCCGCGAACTCCCGGTCAGATACCGGTCCACCGCCGCGGCCACCGCCCGCCCCTCCGCGATCGCCCACACGATCAGCGACTGGCCCCGGGCGGCGTCCCCGGCGGCGAACACCCCGGGGACGGCGGTGGCGAAGCCGACGTCCCGCGCGATCGTGCCGCGGGGCTCCAGCTCAAGACCCAGCTGCCCGATCAGCCCGTCCTCCCGGTCGGGCCCCGAGAAGCCGAGCGCGAGCAGGACCAGATCGGCCGGAATGGCCCGCCCGGTGCCCGGCACCGGCCGACGTCCCGAGTCGACCTCGACCAGGTGCAGGGACCGTACCCGCCCCTCCCCGTCCCCCGTGAAGCGGAGCGTTGACGCCGCGAACAGTCGCGCGTCCGCGTCCGCCGCCGGGGCGGTCCGCAGCTCCCCGGCCTCCTCGTGGGCCGCCGAGAGCCGGTAGATCCTCGGATACGTCGGCCAGGGCTCGGTGTCGTCGTCGCGCTCGGCGCCGGGCTGGGCGTAGATGTCGAGCTGGGTCACCGAGGCGGCGCCCTCCCGCACCGCCGTGCCCAGACAGTCGGCGCCGGTGTCCCCGCCGCCGACGATGACGACGTGCTTCCCGGCGGCGGACATCGGCGATGCCGGAAGGTCGCCCTCGCACACCCGGTTGGCCAGCGGCAGATACTCCATGGCCTGCTGGACTCCGGCCAACTCCCGTCCGGGCGCGTCCAGTTCACGCCACGCGGTCGCACCGGTGGCGATCACCACGGCGTCGTGGCGGGTGCGCACTTCGTCCGCCCCGATGTCCCGCCCGACCGCCGTGCAGGTACGGAACCTGGTCCCCTCGGCGCGCATCTGTTCGATACGGCGCTCCAGCCGGGCCTTCTCCATCTTGAACTCGGGGATGCCGTACCGCATCAGCCCGCCGATGCGGTCGTCCTTCTCGTACACGACGACCGTGTGCCCGGCCCGGGTCAGCTGCTGCGCCGCCGCGAGCCCTGTGGGCCCCGACCCGATCACCGCGACCGTCCGTCCCGACAGCCGGTCCGGCGGCCGGGGCGGGGCGAACCCCAGCTCCCAGGCGCGGTCGGCGATCGCGCACTCGACGTTCTTGATGGTGACCGCGGGCTGGTTGATGGCGAGTACGCACCCCGCCTCGCAGGGCGCCGGGCACAACCGGCCGGTGAACTCGGGGAAGTTGTTGGTGGCGTGCAGCCGGTCGGCGGCCGACCGCCAGTCCTCCCTCGACACCAGGTCGTTCCACTCCGGGATCAGATTGCCGAGCGGACAGGCGTCGTGGCAGAACGGGATCCCACAGTCCATGCACCGGTCGGCCTGCTTGCTGACGATGGGCAGCAGCGCGCCGGGGACGTACACCTCGTCCCAGTCCCGGACCCGCTCCTCGACCGGCCGGCGGGGCCAGTCCTGGCGGGGTGTGGTCATGAATCCCTTGGGATCGGCCATGGCCGTCTCCCTCGCGTGCGGAGCGGGGCCGTACGTCATCGGTCGGCACTCTTCCGGCCACGATACGTCTCGTCAGCCTCTTGCGCTTTCGCTGGCCCGTGGCGTTTTCGCTCAGGTGAGGGCCAGGACGTAGCAGACTGTGGCGGCGGCCGAGGCGACCGTGCGGACGTGGTTCCAGGCCGTCCACTCCCGCACGTACGCGGTCCAGTACGCGGCGGCCTCGCGGGTGCCCGCCTCCATCTTCACCAGCTCGTCATTGCGGGGCACGTTGGCGAGGACGGTCACCCCGAACGAGCCGAACAGATACAGGGCGCTGCCCAGCAGCAGCTCCACCGTCCCCTCGTCCGGCCACACCACGAACGTCACCACGGCGAGCACGGCGCACAGGGCCGCCGAGCCGATGAACACGGTCATGAAGGCGGGGGTCACCGCGGCCACGTTGATCGCCTGCATCGCCGCGACGCCCTGCGCGGGCGGCAGCGCGGCGAGCCCCTTCATCACGAAGGCGGAGAACGCGCAGAAGGCCCCGGCCACCAAGCCGGTCCCCAGCACGCCCAGCACGGTCAGTACGAAAAACGGTCCCTCGATCATGTGACGTCAACTCCCCAGTCCTGCCCGGGATCCTCCCCGGCACCGCCCGTCACCACAAGTGAAATCCGCCGCGCCGACGTATCCCATGGCCGAGCGCCGCGCGGGCATACGCGAGCGTCCAGATGGGGGCCGGGGTGGGCTACGGTCAGGTCTCGGGGCGCGACGGGCGGGTTTCCGGGTGGGCTGTCAGGGCTCTGGGCGGGCCGTCAGGGCTGTGGGTGGGCCGGTCAGCCCGCCTCCGCCGCCGGCTCGCGCCACTCCCTCAGTACGGTCTCCACCGCCGCCGCGATCCGCCGCCGGGCCTCGTGCCGCGGCACCCCGCTCATCAGCAACTGGTCGTACGGCGTGTCCGTGTGCCGCACGGACGCCACCACCGCCGAGGTCACCGCACCCTCGGACAGCGCCCGCCCCGCCGCACTCCGGCCCACCCGCCCGCTGCCCCGCACCGAGGCATGCGCGGCGGTCGCGGCCGCCCGCTCCGGCGGGCACCCCGGGAACAGCCGCCGGATCTCCGCCGCGAACGCCTCCGCGAACCGCCCGTCCTCGGCCTCCCTCCGCCGCGCGTCCCGCTGCCGTCGGCGCCGCCTCGCCTCGGCGTCCGCGAGGCACCACTCCTCGGCCCGGGCCAGCCCCGCCTCCTCCACGAGAACGCCCTGCCGCTCATAGCGCCCCTTGCGCCGGTTGAACCGCACCACCACCGCCGACAGGGCGCTCTCCTGCCGGGACCTGCGGGTCAGCGCGGTGTCGCCACGCGGCAGGAAGACCAGATGCCCGAGATCCGCGCAGTCGAGACACCGGGGCGTCCCGTCCTCCAGCACGAGCAGCGACAGCGGCCCGCCCCGGCACTCCGCGCAGTGCCGCCGCCGGAGCGGCTGGATCACGAGAAGTCCGCCGCGGTGCGGGGAAGTTGCCAGGTGCTCCATACGCGGTTCATTCCCCTCGACGTGCACTGACACCACCCTCCTCCCGGCCCCTGACGCATCATGGGCCCTGTGCGACTCGAAGCGATCACCTGGGAACGGCTCGGCGACCTGCTCGCCGACCGGCTGCTCGACCTGAAGCCCGCCGACGGCGCCCCCTGGCCGCGCATCGCCTTCGACGGCGCCCCCGCGGCCCGCCCGGGAGGCCTCGCGGAACGCGTCGCCGAAGCCCTGCGCACCCGCGGCCGCCCCTCGCTGGTCGTCGGCGCCGAGGGCTTTCTGCGCCCCGCCTCCCTCCGGTTGGAACACGGCCGCCGGGACGTGGAGGCCTACTACGACGGCTGGTTGGACACCGGCGCCCTGTGGCGTGAGGTCTTCGGCCCCCTCGAACCCGGTGGCGACGGCCGCGTCCTGCCCGACCTGTGGGACCCGGTCACCGACCGGGCCACCCGCAGCCCTTACGTCCACCTCCCGCCCGGTGGTGTGCTGTTGCTGCACGGCCCCCTGCTGCTGCGGCACTGGTTCCCCTTCGACCTCTCCGTCCACGTCCTCCTCTCCGCGGGCGCCCTGCGCCGCCGTACCCCCGAACCCGACCACTGGACCCTCCCCGCCTTCGCGCGCTACGAGGACGAGACCGCCCCGGCCGCCACCGCCGACGTCCTGGTCCGCGCCGACGACCCCCGGCACCCGGCCTGGAGCGGCTGATCGGCGGGCCCGCCCCCGGGCCGAGCGGCTGATCGCTGGGTGATCGGCGGACCCGGCACCCGGCCCGAGCGGTTGTTCGGCGGGTGATCGGCGGGCCCTGGCATCCGGCCCGAGCGGCTGATCGGCGGGCACCTCCCGGGTTCCGGCGGTGAAGGTGCGGGCGCTGTCCGGCGCGGCGAGAATGTGAGGCGCCGGGACTAGCGGTGCGCCCTGCGCCGCGCCGGCCGTCCGGCACAGGGAGGTACTCCATGACCACTGCCGGAGACATCATGCACCGCGGAGCCCAGTGGATCCCGGCGCACGAGACCCTGGACCGCGCCGCCCAGCTGATGCGCGACCTCGGCGTCGGAGCGCTGCCCATCAGCGACGCGAACGAACGCCTCTGCGGCATCCTCACCGACCGCGACATCGTCGTCGGCTGCGTGGCCATGGGGCACGACCCGGCCAAGGTCACCGCCGGCGAGATGGCCCAGGGCACCCCGCGCTGGATCGAGGCGGACGCCGACGTCGGCGAGGTGCTCCGGGAGATGCAGGAGCACCAGATCCGCAGGCTCCCCGTCATCGAGAACAAGCGCCTGGTGGGCATGATCAGCGAGGCCGACCTCGCCCGGCATCTGCCGGACGACCAGATCGGCGCCTGGGCCGAGAGCGTCTACGCCCGAACCCCCGCCCACTGAGGACCGTCCCTCGCACCCCCGGCCGGGCAACCGCGCCGGGGGTGTCGGCGCGCCCTACAGCCAGCCGTTGCGCCGGAACCCGCGGTGCAGCGTCAGACACGCCACGGCTATCACCCCTATGACCAGCGGGTAGCCGAACTGCCAGTGCAGCTCCGGCATGTGCTCGAAGTTCATGCCGTAGAGCCCGCAGACCATCGTCGGCACGGCGACCAGCGCGGCCCAGGCCGTGATCTTGCGCATGTCCTCGTTCTGCGCGACCGTGACCTGCGCGAGGTGCGCCTGGAGGATCGAGTTGAGCAGCTCGTCGAAGGAGGCGATCTGGTCCTTGACCCGCAGCAGGTGATCGGTGACGTCCCGGAAGTAAGCCTGTATCTCCGGGTCCACCACCCGTATCGGCCGGGTAGCGAGCTCCTCCAGCGGTCGCGCCAGCGGTGCCACCGCCCGCTTCAGTTCCAGCAGTTCACGCTTGAGCTGGTAGATCCGGCCAGGATCCACCCGGGCGCCGGCCTCCGCGAACACATCCGTCTCCACCTGGTCGAGGTCCCCCTGCACCGAGTCGGTGACGCTCAGATACTCGTCGACCACATGGTCCGCGATGGCGTGCAGCACCGCGGCCGGGCCCTTGGCCAGCTGCTCGGGCTCGGACTCCAGCCCTTCGCGCAGCGGGCCCAGTGAGCCGTGCCGCCCGTGCCGCACGGTGATCACGAAGTCATGACCGGTGAAGACCATGATCTCGCCGGTGTCCACCACTTCGCTGGTCGCCGTGAGCTCCTCGTGCTCGACATAGCAGACCGTCTTGAACACCGCGAACAGCGTCTCGTCGTAGCGCTCCAGCTTCGGACGCTGATGGGCCTCGATCGCGTCCTCGACGGCCAGTGGATGCAGCTCGAAGAGCTCGGCGACGTCCGCGAACTCCGATTCCGTCGGCTCGTGCAGACCGAGCCAGACGAAACCGTCGCCGTGCTTGCGCACCTGCTCCACGGTCTCGACCAGATCGCCGCCCCCCGGAACCCTCCGGCCCTCGCGATAGCTCACGCAGTTGACCACGGAGGAGCCCAGCGGGGAGCGAGCCGGGTGGCTCAGGTCGACGCGGCGCCGCCGCCGGGCCAGCCGCGCCACCTTGCGCAGGCCGCCGACCGGGCCGAGGCTCGTGACCTTCCGCAGATTTCCTGCCATGGACATCTGGATCTCCTTGCGTGCCGTGCGTGGATCTCCTCGCGCCGCTCTTCCCGCGCTGGTCGCGCCAGTCTGCCAGGTCGGCGTGAGAGCCGGGCGAGCCTGTGGGAGCATCGCATTCCGCTTGGTTCCCGGCTGTGGACAAAGCCGGTTCGGCCGGGTCGCGAACGGGGTCCGGGTGCGCGTCGCCCCCTCCGGACAAGAGGGGTAACTGGGATGATCCCGGCATGACGCGATCCGACGGGTACCTCCTGGACAACCGGCAGCGTGAAGCGGGCGAGCGCTTCGACGCCTTCGCCGCACTCTTCGATCCCACCACCTTCCGGCACTTCGAGTCCTTCGGCATCGGGTCCGGCTGGCGCTGCTGGGAGATCGGCGCGGGCGGCATCTCCGTGGTGTCGTGGCTGGCCAAGAAGGTCGGACCGACCGGACGGGTGGTGGCGACGGACATCGACACCTCGCGGGTCGCCGCGGCGGCCCGGCCGCCCGTCGAGGTGCGGGTCCACGACGTGGGAACCGAGCGGCCGCCCGGGGAGGGCTTCGATCTGGTGCATGCCCGGCTCGGCCTCGTTCATGTCCCCGACCGGGCAGGGGCGTTGCGGTCCATGGTCAGCGCCCTGCGGCCCGGCGGACGACTGCTGGTCGAGGACGCCGATCCCGCCCTGCAGCCCCTGGTCTGCCCCGACGAGTACGGCCCCGACCAGCAGCTGGCGAACCGTCTGCGGCAGGGCTTCCGCAAACTCCTCGCCGACCGCGGCGCCGACCTCTCCTACGGGCGCGGACTCCCGCGGCTGCTGCGCGAGGCGGGGCTGCAGCGGGTGCACGCCGACGCCTACTTCCCGCTGAGCTCTCCCGCCTGCGCGGCACTGGAGTCGGCCAGGATCCAGCATGTCCGCGAGCAGCTCGTCGCCGCGGGCTTCGCCACGGACGCGGAGGTCGACCGCCATCTGAGCAATGTCGCCTCGGGAGGGATGGACCTGGCCACGGCGCCGATGATCTCGGCGTGGGGGCGCAAGGGGTAAGGGGGAGGGGGAGTCGACGGCGTGGCCGGTGGCCGGGGTGCGGCGTGCCGGGTAAGCGACGCGGCACCCGGTCCGTGCCGTCAGTCCGTCCCCGGCGGTCTGCCGCCCACCCGCTCCACCGCCAGCGCCCCCGCCCGGCACCCCTCCCGCGCCGCCTCCTCCGGCTCGGCGCCCCGGATCAGGGCCGCCAGGAACGCGCCGGTGAAGGCGTCACCCGCCCCCGTGGTGTCGGTCGGCGTCGCAAGCGCCGCCGGTAGCCGGGCGCACACCGAGCCGGCCCGCGCCACCAGCGCCCCGCCCGCGCCCCGCTTGACGACGACGAGCGGGACATGGCGGCTCAACTTGGCCGCCGCGTCGGCCGCGTCGGGCAACCCCGTCAGCAGGCACGCCTCGTCACGGCTGGGCAGCAGCACGTCGACGCCGTCGACGAGCGACAGGAAGCGGTCCACGCCCAGCTCCACCAGGAACCCGGCCGAGGCCGGGTCCAGACTCACCGGCACACCCCGCGCGCGTGCCGACTCCAGGGCCGCCGCCACCAGCGCGCGGCTCGGTCCGGAGAACAGCAGGTAACCCGACAGGTGCAGCCGGGCGACCCCGTCGAGCAGCGCGTCCGACCAGTCGCCGGGCTCCAGCCGCAGCGAGGCGCCGCTGTCGGTCAGGAAGGTCCGCTCGGCCGCCGCGCCGGTGTCCACCAGGCAGATCACGGTTCCGGTCGGCGCGTCCGGGTCGACGACCAGCCGGGGCCGGACACCGCAGGCGGCCAGCTCCCGCTCGTGCCAGGCCGCCGCGTCCGCGCCCACCCGCCCGAGCAGCCGTACCTCCACGCCCGAGCGGTAGGCGGCCCAGCAGGCCACGTTGGCGCCCGCGCCGCCGGGCACCGTACGGATCACGGCGGCCGTGTCCGTGCCCGAGGCGAGCGTCCCCCGGTGCCGGGCGATCACGTCCGTGACGACGTCGCCGACGACCAGCAGGGCACCGTCCGGCACAGTCGTCATGCCCGGGCCCAGGCCGCCGCGATCCGCGCCGCCAGCCCTACGTTGCCGCGTACCGCCGCCAGATTGGCGTTGAGCGAGGCCCCGTCGGTGTGCCGGACCAGGTAATCGAGCAGGAACGGGGTGACCGCCTGACCGGTGACTCCCTCCTCCTCGCACGCGTGCAGCGCTTCGGCGAGCACACGTGCGTGCAGCTCGGGGTCCAGTTGCTCGGCCTCCGGGACGGGGTTGGCGACGATCAGCGCCGACTCCGGGCCGCCAAGGGCGTCCTGAGCGCGCATCACCTCCGCCGCCTCCTCGGGCGACCGCAGCGTCCAGTCCACAGGATGGCCCGAGTCCGACAGGTAGAAGCCGGGGAAGCGGTCCGTGCCGTACCCGGCCACCGCGACACCCAGCGTCTCCAGCCGCTGGAGCGTGGCCGGCACGTCCAGGATCGACTTCACGCCCGCGCAGACCACCGTGATGCGGGTGCGGGCCAGCAGGCCCAGGTCGGCCGACTCGTCCTGGGTCACCGTCCACTCCCGGTGCACCCCGCCGAGTCCGCCCGTCGCGAAGACCCGCACGCCCGCCAGGGCCGCCAGCAGGGCCGTCGCCGACACCGTGGTCGCCCCGCTCGCCCCGGCCGCCACCGCGAGCGGCAGATCGCGGTGGCCCAGCTTGCGGATCCCGTCCTCGTTGGCGACCCGTTCCAACTGCTCCTTGTCCAGGCCGACATGGGGGCGCCCGTCGAGCACGGCGACGGTCGCGGGCACGGCGCCCTCGCGCCGTACGACGTCCTCGAGCTCCAGGGCCACCTGGAGATTGCGCGGGCGGGGCAGCCCCTGCGCGATGATCGTGGACTCCAGGGCCACCACGGGTCGCCGCGCGTCGATCGCGTCCCGCACCTCTTCCGACACCACCAGCACCACGCGCCCGCCTCCTGTCCGTCGGTTCTCCCTCATCCCTGGCGGGCCCGGCGCCCGGTCAAACCACTTGCGGCCGGTGAGGGACGACACCAGCCTGGGACGCATGACCGACCACACCGCACGACTCGACCATGTCGTCCTCTGGGTGAGCGACCCGATCGGCTCGGCCGAGTTCTACGAGAAGACGCTCGGCACGGAGCCCGTACGACTCGCGGACTATGCCACCGGACAGGTGCCCTTCCCCTCGGTGCGGCTCAACGAGGAGACCATCCTCGACCTCATGCCGCTGGCCATGGCCGAACGCATGAAGATGCTCGCGGGAGCCGCGCAGAGCGCGGGCCACCCGGTCAACCACATCTGCGTCGCCCTCTCGGCGGACGCCTTCGACGCGCTCCTCGGCCGCCTTGAGGAGCACGAGGTCCCGGTCTCCGACGTCACCTTCGACTCCTTCGGCGCCCGCGGCCTGGCCAAGCGCAGCTTCTACTTCCGCGACCCGGACGGGAACGTCTTCGAGGCCCGGCACTACGACTAGCGGCCGGACGCACCGCACGCGGCGCCGAGGGGCTCAGAACAGCGGCTCGGGCAGTACACCTTCCAGGGCGAGCAGCTTCCGCTTGGTCTCCAGGCCACCCCCGAAGCCGCCGATGCCGCCGTCGCTCTCCACCACCCGGTGGCAGGGCACGACCACCGGCAGCGGATTGGCGCCCATCGCCATGCCGACCGCCTGCGCGGCGCCCGGCTGCCCGGCCCGCGCGGCCAGATCGCCGTAACCGACGACCGAGCCGTACGGCACACCGGCGGCCAGTTCGCGCAGCACCTGCCGGTGGAAACCAGAGATCAGCGACCAGTCCAGCGGCAGCTCGAAGTCATGGCGCTCGCCCGCGAAGTAGGCCGTCAGCTGGCGTATCGCCTCGGTGAGCAGAGGGGAGCCGGGCGCCTGGACCGGCTCGGCGCCCAGCCGGGACGCGAGCCGGTCCAGGGCCCTCTCGCGCACCGCGTCGGTGGCGTGGAAGACGACGCTGACCAGACCCTCGCGGGTCGCGGCCAGCAGCAGCGGACCGATGTCGGTGCCGACGACCGTCCATACGACCTGCCGCTCGTACTGCCCATGGCTGTCCATGTCTCCCACCGTACGGTCCGGCACTGACAACGCCGGGCTCCCTTCAGCCCGTCACCTGCCGCGCACCGCGTTCCGCACCACGTCCGGCTTGTTGGTGATGATGCCGTCGACGCCGTACCCGGCCACCCGCCGGGCGTTCACCGCGTCGTCGACGGTCCAGGTGAAGACCTCCAGCGGCTTGCCGTGCGCCCCGGTGAAGCCGTGCACGGCGGCGATGTAGCCCGTGGAGAGCGAGGTGTGGGAGGGGTTGATCTGGTCGGTGAACTCTGCGTACCGGGGCAGGTCCGCCACGGACGGTGTGCCGAGGAACCCGGTCTTCACCGCCGGCTTGAGCTCGTGGACGGTCCGCACGCTGTCGGCGCTGAAACTCTGCACGATCAGCCGGCCCAGGTGACGCCGGTCGAGCCAGCCCTCGGTGCCGAGCACCTTCAGGGTCTGCCGTTCGATGCCCGGGTACAGGCCGGGGTTCTTGATCTCCAGGAGCAGTTTCTGGCGGTGCCGTTCGACGCGGTCCATGTACTGCTCCAGCGTCGGCACGCGCGCGCCCGCGTATGCGGGGCCGAACCAGCTCCCGGCGTCCAGGCGGGCGATCTCGGCGGCCGTGAAGTCCTTCACCTTCCAGGGTGCCCGGCCGGGGAAGACCTCCTCCACGTCGGTCGTCCGCCGCAGGTTGTCGTCGTGGAGGACGACCAGCACGCCGTCCTTGGTGCGCTGGACGTCGTTCTCGACCCACCGGATGCCGAGCCGGGCCGCCGCGTCGACGGCGGCGAGGGTGTTCTCGGGCGCGTAGGCCGAGGCGCCCCGGTGGGCGAGGACGGTCGGCGGTGTGCCGGTGACGTCCGCGCGGGCGTCGGCGGGCGGCAGCAGGAAGGCGACGGTTCCCAGAAGCGCGGTGGTCGTGACGGCAACAACGCGCGCGGGCATGGGTACTCCTTTTGACGAGCGTCACGGACGGCTCCACTCTGACAGCAGCGCGTCAACATCAGGGGGTTGCAGAATGGCCATCGACTGAAGGGGTTGCCCAGGTCCGTTCACCACTGCCGCACAACTGGGGCAGGGCCGTGTTTCTTTGCCGGAAAGTCGTTCGACCATTCCGGTTGAGGTCATACTCTCTGCCTCGGCCCTGGCCGCTCGGGCGGTCCTGGGAGGGGGGCGGATATCAGCACATTCCGGGACGCAAGAGGGCGGAAGGACAGCCGCGCATGCAGGGCACGGTCGACGGATTCAGCTACGGCCTCGTCACACCGCTGGTGGCCTACGTCATGGCCTGCCTCGGCGGTGCCCTCGGCCTGCGCTGCACCACCAGAGCGATGCTCGTCACCCGCTCCTGGCGCCCCGGCTGGCTCGCCCTCGGCTCGGCGGCCATCGGGTCCGGCATCTGGACCATGCACTTCGTCGCGATGATGGGGTTCACGGTCCAGGAAACCCCGATCCACTACGACAGGCCGATGACGTTCGCGAGCCTCGCCGTCGCCGTCGTCATGGTCGGCATCGGGATCTTCATCGTCGGCTACCGGGGCGCGCGCGGCGCCGCCCTGTTCACCGGCGGCACCATCACCGGACTCGGCATCGCCTCCATGCACTACCTGGGCATGGCGGGCCTCCAGCTCAACGGCAAGCTGGAGTACAACACCCTCACCGTCGCCGCCTCGGTCGCCATAGCCATGGCCGCGGCCACCGCCGCCCTGTGGGCCGCCGGACAGGTCAGGGGCTTCCTGTGGAGCGTGGGCGCGAGCCTCGTCATGGGGCTCGCCGTGAGCGGCATGCACTACACCGGCATGGCCGCCCTCAGCGTCCATCTGCACACCGCCCAGGACACCACCACGGGCGACTCACCGGCGTCCCTGCTCGCGCCCATGATGATCGGCCCGCTCACCTTCCTGCTGCTGGCCGGAGTCGTGGTGATGGTCGACCCCCTGATGGTCATGGGCAAGCCCGCCCTGGCCCCCGTGGACGACAAGCCCGGCATCCCCGCCCACACCGCCGCCGCCCACACCGCCCGCCGGCCCCCGCTCCGCACGCGCCGCACCCTCGGCGGGAACCGCCCCCGCACCCCGCAGAACCGCTGATCGGGACGCGTTGTCAGTGGGGGGCCGTACGGTGGATGCATGCGGCCCGTTTCCAGCATCGAACGCACGGTGGCGCCCTTCGAGGTCGTCAGCTCCTACCAGCCCAGCGGCGACCAGCCGCAGGCCATCGCCGATCTCGCCCGGCGCATCAAGGCAGGTGAGAAGGACGTCGTCCTGCTCGGCGCGACCGGCACCGGCAAGTCCGCCACCACCGCGTGGATGATCGAGCAGCTCCAGCGCCCCACCCTGGTCATGGCGCCGAACAAGACCCTGGCCGCCCAGCTGGCCAACGAGTTCCGCGAGCTGCTGCCGAACAACGCCGTCGAGTACTTCGTCTCGTACTACGACTACTACCAGCCCGAGGCGTACGTCCCGCAGTCGGACACCTACATCGAGAAGGACTCCTCGATCAACGAGGAGGTCGAGCGACTGCGCCACTCCGCCACCAACTCGCTGCTCACCCGCCGCGATGTCGTCGTGGTCGCCTCGGTCTCCTGCATCTACGGCCTCGGCACCCCGCAGGAGTACGTGGACCGGATGGTCCCCCTCAAGGTCGGCGAGGAGATCGACCGCGACCAGCTGCTGCGCCGCTTCGTGGAGATCCAGTACACCCGCAACGACCTGGCCTTCAGCCGCGGCACCTTCCGCGTGCGCGGCGACACCATCGAGATCTTCCCGGTCTACGAGGAGCTGGCCGTCCGCATCGAGATGTTCGGCGACGAGATCGAGGCGCTGTCCACCCTGCACCCGCTCACCGGCGAGATCATCAGCGACGACCAGCAGCTGTACGTCTTCCCGGCCTCGCACTACGTCGCCGGCCTCGAGCGCATGGAGCGGGCCGTCAACGACATCGAGAAGGAGCTGGCGGAGCGCCTCGCCGAGATGGAGAAGCAGGGCAAGCTGCTGGAGGCCCAGCGCCTGCGCATGCGCACCACCTACGACCTCGAGATGCTCCGCCAGATCGGCACCTGCTCCGGTGTCGAGAACTACTCGATGCACTTCGACGGCCGCCTGCCCGGCTCCCCGCCCAACACCCTGCTCGACTACTTCCCGGACGACTTCCTGCTCGTCATCGACGAGTCCCATGTGACCGTGCCGCAGATCGGCGCGATGTACGAGGGCGACGCCTCCCGCAAGCGCACCCTGGTGGACCACGGCTTCCGGCTGCCCTCCGCCCTGGACAACCGCCCGCTGAAGTGGGAGGAGTTCCAGGAGCGCATCGGGCAGACGGTCTATCTGTCGGCGACCCCGGGCCAGTACGAGCTCTCGCGCTCCGACGGCGCCGTGGAGCAGATCATCCGCCCCACCGGCCTGATCGACCCCGAGGTCGTGGTCAAGTCCACCGAGGGTCAGATCGACGACCTGGTGCACGAGATCCGCAAGCGCACCGAGAAGGACGAGCGGGTCCTGGTCACCACGCTCACCAAGAAGATGGCCGAGGACCTCACCGACTACTTCCTCGAACTCGGCATCCAGGTGCGCTATCTGCACAGCGACGTCGACACCCTGCGCCGCGTGGAACTGCTGCGCGAGCTGCGCGCCGGTGAGTACGACGTGCTGGTCGGCATCAACCTCCTGCGCGAGGGCCTGGACCTGCCCGAAGTCTCCCTGGTGGCCATCCTCGACGCGGACAAGGAGGGCTTCCTTCGCTCGGGCACCTCCCTCATCCAGACCATCGGCCGCGCCGCGCGCAATGTCTCTGGCCAGGTCCACATGTACGCCGACAAGATCACCCCGGCGATGGAGAAGGCCATCGACGAGACCAACCGCCGCCGGGAGAAGCAGATCGCGTACAACAAGGCCCGGGGCATCGACCCGCAGCCGCTGCGCAAGAAGATCAACGACATCGTCGCGCAGATCGCCCGCGAGGACGTCGACACCGAGCAGCTGCTCGGCTCCGGCTACCGCAAGACCAAGGACGGCAAGGGCGCCAAGGCGCCGGTGCCCGCGCTCGGCGGCAAGGCAGCCAAGGGCGGCGCGAAGGGCAAGGCCAAGCAGACGGCGCCCACCGACCGGCCCGCCGCCGAGCTCACCGAGCAGATCGAGGAGATGACCGCGCGGATGCGCGCCGCCGCGGCCGACCTCCAGTTCGAGATCGCGGCCCGGCTGCGCGACGAGGTCTCCGAGATGAAGAAGGAACTGCGCCAGATGAAGGAGGCGGGCCTGGCCTGAAGGGACACCGGGGACCGCGCGGGCGCGCGAGTGTTGCAAGACCGACACAAAGTGCGGCCCTGGGTACGGCACTGTCAGTGCCCCTGCGTAGGGTTCTCGTCATCCGCGGACTCCGCGGCAACAGGGGACAGTTCGAGAGGGGAATCAGCGCGTGACCGTCAACATGACCAAGGGTCAGGCCATCAGTCTGCAGAAGAACGACGGCGGCAGCCTGACCGCGGTGCGCATGGGTCTCGGCTGGCAGGCGGCCCCCCGGCGCGGCCTGTTCGGCTCGCGCACCCGGGAGGTCGACCTCGATGCCTCCGCCGTTCTGTTCGCCGACAAGCAGCCGGTCGACGTGGTCTTCTTCCGTCACCTGGTGAGCGACGACGGCTCGGTCCGGCACACCGGTGACAACCTGGTCGGCGGTGTCGGCCAGGGCGGCGACGACGAGGCGATCCTCGTCGACCTGCAGCGCATCCCGGTCCACATCGACCAGATCGTCTTCACCGTGAACTCCTTCACGGGCCAGACGTTCCAGGAGGTGCAGAACGCGTTCTGCCGCATCGTCGACGAGACCAACGGCCAGGAGCTGGCCCGCTACACCCTCGCCGGCGGTGGTGCCTACACCGCGCAGATCATGGCGAAGGTGCACCGCAACGGCCCGGGCTGGACGATGACCGCCATCGGTACGCCGGCCAACGGCCGTACCTTCCAGGACCTGATGCCGGCGATCCTGCCGCACCTGTAGGCCCACCGGGCGAGCAGCACACACCACCAGAGATCAGCGACACAGGGGGACTAAGGCGATGACGGCCGAGCTGGTGCGGGGGCAGAACCACCCGCTTCCCCAGTCCCGTCTCGAGATCCGGGTCTCGGCCGGCGCGCCGGTCGTGGCGGGCGCCACGCTCAGCGACGAGAACGGCAAGGTCCAGGGCAGCGAGTGGGTGGCCCATCCGGGCGCGCCCACCCTGCCGGGCCTGGAGGTCTCCCGGCAGGCGGCGGCCGACCATCGCCTCGCGGTGGACCTGGACGCCGTGCCGGAGGCCGTGCACCGGGTCAGTGTGCTGCTCGCCCTGCCCACCGGCGTGGGGGGCCCGGTCCGCTTCGGCGCGGTCGCCGCCCCCTTCGTCGCGGTCACCGGCCTCGACGGCTCCGAGGTGGCCAGCTACACCATCACCGGACTGGACGCCGAGTCGGCCGTCGTCGCCCTGGAGCTCTACCGCCGCCAGGGCGCCTGGAAGGTGCGTGCCATCGGCCAGGGCTACGCGGGCGGCCTCGCCGAACTCCTCGCCGACCAGAACCTGCCCGAGGCGGGTCTGCTGGCCGGCGGCATCAACGACGCGGTGGCCCAGGGCGTGGCCCGCTCGGTCCAGGCCCCCCTCCAGGGCGACCGCTCCCGGCAGCCGGCGGCCCCGGCCGTCGGCCCCGACCCGGGCGGCACCGCGCCCACCTCGCCGTACGCCACCCAGGGCGGCCCGGCCGTACCGCCGACGCCCGCCACCTCGCCGTACGGCGGACAGCCGCCGCAGCACACCCCCGCGGCCGGCTACCCATCCGCGCCCGCCGACCCGCCCGCCACCGGCGGCATCAACTACAGCCACCCGGGCCGGCAGAGCACCGCCCCGCCGCCGCCCGCCCCGCCCGCGCCCCCGGCCCGGCCGGGCCGGCCCGGGCAGCCCGTCGCGGGCGACGCCACCGGCTGGTCCATGGAGGAGCGGCTCTACAACCAGGTCTGGGGGATGTTCGAGGACCTGGCCCGTTCGACGGCCGCGTACCGCAGCGCCGTCGACTTCGCCGACTCGCGCATGGAGAAGGAGCTCGACCAGGTCCTGTCCGACCCGCGCAGCCGGATCGGCGGCCAGGGCGACGCGGCGCGCGAGGCGGCCCAGGCCAAGCACGCCCAGCTCGTGGACCAGGCCAGGGCCACCCTCGACCGGGACCTCGCCCAGCTCACCGCCGAGTCCGACGTCGTCGAGCCCGCCCTGCCGGCGGCGTACGCCCGCTGGGACAACCCCGTCTGGCACGCCTACCGGGTGCCGATGGAGACGCCCATGGCACTGCGCCTGGGCGATCTGCACCTGCCCGAGAGCGACCCGCTGCGCATACCGATGCTGGTCCGGCTGCCGCTGGAGCGCGGTCTGTGGATCGACAGCGGAGCGTCCGGGTCGCTCGACGACGCCTTCCACGACTCCCACGACCTGCGTCGGCTCGCGCTGGAGACGGCCGTGGCCCACGCGGCCCGGCTGCTCGCCGTCTACCCGGCGGGGGACTTCACGGTCCATGTGATCGACCCGGCCGGTTCCGGCGCCCAGGCGCTCGCCCCGCTGGTGCAGACCGGCGTGCTCGCGGCGCCGCCCGCCGTGGGGGCGGCGGGGGTGACGGAGGTCCTCGGCAAGCTCACCCAGCGCGTGGACCTGGTGCAGATGGCGGTGCGCGGCGGTGCGTCCGAGTCGCTGCCGCCCGGCTTCGACACCGCCGAGCAGCTGCTGATCGTCCATGACTTCCCGCACGGCTTCGACGACCGCGCCGTGAACCAGCTGCGCTACCTCGCGGACGAGGGGCCGTCCGTCGGCGTCCACCTGATGATGGTCGCCGACCGCGAGGAGGCCTCCGCATACGGGCCGCTGCTGGACCCGTTGTGGCGTTCGCTGCTGCGACTGACCCCGGTGGCCGAGGACCATCTCGCCGACCCCTGGGTGGGCCACGCTTGGACCTACGAGCCCCCGCTCGTGCCGCCCGGCAGTCAGGTGCTCCAGCAGGTGCTCACCCAAGTGGCGGCAGCGCGCCGTTCTTGGAACCGATGAGCTGATCCAGGCTTTACAAAGCAACCGTAAAGCCACGCTGACCTGGCTTTTTGGGTCTTCCTTTACTTCCCCCTTTACCAATCCTTGGTGATTGGGTACTCTCGTTGGTGCGGAGGGGAGTACTCCCTGACTACTGCGGCGTCCCGTCAATACGGATCAGGCCAGATCCCGGGGCGTCGGCCCGTGCGCGGGTGGAAGAGACCTCCGGCAGCGACGACGCTGACATTTGCCGTTACGTACTGCCGGAGGCGCAGTGGATGTTTCCCTGACCCTGTGGGTCCTGACGATCGTGGGCCTTGGCGCCCTCATCGCGGTCGACTTCTTCATCGGCCGCAAGCCGCACGACGTGTCCATCAAGGAAGCCGGGATCTGGACCGCCGTCTGGATCATCCTGGCCGGTCTCTTCGGCCTCGGCCTGCTGATCTTCGGCGGCGGCCAGCCCGCCGGTGAGTTCTTCGCCGGCTTCATCACCGAGAAGTCGCTGAGCGTCGACAACCTCTTCGTCTTCGTCCTGATCATGGCGAAGTTCGCCGTGCCCTCGCAGTACCAGCAGCGAGTGCTCCTCATCGGTGTGCTGATAGCGCTGGTACTGCGCGCGATCTTCATCGCCGCCGGTGCCGCGATCCTCGCCAGCTTCTCCTGGGTGTTCTACCTCTTCGGAGCCTTCCTGATCTGGACCGCCTGGAAGCTCATCCAGGAGGCCCGGGCCGACGCCGACGACGAGGAGTACGAGGAGAACAAGATCCTCAAGGCCGCCGAGCGCCGCTTCGGAGTCGCCGACCGCTACCACGGCACCAAGCTGTGGATCCAGGAGAACGGCAAGCGGGTCATGACCCCGATGCTGGTCGTGATGCTCGCGATCGGTACGACGGACGTCCTGTTCGCCCTGGACTCCATCCCCGCGATCTTCGGCCTGACCCAGGACCCGTACATCGTCTTCACCGCCAACGCCTTCGCCCTGATGGGTCTGCGGCAGCTGTACTTCCTGATCGGTGGCCTGCTCAAGAAGCTGGTCCACCTCAGCTACGGCCTGTCGATCATCCTCGGCTTCATCGGCGTGAAGCTGGTGCTGCACGCGCTGCACGAGTCCGGGGTGCACGTCCCGGAGATCAGCATTCCGGTCTCGCTGGGCGTGATCTGCTCCGTCCTGATCGTCACCACGATCACCAGCCTCCGTGCTTCCAAGAAGCAGGCGGCGGCCGAGGCGGCGCAGAAGGGGAGCGAGGGCGCTTCGAAGGACAGCATCGAGGCCTGACGGCTTCGGGCGTAGAAGCAACCATCACCGGGAGGGGTGCGCGGCGATTGCCGAGCATCCCTCCCGGTGCTTTGCGTCGTTCGGATACCGCGACACCCAGCAGCCCCGGCCCAGGAGCACGGACCCCGGCACGACCGACATGCGGCGCCCGTCCGCCTTTGCGACGATCACTGCATGATCGCTCGGCTCAGGTCGCTCGCCACCCGGTGGACGTCCGTCGTGCCGGTGCTCGCGGTGATCCTGCTGGTCCTCACCTGGGGCCGGGACCTGCCGGGCGCGGTCGTCGCGCTGGTGACCGTGGTGCTCGCCGGAGCCGTACTCGCCGCCGTCCACCACGCCGAGGTCGTCGCCCACCGGGTGGGCGAACCCTTCGGTTCCCTGGTTCTCGCCGTCGCGGTGACGGTCATCGAGGTCGCCCTGATCGTCACCCTGATGGCGGACGGCGGCAGCAAGGGCGCGACGCTGGCCCGGGACACGGTCTTCGCCGCCGTGATGATCACCTGCAACGGCATCGTCGGCCTGTGCCTCCTGGTCGCCTCCCTGCGCCACGGCATCGCGGTCTTCAACCCCGAGGGCACCGGCGCGGCCCTGGCGACCGTCGCCACCCTGGCCACCCTCAGCCTGGTCCTGCCGACCTTCACCACCAGCCAGCCGGGCCCGGAGTTTTCCAGCCTCCAGCTGACCTTCGCCGCGCTCTCCTCGCTCGTCCTGTACGGCCTGTTCGTGGCGACCCAGACCGTGCGGCACCGCGACTACTTCCTGCCCATCACCCGGCACGGCGAAGTGATCACCGCGGACGACCACGCCGACGCGCCCTCCGCCCGCACCGCGCTGATCAGCCTGGGCCTGCTGGGTCTGGCCCTGATCGGCGTCGTCGGACTGGCCAAGGCGGTGTCGCCCACCATCGAGGCCGGGGTGGAGTCGGCCGGCCTCGGGCCCGCCGTCGTCGGTGTGATCATCGCCCTGCTGGTGCTGCTGCCGGAGACGATCGCCGCGGTGCGCTCCGCCCGCCGTGACCGGGTGCAGACCAGCCTGAACCTCGCGCTCGGCTCGGCGATGGCCAGCATCGGCCTGACCATCCCCGCGGTCGCCCTGGCGACGATCTGGCTCTCCGGCCCGCTCGTCCTCGGTTTGGGCGCCACCCATATGGTGCTGCTCGCCCTGACGGTCGTGGTGAGCTCCCTGACCGTGGTGCCGGGGCGCGCCACGCCCCTCCAGGGCGGGGTGCACCTGGTGATCTTCGCCGCCTACCTGGAACTCGCGATCAATCCATGACCGGCGCCGGCGCCATCACCCGCGCCGGGCGCGTCTCCGGCAGCAGCGCGAAGCAGCCCAGACTGACCAGCGCGATCCCGGTCAGATACGCCCCCACCCCCCACGGCACCCGCCCGCCCTGCTCGGCCAGCGCGGTCGCCGCGATCGGAGTGAGCGCGCCGCCCAGGACCCCGCCGAGGTTGTAGCCGACCGCGGCGCCCGTGCAGCGCACCCGCGGCTCGTACAGCTCCGGCAGATAGGCGGCGATGACGGCGAACATCGTGATGAACGCCAGCATCGCCCCGAGGAAGCCGAGGAACATCAGCAGCGGCGCGCCGGTGGCGAGCAGCGCGACCATGGGGAACATCCACACCGCGGCCGCCGCGCACCCGGCCAGACACATCGGCCGCCGCCCGTACCGGTCCCCGAGCAGCGCCGCCACCGGGGTGAGCGACCCCTTCACCAGCACCGCGCCCATGATGCAGACCAGCATCACCGTACGGCTGACCCCGAGCCGTTCCGTCCCGTAGGCGAGGGACCAGGTCGTCACCGCGTAGAAGATCGCGTACCCGACCGCCAGGGCGCCGGCCGTCAGCAGGACGAGCCGCCAGTGGTCGCGCACCACCTCGGCGAGCGGCATGCGCGCGTGGTCGTCGATCTTCAGGAACTGCGGGCTCTCGGTGAGCGACGACCTGAGCCACAGCCCCGCCACGGCCAGCACCCCCGCCGCCCAGAACGGCACCCGCCAACCCCAGGCGGCGAACTGCGCCTCGGACAGGGTCGCCGCCAGCGCCAGCGTCACCCCGTTCGCGAGCAGAAAGCCGACCGCCGGGCCCACCTGCGGAAAGCTCGACCACAGCCCGCGCCGCTCGGCGGGCGCGTGCTCCGCGGTCAGCAGGACGGCCCCGCCCCACTCCCCGCCGAGCCCGAGCCCCTGCAGAAAGCGCAGCACCAGCAGCAGTACGGGCGCGGCCACCCCGATCGTGTCGTACGTCGGCACACAGCCGACCGCGACCGTGGAGGCGCCGGTCAGCAGCAGGGAGGCGACGAGGACCGGCCGCCGGCCGTGCCGGTCCCCGATGTGCCCGAACAGCACCGAGCCCAGCGGCCGGGCGAAGAACCCCACCCCGAACGTCCCGAACGCGGCCAGGGTTCCCGCCACCGGCGAGAAGGTGGGGAAGAACAGCGGCCCCAGAACCAGCGCGGCGGCGGTCCCGTAGACGAAGAAGTCGTAGAACTCGATGGCGGTCCCGGCGAGCGAGGCTGCCGCGAGCCGGAGCATGGAGGGCGCCCTTACGGTGCGTACATCGTGCATGCCGCGTCAACTACCCACGGTGACGGAGGGTTACGGGGAGGCAGGAGCGCCGGGCCTCAGTACGTGACGGTGATGCGCCGGGCCGGTCCGTCGACGCGGACCAGACCGCCGTAGGGGATCACCAGCTGCGGATCGGTGTGCCCGAAATCCACGTCGAAGACGATGGTGGTGGTGGGGGCATACACCTCCACGGCGCGCTGGACGGCCTCGCGCTGCTCCTCGGCGTAACGGGCCGCCTCCCGCGGAGCGTTGGGGCGCTCGAAGGACCAGGTCCGCGCGCGGCCCATCAGCAGCGCGGAGAAGCGCTGGAGAAGGCCGCGCTCGCCCATGGCGCGCAGGGTGCGGAAGACCTCGGCGCCGCTCGGCAGCTCCTCCGAGGTCTCCAGGAGCAGCACGCCGCCGTCGAACTCGGCGAGGTCGCGCGGGATCTCCCGGTCGGCCATCAGCAGCCAGGCGAGGATCTCCAGACAGCCGCCCCAACTGCGGCCCTCCACCACACGGTCGGCGTTCACCCACGTCCAGTCGGCGGCGGGCCGCATCTCCGGCTCGGCGTCGAAGGTGGCGGGGTCGGCCCAGTCGCCGTTGATGTCGTTCCAGCGCTCGGCGGGCCGCAGTTCATAGGCCCCGGAGGTGAACAGCGCCGCGCGCAGGGAGTCGGCGGTCTGCGGGTGCATGGCGCCGGGGCGGCCCAGCTCGCACATCACGGACCCGCCGTGATAGCTGACGATGCCGGTGGCGCGCAGGAAGGCGAGGAGGTTGGTGTTGTCGCTCATCCCGAAGAACGGCTTGGGGTTGGCGCGGATCAAGTCCCGGTCCAGGAAGGAGAGCACGGTGATCTGGTCGTCGCCGCCGATGGACGCGATGACCGCCTTGATGTCCGGGTCGGCGAAGGCGGCGTGGATGTCGGCGGCCCGCTCCTGGGGCGACGAGCCCATCCGGCGGGTCGCCGGGTACTCCACCGGTTCCAGGCCGTACTCCTCGCGCAGCCGCTCCAGGCCCAGTTCGAAGGGGCGCGGGAAGAGGCCGGGCAGGCCGCTCGAGGGGGAGATGACGGCGATGCGGTCGCCGGGGGAGGGCTTGGCGGGATACGAGATCGTCGTCATGCCGGGCAGCGTACGGGCCGTCGCCGCGCCCGCGCACCGTGATAAACCGGGTCTGAGCAGCGGTCCCCCCGAGGCCGCTGGACCCCGAACGGACCGGAGGAACCGTGCCCCGCACCCTGGCCAACGCCCCGATCATGATCCTCAACGGCCCCAACCTGAACCTGCTCGGCCAGCGTCAGCCCGAGATCTACGGCTCCGACACCCTCGCCGACGTCGAGGCGATGTGCGCCAAGGCGGCGGCCGCGCACGGCGGGACGGTGGACTTCCGCCAGTCCAACCACGAGGGCGAGCTGGTCGACTGGATCCACGAGGCGCGGCTGGACCACTGCGGGATCGTCATCAACCCGGCCGCCTACTCGCATACGTCGGTCGCGATCCTGGACGCGCTCAACACCTGTGACGGGATGCCGGTGTTGGAGGTCCACATCTCCAACATCCACCAGCGCGAGTCCTTCCGCCACCACTCCTATGTCTCGGCGCGCGCCGACGGGGTGATCGCGGGATGCGGTGTGCAGGGGTACGTCTTCGGCGTCGAGCGGGTCGCGGCGCTGGTGGGGGCGGCACAGGCCACGGCGTAAATGCCCCACCGCATAACCGGCCACGGTGTAACAGGCGCTGCCCATGGACGCGCGCCCCTTACCGGCGCCCGAGCCGGGCCGCCGGTCGAGGGCGGGGAAAGAGACCGGCGGCCCGTACCGCGCAGGAGCCGTCATCCTGAGCGGGCCGCTTCCAGTGGACCGCGCAAGGGCGTGCGCCGGGAGCGCGCGCAGTACGCGGATGCGTGCGAAGGCTTCACACGGGGCGCGCGCAGGAGAGACCGCGCCCCGCGCGTACCCGCCGTTCACCACCCGCGTGCGCGCCACTCCGGCAGGTGCGGCCGCTCCGCGCCCAGGGTCGTGTCGTTGCCGTGGCCCGGGTAGATCCAGGTCTCGTCCGGCAGCACGTCGAAGAGCTTGGTCTCGACGTCGTGGAGCAGGCTGGCGAACGCCTGCGGATCCTTGCGGGTGTTGCCCACGCCGCCCGGGAACAAGCAGTCCCCGGTGAAGACATGGGGATGGCCGTGCGGGTCGTCGTAGACGAGGGCGATCGAACCCGGGGTGTGCCCGACCAGGTGGCGCGCGGTGAGCTCCACGTGCCCCACCCGGATCACGTCCCCGTCGTCGACCAGGACGTCGGTCGGCACCGGAATGCCCTCGGCGTCCGCACGCCCCGCGTACGTGCGCGCGCCCGTGGCCGCGACGACCCGCGCGAGCGCCTGCCAGTGGTCGCCGTGCTGGTGGGTGGTGACGACGGCGGCGATGCCGTCGTCACCGATCATGCCGATCAGCGCGTCCGCGTCGTTCGCCGCGTCGATCAGCACCTGCTCGTCCGTCGCCCGGCAGCGCAGCAGATAGCAGTTGTTGTCCATCGGACCGACCGCGATCTTGGTGATCATCAGGTCCTTGAGCTCGTGCACGTCCGCCGGGCCCCCGACCGTCACCTCTCCGCTGTACGTCATGGCGGCAGCCTATAGCGGGGGAAGCGCCGGCAGGGGTCCGCCGGCCGCCGTGAGCGCCGATCCGTCGCGTCGGCCGCAGAGCCAGCCGAGCACGTCCGTCGGACGCCCGCCGACCGTGATCGCCGCCCCCTCGGCACGGCCGCTGCGCAGCACCGGACCGCCCTCCGCCTCGATCACCAGAGAGGGGACGTCCGGGTGGCCCAGGAACCGCTCGGCGAGGAAGTGACTCTCGCGCCGGACGAACTCCTCGGGGAGATCCTCCAGCTCGTACCCGATCCCGAGGTCCACATGGTGCAGCTCCACCTCGACCCACCGCCGGAACGGCACCCGGGACGCGGAGTCGGTGACGCCGTTGCGCAGCTCCACGGTCCGGGACCAGTCCGCGGGCGCCTCCCCGGTCCGCGCGAACCGGGCCGCGCTCTCGCGGACGTCCGCGAGCTGGACGTCCAGCGCGCGCGGTGCGTCCCGCTCGATGTCGGCGTCCCGCGCGTCGGCGGAGACGTACATGGGGCGCCCTTCGAGCACGTTCACCAGGGCGTCCGCGTTGCGGGCGAGGTGGGCGAGGACATGGCCGCGGGTCCAGCCGGGCAGCCGTGACGGCTGGGCGACCGCGGCGTTGTCCAGCTTGGCGGCAGCGGTGAGCAGTCGTTCGGTCGCGTCACGTACAGACGCCAGGTCATGAGCGTGATCAATCATGCTGCTGACCTTAGTCCGGCCACACCTTCGGGTGAAGGTGGTGAAGCGGTGCCGGAATTCGAATGCACGTGCTATATGGTCGGAAGCGGCGTCGGGCATGCTGGAGAGCCGGGGATTGTTAACGCATCCAGGAATCCGACCGGCGTTGTCAGTGGCTCCCCCTAGTCTGGGAAAGACGGGGGCCTCGCCCCTGTCACTTCTCTCAAGAAAGGTGCGGACCGGCGTGGCCGACCGTCTCATCGTCCGTGGCGCGCGCGAGCACAACCTCAAGAATGTCTCGCTCGACCTGCCGCGCGACTCGCTCATCGTCTTCACGGGCCTGTCGGGGTCGGGCAAGTCCTCGCTGGCTTTCGACACCATTTTCGCGGAGGGCCAGCGGCGCTATGTGGAGTCGCTCTCCTCGTACGCCCGCCAGTTCCTCGGCCAGATGGACAAGCCCGACGTCGACTTCATCGAGGGCCTGTCGCCCGCGGTCTCCATCGACCAGAAGTCGACCTCGCGCAACCCGCGCTCCACGGTCGGCACCATCACCGAGGTCTACGACTATCTGCGCCTGCTCTTCGCGCGCATCGGCAAGCCGCACTGTCCCGAGTGCGGCCGCCCCATCGCCCGCCAGTCGCCGCAGGCCATCGTCGACAGGGTCCTGGAGCTGCCCGAGGGCAGCCGCTTCCAGGTGCTGTCCCCGCTGGTGCGCGAGCGCAAGGGCGAGTTCGTCGACCTCTTCGCCGACCTTCAGACCAAGGGCTACTCCCGCGCGCGGGTGGACGGCGAGACGATCCAGCTCTCCAGCCCGCCCACGCTGAAGAAGCAGGAGAAGCACACCATCGAGGTGGTCGTCGACCGCCTCACGGTGAAGGACACCGCCAAGCGCCGGCTCACCGACTCCGTGGAGACCGCCCTCGGCCTGTCCGGCGGCATGGTCGTGCTCGACTTCGTCGACCTCCCCGAGGACGACCCCGAGCGCGAGCGCATGTTCTCGGAGCACCTGTACTGCACGTACGACGACCTCTCCTTCGAGGAGCTGGAGCCGCGCTCCTTCTCCTTCAACTCGCCCTTCGGCGCCTGCCCCGAGTGCACCGGCATCGGCACGCGCATGGAGGTCGACCCCGAGCTGATCGTCCCGGACGAGGACAAGAGCCTCGACGAGGGCGCCATCCACCCCTGGTCCCACGGGCACACCAAGGACTACTTCGGCCGGCTGATCAGCGCCCTCGCGGACGCCCTGGGATTCCGGACCGACATCCCCTTCGCGGGGCTCCCGCAGCGCGCGAAGAAGGCGCTGCTGTACGGGCACAAGACACAGATCGAGGTCCGGTACCGCAACCGGTACGGCCGGGAGCGCGTGTACACCACGCCCTTCGAGGGCGCCGTCCCGTTCGTCAAGCGCCGGCACGGCGAATCCGAGTCCGACGCCAGCCGGGAGCGCTTCGAGGGCTATATGCGCGAGGTGCCCTGCCCCACCTGTGAGGGCACGCGCCTGAAGCCGATCGTCCTCGCGGTCACCGTGATGGAGAAGTCGATCGCCGAGGTCGCCGCGATGTCCATCAGCGACTGCGCGGACTTCCTGGGCAAGCTGAAGCTCAACGCCCGCGACAAGAAGATCGCCGAGCGCGTGCTGAAGGAGGTCAACGAGAGGCTCAGGTTCCTGGTCGACGTCGGCCTGGACTACCTCTCGCTGAACCGCGCGGCCGGCACCCTCTCCGGCGGCGAGGCCCAGCGCATCCGCCTGGCCACCCAGATCGGCTCCGGCCTCGTCGGTGTGCTGTACGTCCTCGACGAGCCGTCCATCGGTCTGCACCAGCGCGACAACCACCGGCTGATCGAGACCCTGGTCCGGCTGCGCGACATGGGCAACACGCTCATCGTCGTGGAGCACGACGAGGACACCATCAAGGTCGCCGACTGGATCGTCGACATCGGCCCCGGCGCGGGCGAGCACGGCGGCAAGGTCGTGCACAGCGGCTCGCTGAAGGAACTGCTCGCCAACACCGAGTCGCAGACCGGCCAGTACCTCGCGGGCAAGAAGGCCATCCCGCTGCCCGACATCCGGCGTCCGCAGGACCCGTCCCGCCGGCTCACGGTGCACGGCGCCCGGGAGAACAACCTCCAGGACATCGACGTGTCCTTCCCGCTGGGCCTGTTCACCGCCGTCACCGGCGTGTCCGGCTCCGGCAAGTCGACGCTGGTCAACGACATCCTTTACACGCACCTGGCGCGCGAGCTCAACGGCGCCCGCAGCGTTCCGGGGCGGCACACGCGCGTGGAGGGCGACGACCTCGTCGACAAGGTCGTGCACGTCGACCAGTCGCCCATCGGCCGCACCCCGCGGTCCAACCCGGCGACGTACACCGGCGTCTTCGACCACGTCCGCAAGCTGTTCGCCGAGACCACCGAGGCGAAGGTCCGCGGTTACATGCCGGGCCGGTTCTCCTTCAACGTCAAGGGCGGCCGCTGCGAGAACTGCGCGGGCGACGGCACCATCAAGATCGAGATGAACTTCCTCCCGGACGTCTACGTCCCGTGCGAGGTCTGCCACGGCGCCCGGTACAACCGGGAGACCCTGGAGGTCCACTACAAGGGCAAGAACATCGCCGAGATCCTGAACATGCCGATCGAGGAGGCCATGGACTTCTTCGAGGCCGTCCCGGCGATCAACCGCCACCTCAGGACGCTCAACGACGTCGGTCTCGGCTACGTCCGCCTCGGCCAGTCCGCGACCACCCTGTCCGGCGGTGAGGCCCAGCGCGTGAAGCTCGCCAGTGAGCTCCAGAAGCGTTCCACCGGCCGTACGGTCTACGTTCTCGACGAGCCGACCACCGGTCTGCACTTCGAGGACATCAGCAAGCTGCTGAAGGTCCTGTCCGGCCTGGTCGAGAAGGGCAACACGGTCATCGTCATCGAGCACAACCTCGATGTGATCAAGACCGCGGACTGGGTCGTCGACATGGGCCCCGAGGGCGGCGCCGGCGGCGGCCTGGTCGTCGCCGAGGGCACGCCCGAGGAGGTCGCCGCGGTCCCGGCCAGCCACACCGGCAAGTTCCTGCGGGAGATCCTCGGCGCCGACCGGATCAGCGACGCGTCCTCCGTGCGGGCCCCGCGCAGGGCGGCGGCGAAGAAGACGGTCGCGGCCAAGTCGGTGGCGAAGAAGACGGCCACCGCCCGGACCACCAAGTCCAAGGCCGCCGACGGCACAGCCGCCAAGAAGGCCGCCGGAGCCACCAAGAAGGCGGCACCGGCGAAGAAGGCGACCCGGGCCCGCAAGGCCTGAGCCCGTCCGACCCCACCCGGCCACGCGCCCCCGCGGAATCCTCCCGCGGGGGCGCGCCGCATCTTGGCTTGCGCCGACTGGGGGGTGTGCCGTGGCGTCCGGGGTGGGTGTGCCGTCTCTGCGGGTGTCGGGCGTGGGGCGCTCCGCGTTTCGACTGACGTCGGCGGCGGGGCGCGCTGACCCTCTTCAGGCGTCGGCTGGAAGTGCGCCGAGCCTCTTCCTGCGTCGACCGCGAGAGCGCGCCGAGCCTCTTCCTGCGTCGACCGCGGAAGCGCGCCGCGTCTCAGCCGGCGTCCGGCACCCCGTCCAGTTCGGAGGCGTACGGCGGTTCCGCGCCCGCGCGCGAGCAGGTGATCGCCGCCGCGCGGGCCGCGAACCGCAGCAGGCCCGTCCAGTCGTCCGCGCCGAGCCCCGTCAGCGCCCGAGGAGACAGCGCGCCGCGGACGGCCAGCCCGTGCAGCAGGGCCGCGTTCACCGTGTCCCCGGCCCCGATCGTGTCCACGACGTCGACCTTCTCGCCCGGCACCGCGTGCTCCCCGCCGTCCCGGGTGAAGACGGTGAGCCCGTCACCGCCACGGGTGACCACCACGGCCGCGGGGCCCTCGGCCAGCCACTCGCGCGGGGTGCCGCCGAGCCACTCGGCGTCCTCCGCGGACAGCTTGAGCAGCGACACCGACGGCAGCCAGCCGCGGAACCGGGCCCGGTAGGCGTCCGGGTCGGGGATCAGCCCCGGGCGGATGTTCGGGTCGAGGGCGGTGAACACACCCTGCGCGGCGGCCGCCCGCATCAGCTCCTCGTAGGCGGTGGCGCCCGGCTCCAGGACGAGCGAGCAGGTCCCGAAGGACACCGCGCGCGTGCCCTGCGGCAGCGCGGCGGGCGCGGTGAACAGCCGGTCGGCGGTGCCGTCGACGTAGAAGGAGTAGGCGGCCGAACCTCCCTCGTCGACGGTGGCGACCGCGAGCGTCGTCGGCTCGGGTCCGCGCTGGACGGCCGACACATCCACCCCGTCCCGCCGCAGTCCGTCCAGCAGGGCCTCGCCGAAGGCGTCGAAGGACGTGCGGGAGCAGAAGGCGGTGGGGGAGCCGAGGCGGCCGAGGGCGACGGCCGTGTTGAAGGGGCCGCCGCCGAGCGCCGGCCGCAGGCTCGCCAGGGCGCCCGTGCCCTGCGGCACGAGGTCGATCAGTGCCTCACCGGCGACGACGATCACGAGGCGGTTCCTTTCGGCAGGTGCGGGAGGTCCGGCGGCTGCTCGGGGCAGCCGCACGAGGTGCGGTGGACGAAGGCGCAGTCGAGCCGCACGGTCCGGGCGGGCCGGTCCGGCTCGGCGAGCCGGTCCAGCAGAACCCGTACGGCCTGGGCGCCGAGCTCCTTGCTGGGCTGGGCGATCGCGGTGAGCCGGGGTGAGAACAGGTCGGCCCAGGCGAAGTCGTCGAAGCAGCACAGGGCGATGTCGTCGGGCACGGACAGGCCGCGCTCGCGCAGGGCGCGCAGGGCGCCGATGGTCATCGCGTTGTTGGCGGTCACCAGGGCCGTGGGCGGCGCGGCGAGGTCCAGCAGGGCGGCGGTCGCGCGTTCGCCGCCGGGGGACTCGGAGTCGCCGTGCGCGATCAGGCGCTCGTCGTGGGCGAGACCGGCGTACGCCAGACCGTGCCGGTAGCCGGTGATCCGCTCGCTGGTGGTGCTGAGCCCGGGGCGCCCCGCGACCAGGCCGATCCGCCGGTGACCCAGCTCCGCGAGATGGGTGACCAGCCGGGTCGTGGGTTCGGCGCCCGCCGCGCACACCTGGTCGAAGTGCGGCGCGGCCCCGTCGTCGACCAGCCGGTCGAGGAACACCGTCGGGACGTCGTGCCGCCGCAGATAAGCCAGCAGCTCGCGCGGGTCCGCGGACGGCGCGACGATCATGCCGTCCACCCGCCGCTCGTGCAGCAGCTGCACGACCTTGCACTCGTGGCCGGGGTCGTCGTGCGGGTCGGCGATGAGCAGGCTGTAACCGTGCTCCAGGGCACCCGCCTCGACGCCCTGCAGGATCTCCGTGAAGTAGGGGTTGCTGATCGCCGACACCGCGAGGCCGATGGACCGGGTGCGCGCGGTCACCAGGGAGCGGGCCAGGGAGTTCGGGGTGTAGCCGAGCCGGTCGATGGCGTCCAGGACGGCCTGCCGGGTGTGGGGGAGCACCGGGCGGGTGTCGTTGAGCACATGCGAGACGGTCGCCACGGAGACACCCGCGTCACGGGCCACGTCGGCCATCGTCGGCATCGGGTTCCTCTCCCTCCGGGCGCTGCTCTCGCTGCTTCTGGCCGGGAAGGTATCCCATTCAGCGGCAGACGTAAACGCTTGCGCAAGCGTTTACGTCACGGGTATCGCCGTCCCTCGTCTCCGCTCGCCCCGCCGCCGGGCCCGCCCTCCCCGGCCGGGTATCGTCGCCCTGCCCGCCCTCTGACCAGTGGAGCCCCCTATGCCCGGCCGCCCGACCCCGACCCGTCGTACCGTCCTGCGCGGAGCGGCCCTCACCCCAGTCGCCGGGCTCGGCCTGGCCGCCTGCTCACCGGGCGGCGGGACGACGGACGCCGAGCCGAGCGCGCCCGTCGACCTCGGCGCGGAGAGCGAGGTCCCCAAGGGCGGCGCGAAGCTGTACCGCGAGCACAAGGTGGTCGTCAGCCGGGACGCGAACGGCGCCCTGAAGGCGTACAGCACGATCTGCACGCACGCGTTGTGCCCCATCAACAAGCTGGACGGGACGAAGCTCGTCTGCCCCTGCCACGGCAGCGAGTTCGACGCCACGAGCGGCGAGGTGCTGCACGAGCCGGCGAGCGCGCCGCTGAAGGAGCTGCCGGTACGGGCCGAGGGCGGCCGGATCGTGGCGGGCCCGGCCCCCACCGCCTAGCCGGGGCCGGCCGGGGCTCTCGCCCCGGCCCGCTCACTCCGCCCAGTCCCAGCCGATCCCCACGATCCCCGTCCGCAGCCGGGGCTCGACGAGGTGGACCGAATGGTGCCGCGGGCTGAGCGGGAGCTCCTGACGCCCGCTGCGCGGGGCCGCGGCCGAGTGCTGGGCGAACCGGTGGCAGCGCACCGGCGGACAGTGCTCGTCGAAGCGGATCTGCAGTGCGTACTGGCCGCCCGGGAGGCCGAACCCGCGCGCGTACTCGTGGGACACCCCGGCGGTGCCGTCCTCGACGCCGTACCGGAAGAGGAAGGTGTCGCCGGAGCGCAGGCGGGTGTCGAAGAGCAGCTCGGCGACGAGGACGCCGGTG
Organism: Streptomyces sp. NPDC002779; assembly: GCF_042888685.1. Classification (NCBI taxonomy): domain Bacteria; kingdom Bacillati; phylum Actinomycetota; class Actinomycetes; order Kitasatosporales; family Streptomycetaceae; genus Streptomyces; species Streptomyces sp. NPDC002779. The sequence continues at coordinate 303,295 of NZ_JBIAQC010000007.1, forward strand.
TCGTGGTGATACCGGACGCGGCCCGTGCGGCAGTTCTCCAGGGCCTGCACGCGCATGAGGTCCGGCGTGCAGCCGGGGTCGCCGTGGTACACGGCCGTGCAGCGGTCGACGCCGTCCCGGTGGGCGCGCACGATGTGGTGCGCCTCGCGGCCCGCCAGTTCCCGCCGCGCGCCGATCCGCACCCGCTCGTGCAGCCCCAGGGTGTGCAGCCCGCCGTCGACCGGCGCGTCCAGCTCGGCCAGCAGCCCCGCCAGGACGCCGTCGGCCTCGACCAGGGAGCGGTAGGAGCGGACCGCGGGCCGCCCCGCGGCCGGCTCGTCGCCCTCCGCCAGCAGCCGGATCAGCGACTCCTCCGGCAGCTGGAGGATCTCCTCCAGCGCCCGCACCGCACGCAGCGACTCGGGGCGCTGCGGCCGGCGGGCGCCCTGCTGCCAGTAACTGAGGCTGGTGACGCCAACCTTGACCCCGTAGCGCGACAGATGGTGCTGCACGCGCTGGAGCGGCAGCCCGCGCGCGGCGATGGCGGCGCGCAGGGCGACGTGGAAGGGGCCGCCGCTGAGAACCGCGTCCAGGGCCGGGTCCGCGTGCGTGACCCCGGCCACGTCCGGCACCGCGGTGACGGCGGCGACGTCCGCCTGCTGAGTGGCGTGCGGCATGCGGGGGCCTTTCTGGGCAGCGTTCACGACGGCTGGTCGGACCGTTCGCGCGGGCGGCAGAGGCCGGGCCCGAGTTCCCCCGCATTGAAGCGTGTTGACCAAGCCCCGACAACACCTGATGCCCAACCGTGCCCATGGCGGTCCGTCGGCGTTGTCCACAGCCTCGTCGCGCTGTCACCCCTCGCCAGTAGGGTGTGAAACATGGCCGACCCCTCCAGCTACCGCCCCAGGCCGGGACAGATCCCGGACTCCCCCGGGGTCTACAGGTTCCGTGACGAGCACCGCAGGGTGATCTACGTCGGAAAGGCGAAGAGCCTGCGCCAGCGCCTGGCGAACTACTTCCAGGACCTGGCGGGCCTGCACCCCCGCACCCGCACCATGGTCACCACGGCGGCGTCCGTGGAGTGGACGGTGGTGTCCACGGAGGTGGAGGCGCTCCAGCTGGAGTACTCCTGGATCAAGGAGTACGACCCCCGGTTCAACGTCAAGTACCGCGACGACAAGAGCTACCCCTACCTTGCGGTGACGATGAGCGAACAGTTCCCGCGGGTGCAGGTGATGCGCGGTCACAAGAAGAAGGGCGTGCGCTATTTCGGGCCGTACGCCCACGCGTGGGCGATCCGCGACACCGTGGATCTGCTGCTGCGCGTCTTCCCGGTGCGCACCTGCTCGGCCGGGGTCTTCAAGAACGCCGCCCGCACTGACCGCCCCTGTCTGCTCGGCTACATCGGCAAGTGCTCAGCGCCTTGCGTCGGCCGGGTCTCGCCCGAGGAGCACCGCGAACTGGCCGACGAGTTCTGCGACTTCATGGCCGGCCGCACGGGCACGTATCTGCGCCGGCTGGAGAAGCAGATGGTCCAGGCGGCCGACGAGATGGAGTACGAGCGGGCCGCGCGCCTGCGCGACGACATCGGGGCCCTGAAGAAGGCCATGGAGAAGAACGCGGTCGTGCTGGCCGACGCGACCGACGCCGACCTGATCGCCGTCGCCGAGGACGAGCTGGAAGCCGCCGTGCAGATCTTCCACGTCCGCGGCGGACGCGTGCGCGGCCAGCGCGGCTGGGTCACCGACAAGGTCGAGGAGATCACCACCGGCGCCCTCGTCGAGCACGCCCTCCAGCAGCTCTACGGCGAGGAGAGCGGGGACTCCGTGCCCAAGGAGGTCCTCGTCCCGGCCCTGCCCGACCCGGTGGAGCCGGTCCAGGAGTGGCTCACCGAGCGCCGCGGATCGTCCGTCTCGCTGCGCATCCCGCAGCGCGGCGACAAGAAGGCGCTGATGGAGACCGTCGCGCGCAACGCTCTTCAGGCCCTCGGACTGCACAAGACCAAGCGCGCCTCCGACCTGACCACGCGCTCGCGCGCCCTGGAGGAGATTGCCGACGCCCTCGGCCTGGACAGCGCCCCGCTGCGGATCGAGTGCTACGACATCTCCCACCTCCAGGGCGAGGACGTCGTGGCCTCCATGGTCGTCTTCGAGGACGGCCTCCAGCGCAAGGGCGAGTACCGCCGCTTCCAGATCAAGGGCTTCGCGGGACAGGACGACGTCCGGTCCATGCACGAGGTGATCTCCCGCCGCTTCAAGCGGTACCTGGCCGAGAAGGAGCGGACGGGGGAGTGGGCCGAGGGGGAGGACGCCCTCGCCGAGGACGACGGCCGCCCCAGGAAGTTCGCCTACCCGCCCCAGCTCGTCGTCGTCGACGGCGGACAGCCCCAGGTCGCCGCCGCCAAGCGGGCCCTGGACGAGCTGGGCATCGACGACATCGCCGTGTGCGGCCTGGCCAAGCGCCTGGAGGAGGTCTGGGTGCCCGGGGAGGACGACCCGGTGGTCCTGCCGCGCACCAGCGAGGGCCTGTATCTGCTCCAGCGCATCCGTGACGAGGCCCACCGCTTCGCCATCACCTACCAGCGCACCAAGCGCGCCCAGCGCTTCCGGTCCAGCCCCCTGGACGACGTACCGGGCCTCGGCGAGACCCGCAAGCAGGCGCTGATCAAGCACTTCGGTTCGGTGAAACGGCTGCGATCGGCGACAATCGACCAGATCTGCGAAGTTCCGGGCATAGGTCGTAAAACGGCCGAGACCATTGCCGCGGCCTTCGCCCAGGCGGCCCCGGCCGCGCCCGCCGTGAACACGGCGACTGGAGAGATCATGGAAGACACCGAGGACGGGGCGCCCGAGACGACCGCGGGCACCCCGGGGGAGCCCGTGACCGCGGGCACCCCGGACGAACGACGGGGGCAGGAGACATGACCGAGCAGGAGAAGCCCACAGCGGAGCGAGATCAGGCCCACATGGAATCGGGCGATGATCGGACCCCGCAGCAGACACCCCAGGAGAACGGAGCACAGGTGAGTACGGCCGGCGACACCGCCGCGGTCCCCGAGGCCACCATCCCCGAGCTGGTGATCATCTCCGGCATGTCCGGAGCCGGCCGCTCGACCGCCGCGAAGTGTCTGGAGGACCTCGGCTGGTTCGTCGTCGACAACCTGCCGCCGGCGCTGATCCCCACCATGGTGGAGCTCGGCGCCCGCTCCCAGGGCAATGTCGCCCGGATCGCGGTCGTCGTCGACGTCCGCGGGCGCCGCTTCTTCGACAACCTCCGCGAGTCGCTCGCCGACCTCGACACCCGGGGCGTCACCCGGCGGATCGTCTTCCTGGAGTCCTCCGACGAGGCGCTGGTACGCCGCTTCGAGTCGGTGCGCCGCCCGCACCCGCTCCAGGGCGACGGCCGGATCGTCGACGGCATCGCAGCCGAGCGCGAGCTGCTGCGCGAGCTGCGCGGCGACGCCGACCTGGTGATCGACACCTCCAGCCTGAACGTGCACGAGCTGCGCGCCAAGATGGACGCCCAGTTCGCGGGCGAGGAGGAGCCCGAGCTGCGGGCCACCGTGATGTCCTTCGGCTTCAAGTACGGCCTGCCCGTCGACGCCGACCTGGTCGTCGACATGCGGTTCCTGCCGAACCCGCACTGGGTCCCGGAACTGCGGCCGTACACCGGTCTGAACGAGGAGGTGTCGGCGTACGTCTTCAACCAGCCCGGCGCCAAGGAGTTCCTCGACCGGTACACCGAGCTGCTGCAGCTGATTGCCGCAGGCTACCGTCGTGAGGGCAAACGCTATGTGACCATCGCGGTCGGCTGCACCGGAGGCAAGCACCGTTCGGTGGCCACCTCGGAGAAGCTCGCCGCACGGCTCGCCGCGCAGGGTGTGGAGACAGTGGTCGTCCACCGGGACATGGGACGCGAATGACAGGACGTACTCCGCGGCTGATCAGGGTCGGCCGGGTGGTGCCGGAAGGACGGATCGGCCGGCCCGTCGAGGCCCGTGGCGGCCGACCGCGCCGCCGGGGCACCCAGCCCAAGGTCGTCGCCCTCGGCGGCGGCATGGGGCTGTCCGCCTCGCTCGCCGCGCTGCGCCGGATCACCGGTGACCTGACCGCCGTCGTCACCGTCGCCGACGACGGCGGCTCCAGCGGGCGGCTGCGCGACGAGCTGGGGGTGCTGCCACCCGGCGATCTGCGCAAGGCGCTGGCCGCGCTGTGCGGCGACGACGACTGGGGCCAGACCTGGTCGCGGGTGATCCAGCACCGCTTCGCCTCCCAGGGCGACCTGCACGACCACGCGGTCGGCAATCTGCTCATCGTCGCCCTGTGGGAACAGCTCGGCGACCATGTCCAGGCCCTGGACCTGGTCGGCAAGCTGCTCGGCGCGCACGGGCGCGTGCTGCCCATGTCCGCCGTACCCCTGGAGCTGCAGGCCCTGGTCAAGGGGCACGACCCGGAGCGGCCCGAGGACGTGGACACCGTGCGCGGCCAGGCCACCGTCGCCCTCACCCCCGGTGAGGTGCAGTCCGTGCACCTGGTGCCGCTCGACCCGCCCGCCGTCCCCGAGGCCGTCGAGGCCGTGCGGGACGCGGACTGGGTGGTGCTGGGCCCGGGGTCCTGGTTCTCCTCGGTCATCCCGCATCTGCTGGTGCCCCAGCTGCTGGACGCGCTGACGGAGACGAAGGCCCGCCGGGTGCTCTCGCTGAACCTCGCCCCCCAGCCCGGAGAAACCGAAGGCTTCTCCCCGCAGCGTCATTTGGAGGTTTTGGGACGACACGCCCCTAAACTCGCCCTGGACGTGGTGCTGGCCGACGAGGCAGCCGTGCCCGACCGCGAGGTGCTGACCGAGGCCGCCAAGCGGCTCGGGGCCGCGGTCGAGCTGGCTCCGGTCGCACGGGGGGACGGATCTCCACGGCACGACCCGGAGCTGCTGGCCGCCGCGTACGACCGTATTTTTCGGATGCATGGAAGGATCGGCCCATGGCGATGACGGCAGCGGTGAAGGACGAGATCTCCCGGCTCCCCGTCACCCGGACCTGCTGCAGGAAGGCGGAGGTCTCCGCCATTCTGCGGTTCGCCGGCGGCCTTCACCTGGTCAGCGGGCGCATCGTGATCGAGGCGGAGCTGGACACCGCGATGGCGGCCCGCCGGCTCAAGCGGGACATCCTGGAGATCTTCGGCCACAGCTCCGAACTGATCGTGATGGCACCGGGCGGACTGCGCCGCGGCTCGCGCTACGTCGTGCGCGTGGTCGCCGGCGGGGACCAGCTGGCCCGGCAGACCGGCCTGGTCGACGGACGGGGCCGCCCGATCCGGGGGCTGCCCCCGCAGGTCGTCTCCGGCGCCACCTGTGACGCGGAGGCCGCCTGGCGCGGCGCCTTCCTGGCGCACGGCTCGCTCACCGAGCCCGGCCGCTCCTCCTCCCTGGAGGTGACCTGCCCGGGCCCCGAGGCCGCGCTCGCGCTCGTCGGCGCCGCCCGCCGGCTGTCCATCGCCGCCAAGGCCCGTGAGGTGCGCGGGGTGGACCGGGTCGTCGTCCGCGACGGCGACGCGATCGGCGCCCTGCTCACCCGGCTCGGCGCCCATGAGTCGGTGCTGGCATGGGAGGAGCGCCGGATGCGCCGCGAGGTCCGCGCCACGGCGAACCGCCTCGCCAACTTCGACGACGCCAACCTGCGCCGCTCCGCGCGGGCGGCCGTCGCCGCCGGTGCCCGCGTCCAGCGCGCCCTGGAGATCCTCGGTGAGGAGGTCCCCGAGCACCTCGCCGCCGCCGGCCGGCTGCGCATGGAGCACAAGCAGGCCTCCCTGGAGGAGCTCGGCGCGCTCGCCGACCCGCCGCTGACCAAGGACGCCGTCGCCGGCCGCATCCGCCGGCTGCTCGCGATGGCCGACAAGCGCGCCCAGGACCTCGGCATCCCCGGCACCGAGTCCAGCATCACCGAGGAGATGGCCGACAACCTCGTGGGCTGACGCCCCGCTCGACACGCCGGTGACCGCGCCCCAACGGGCGACGGTCACCGGCGTTTTCGGGTTCTCGACACACCCCTGACTCGATCATGAGGCACCCTTGACTCGATCATGAAGTGTCATGAGCCTGGCATCTGTTCGCTGACGTGGCGAACCCACGCAAGGGGGGTTCATGAGACACAGAGCGAGATCGATCCTCGCTGTCGGCGCGCTCCTGATCGGCGGAGCGAGCATCGCACCCATCGCCCAGGCACAGAACGGCAGTTCGGACGCACCGGACGCCGACGAGGTCAAGGTCTTCCGCGCCGAGGTCACCAAGAAGCAGATCCCGCTGCTGCTGGCCGCCGGGCAGGACGGCCACGAACTCAGTGAGCAGGCGCCCGAGAAGGGCACCGCCACCATCGAGGTCTACCTCACCGACCAGCAGGCCGAGAAGCTGGAGAAACAGGGCGTCGAACTCACCGAGCACACCCTGTCCGCCAAGGCCGAGCGGCGCGTCGAGGCGGCTGCCGAGGGCGTCTACCGGCCCTACAGCGGCAGCGGCGGCCTGAAGGAGGAGATCCTCCGCGCCGGGCAGGAGAACCCCGGCCTCACCAAGGTCGTCTCCCTCGGCAAGACCGTCCAGGGCCAGGACATCCTGGCGCTGAAGCTCACCAAGAACGCCAAGAAGTCCAAGGACGGCGCCAAGCCCTCCGTGCTCTACATGTCCAACCAGCACGCGCGGGAGTGGATCACCCCGGAGATGACCCGGCGGCTGATGCACCACTACCTGGACAACTACCGGACCGACAAGCGGATCAAGAAGATCGTCGACACCACCGAGCTGTGGTTCGTGATCTCGGCCAACCCCGACGGCTACGACCACACCTTCGAGGAGGCGGGCGACCGCCTGTGGCGCAAGAACATGCGGGACGTCAACGGCGACGGCACCATCAGCACCGGCGACGGCGTCGACCTGAACCGCAACTTCGCCTACAAGTGGGGCTACGACGACGAGGGTTCGTCCCCGAACCCCACCAGCCAGACCTACCGCGGTGACGCCCCCGGCTCCGAACCCGAGACCAAGGCGATCGACGCCCTCCAGAAGCGCATCGGCTTCGAACTCGGCATCAACTACCACTCGGCCGCCGAACTCATCCTCTACGGCGTCGGCTGGCAGGTGGCCACGCACACCCCCGACGACGTGATGTACAAGGCGCTCGCGGGCACCCCCGAGAACCCCGCCGTCCCGGGCTACCACCCGCAGGTCTCCTCCGAGCTGTACACCACCAACGGCGAGGCGGACGGACACGCCGCCAACGTCAATGGCCTGGCGATGTTCACGCCCGAGATGTCGACCTGCCAGACCGTCTCGAACGTCGACCCGAACGACGCCTGGCTGCCCGGCGACTGCCAGTCCATCTTCAACTTCCCGGACGACGAGAAGCTGATCCAGCAGGAGTTCGCCAAGAACGTCCCCTTCGCGCTCTCCGTCGCCGAGTCCGCCGCCCACCCGGACCGGCCGTCCTCCTCGGTCGGCCTGAAGGTCGCCGACTTCACCCCGGCGCCGTTCACCACCTCCTACTCCCGCGGCGCCGACCAGGAGGTCTCCGTCGTCGCCCGCAAGTCCGTGCGCGACAAGGAGCTCAAGTACCGCGTCAACGGCGGCCGTACGCACGACATGACGCTGCGGCCGTGGAAGGGCGGCGAGACCTACGGCGGTGAGGACAACCTGTACTTCGACGAGTACCGGGCCAAGGTCGCCGACGGCGATGCCGGGGACAAGGTCGATGTGTGGTTCACCGGCGAGACCAGGAGCGGAAAGCCGGTCTCCAGCGAGCGCTTCACCTACACCGTGGCCGAACGCCCGCGCGCGGACACCCTGGTCGTAGCCGAGGAGGGCGCGGCCGCCACCCAGGCGCAGCTCTACGTCGACGCGCTCAAGGCCAACGGCCGCAGGGCCGCCGTCTGGGACGTGGCCACCCAGGGCGCGCCCGACGCGCTCGGCGTGCTCGGCCACTTCGACACCGTCGTCCACTACACGGGCGCCGGCGTCCCGGGCAACGCCACCCAGCTCCAGCTGCGCGCCTTCCTCAACGAGGGCGGCAGGCTGATCGAGGCCGGCGAACAGGCCGGCGGCAGCGTCGACCTCGGCGGCGGCAACCTGTCCAACGACTTCAGCCAGTACTACCTGGGCGCCTACAGCCGTACGTCCCTTCCCGGGGCCACCGCCTTCGAGGGCGCCGGTGAACTCGCGGGCACCAAGGGCGCGCTGGCCGGGGCGCCGGGCAACCCGCTGAACGCGGCCGGTTCCTACAGCGTGACCTCCGAGACCCTGCCCGTGGACCGGTTCCCGCAGTTCGCGAGCGCCGGAGCGGGCCGCTACCCGGGCACCGTCAACCCCTACGGCCCCTTCGAGGGCAGCTCCATGGCGGCCGTCACGCACAGCGACTACGCCTGGAACCGCCTGACCCGCACCATCGACCTGACCTCGGTGACCGCCGCGCAGGCACCCACCCTGCGCACCCGCATGCTGTGGAGCACCGAGCCGGGCTACGACCACGCGGTCCTGGAGGCCCGTACGGCGGGCGGCGACGACTGGACGACGCTGCCGGAGCAGGGCGGCGCGACCGGCACCGCGGTGCCCGAGGAGTGCTCGGCCGGGTACTTCATCCAGGCCCACCCCGCGCTCGAGCGGTATCTGACGCTCGCCGACGGCGCCTGCACGCCGACCGGCACCAGCGGCTCCTGGAACAGCTTCACCGGGGCGTCGGCCGGCTGGCAGGAGGTCTCCTTCGACCTGTCCGCCTACGCGGGCCGGACCGTCGAGGTCTCGCTCGGCTACATCAGTGACCCCGGCTCCGGTGGCCGAGGCGTCCTCGTCGACAACGCCTCGGTCGTGATCGGCGGCACCGCCGTCGAGACCGAGGGCTTCGAGACGTCGCTCGGCGCCTGGCGCGTCCCGGGTCCGCCCGCGGGCAGCCCCGCGGTCGTCAAGGACTGGGCGCGGGTCGGCCGGCTCTTCCAGACGTACGGCGCGGTCACCACGGACGACACCGTGCTGCTGGGCTTCGGCCTGGAGCACGTCGTCGCCCCGGCCGACCGTGCGGCCCTGATCCGCAAGGCCCTCACCTCTCTCGACACTCCGTGATCGCACGATGACGGGGCGATAGCACGAACGGGCGGTCCGTACCCCTACTGGCGGGTACGGACCGCCTGCCCGTGTATGGGGCATCTCGATGTCACCTCGGGGGCCGCAGAGAGGTAGGGTCGTAGGCGGTCGGGGACATCCCAAATACAGCTCGCCGGCACCGCATGGCCGGCGTACCAACGAGGAGATCGGTTCGTGACGATCCGCGTAGGCATCAACGGCTTCGGTCGTATCGGTCGCAACTACTTCCGCGCACTGCTGGAGCAGGGTGCTGACATCGAGATCGTGGCTGTCAACGACCTGGGTGACACCGCTACCACCGCGCATCTGCTGAAGTACGACACGATTCTGGGCCGCCTCAAGCAGGAGGTCACCCACACCGCCGACACGATCACGGTCGACGGTCACACCATCAAGGTCCTGTCCGAGCGCAATCCCGCCGACATCCCGTGGGGCGAGCTCGGCGTCGACATCGTCATCGAGTCGACGGGCATCTTCACGAAGAAGGCCGACGCCGAGAAGCACATCGCCGGCGGCGCCAAGAAGGTCCTCATCTCGGCTCCGGCCTCGGGCGAGGACATCACCATCGTGATGGGCGTCAACCAGGACAAGTACGACGCGGCCAACCACCACGTCATCTCCAACGCCTCCTGCACCACCAACTGTGTGGCGCCGATGGCCAAGGTCCTCGACGAGAACTTCGGCATCGTCAAGGGCCTGATGACGACGGTGCACGCGTACACCAACGACCAGCGCATCCTGGACTTCCCGCACAAGGACCTGCGCCGCGCCCGCGCCGCCGCCGAGAACATCATCCCGACCACGACGGGTGCCGCCAAGGCCACCGCTCTGGTCCTGCCGCAGCTCAAGGGCAAGCTCGACGGCATCGCGATGCGCGTCCCGGTTCCCACCGGTTCCGCCACCGACCTGGTGGTCGAGCTCCAGCGTGAGGTCACCAAGGACGAGGTCAACGCCGCGTTCAAGAAGGCCGCCGACGACGGCGACCTGAAGGGCTACCTGTTCTACACCGAGGACGAGATCGTCTCCTCTGACATCGTCAGTGACCCGGCCTCCTGCACCTTCGACTCCTCCATGACCATGGTCCAGGAGGGCAAGACGGTGAAGATCCTCGGCTGGTACGACAACGAGTGGGGCTACTCCAACCGCCTCGTCGACCTCACGGTCTTCGTCGGCAACCAGCTCTGATCCCCGGAGCAGGCACTTCGATGTGACAGCAGGGCTCGGGCGGCGCAGGGACGCGCCGCCCGGGCCCTGTGTCACGTACCGACCGGCCCTCTTAGGATCACGAGCATCACGAACACTTCTCGGGAGCCCTCTCAATGAAGACGATCGACGAACTCCTCGCCGAAGGCGTCACCGGCAAGCGGGTCTTCGTCCGCGCCGACCTCAACGTGCCGCTGGACGGCGCCACGATCACCGACGACGGCCGCATCCGCGCCGTCCTGCCCACCGTCAAGGCCCTCGCCGAGGCGGGCGCCCGCGTGGTCGTGGCCTCCCACCTGGGCCGCCCCAAGGGCGCCCCGGACCCCGCCTTCTCGCTCGCCCCGGCCGCCGCCCGGCTCGGTGAACTCCTCGGCGTGGAGGTGGCGTTCGCGACCGACACCGTCGGCGAGTCCGCCCAGGCCGTCGTCGCGGGCCTCGCCGACGGCCGCGTCGCCGTCATCGAGAACCTGCGCTTCAACGCCGGCGAGACCGCCAAGGACGACGCCGAGCGCGCCGCCTTCGCCGACCGGCTGGCCGCCCTCGCGGACGTCTACGTCGGCGACGGCTTCGGCGCCGTGCACCGCAAGCACGCCTCCGTGTTCGACCTCCCGGGCAAGCTGCCGCACTACGCCGGCCACCTCATCGCCACCGAGGTCGGCGTCCTGAAGAAGCTCACCGACGACCTCCAGCGCCCGTACGTGGTCGCGCTCGGCGGCGCCAAGGTCTCCGACAAGCTCGCCGTCATCGACCAGCTGCTCGGCAAGGCCGACCGCATCCTCATCGGCGGCGGCATGGCGTACACCTTCCTCAAGGCCAAGGGGTACGAGGTCGGCGGCTCCCTCCTCCAGGAGGACCAGGTCCCGGCCGTGCGGGAGTACATCGAGCGCGCGGAGGAGAACGGCGTCGAGCTGGTCCTCCCCGTCGACGTCCTCGTCGCCGGCGAGTTCCCGGACCTGAAGGCCAAGGCCCCGACCCACCCCACGACCGTCGCCGCGGACGCCGTCCCCGCCGACCAGCAGGGCCTGGACATCGGTCCGGAGACCCGCAAGCTGTACGCCTCGAAGCTCGCCGACGCGGCCACCGTCTTCTGGAACGGCCCCATGGGCGTCTTCGAGCACCCCGACTACGCCGAGGGCACCAAGTCGGTCGCCCAGGCGCTCATCGACTCCCCGGCCTTCACGGTCGTCGGCGGCGGCGACTCCGCGGCCGCCGTCCGCACCCTGGGCTTCGACGAGACCGCATTCGGCCACATCTCGACCGGCGGCGGCGCCTCCCTCGAATACCTCGAGGGCAAGACGCTCCCCGGCCTCGCCGCACTGGAGGACTGACCCTCAATGAGCACCCGTACGCCGCTGATGGCGGGCAACTGGAAGATGAACCTCAACCACCTCGAGGCCATCGCCCACGTCCAGAAGCTCGCCTTCGCCCTGGCCGACAAGGACTACGAGGCCGTAGAGGTCGCCGTCCTGCCGCCCTTCACCGACCTGCGCTCCGTACAGACCCTGGTCGACGGCGACAAACTGAAGATCAAGTACGGCGCCCAGGACCTGTCCGCCCAGGACTCCGGCGCCTACACCGGCGAGATCTCCGGTGCGATGCTGGCCAAGCTGAAGTGCACGTACGTGGCCGTCGGCCACTCCGAGCGCCGCCAGTACCACGACGAGACCGACGAGATCGTCAACGCCAAGGTCAAGGCCGCCTACAAGCACGGCCTGACCCCGATCCTGTGCGTCGGCGAGGAGCTGGACGTCCGTGAGGCGGGCAACCACGTCAGCCACACCCTCGCCCAGGTCGAGGGCGGTCTGAAGGACCTCCCGGCCGAGCAGGCCGAGACCGTCGTGATCGCCTACGAGCCCGTGTGGGCCATCGGCACCGGCAAGGTCTGCGGCGCCGAGGACGCCCAGGAGGTCTGCGCCGCCATCCGCGCCAAGCTCGCCGAGCTGTACACCCAGGAGCTGGCCGACAAGGTCCGCATCCAGTACGGCGGCTCGGTCAAGTCCGGCAACGTCGCCGAGATCATGGCACAGGCCGACATCGACGGCGCGCTGGTCGGCGGCGCCTCGCTCGACGCCGACGAGTTCGTCAAGATCGTGCGCTTCCGCGACCAGTAAGTATGCGGTAGCGGCGATCCGTCGTACCCTTGCGGGGGCACAGCCCGGTGGCTGTGCCCCTGTCGTCCATCCAGATCCGAGGAAGTTGGTCCAGCCGTGGTTATGGGGTTCTCGATCGCCCTGATCGTGTTCAGCGGTCTGCTGATGCTGCTGGTGCTGATGCACAAGGGCAAGGGCGGCGGCCTCTCCGACATGTTCGGTGGCGGCATGCAGTCGTCCGTCGGCGGCTCCTCGGTCGCCGAGCGCAACCTCGACCGGATCACCGTCGTGGTCGGTCTGCTCTGGTTCGCGTGCATTGTCGTGCTCGCCCTTCTGATGAAGGTGAACAACTGACCGGCACGCACAATCCGTACGTAAGGCCCCATGTTCGGTACGCGCAGCTGAGCGCCGCCTATCATGGGGCTTGCGTCTAGATGTGGGAGCTGTAACTCCAACCACTGGACGCGCGTTGGGCCTTACGTAGACTGAGGCGCTCGCAACGAAGCGAAACGCCGACTCGCTTCGCGGCACCATCACGCAGGGAGTTACGACCGTGGCAAGTGGCAACGCGATCCGAGGAAGCCGGGTCGGGGCGGGGCCGATGGGCGAGGCCGAGCGTGGCGAGTCCGCGCCCCGGCTGCGCATCTCCTTCTGGTGCTCCAACGGGCACGAGACCCAGCCCAGCTTCGCCAGCGACGCGCAGGTTCCCGACACCTGGGACTGCCCGCGCTGCGGCTTCCCCGCAGGGCAGGACCGGGACAACCCGCCGGACCCGCCGCGCACCGAGCCGTACAAGACGCACCTGGCGTATGTACGGGAGCGGCGCAGCGACGCGGACGGCGAGGCGATTCTCGCCGAGGCGCTCGCCAAACTGCGCGGCGAGATCTAGGAGTCGATGAACGGCCAGGCACCGGACGGTGCCTGGCCGAAGCTGTTTCACGGCCGCCTTCTTCGTCCTGTCGTTCCTCGCGCTCATACCTGTGCTGATCAATTAGGTTGGGAACAGCGGGGACAGGTACGAAAGAAGGCTGAAGTCCGAGATGAACCAAGACGGCCGTACCAGGCTCAACCAGACGCCCGAGTGGACCGCTCTGGCCAAGCATCGCGAGGAACTCGGCGAGCTCGCCCTGCGCGAGATCTTCGCCGCCGACCCCGGCCGCGGCACCGGCTACACGCTCCAGGTCGGCGATCTGTACATCGACTACTCCAAGCACCTCGTCACCGACGAGACGCTGCGCCTGCTGCGTGAGCTGGCCGCCGCCACCGACGTGTTCGGGCTGCGCGACGCCATGTTCCGCGGCGAGAAGATCAACGTCACCGAGGACCGGGCGGTACTGCACACCGCGCTGCGCGCCCCGCGGGACGCGGTCATCGAGGTCGACGGGGAGAACGTGGTGCCGGGTGTGCACGCGGTCCTCGACCGGATGAGCGACTTCGCCGACCGGGTCCGCTCCGGCGCCTGGACCGGACACACCGGCAAGCGCATCAAGAACGTCGTCAACGTCGGCATCGGCGGCTCCGACCTCGGCCCGGCGATGGCGTACGAGGTGCTGCGCGCGTTCACCGACCGCGAGCTGACGGTCCGGTTCGTGTCCAATGTCGACGGCGCCGACCTGCACGAGGCCACCCGCGACCTGGACGCGGCGGAGACGCTGTTCGTCATCGCCTCGAAGACCTTCACCACCATCGAGACGATCACCAACGCCACCTCGGCGCGCAACTGGCTGCTGGGCGAGCTGAACGCCGGGCAGGAAGCGGTCGCCAAGCACTTCGTGGCGCTGTCGACGAACACCGAGAAGGTGGCGGAGTTCGGCATCGACACCGCGAACATGTTCGAGTTCTGGGACTGGGTCGGCGGACGCTACTCCTACGACTCGGCGATCGGCCTCTCCCTGATGATCGCCATCGGCCCGGACCGCTTCCGCGAGATGCTCGACGGCTTCCGGCTGGTCGACGAGCACTTCAGGACCGCCCCCGCCGAGTCCAATGTGCCGCTGCTGCTGGGCCTGCTGGGCATCTGGTACGGCAACTTCCATGACGCGCAGTCGCATGCCGTGCTGCCCTACAGCCACTACCTGTCCAAGTTCACCGCCTACCTCCAGCAGCTAGACATGGAGTCCAACGGCAAGTACGTCGGCCGGGACGGGCGACCCGTGGACTGGCAGACCGGGCCGGTGGTGTGGGGCACGCCCGGCACCAACGGGCAGCACGCCTACTACCAGCTGATCCACCAGGGCACCAAGCTGATCCCGGCCGACTTCATCGGCTTCGCCGAGCCGGTCGCCGAACTGAGCGAGGAACTGAAGGCGCAGCACGACCTGTTGATGGCGAACTTCTTCGCCCAGACCCAGGCGCTGGCCTTCGGCAAGACTCCCGAGGAGGTGCGTGCGGAGGGGGTGCCGGAGGAACTGGTCAGCCACAAGACCTTCCAGGGCAACCACCCGACCACCACGATCCTCGCCCGGGAACTGACCCCGTCGGTGCTCGGCCAGCTGATCGCCCTCTACGAGCACAAGGTGTTCGTCCAGGGCGCGGTGTGGAACATCGACTCCTTCGACCAGTGGGGCGTCGAACTCGGCAAGGTCCTCGCCAAGCGCGTCGAGCCCGCCCTCACCGAGGGCGCCGACGTCCCCGGTCTGGACGCCTCCTCCCGGGCACTGGTCGCCAAGTACCGGGAACTGCGCGGACGGTGAGCCGGAAAGCGGGCGGCGAAGCGCCGCCCGCTTCCACTAGACTCCCCCGACGATCAAGGAGACGATCACTCGGGGGAGTGCAAGTTGACCAGTCCTCAGGGGAGTTGGACCGGCGGCACGCTGACCGCGCGGGACTTTCTGAAGCCGCAGCGGGTGGCGCGGGCGATGTTCCACCCGCGGTGGATACCGGCCTCGCTCGATGCGTCCGTCGAGACCCTCAAGCGGATCAGGATCATCGCCGGGGCGGTCGCGGCGGTGGGCGTCTACACCTTCGTCGAGGGCGGGTTCGCCTTCGACGAGATCCTGGAGAACGCGCTGACCGCGTCCGCGGTGCTGCTGCTGATCACGCCGCTCACGGTCGGCGTGATGCTCTACCGCTGGCGGCGCGCGGGCAACTGGCGGCTGGTGCGGCAGCCGTTGATGAACTCGCTGAAGCTGCTGTTGCTGTTCATCGGCTCGGTCGTCACGACGGTGCTGCTGTTCCAGCTGTCCACGGCGATCGGGGGCCTCGCGATGCTGCCGGTCGGCCTCGCGGCGCTGTGGATGACCGGCTTCGTCGCCGCGGGCGCCTTCCGGATCTCCGGCAACTTCTTCGGCACGGCCGCGGTGCACCGGTGTCTGCCGCCGCTGCTCGCCACGGTGACGACCTGGCTGATGGCCCTTCCCGATCTCCTCACGGGTGATCTGCACGGCCTCGGCCTGGCGATGGGCATCCTGTTCATCCTGGGGGCGCCGGTGACTGTCACGAGCATCGCGCTGCTGGAGATGGGGCGGCTGAAGCGGTACTACGGCATCCGGCTGGACGCGCATCCGGCGACCCTGCCCACGGTGATTCCGCCGATGCCGTCGGCTCCGCCGCCGTACGTTCCTCAGCAGGGCCATCCGTACGGGCCCTACGGGGTGTGACGGCCGTCGGGGTGCGTCAGGCCACGGCGCTCAAGGTGTCCGTCAGCCGGCGCCGGGCGGCCCGAGCCGCCGGAAGCGCGGCGAGCGGCCCCGATGCCGCTCGAACTGCCCTGGGCGTCGATCAGCCACCGCCCGAGCGGCGCCCCCAGGGCCGTGCCGACGACCACCGCGGCCAAGCCGTGCAGGCCGTCGAACTGAGCGGAGTTGTCTGGCTGGACTTCACCGCCGGCGGGGGAGGGCAACAGGGCAAGGTCGACCAGTGGGAGAGTGGGCTGCCCGAGATCACCGTCGAGGCGGTGCGCGAAGGACGCACCGCCGCAGGTGCCGGTGGTGGTCTTCTTCGCCTTCCAGCGGCACTTCGTGCAGGGCGTCATGGCCGGGTCGGTGAAGTAGAAGGAGCGGTGGGGGAGTTGCCTCCCCCACCGCTCTTCGTCCTACGCGGACGCCGGCGGGTACAGCGACCGCGGGAGCCGGCCGGCCGCCGCCGTGTCCAGCAGCCACAGGGTGCGCTGCCTGCCGTGCGCGCCCGCCGCCGGGGCCTGGACCTCGCCCGCGCCCGACAGGGCGATGGCCGCGGCCTGGGCCTTGTCCTCGCCGGCCGCCAGCAGCCACACCTCACGGGCCGCCCGGATCGCCGGGAGGGTGAGGGTGATCCGGGTCGGCGGGGGCTTGGGCGCGCCGTGCACGCCGACCACCGTCCGCTCGGTCTCGCGGACCGCCGGCAGCTCCGGGAACAGCGACGCCACGTGCGTGTCCGGCCCGACGCCCAGCATCAGGACGTCGAACGTCGGAACCGCGCCGTGGTTCTCGGGGCCTGCCGCGCGGGCCAGTTCGGCGGCGTAGGCGGCCGCCGCCGCGTCCGCGTCGGCGCCGTACGGGCCGTCCGAGGCGGGCATGGCGTGCACCCGCTCGGGGGCCAGGGGCACCGAGTCCAGCAGGGCCTCGCGGGCCTGCGTGACATTGCGCTCCGGATCCCCCTCGGGCAGGAACCGCTCGTCGCCCCACCACAGGTCCAGGCGCCCCCAGTCGATGGCGTCCCGGGCCGGGGCCGCCGCCAGCGCGGCCAGCACGCCGTTGCCGTTGCGGCCCCCGGTGAGGACCACCGACGCGGAGCCCCGGGAGGTCTGGGCGTCCACGATCTTCGTGATCAGCCGGGCCGCCGCGGCCTGCGCCATCAGCTCCTTGTCGTGGTGCACGACCAGCTGCGGAGTGCTCACTTCGCCGTCGCCTTCTTCGCGGGGGCCTTCTTCGCCGGAGCCTTCTTCGCGGCCTTCTTGGCGGGGGCCTTCGCGGCCTCCTCCACGGGTGTCTCCACCGCGACGGGCCCCTCTTCGGCCACCGCCTTCTCGGCCTCCGCGTTCAGCCGCTCCACCCCGAACTTCAGCGCCGAGGCGTAGGTGTCGTCCGGGTCGAGCCGCCGCAGCTCCTCCGCGATCAGCTCGGCCGTGTCCCGCCGCTTCAGCGCCACGGCACGGTCGGGCTGGCCCTCGATGGACAGCGTCGCCAGCGAGCCGTCCGCCCGGTCCAGCACGATCGGACCGCAGTCGGTGGTCATCCGTACCGCCGTCAGACCGGGGCCCGCCGACAGCGACCGCTTCACGGGGACGTCGAGCCGGTCCGCGAGCCACATCGCCAGCAGCTCACAGCTCGGGTTGAACTCCTCGCCCTCCACCTCGACGCCCTTGACCTCGCAGGTGACCTGGTCCAGCGCCGCGGCCAGCATCGAGCGCCAGGGCGTGATGCGGGTCCACGACAGGTCCGTGTCGCCGGGGGTGTAGGCGCCGGCCCGGGCCTCCAGGTCCCGTACCGGCTGCTCGGAGGCGTAGGTGTCGGTCACCCGGCGCTGGGCCAGGGCGCCCAGCGGGTCGCTGGCCGGGTCCAGCGGCGCGTCCACCGGCCACCAGACCACGACCGGCGCGTCCGGCAGCAGCAGCGGCAGGACCACCGACTGGGCGTGGCCGACGACATCGCCGTACAGCCGCAGCACGATCGTCTCGCCGGTGCCCGCGTCCGCGCCCACCCGCACCTCGGCGTCCAGCCGGGACTTCGTGCGGTCCCGGGGGGAACGCGAGACGCGCTTGATGACCACGAGCGTGCGCGAGGGATGCTCGCGCGAGGCGTCGTTGGCGGCCTTGAGCGCGTCGTACGCGTTCTCCTCGTCCGTCACGATGACCAGCGTGAGCACCATGCCCACGGCAGGCGTGCCGATGGCCCGGCGGCTCTGGACGAGGGCCTTGTTTATCTTGCTGGCCGTGGTGTCCGTCAGGTCTGTCTTCATGGCCGGCGCCAGCTCCGTCCGTCTCGCTCGAGCATCTCGTCCGCCTCGACGGGCCCCCAGGTACCGGCCGGGTACTGGGCCGGAGTGCCGTTCTTGTCCCAGTACTCCTCGATCGGGTCGAGAATCTTCCAGGACAGCTCGACCTCCTCCGTGCGCGGGAAGAGGTTCGAGTCGCCGAGCAGGACGTCCAGGATGAGGCGCTCGTACGCCTCCGGGCTGGACTCCGTGAAGGACTCGCCATAGGCGAAGTCCATGGACACGTCCCGGATCTCCATGGAGGTGCCGGGCACCTTGGAGCCAAAGCGGACCGTGACGCCCTCGTCCGGCTGGACGCGGATCACGATCGCGTTCTTGCCCAGCTCCTCCGTCGCCGTGTGGTCGAAGGGGGAGTGTGGCGCCCGCTGGAACACCACCGCGATCTCGGTGACCCGGCGGCCGAGGCGCTTTCCGGTGCGCAGGTAGAAGGGGACGCCCGCCCAGCGGCGGTTGTCGACCTCCAGCTTGACCGCGGCGTAGGTGTCGGTCTTCGACTTGGCGTCGATGCCCTCCTCCTGGAGGTAGCCGACCGCCTTCGCACCGCCCTGCCAGCCGGCCGCGTACTGCGCGAACACGGTGTCCCGGCCCAGGTCCTTCGGCAGCCGTACGGCACCGAGCACCTTGGTCTTCTCGGCGGCCAGCGCGTCCGCGTCGAAGGAGGCGGGCTCCTCCATGGCCGTCAGGGCCATCAGCTGGAGCAGGTGGTTCTGGATGACGTCACGGGCGGCGCCGATGCCGTCGTAGTAGCCCGCCCGGCCGCCGATGCCGATGTCCTCGGCCATCGTGATCTGCACATGGTCCACGAAGGACCGGTTCCAGATCGGCTCGAACATCGTGTTGGCGAAGCGCAGCGCCAGGATGTTCTGGACGGTCTCCTTGCCCAGGTAGTGGTCGATGCGGAAGACCTGGTCCGGGGCGAAGACCTCGTGCACCACCTTGTTGAGCTCCTCGGCCGACTTCAGGTCGTGGCCGAAGGGCTTCTCGATGACCGCGCGGCGCCAGGAGCCGCCCGTCTGGTCGGCGAGACCGTGCTTCTTCAGCTGCTGGATGACCACCGGGAAGGAGCGCGGCGGCACCGACAGGTAGAAGGCGAAGTTGCCGCCCGTGCCCTGCTGTTTGTCCAGCTCCTGGATGGTGTCGCGCAGCCGCTCGAAGGCGTCGTCGTCGTCGAACGTGCCCTGGACGAATCGCATGCCCTGGATGAGCTGGTGCCAGACCTCCTCGCGGAAGGGGGTCCGGGCGTGCTCCTTGACCGCGTCGTGGACCTCCTGGGCGAAGTCCTCGTGCTGCCACTCACGCCGGGCGAAACCGACCAGCGAGAAGCCCGGTGGCAGCAGACCCCGGTTCGCGAGGTCGTACACGGCGGGCATGAGCTTCTTTCGTGACAAATCGCCCGTGACGCCGAAGATGACCAGGCCCGACGGCCCCGCGATACGCGGGAGCCGTCGGTCGGCGGGGTCACGCAGCGGGTTGCTGCTCGACAAGATGTCAGCCCTCCGAGGGGGCGAGGCGCTGAAGCTCCGCCTCGGTCGACTTCAGCAGGTCGTTCCAGGACGCCTCGAACTTCTCGACGCCCTCTTCCTCCAGCAGCTGCACCACCTCGTCGTACGAGATCCCGAGCTTCTCGACGGCGTCGAGTTCGGCGCGGGCCTGCTCGTAGGTCCCGGCGACGGCGTTGCCGCGGATCTGGCCGCTCTCCTCGGTGGCCTGCAGCGTGGCCTCCGGCATGGTGTTCACCGTGTTCGGCGCGACCAGCTCGTCGACGTACAGGGTCGCCTTGTAGGCCGGGTCCTTCACGCCGGTGGAGGCCCACAGCGGACGCTGCTTGTTGGCGCCCGCCTTCTCCAGCGCCAGCCAGCGGTCCGAGGAGAAGACCTCCTCGTACGCCTGGTAGGCGAGCCGGGCGTTGGCGACGCCGGCCTTGCCGCGGGCGGCCTTGGCCTCGTCGGTGCCGAGCGCGTCCAGCCGCTTGTCGATCTCGGTGTCCACGCGGGACACGAAGAAGGAGGCCACCGAGTGGATCTTGGAGAGGTCCAGACCCCTCTCCTTGGCCTGCTCCAGGCCCGACAGGTAGGCGTCCATGACCTGGCGGTAGCGCTCCAGCGAGAAGATCAGCGTGACGTTGACGCTGATGCCGAGGCCGATCACCTCGGTGATGGCCGGCAGGCCGCCCATCGTGGCCGGGATCTTGATCAGCGTGTTGGGCCGGTCCACCAGCCAGGCCAGCTGCTTGGCCTCGGCGACCGTCGGCTTGGTGTGGTGGGCCAGACGCGGGTCGACCTCGATCGACACGCGGCCGTCCTGGCCGTTCGTGGCGTCGAAGACCGGGCGCAGGATGTCGGCGGCGTCGCGGACGTCCGCCGTGGTGATCATGCGGACGGCCTCTTCGACGGTCACCTTGCGGGCGGCGAGGTCCGACAGCTGCTGGTCGTAGCCGTCGCCCTGCGAGATGGCCTTCTGGAAGATGGACGGGTTGGTGGTGACGCCCACGACGTGCTGCTGGTCGATCAGCTCGGCGAGGTTGCCGGACGTGATCCGCTTGCGCGACAGGTCGTCCAGCCAGATCGCGACGCCCTCCTCGGAGAGGCGCTTGAGTGCGTCTGTCATGGAATTACATCTCCTACGTGTCGTATGTGAGCGTCAGCGCTGGGCGGCAGCGAGGGATTCCCGCGCCTTCGCGGCCACGTTCTCCGCAGTGAAGCCGTACTCCTCGAAAAGGACCTTGCCGTCGGCCGAAGCACCGAAGTGCTCCAGGGAAACGATCCGACCGGCGTCCCCGACGTACTTGTGCCAGGTGAGCCCGATGCCGGCCTCGACCGCGACACGCGCCCTGACCGCGGGGGGCAGAACGCTGTCCCGGTACCCCTGGTCCTGCTCCTCGAACCACTCCACGGACGGCATCGACACGACCCGCGTCGGCACCCCGTCGGCCTCGAGCTGCTCGCGCGCCGCGACGGCCACGTGCACCTCGGAACCGGTCGCGATCAGGATCACCTCGGGCGTCCCCGTCGAGGCCTCGAACAGGACGTAACCGCCCTTGGCGGCGTCCTCGTTGGGCTCGTACGCCGGCACGCCCTGGCGGGTCAGCGCCAGACCGTGCGGGGCACCCTTGCCGAAGACCTTCGTGTACCGCTTGAGGATCTCTCGCCAGGCGATGGCGGTCTCGTTGGCGTCGGCCGGGCGGACCACGTTCAGGCCCGGGATGGCGCGCAGCGAGGCCAGGTGCTCGACCGGCTGGTGGGTGGGGCCGTCCTCGCCGAGACCGATGGAGTCGTGCGTCCACACGTACGTCACCGGCAGGTGCATCAGGGCCGACAGCCGTACGGCGTTGCGCATGTAGTCGGAGAACACCAGGAAGGTGCCGCCGTAGACGCGGGTGTTGCCGTGCAGCGTGATGCCGTTCATCTCCGCGGCCATGGAGTGCTCGCGGATGCCGAAGTGGATCGTGCGGCCGTACGGGTTCGCCTCCGGCAGCGGGTTGCCCGCCGGGAGGAACGACGACGTCTTGTCGATCGTCGTGTTGTTGGAGCCGGCCAGGTCGGCCGAGCCGCCCCACAGCTCCGGGAGCACCGGGCCGAGCGCCTGGAGCACCTTGCCGGACGCGGCACGGGTGGCGACACCCTTGCCGGGCTCGAACACCGGGATCGCCGACTCCCAGCCCTCGGGCAGCTCGCCCTTGCTGATGCGGTCGAACTCGGCGGCGCGCTCGGGGTTGCTGTTGCGCCACTCCTGGAAGGACTTCTCCCACTCCGCCTTGGCCTGACGGCCGCGCTCCAGCGCCTGGCGGGTGTGGTCGATCACCTCGTCGGCGACCTCGAAGCTCTGCTCCGGGTCGAAGCCGAGGACGCGCTTGGTGGCCGCGACCTCGTCGTCGCCGAGCGCCGAGCCGTGCGCGGCCTCGGTGTTCTGGGCGTTCGGGGCCGGCCAGGCGATGATCGAGCGCATCGCGATGAACGACGGCCGGTCCGTGACGGCCTTGGCCTGCTGGATCGCGGCGTAGAGGGCGGCCGGGTCGAGGTCGCCGTTGGCCTGCGGCTCGACACGCTGCACATGCCAGCCGTAGGCCTCGTAGCGCTTGACGGTGTCCTCGGAGACGGCCGTCTCGGTGTCGCCCTCGATCGAGATGTGGTTGTCGTCCCACAGCAGGATCAGGTTGCCGAGCTGCTGGTGCCCGGCGAGCGAGGATGCCTCGGCGGAGATGCCCTCCTGGAGGCAGCCGTCACCGGCGATGCAGTAGATGTAGTGGTCGAACGGCGACTCACCGGCCGGAGCCTCCGGGTCGAACAGACCGCGCTCGTAGCGGGCGGCCATCGCCATGCCCACCGCGTTGGCGACACCCTGGCCGAGCGGGCCGGTGGTGGTCTCCACGCCCGTGGTGTGGCCGTACTCCGGGTGACCGGGGGTCTTCGAGCCCCACGTCCTGAAGGACTTCAGGTCGTCCAGCTCCAGGCCGAAGCCGGCCAGGTACAGCTGGGTGTAGAGGGTCAGGGACGAGTGGCCCGCGGACAGCACGAAGCGGTCCCGGGCGACCCAGTCGGCGTCCGCCGGGTCATGCCGCATCACCTTCTGGAAGAGGGTGTACGCGGCGGGCGCAAGGCTCATCGCCGTACCGGGATGGCCGTTGCCGACCTTCTGTACGGCGTCGGCGGCCAGGACGCGGGCGGTGTCCACGGCCCGCTGGTCCAGTTCGGTCCACTCGAGGTCTGTGGTGGTCGGCTTGGTGCTCACCCTGGGTCAGGGCTCCTCTCCACATGTCACGCATGTCGAATTGCCGGTGCACGGGGCGCCCCGGCCGTTGTCGAGCCTACCCCCGTATGTACGTGCGTTTTTTCGAGTCATTCCAGACTGCCGGGACTCGTCGGCATCCGCCTCCCGACTGGTCCGTACCGCGTTCGGCAAGTGAATGCGAAGCCGCTCGAACGAGTGCTCAATCGAGTGCCGACCGGCTCTTCCAGCGGAGCGTGCCAACACGAAGCCACCCCCGCGAATGCCGGGGTCTGGGCAACGTCTACAGTGGCGTGGTACGCGCGAGCCTTTACCGGGACTTCACACCGGGAGGCTTGCTGGGAGTCTCTGTCAGGGGTGTGCGTGACGGCCGTTGAATCCCGTCCAGCGGGGATTATCGGGGCGAGCCAGAGCCCGAGCCGGCGGCCGATCGGGGCCCGGGTCAAGGCGTTCGTGGCGCTGACCAAGCCGCGGATCATCGAACTGCTGCTGATCACCACCGTTCCGGTGATGTTCCTGGCGCAGCAGGGCGTGCCCGACCTCGGCCTCGTCCTCCTGACCTGCCTCGGCGGCTATCTCTCCGCGGGCGGCGCCAACGCGCTCAACATGTACATCGACCGCGACATCGACGCACTCATGGACCGCACCTCGCAGCGCCCCCTGGTCACCGGCATGGTCAGCCCGCGCGAGTGCCTGGCCTTCGGCATCACCCTGGCGGTCGTCTCCACGCTGCTGTTCGGCCTGACCGTCAACTGGCTGAGCGCCTGGCTCGCCCTCGGCGCGCTTCTCTTCTACGTCGTCGTCTACACGATGATCCTCAAGCGCCGCACCTCGCAGAACATCGTGTGGGGCGGCATCGCGGGCTGCATGCCGGTGCTGATCGGCTGGTCCGCCGTCACGAACTCGCTGTCGTGGGCGCCGGTCGTGCTGTTCCTCGTCATGTTCTTCTGGACGCCGCCGCACTACTGGCCGCTGTCGATGAAGGTGCGCGAGGACTACGCGCGCGTGGGCGTGCCGATGCTCCCCGTCGTCGCCTCCAACAAGACCGTCGCCAAGCAGATCGTGCTCTACAGCTGGGTCATGGTCGCGGTCTCGCTGCTGCTGACCCCGCTCGGCTACACGGGCTGGTTCTACACGCTGGTCGCCCTGGTGGCGGGCGGCTGGTGGCTGTGGGAGGCGCACGCCCTGCAGAACCGGGCGAAGGCCGAGGTGACGGGCGCGAAGCTGAAGGAGATGCGGCTGTTCCACTGGTCCATCACCTATGTCTCGCTGCTGTTCGTGGCCGTCGCGGTGGACCCCTTCCTGAGGTAAGGGTCACTCCGCCCCGGGATCGCCCTTTGATCTACTCGTCGGTAGCATCCTGGCCATGGCAGACACGCAAGCGGTTGACGCGAAGGCCGAGCGCCGGGCGGCCAAGCTGGCCAAGCAGATCGGCGCCTTCTCCAAGGCACACGGCGGCGCCGAGGGCCAGGTGGCCTATCTCGGCGAGCGCGGCGCCCGGATCGTCCTCGTCGGCGAGGACGGCGCCTGGGGCGACCTGGTGGCCCCGACGTACGCGATCGCCGAACAGGCGGTGCGGCAGGCCGGCATCACTGTTCACGAAGAGTTCGACGGCGAGTTCGCGGCGAAGGTGAAGACGGGGCCGTACGAGTGGTCCCGGATGGCCGGAATCCAGGTCGGCGGCCCGAAGAACGGCTGAGGAAATACCGGCCGGCTGAGGAATCCCGGCCGCACCCCTGGCACCGGTTCACCCGTTAAGCCCCGTAAAGGCGAGCACGGGGAGTCCGGATGATCGAAACGTCGTCCCTCGTGGACCAGTACTGCCACGGAGTGCTCCGCACCGAGCTGGGCCTCGGCACCTTCGAGGCCCGACTCGCCCGTACCGAGGGCCCGCCCGCCCCCGGCACGACCCTCTTCGACACGCAGACCGGTTTCGCCGTACGGCGCTGGTGCCCCCCGCTGCTCGGCCTGGAACCGCACTGCCCACCCGCCCGCTATCTCGCCCGGCGCCGTGAACTGGGCGTCCTGGAGGCGGGCCGGCGACTGCTGCGCGGCAGCGGCATCACCACGTACCTGGTCGACACCGGCGTCCCCGGCGACCTCACCGGACCCGACGAACTGGCCAGCACCGGGGCCGCGCGGGCGCACGAGATCGTGCGCCTGGAACTCCTCGCGGAACAGGTCGCCGACACCTCGGGAACCGTCGAGTCCTTCCTGGCCAACCTCGCCGAATCGGTGCACGGCGCCGCCGCGCACGCGGTCGCCTTCACGTCGGTCGCGGGCGTACGGCACGGCCTCGCGCTGGCGCCGGAGCCGCCGGGGCCCGGCGAGGTGCGCGGCGCGGCGGGGCGCTGGCTGGCCGCCCGCCGGGTGGGCGGCGAGGTGACCGACCCGGTACTGCTGCGGCACCTGCTGTGGAGCGCGGTGGCCTCGGGGCTGCCGCTCCAGCTGCACGCGGGCCTGGGCGAGCCGGGCCTGCGCATCGACCGTACGGATCCGGTGCTGCTCACGGACTTCGTCCGCGCCACGGCGGGCCTCGGCACGGACCTGGTCCTGCTGCACGGCTACCCGTACCACCGGCACGCCGCCCACCTGGCCGGCGTCTTCCCCCATGTCTACGCCGACTCGGGCGCCACCCTGGTCCGCACCGGCGCCCGCGCGGCGACCGTCCTCGCGGAGATCCTGGAACTCGCCCCCTTCGGCAAGATCCTCTTCTCCAGCGGCGGCCAGGAACTCCCGGAACTCCACGTCGTGGGCGCCCGCCTCTTCCGCGAGGCCCTCGCCCGGGTCCTCGGCACCTGGGTCGCGGACGACGCCTGGTCCCTGGCGGACGCCCAGCGGGTGGCGGGCCTGATCGCGGCGGGGAACGCCCGGCGGGTGTACGGGCTGGACTGATCGCGCCGCGGTCAGCCGGAGGCGGGTTCGAGCCGGTCGGTGAGGGCCGGGGCCGGGACGGCCGGGTCGGTGACCGGACGCTCGCGCAGCGACAGCAGCACCCGCAGGACAGCGATCCACACCAGGCAGGAGCCGAACATATGGAGGCCGACCAGGACCTCGGGCAGGTCCGTGAAGTACTGGATGTAGCCGACGGCACCCTGGGCCAGCAGGATTAGGAACAGGTCCCGGGTGCGGGCCGGCGGGCCCTTCGGCGCGTCGACCGCCTTGAGGACGAACCACAGGGCGAAGGTCAGGGTCACCACGATCCAGGCCAGGACCGCGTGCAGCTTGCTCACGCTCTCCCAGTCCAGGGGCATGCGCTCGACCTCGCTGGAGTCGCCCGCGTGCGGTCCGGCCCCGGTGACGACCGTGCCGACCGCGATCAGCAGCACGCTCGCCGCGACCAGGACCCAGACCAGCTGCTGCACCGCCTTGCCCACCAGCGGACGGGGCTCGGTGTCACCCTCCCGGGTGCGCTGCCACATCACCGTGGCGACCGCGATCAGCGCCGAGGAGAGCAGGAAGTGCGCGGCGACCGTGTACGGGTTCAGGCCGACGAGCACGACGATCCCGCCGAGAACGGCGTTGCCCATCACCACCCAGAACTGCGTCCAGCCCAGCCGGGTCAGGCTGCGCCGGTACGGCTTCTGCGAGCGGGCGGCGATGATCGCCCAGCCGACGGCCGCGCACAGCACGTACGTCAGCAGGCGGTTGCCGAACTCGATGTAGCCGTGGATGCCCATCTCGGCGGTGTTGTTGATCGAGTCCTCGGTGCACTTCGGCCAGGTCGGGCAGCCGAGCCCGGAGCCGGTCAGCCGCACCGCTCCGCCGGTGACCACGATGACCACCGACATGACGAGCGCGGCGAGCGCCGCCCGCCGGACCGTCCTGGGATCCGGGGTCCAGCGTGCGGCGATGAAGGCGAGCGGGTTGCGCACGGCCGCTACGGCGTCGGCGCGGGTCAGATTCGGCACGCGACCTATCGTAGGCCCGGGCTTGTGCACGCTTTCACGAGGGGTTACTCCCAGCGGAAGAACTTCCCGGCCGCGGCCAGCCCGGCCACCGCCCACACCGCGAGGATCCCCAGATCGGCCCAGGGCATCCCGGTCCCGTGCCGCAGCACGTCCCGCAGCCCGTCCGACAGCGCCGCGATCGGCAGCAGCCCGAGCACGTCCTGCGCCGCGTCCGGGAACCTGTCCAGCGGCACGACGACCCCGCCGCCCAGGAGCAGCAGCAGGAAGACCAGGTTGGCGGCGGCGAGCGTGGCCTCCGCCGGGAGCGTGCCCGCCATCAGCAGGCCCAGGCCGGAGAAGGCGGCCGTGCCCAGGATCAGCAGGAGCACCACGGCCGCCGGACTGCCCTGCGGGTCCCAGCCGAGCGTGAAGGCGATCACCGTCACCAGGAGCACCTGGAGCACCTCGGTGACCAGGACCGACAGCGTCTTCGCCGTCATCAGGCCCCAGCGCGGCAGCGGGGAGGCGGCGAGCCGCTTCAGCACGCCGTAGCGCCGCTCGAAGCCGGTGGCGATGGCCTGGCCGGTGAACGCGGTCGACATCACCGCGAGCGCGAGGATGCCGGGGGCGAGGAAGTCCACGGCCTCGCCCTCGCCGGTGTCGACGATGTCCACCGTGGAGAACAGCACCAGCAGCAGGGTCGGGATGATCACGGTGAGCAGCAGCTGCTCGCCGTTGCGCAGGAGCATCCTCGTCTCCAGCGCGGCCTGCGCCATGATCATGCGGGGGAGCGGGGCGGCCCCGGGCCTCGGTGTGTAAGTACCGGCGGTCATGAGCGCAGTTCCTTGCCTGTGAGCTCCAGGAAAACGTCTTCCAGGGTGTGCCGCTCCACCGAGATCCGGTCCGGCATCACCCCGTGCTGGGCGCACCAGGAGGTGACCGTGGCGAGCAGTTGCGGGTCGACCTTCCCGGCCACCCGGTACGAGCCCGGGGTCAGCTCGGCGGCCGTGCACTCGGCGGGGAGCGCCTTGAGCAGGGAGCCGACGTCCAGGCCGGGGCGGCCGGAGAAGCGCAGGGTGTTCTCGGCGCCGCCGCGGCACAGCTCCTCGGGGGAGCCCTGGGCGATGACCCGGCCGGCGTCGATGATCGCCACGTCGTCGGCGAGCTGCTCGGCCTCGTCCATGTAGTGGGTGGTGAGGATGACGGAGACCCCGTCGGCGCGCAGATCGCGGACCAGGTCCCAGGTCGAGCGGCGGGCCTGCGGGTCGAGCCCCGCGGTCGGCTCGTCCAGGAACACCAGCTCGGGGCGGCCCACGACGGCCATGGCGAGCGCGAGCCGCTGCTGCTGGCCGCCGGAGAGCCGACGGTAGGTGGTCCGGCCGCAGCCGCCCAGGCCCAGCCGCTCGATGAGGGCGTCCACGTCCAGGGGGTGGGCGTGCAGCCTCGCCACGTGGCGGAGCATCTCGTCGGCGCGGGCGCCGGAGTACACGCCGCCGGACTGGAGCATGACGCCGATCCGCGGGCGGAGTTCGGCGGACTGCCGCACCGGGTCCAGGCCCAGCACCCGTACCGTCCCGGAGTCCGGCCTGCGGTATCCCTCGCAGGTCTCGACCGTGGTCGTCTTGCCCGCGCCGTTGGGCCCCAGTACGGCGGTCACGCCCGCCCGGGCCACCAGGTCGAGGCCGTCCACCGCGGTCTTCGTGCCGTACCGCTTCACCAGGGCCCGGACCTGGACCACGGGGTCAGTTCGCATGGCTCAAGAGTCTAGGTAGCCGCCCGCCCGCCGGGAGCGCCGGGTTCAGGTCTCCTCCCAGGGACGGTGCGTCTGGAGCCACCGCCGCGCGTAGCCCACCGCGTCCGCCATGGGGAACAGCCGCACACCGGCCGCGCCCACCCGGCCACGGACGACGGGACGGTCCCGCTCGAAGTCGTGACCCAGCTCGTCGAAGCGGTCCGAGCTGATCGACACCTCGGTGACGGTCTCCCAGCCGCGCAGGCCGGGGCGGCCCACCGTCACGCGGGGAGCGGGGATGCGGTATTCGGCGAGGTGGAAGCTGGTGCAGGCGTCGTAGCCGGCACCGAGCAGCAGCACGCGCGCGTGCAGCGCCTCCAGCCGCGCCAGCGGGCTCCGCTCGCCGAGCCGGCAGTCCGGGGCGTGTCCGTCCAGGATCTCGGCCGCGCGCGGTCCGAGAGCGGCGAAGGAGGTCTGCGGGTGTGCGCTGCGCAGGGCGCCGGGCCAGGTCCGTACGGTCTCCGGGATCACGCCGACCCCCCGGGTGGGCGTGACCAGCGGGTCGTACGCGGGCATGGTGGCCCGGATCGTCTCCCACCACTCCTCGGGGACCGGGGGATTTCCCCAGACGGCGGGGTCGGACAAGTCGCCGGACTGGGCGGGGACCACCACCGTGCCCTCGGGGCCGAGCGCGTCGAGCAGTCCCTGGACGACCGCGACGGCGCCGCCGCAGACCCAGCCGAGCGAGCTGAGCGAAGCGTGCACGAGGAGGATTTCACCGGGTTTGACGCCCAGGTCGCGAAGGCCGTCGGCGACGGTCGTCCGAGTGACAAGTGGGCCGGTCGGAGGGGGTGTGGGCATGTCTGGGGAGTGTCCTCGAAGGGGGTGCGCGGCGCCAGTGGATTCCGGTCGGGTGTGATCGATCAAAGATCGTTTGCCCAGGTCACGTTAGGTTTACCTAAGTGACGCAGGGCACCGTCCACGGGTTCGAGTGCCGCTTGCCGGAGTCTGAGGAATTACGCAACAATGGCGTTGTGAAAAACGTCGGCGAGGCCCATGAGGAGCTCGCGACCGGTGAGCGGTCCACCCGCAACCGGGTCGCGCGGTCCATCCTGGATCACGGCCCGTCGACCGTCGCCGAGCTGGCCGTCCGGCTGGGGCTCACCCAGGCCGCCGTACGACGGCATCTGGACGCCCTCGTCGTCGACGACGTCGTGGAAGCGCGCGAGCAGCGGGTGTACGGCGCCCGGACCCGGGGTCGCCCCGCCAAGGTCTTCGCGCTCACCGACTGCGGACGTGACGCCTTCGACCAGTCCTACGACAAGCTCGCCACCGACGCCCTGCGCTTCATCCAGGAGCGGTTCGGCGGGGACGAGGCCGTCGTCGCCTTCGCCCGCGCGAGGATCGCCGAGCAGGCGACCGCGTACCGCGAGGCCATCGAGGCCGCCGCCCCCGAGGAGCGGACCGAAGCCCTGGCCAGGGCCTTGAGCGCGGACGGGTACGCTGCTACCGCGCGTAGCGCCCCGGTCGGCGAACAGCTGTGCCAGCACCACTGCCCCGTCGCCCACGTCGCGGAGAAGTTCCCGCAGCTCTGCGAGGCGGAGACCGAGATCTTCTCCCAGCTGCTCGGAACCCACGTCCAGCGACTGGCGACCATCGCGCACGGCGACGGCGTCTGCACGACGTTCATCCCCAAGATTTCCCACAACGCATCTGCAAGCACGGCCGGGAGGAACCCCGCATGACTCTCCCCACGGAGACTGCCCACCCTGAGCTCGAGGGCCTGGGCAAGTACGAGTACGGCTGGGCCGACTCCGACGTAGCCGGTGCTGCGGCCAAGCGCGGTCTCAACGAGGACGTCGTCCTGGACATCTCCTCGAAGAAGTCCGAGCCGGAGTGGATGACCAAGCTCCGCCTCAAGGGTCTGAAGCTCTTCGCGAAGAAGCCCATGCCGAACTGGGGCTCGGACCTGTCGGGCATCGACTTCGACAACATCAAGTACTTCGTGCGCTCGACGGAGAAGCAGGCGGAGTCCTGGGAGGACCTGCCCGAGGACATCAAGAACACCTACGACAAGCTGGGCATCCCCGAGGCGGAGAAGCAGCGCCTCGTCGCCGGTGTCGCCGCCCAGTACGAGTCGGAGGTCGTCTACCACCAGATCCGCGAGGACCTGGAGGAGCAGGGCGTCATCTTCCTCGACACCGACACCGCGCTGAAGGAGCACCCGGAGCTCTTCAAGGAGTACTTCGGCACCGTCATCCCGGTCGGCGACAACAAGTTCGCCTCCCTGAACACCGCCGTGTGGTCGGGCGGCTCCTTCATCTACGTGCCGCCGGGCGTCCACGTCGAGATCCCGCTCCAGGCCTACTTCCGGATCAACACGGAGAACATGGGCCAGTTCGAGCGGACCCTGATCATCGTCGACGAGGGTGCCTACGTGCACTACGTCGAGGGCTGCACCGCCCCGATCTACAAGTCGGACTCGCTGCACTCCGCGGTCGTCGAGATCATCGTCAAGAAGAACGCCCGCTGCCGCTACACGACCATCCAGAACTGGTCGAACAACGTCTACAACCTGGTCACCAAGCGCGCCGTGGCGTACGAGGGCGCGACCATGGAGTGGATCGACGGCAACATCGGCTCCAAGGTGACGATGAAGTACCCGGCCGTCTACCTGATGGGCGAGCACGCCAAGGGCGAGACCCTGTCCATCGCCTTCGCCGGCGAGGGCCAGCACCAGGACGCCGGTTCCAAGATGGTCCACATGGCGCCGAACACCTCCTCCAACATCGTCTCCAAGTCGGTGGCGCGCGGCGGCGGCCGCACCTCCTACCGCGGTCTGGTGGAGATCGGGGAGGGCGCCCACGGCTCCAAGTCGAACGTGCTGTGCGACGCGCTGCTCGTCGACACCATCTCCCGCTCCGACACGTACCCCTACGTGGACGTCCGCGAGGACGACGTGTCCATGGGCCACGAGGCGACCGTCTCCAAGGTCTCCGAGGACCAGCTCTTCTACTTGATGAGCCGCGGTCTGAGCGAGTTCGAGGCGATGGCGATGATCGTGCGCGGTTTCGTCGAGCCGATCGCCAAGGAGCTGCCCATGGAGTACGCCCTCGAGCTCAACCGGCTGATCGAGCTGCAGATGGAAGGCGCGGTCGGCTGACGCCCGCCCTCCGGAACAGCTAGCGAATATCTGACGTAGGAAGAGAGCAGACCGACAGCCATGGCTGAGGCTCAGAACATCCCGGTGGGCTCGACCACCGCCGGCCAGATCGCGGTGGCCGCAGAGTCGACCGTCGCCACGCGCATGAGCGCGCCCCCCTCCTTCGACGTGGCGGACTTCCCGGTCCCGCACGGCCGTGAGGAGGAGTGGCGGTTCACCCCGCTGGACCGCCTGCGCGGCCTGCACGACGGCACCGCCACCGCCACCGGCGACGGCGTGAAGGTCACCGTCGAGGCGCCCGAGGGTGTCGTCGTCGAGACCGTCGGCCGCGACGACGCGCGGCTCGGCCGGGCGGGCACCCCCGTGGACCGCATCGCGGCCCAGGCGTACTCCGCCTTCGAGAAGGCCTCCGTGGTGACCGTGCCGAAGGAGACCGTGCTCACCGAGCCGATCCGCATCGCGGTGCACGGCGAGGGCGGCACCGCCTTCGGCCACCAGGTCATCGAGCTGGGCGCCTTCGCCGAAGCCGTCGTGGTCATCGACCACACCGGTGACGCGGTGCTCGCCGCCAACGTCGACTACCTCCTGGGCGACGGCGCCAAGCTCACCGTCGTCTGCGTTCAGGACTGGGACGACAAGGCCGTGCACGTCGCTCAGCACAACACCCTGATCGGGCGGGACGCGAGCTTCAAGTCGGTCGTGGTGACCTTCGGCGGCGACCTCGTACGGCTGCACCCGCGCGTCACCTACGCGGGCCCCGGCGGCGAGGCCGAGCTGTTCGGGCTGTACTTCACCGACGCCGGTCAGCACCAGGAGCACCGCCTCCTGGTCGACCACAACACCCCGCACTGCAAGTCGAACGTCGTCTACAAGGGCGCGCTCCAGGGCGACGCTGCGCATGCGGTCTGGATCGGCGACGTGCTCATCGAGGCCAAGGCCGAGGGCACCGACACCTACGAGATGAACCGCAACCTGGTCCTCACCGACGGCGCCCGCGTCGACTCGGTGCCGAACCTGGAGATCGAGACCGGCGAGATCGTCGGCGCCGGCCACGCTTCGGCCACCGGCCGCTTCGACGACGAGCAGCTCTTCTACCTGATGGCCCGCGGCATCCCGGAGCACGACGCCCGCCGCCTCGTGGTCCGCGGCTTCTTCGCCGAGCTGGTCCAGCAGATCGGTGTCGACGACATCGAGGAGCGGCTCCTCGTGAAGATCGACGAGGAGCTGGAGGCCACGGTCTGATGGCTTTCGTACGCGCCTGTGGGCTGAGCGAGCTGGAGGAGGACACCCCGAGGCGGGTGGAACTCGACGGCACGCCGGTCTCGGTCGTCCGTACCGAGGGGGAGGTGTTCGCCATCCACGACATCTGCTCCCACGCGAACGTCTCGCTCTCCGAGGGCGAGGTGGAGGACTGCCAGATCGAGTGCTGGCTGCACGGCTCCGCGTTCGACCTCCGCACCGGCAAGCCGTCCGGCCTTCCCGCGACGCGCCCCGTCCCCGTATACCCCGTAAAGATCGAAGGGGACGACGTGCTCGTCTCCCTCACCCAGGAGTCCTGAGGCACCCATGGCTACGCTTGAAATCCGAGACCTGCACGTCACCGTCGAGGTCGAGAACGGCACGAAGGAAATCCTCAAGGGTGTCGACCTCACCGTGAAGCAGGGCGAGACGCACGCCATCATGGGCCCCAACGGCTCCGGCAAGTCGACTCTCGCCTACTCGCTGGCCGGTCACCCGAAGTACACGATCACCGGCGGCACCGTCACCCTCGACGGCGAGGACGTCCTGGAGATGTCCGTCGACGAGCGCGCCCGCGCCGGCCTGTTCCTCGCGATGCAGTACCCGGTCGAGGTCCCCGGTGTGTCCGTGTCGAACTTCCTGCGCACCTCCGCCACCGCCATCCGCGGCGAGGCCCCCAAGCTGCGCACCTGGGTGAAGGAGGTCCGGGAGGCCATGGAGCGCCTCAATATGGACCCCTCCTTCGCCGAGCGCAACGTCAACGAGGGCTTCTCCGGCGGTGAGAAGAAGCGCCACGAGATCCTCCAGCTGGAGCTGCTCAAGCCGAAGGTCGCCATCCTCGACGAGACCGACTCCGGCCTCGACGTCGACGCCCTGCGCATCGTCTCCGAGGGCGTCAACCGGATCCGTGAGAGCGGCGAGGTCGGCACCCTGCTGATCACGCACTACACGCGCATCCTGCGCTACATCAAGCCCGACCACGTCCACGTCTTCTCCGGCGGCCGCATCGTCGAGTCCGGCGGCGCCGAGCTCGCCGACAAGCTGGAGAACGAGGGTTACGAGGTATACACGAAGGGTGGGGCATCAGCGTGACGCAGCTGCCGGGCCTCCTCGACACCGAGGCGATCCGCAAGGACTTCCCGATCCTGGACCGCATGGTCCACGACGACCGGAAGCTCGTGTACCTGGACAACGCGGCGACCTCGCAGAAGCCGCGCCAGGTGCTGGACGCCCTGAGCGAGTACTACGAGCGCTACAACGCCAACGTCCACCGCGGTGTGCATGTGCTCGCCGAGGAGGCCACGGCGCTGTACGAGGGCGCGCGCGACAAGGTCGCCGCGTTCATCAACGCGCCCAGCCGCGACGAGGTGATCTTCACCAAGAACGCCTCGGAGTCGCTGAACCTCGTGGCGAACATGCTGGGCTGGGCCGACGAGCCCTACCGCGTGGACGCCGAGACCGAGATCGTCATCACCGAGATGGAGCACCACTCCAACATCGTGCCGTGGCAGCTGCTCGCGCAGCGCACGGGCGCGAAGCTGAAGTGGTTCGGCCTGACCGACGACGGCCGGCTCGACCTGTCCAACATCGACGAGATCA
The DNA here is from genome assembly GCF_042888685.1 of Streptomyces sp. NPDC002779. NCBI lineage: Bacteria > Bacillati > Actinomycetota > Actinomycetes > Kitasatosporales > Streptomycetaceae > Streptomyces > Streptomyces sp. NPDC002779. The sequence continues at coordinate 337,942 of NZ_JBIAQC010000007.1, forward strand.
TCACCGAGAAGACGAAGATCGTCTCCTTCGTGCTGGTCTCCAACATCCTGGGCACGGTCAACCCGGTCGAGACGATCATCCGGCGCGCCCAGGAGGTCGGTGCGCTCGTCTGCATCGACGCCTCCCAGGCCGCCCCGCACATGCCGATGGACGTCCAGGCCCTCCAGGCCGACTTCGTGGCCTTCACCGGCCACAAGATGTGCGGCCCGACCGGCATCGGCGTTCTGTGGGGCCGTCAGGAGCTGCTGGAGGACCTGCCTCCGTTCCTCGGCGGCGGCGAGATGATCGAGACGGTGTCGATGCACTCGTCGACGTACGCTCCCGCCCCGCACAAGTTCGAGGCGGGCACCCCGCCGATCGCGCAGGCGGTCGGTCTGGGCGCGGCGATCGACTACCTGAACTCGATCGGCATGGACAGGATCCTCGCCCACGAGCACGCGCTCACCGAGTACGCGGTGCGGCGCCTGCAGGAGGTCCCCGACCTCAGGATCATCGGCCCCACCACGGCCGAGGACCGGGGCGCTGCGATCTCCTTCACGCTCGGGGACATCCACCCGCACGACGTCGGCCAGGTACTGGACGAGCAGGGCATCGCGGTCCGGGTGGGCCACCACTGCGCCCGTCCGGTCTGCCTGCGGTACGGAATTCCTGCGACCACGCGAGCGTCGTTCTATCTGTACTCCTCGCCGGCCGAGATCGACGCTCTGGTGGACGGCCTGGAGCACGTGCGGAACTTCTTCGGCTGAGGGACGGGACGAGCGATCGCATGAAGCTGGACTCGATGTACCAGGAAGTCATCCTGGACCACTACAAGCACCCGCACGGGCGTGGTCTGAGGGATGGCGATGCCGAGGTGCACCACGTCAACCCGACGTGCGGCGACGAGATCACACTCCGCGTGAAGTACGACGGCACGACGATCAAGGACGTCTCGTACGAGGGGCAGGGCTGCTCGATCAGCCAGGCCTCGGCCTCGGTGCTGAACGACCTGCTGGTCGGCAAGGACCTCTCCGACGCGCAGAAGATCCAGGAGACCTTCCTGGAGCTGATGCAGTCCAAGGGGAAGATCGAGCCCGATGACGCGATGGAGGAGGTCCTGGAGGACGCGGTCGCGTTCGCGGGAGTCTCCAAGTACCCGGCGCGGGTCAAGTGCGCTCTCCTGAGCTGGATGGCGTGGAAGGACGCAACGGCCCAAGCCCTGGGCGGAGCCGACGCGGAAAGGAAGACGGCATGAGCGAGACCGTTGAGATGAAGCCGGCCTCGGAGGAAGAAGTCCGCGAGGCGCTGTACGACGTCGTCGACCCCGAACTGGGGATCGACGTGGTCAACCTCGGCCTGATCTACGGCATCCACATCGACGACGCGAACATCGCGACGATCGACATGACCCTGACCTCGGCGGCCTGTCCGCTGACGGATGTCATCGAGGACCAGGCCAAGTCCGCCACGGACGGCCTCGTCAACGAGCTGCGCATCAACTGGGTCTGGATGCCGCCGTGGGGCCCGGACAAGATCACGGACGACGGCCGCGAGCAGCTTCGGGCGCTCGGGTTCAACGTCTGAGATGGCAAGCGCGGAAGCGGCGATGCCCCTAGGGGGCGTCGCCGCTTCCGCGTTGTGACGGCTTGTGCGGCCTCCCTGTGTACAGGTGTACGCATGATGTGTACGCTCGTACACATGGGATACCTCACGCTCGCCGGCGCCATCGCCGCCGAGGTGGCCGCGACCACCGCCATGAAGTACAGCGCCGGTTTCAGCAAGCTCTGGCCCTCGCTGCTGACGGCGTTCGGCTACGTCGTCTCCTTCGCGCTGCTCGCCCAGACCCTGAAGACCGTGGGGATCGGCGCCGCGTACGCGATCTGGGCCGGGGTCGGCACCGCGAGCATCGCCGTCATCGGGCTCGTGGCGTTCGGGGAGGCGCTGACCGTCACCAAGGTCGCGGGGATCCTGCTGATCGTGGCGGGGGTCGTGGTGCTGAACCTGGGCGGCGCGCACTGATGGCCCGGCGCTACGACCCCGAGCGGCGGCAGCGGATCATCGACGCCGCGATCCGGGTCGTGGGCGAGAAGGGCCTCGCGGGGCTCACCCATCGCTCGGTCGCGGCGCAGGCCGATGTCCCGCTCGGCTCGACGACGTACCACTTCGCGACCCTCGACGAGCTGATGGTCGCGGCCCTGCGCCAGGCGAACGAGGGCTTCGCCAAGGTCATCGCCGCCCGCGGCGGCCTCCAGGAACCGGGCGCCGACCTCGCCCGCGAACTCGCCGGATGGATGGGCGAATGGCTGGCGGGCGACCGCACCGGTGTCGAGCTGGAGTACGAGCTGTACCTGGCGGCCCTGCGCCGCCCCGCCCTGCGTCCCGTCGCCGCCGAATGGGCGGCCGACCTAGTCGCCCGGCTCGCCCGGCACACGGACCCGGTCACGGCACGGGCCCTGGTAGCACTGATGGACGGCATCTGCCTCCAGGTCCTGCTCACCGGGACGCCGTACGACGAGGAGTACGCACGGGAGATGCTGAGGCGGGTCATCGGCCCCTGAGCCGCCCGAGGCGGGCGTGAACCCTCCACCGGCGTGCGCCCGGCACGTGAGATGGCGGGGGGATCGGTTCGCCCTGGTGGGGGCTGCCAAGTTAGGTTGCCGTCATGACCGACACGACTGCACCTCGCACCACCGGCGCCGTTGCCGCCGGGCTCGCCACGATCGCTGCCGACGGCACCGTCCTCGACACCTGGTTCCCCGCGCCCGAGCTCGCCGCCGAGCCCGGCCCGTCCGGTACGGAGCGGCTGTCCGCCGAGGCGGCCGTGGAACTGCTCGGCGAGGGCGCCGCCAAGGCGATCGGCCCGGACGCCCGCCGGGGTGTCGAGGTCGTCGCGGTCCGCACGGTCATCTCCTCGCTCGACGCGAAGCCGATCGACGCGCACGACGTGTACCTGCGGCTGCACCTGCTCTCCCACCGCCTGGTCAAGCCGCACGGCCAGAGCCTGGACGGCATGTTCGGCTTCCTCGCGAATGTCGCCTGGACCTCGCTCGGGCCGGTCGCCGTCGACGACATCGAGAAGGTCCGGCTGAACGCCCGCGCGGAGGGACTGCACCTTCAGGTGACGTCCGTGGACAAGTTCCCGCGCATGACGGACTACGTCGCGCCGAAGGGCGTGCGGATCGCCGACGCCGACCGGGTCCGCCTGGGCGCGCACCTCGCCGAGGGCACGACCGTCATGCACGAGGGCTTCGTGAACTTCAACGCGGGCACGCTCGGCACGTCGATGGTCGAGGGCCGCATCTCCGCGGGCGTCGTCGTCGGGGACGGCTCGGACATCGGCGGCGGCGCCTCCACGATGGGCACGCTGTCGGGTGGCGGCAACGTGATCATCTCCATCGGCGAGCGGTGCCTGGTCGGCGCCGAGGCGGGCGTCGGCATCGCCCTGGGCGACGAGTGCGTGGTGGAGGCGGGGCTGTACGTCACCGCCGGCACCCGCGTCACGATGCCCGACGGCCAGATCGTGAAGGCTCGCGAGCTGTCCGGGGCGTCGAACATCCTGTTCCGCCGGAACTCCGTCACGGGAACGGTCGAGGCCCGTCCGAACAACGCGGTGTGGGGCGGCCTGAACGAGATCCTGCACAGCCACAACTAGCTGGTGCCGGGGGCGTGGTGAAGCTGCGGGCCGGTGGGAGCCGGTCGCGCAGTTCCCCGCGCCCCTAGGCGGCAAGCGTGGCCGCGAATTCCTCCAGGGCCGTGAAGTCTTCCTCCCGCAGACCGATCCTCGGGTCGACGTGGTGCAGCAGTGCCGGGCCCGCGTGATGTTCCGCCACGTACCTCTCGTCCGCCCCGCTCTGTTCGTCGTCCACCCACGCGAACGGGCGGCCCGCCGCGTACTCCACGATCGCCGCCGTCTTCCAGTGCACCCCGTCCGGGCGCTCCGCGAACAGGACCTCGCCGAAGTCGACCCAGGGGAGCTCGGGGAGGCCGATCACCGGGGCGATCCAGCGGTTGGCGGCGTCCATCCAGGTCGTGGCCCAGCACAGGTCGTAGGCGAGGGTCAGCAGGGACGGGCCGTGGGAGGGGTTGAGCCAGACGCGGAGCGGGCGGCCGGGGCGGACGGTCGCACGGATCGTGGTGTAACCCTCCGGGCGGCGCTGGGGCTTGGCGGCCCAGGGGTTGAGGGGGCCGTCGACGTCCAGGAACAGCAGGGGGCGGCTCACCTCGTCACCGTACGGGAGCCGTGGCGGGGCGGCGGGAAATTTTTCTCGGGGGACCTGGCATAGCGGGGCGCCGCCGTGCGCGTCATTCCCGGTGGAGGGGCGGGCAGCGGGTCCGGCCGGGGGAGTGAAGGTGGCGATGGACGCCGAGGCGCAGGCCGGGTTCCGGGAGTTCGTGGAGAACCGTTCGTCCGCGTTGCTGAGGACCGCCGTGCTGCTCAGCGGAGGGGACCGGCACGCCGGCGAGGACCTGCTGCAGAACGCGCTGATCAGGGCGGCCGGACGCTGGCACCGGATCGAAGAACCCGAGGCGTACGTCCGGCAGATCCTGTACCGGCAGCAGATCAGCCGCTGGCGGCTGAAGTGGCGGCGGCGCGAGCTGAGTGTCGCCGAACCGCCCGACACCGGCGCCCGTCCCGACGACTCCGCCGCCGCCGACCTGCGGCTGGTGCTGCGCGGCGCGCTCGCCCGGCTCACCCCCCGGCAGCGCACCGTGCTGGTGCTGCGCTACTTCGAGGACCTGCCCGAGGCCGAGGTGGCCGCCCTCCTCGGCTGCTCCGTCGGCACCGTACGGTCCACCACCCACCGCTCCCTCGCCCGGCTGCGCACCCTCGCGCCGGAGCTGGCCGCCCTCACGGCGGCGGAACGCCTGCCCGGCCTGTCTCCCGCGGAGGTACGTCCGTGAACGTCGAGGAACTCGTCCGTGCCGCCCTGCGGGAGACCGCCGAGGAGCAGCCCCCGGCCCGCCCCGGATGGGCGGACCGCGTCCTGGCCGTACGGCGGCGCCGGCGCACCCGGAGGATCACCGCCGTCGCCGCGGCCGCCGTGACCGTCGTCGCCCTCGCGGTCGCCGTCCCGCACCTGGACTCCGGCAAGGACGACGTGCGGCCCGCGGGCCTCCTGGACGGCGGCCACGGCACCAGCGCGCACCCCGACCAGTCGCCGCCCCGCGAGCTGATCGCGGCGGGCGAGGCGGTGCTGGCCGCCTACTTCACGACGGAGCTCGAGCAGCGGACCACCGAGACCGGCATCGCCCGGCGGACCTACTGGCTGCTCGATCCCGGGACCGGCCGGTACGAGAAGGACGACCGGTGGTCGTTCGTCGCCGTCGCCCCGGGCGTGCGCACCGCCGCCGTGCTGGAGCGCACGCTGCCCGCCCGCCGGATCGGGCTGCTCGACCTCGCGACGGGGGAGGTCGAGCGGTGGATCCCGGTCCGGCGGGGCGTCGGCGGGCTCGCCTGGTCGTACGACGGGACGCAGCTCCTGGCGACGACCTACGACCGGCATCCCGATGCTCGCGAGAAGGCGTACGGCACGGAGGGCGACGTGGCCTGGCGCGAGCCCTTCGGGGAGACGCCCCGGACCGGCTTCATCGTCCTGGATCCCGCGCAGGGCACCGGCGGCCCATGGCGCCCCCTCCCCTCCGAGCGGCGGCACGTCAGCGTCCGTTCGGACCTCCAGTTCAGCCGCGACGGGCGACTGGTGCAGTCGAGGATCATCGGCAGCCGGGACGGGATGCAGAAGTTCTACGACCTCACCGGCGCCCCGGTCGCCGCTCCGGCCGCCGAGCGGCATCTGAGGTCGGACGTCGCCGCCCGGCTCTCCCCGGACGGCACCCTCGCCGCGCTCGGCCTGACCCGGGAGGTGCCGGACAAGTCGTACTCCTCGATCCGGGACCCCCGCACCGGCAAGGAGATCGCCAAGGTGCGCGGCGTCGAACTCCTCGCCTGGGCGGACGAGCGGCGGCTCATCGCCTGGGAGCGGTCCGCGGGCAAGGAGGCGTACGAGCCCCGGCTCGCGCTGGTCACCATCGGCAGTGACCGGCTGCGCTGGCTCAGCGGGCCGCGCGCCCAGGGGGACTCGCTGCAGTGGGGCTGGGAGCCGGTCTTCGCCCGGCGCTGATCAGGCGTCCACCAGGCTCCGGTAGGCCCTCAGCAGCCCGTCGGTCGCCTCGCGGCCGGCGGGACGCAAGGGGGCGCGGACCGGGCCCGCGGGCAGGCCCAGTTCGGTCAGCAGCGCCTTGGCGGTGACCGAGCCGGGCAGGCCCGCCGCCATCATCGCCTCCACCAGCGGGGTGGCCCGCTGCTGGAGCCGGGCCGCTTCCGCCGTCTCACCCGCGTCGAACGCGTCCAGCACGGCCAGGAGTCGGCCGGGCGCCGCGTTGGACACCGTACTGATGTACCCCGCGCCACCCACCGCGTACAGCGCGAGATTGTGCTCGTCGCAGCCCGCGTAGTACGCCAACTCCGTGCGGGCCATGACCTTCTGGGCGGCGAGGAAGTCGTAGGAGCAGTCCTTCACCGCGACGATCCTCGGGTGCTCGGCGAGCCGGAGCAGGGTGTCCGGCTCGACGCGGACGCCGGTGCGGCCGGGGATGTCGTAGACCACGAGCGGGAGTCCCGAGGCGTCGGCGACCTCACGGAAGTGCGCCTCCAGCGCGTCCTGCGGGGGCTTGCTGTAGTACGGCGCTACCACCAACACCCCGTCCGCGCCCGCCTTTTCGGCGGCCAGGGCCAGCTCGACGGTGTGCCGGGTGTCGAAGGTGCCGACCCCGGCCAGCACCGAGGCCCGCTCGCCCACCGCCTCCCGCACCGCGCGGACGAGCAGGGTCTTCTCCTCGTCCGTCGTGGTCGGCGACTCGCCCGTGGTGCCCGACAGCACCAGACCGTCGCAGCCCCCGGACACCAGCCGGTCGGCGAGCCGCTGCGCCCCGGCGAGATCGAGCGCACCCTCCTCGGTGAAGGGCGTGATCATGGCGCAGAGGGCGCGGCCGAAGGGGGAGTTCGTGGTCGTCATGCCTGTAGTGTCGGCAGCTCGACTGTGAAGCTCCACTTAAATTTTCTGCGAGGTATCGTTAAGCATCCCTGTCGGGTGGGGAGTCGAGGCCCTCTGTTCCGACCGGGGCGCCATGGGTCACCATGGCCGGGACGGTCAACGACCCCTGGTCCTGGAGGCGTCATGAAGCTCGGCAAGGCACTCGCCACCGGAGTCGCTGAAGAGCGGCCGCTGATCCACGACGAAGAGCCCGAACTCCCCGCCCCCACCGAGGAGATCGTGGAAGCGCGGGCCGCCGAAGAGGTACCGGCGGCCCGATGAGGCCCTGGCTTCCGGAGGAACGCCCGACGGAGCCGCCGACCGGCTACAAGATCGCCCACCCGGTGCTGTCCCACGACCGCACCCGGGCGGGCTTCACCGGCGTGTCGCTCGGCGGCGCGCTGCCCTACGGGGTCCTGGCCGACGCGTCCTGCGTCTACGGCCTCCGGCACCGGGCGCCGCACCGGCGCTGCGACTGCGGCTTCCACTGCGTGCACGACCGTACGGCCGCCGAGGCGCTGCTGTGCACGGCCGAGCACCGGGCCGCCGTGCTGCTGGAGGTCACGGTGCTGGGCCGCTACCTCCGCTTCGAGCTGGGCTTCCGCTACGCGCGGCAGCGGGTGCGCACCGCCACCGTCGGCCCCTGCCGGTGCGGCGCGGTCGCCGTCGCGCTGGCCGACGCGGGCTGGGGCCGGCCCGGCTGGCTGGGCCTGGCCCCCTCCTGCGCGGGCTGTCTGCGGGACCGTACGTCCGTCTCGCTCGCGGGGTTCGCGCGGCTGGCCGGGGAAGGGCTGCGGGTGGTGGCGGGGGAGGGCGGTGCCGTCGCCTCCGGCGAGGAGCTCGGGGTGCCCGAACTGGCCGCCGAGGCAGCCCTGTTGCAGGCGCGCCTGGACTGGTTCCAGAGTCAGCTGGCGCGGCTCGGGCAGCGCGGTCCGGGCGGCGGACGCCAAGGGTAGCGGGGACCGGTGCGGGTACCCGGAGTGTTCCGAACCGAGAGGAGGCGGACACCGTGACCGGGACCACGGCCACCGGGTCGGAGCACGACGAGCGTCGTTCGGTCGGCTCCCTCTCGCCGGAGCTGTCCGTCTGGGCGGCGGCACTGATCGTGACGGCGGTGCTGTTCGCCGTCGCGGGCGTGCCCGGCGCGACCGGTCGTGCCCAGCTGAGGCGTGCCGCGCCTGCCACACCCGAGGAAACCCCCGGCAACGTCAGGGCGGACGTCGAGGAGATCAGGGAAAGGGCGCACCGATGACGGACATGGCAGGGGACGCGGGCACAGGGGCCAAGGGCCCCGACGAACTGCGTCGGCAGATACAGCGTACGAGGAAGGAACTCGGCATCACCGTCGAGGAGTTGGCGGGCAAGGCCGATGTGAAGGGGCGGGCCAGGGCGCGCGCCGCCGACCTGAGGGACCGGGCGGGCGCGATGACCGTGCAGCTGCGCAGCAGCGCGGCCCAGGCCGGTCACCACGCGCAGGACAAAGCGACCCGGGCCCGACACCTGGTCCAGGACCGGGCCTCCCGCGCCGGTCACACGGTCCAGGGCCGGGCCTCCCGCGCCGGTCACTCCGTCCAGGGCCGGGCCGGCTGGGCCGGTCACACGGTTCAGGAGCGGGCCACCCGGGCGGGCCACGCCGTGGAGTACCACGCGCCGCGTCCCGTCCGTACCGTCGTACAGGCCGGGCTGCGGCATCCGCGACCGGTGCTGCTCGCGGGCGCGGCCGCCGTGGGCGCGATGCTCGTCGTCCAGGCGGTGCGGCGGCGCGGCGGCCGTCGCTGAGCCGGATCGAGGGCGGCGCGGAACCGGGCGACCGGACCCGCGCCGCCCTTCGTCGTGCCCCGGTCCAACAACCGTCCCGCAACCCGCACTTGACCTCAAGCAAGGTTGAGGTCGGAGGCTGGTCCCCGTACCGATCACCGACGTACCGGAGGCCCGCCATGACCCGCCGTACCGACGCCCACCCCGACCCGACCCGCCCCGAGATCGGGGCGCCCTTCTTCAGCACCTGGCGGGTGGGCACCCCCGAGCGCCAGGCGGCAACCGTCGAGGCCATCGCCCGCACCTGGGACGGCCGCCCCTGGGGCAGCGACCGGCTCCTCGGCTACCACATCTACGCGGGCCACGACGGCACCACCCTGCTGCACTACTCGCAGTGGCGCGACGAGCAGGGATACGAGGCCTACGTCAAGACCCTCCGCCAGGAACGCAACGACGAGATCGACACCGCCGTGCCCGGCATCGAGCGGGTCCGCCTGGACCGCTACCGCCTCTACCGCAGCCACGCCCGCGCCGCCGGGGACACCCGGGTGCCGGGGCTGATCGTGACGGTCCGCGTCGACTTCGAGCCGGACGCGGAAGGCAAGCGGGCCGACTGGGTGGACCTGGTCCTGTCCGCGCTCGCCGGACCGGACGCCGACCGCGGCCTGATCTCCGCGCACTTCCACCTCAGCACCGACGGCACCCATGTCCTCAACTATGCCGAGTGGGAGAGCGACGCGGCCTACGACGAGGCCATCGCCGGGCCCGGCTCGCCCCAGTGGGAGCGGGTGCGGACGTATCCGGGCATGCGGGGGTCCACCGGCAGCCGGTACCGGCACGCCCTCGGACTCGTACCCTGAGCCGCCCTCCTGCCTGGCAGGGCCGGCTGAACCAGGTGTTCAGCCGGCCCTGAGCGGGCGGGAGTTACGGCTTGAAGCGCAGGACCTGCGGGTCGTGGTCGCTGATCTGGTCGTGGAACTCCGCGTTGATGTGCACGCTGTCGTACTCGAGGTCACAGCCGCGCCGGATCGACGGGCTGACCAGGATCTGGTCCAGGACCTGGCTGTTGCCCTGGTAGACGTACGAGTAACGCTCGCTCCGCGGCAGCGACTTGACCGCCGACCACAGGGCGCCGTCGCTCTCCAGGATCTTGGTGGTCCCGGAGAACTCGAAGTCGTTGATGTCGCCGAGCGTGACGACGTCCGCGTTCTTCTGGGTGGCGAGGATGTCCTTGACGAAGGAGTTCACCAGCGTCGCCTGCTGGTGCCGCTGCGTCTCAGAGCTGCGCCGGACCGGCTGGTACTGCGAGGTCAGACCGTGGTCGCCGCCCTTGGAGTTGAAGTGGTTGGCGATCACGAAGACCGTACGGCCCCGGAAGGCGAACTCCCCGACCAGCGGCTTGCGGCTGGAGTTCCAGGCCGCGTTCGCCGGGTCGATACGGCCCGGGGAGACCGTCAGCGCGGCCTTGCCCCGCTCCTCGGTGACCCCGGCGGCCGTCGTGGCGTCGCCGCCCGCGCGGTCCGTGAACGAGACCCGCTCCGGGTTGAACAGGAACGCCTGACGGATGTTGCCGCCCGGCTCACCCCCGTCGGTGTTGTTCACCGGGTCGATGGAGCGCCAGTCGTAGCGCGGGCCGCCGGCGGCGACGATCGCGTCGATCAGCTTCTGCATCGTCTGGTCGGCGGCGACCGTACCGTCGTTCTTCGCGCCCGTGTTGTCCTGGATCTCCTCCAGGGACACGATGTCGGGCGCCTGGAGGTGGTGCACGATCGCGGAGGCGTGCTCCTCGAAGGTGGCGTCGGACGGGTCGAGGTTCTCGACGTTGTACGTCGCGACCGCCAGCTCGCCGTTCTTCTGCTTCTCGGTGGTCTCCCGCTCCAGGCCGCCGCTCTCGAGGGTGCCGAGCCGGTTCGCGATCAGCGTGTAGCCGCCGAACTGGTTGTAGTCCAGCGGGCCCGCGGTGGTGCCGGTGAGGGTGTCGCCGACGTTCGCCTTCGGGAAGTCGGCGACCGCGCCGAGCGACTGGATCTGGATGCGGCCGGTGTTCTGCGACGCGTAGGAGCCGTACACCGTGCCGCCGCGGCGGTTGCGGTTCTCCCACGGCTTCACCGTGACCCACAGCTCGGTGTACGGGTCGGTGGCGCCGACCACCCGGGTGTCGGAGACCTGGACGTTCATGCCCTCCAGCGACTCGTACAGGTCCAGGGCGTACGCGGACGGCTTCAGCGGCAGGCCGTTGACCGAGTCGCCGGCGGCGCTGTCCCCCGCCGGGACGTAGGCGCTCGGCACCGAGTCCGCGTCGATGACCGTCGCCGCCGGGACGGCGTTGCCGCTGGAGACCACGGTGGTGGTCGGGCGGGTGATCTCGGTCAGCGCCTGGTTGCCGGAGGAGGTGCCGCCGGGCACGAACTCCGTGACCGTGCCGGAGACCTTCACCAGGTCGCCGACGGCCACGCCCCTGGGCGTGGAGCCGGTGAAGACGAAGACGCCCTCACTGGTGGCCGGATCGGCGTCCGCGGCCGGGTCCTGGATCCAGAAGCCGCGGGACGAGCCGTAGGTGCGCACCCCGGTGACGATGCCGGTCACGTCCGTGACCTGCTGCCCGGCGTACGGGGATATGCGGGTGTTGCCCTGGATGTCATGGATGCGCACCGAGTCGGCGTGCGCGGGCGAGGTGAGGACGACGGTGGACGCCGCGGAACAGACAGCGGCGACGGTGAGCGCGGCGAGGCGCGCGGACGACTTGCTCGGCAACGGGATCCCTCCGGGGACGTGCGTGGGCGCCGGGACGAGGGTGGAGCGAGGATGGCGGGAGCCGCGACCGGCGAGGCCGGTGCGACGCGCGTAGAGATTCGGTGAACACGTGTCCTTTGAATGTCTACGCGCGTAATCTCCTGCCTGGTCAGGCCACTTGTCAAGGTTTCGGCCATGTACACGGGCCAACGGGCAGATGAACCGGGCGGCATGGGGCCAAATCCGTCTAGGCTGAGCGGCTGAGTAGTACGACGCGTCCTAGGAGAATCAGCCGATGTCAGACAGCTCCCCCCTGCCGCCGGTGCGGCTGCATCCCGAAACGGAGCTGGCGCGGGACGCGCTGTCCACGCCCCTGCTCTCCCGGGCCGCCCGGCTCGCCCGCTGGGCCGGCCCCGACACCCGCGTCGACGCCGGCGGCGGGCTCGCCGAGGAACAGCTCCCCGCCGCCGCCGAGGTCCTCGGCCTGACCGGGGACGACGCCGCCGCCCACGCCAGTGAGGCCTGGCGCGTCGCCGTCGACACCGGGCTCGTCGAGATCACCGACGAGCAGGAGGGCACCGTCACGGCGGGCGAGGACCTGGCGCTGCTCACCGGCGGCTCCCCGCACGATGTGCTCGCGGTGTGGCAGGCGGCGCTGGAGACGGTGCTCGCGGACGCCGGGGTGCCGGACCTCGACGACCTGGTCGACGCCATGGGCGAGGGCGGCGAGCTGGACCTCTCCCAGCTGGACTGGGACCCCGACGCCGAGGCGGAGTTCCTCGACGGGGTGCTCGGGAACCTCTACCTGCTGACGGCCAGCGAGGACGGCCCCGGCGACTCCCCGGTGCCGCTGCCGGCCCTCGCCGCGTCGATGATCGTGCCCAACGACATGGGGGAGCCGACCAACGACGTCCTGGAACAGGTCTCCGACGCGATGATGCGCCTCGACGACCAGTTCCGGCTGCTGGAGCCGGTCGGGCTCGTGGAGTACCAGCCGGTCGACGAGGCGCTGATGGCCGACGCCGACGAGGAGCCGTCCGCGCCCGTCGACGAGACGGACGTCTCGCGCTACGGCCTGGTGCGGCTGACCCCGCTCGGTCTGTACGGCCTGCGCGCCCGGCTGCTGGAGGCCGGCTTCACGGCGCCGGCCGTCGGGGACCTGGTGGACAAGGGGGCCGACGCGCTCCTCGACGGCACGGCCGACTTCCCGCCGGGTGCCGCGCAGGCGGAGACCGAGCAGTGGCTGAGCCGACGTCAGGCGCTGCCCGCCGCACGGGAGTTGCTGGCGGCGGCCCGTGGGTCGGACTCCGGGGCACCGCTGCGCCGGCTGCGGTGCCAGCAGGCGCTGTCGCTGGTGGGCGCCGAGGCGGAGCCCGCCTTGCGGGAGGTCCTGGACGACCCCGAACTGGGCGGCCTCGCCCGGGTCTGGCTGACCGAGCGGGGCGCCCCGAACGTGCCGGCGCCCTCCGAGGCGATGGTGTTCTGGCTGACCATCGACACGGTCGCCGCGCAGCTCGCGGCCGAGGGGAACTCCGAGGAGCTGCGAGCCCTGGTGTCCGGGCTCGCCGAGCAGCACAGCGGGTTCTTCACGGCGGTGTGGCGGGTGGACCATCCCGCTACCGCGGAGGTGCTGGAGGCGATGGGGCGGCTGCATCCGGACAAGCGGATCGCCAAGGAGGCGCGGAAGGCCGCGTTCAAGGCACGGTCGCAGGGCTGACGAGGGGGCGGGGTGTGGGGCGCGCCGGCGGCCGGTCGCGCCCCCCGCGGTACCGCCGCGCATCGCCACCGCCCCGCGCACCTGGGGGAGTTGGTGGGCCCGAACAGAACCTGGGGGAGTTGGTGTGCCCGAACAGTGGCGCCCCGGAAGTTTTCTCGGCGGACTGAGCGGCGCCGCCCGCCTCGCGCTCTCCGCCCGGGCGGAACCCGTCTCCTTCGGGCGCGGCGCACTCCTGATGGCCGAAGGCGAGGCCGGCTCCGATGTCTTCGTGCTGCTCTCCTCGTACGTCAAGGTCACCGCCTCCCTCGCCGGCGGGGGGTGGACCCTCGTCGCCGTGCGGATGGGAGGGGATCTGGTCGGGGAGCTCGCCGGGATGAGCGGGGCTCCGCGCAGTGCCTCGGTGAGGGCCTGCGGGAGCGAGCCCGTCACCGCGCTCCGGCTGGCGTGGGAGGAGTTCGAGCGGGTCAAGTCCGAGCACCCGGAGGTGCTGCTGCGGTTGCAGGAGTCCGTCAGCCGGAAGCTGGCGGCCGCCACCCGGCGGCGCGTCGACTTTCACCGGCGCAGCCCCACTGTCCGGCTTGCCCGTGTTCTGGTGGAGATGGCCGATGACTTCGGGCAGTCGGTGCGCGGTCGCGAGGTAATCCTTCCGATGGACCTCAAGCACATGGAGTGGGGCGAGCTGATCGGCGTCTCGGAGAGCACCGCGTACCGCGCGCTGCGGGACCTGCGTGATCTCGTGGACGCCCATCACCGGCGCCTCATCGTCACGGATCTGACAGGGCTTCAGGCGGTGGCCGAACAGGAGTGAGCGCCGGGGCGTGCGACGGGCGCCGGGACAGGTGGCGACCCTTCGTTCGGGTGTGATATTCACCTGTTGTCACCACGTCAGGGACTTCGTCCTCCTCGGGAGAGGTCGCACGCATTTGCACGGCTACGACTCCGAGTCCGCTGACGGACCGGGATCAGATCCAGTCGAGGATCTCTTCGAAGCGGTTTTTGTCCGAGCCGATCTGGGCGACTACAGCAGTTTTCTCGGCCCCGAGATGGTCGAGGCGCAGGCGGCGCTGTACGGGGCGTACCAAGAGGCGCTCGGACAGATGCCCGAGGCGTTGCGCGGGGAGTGGCGGGGCTTCCAGAAGGACGGCGACGGATTCCTTGTCCTGTGGCCCAGCAAGCGGATGAGCCTGGTCGTCGCCAGATTCGTCACGGCCTTCCAGGACACCCTCGCCAAGAAGAACATCGGCCGGGAACCCGCCAAGCTGCTGCGGGTGCGCCTCTCGGTCGTCACCGGCCTCGCCGCGGACAGCGCGCTCGGCACCGCGGGCGAGGGGGCCGTCGAGGCCAAGCGGCTGGTCGACTGCCGGCAGGCCAAGTGGCTCCAGCGGGAGTTCGCCGACCAGCAGCTCGTGGTGGTCGTCAGCCAGTACGTGTACGAGCAGACCGTGCGCGGGGGCTGGGCCGCCGGTGTCGCCCCGGAGAGCTTCCAGCCGGTCCAGGTGCTCGACAAGCACAAGAAGCGCCGCGGCGCCTATCTCAGCGCCCCCGGCCGCACCGCGGAAGAGGTGCGCAGGACGGTCCACCCCTCGGTGTTCGCCTGGCTCCGGCGCCGTTTCGGCAGCACCCTCGCACCCCGGGTCCGCCGGATCTCCCGGGCCGTCAACCGGACGCCGCGGCTGGTCCTGGTCTCCCTGGCGGCATCGGCCGTGGCCGTCCTGACGGCGGCGGCGCTCCTCGGCACCCCGCGGTTCGGCTGGCCCTCCGGCGGGGCCGGAACCGTGGACGCCTCGGTGTGGACGGCGGAGACGGCCTACCCCTGGCCGGACGAGCGACCGGGGCCCTCGACCTCGCGTTCGGAGGCCGGGCGGCCCTCCCTGTCCGTCCCCTCGGCCACCGCCGGGGACGAGCGCGGCACCGTCGGCAACGTCGGCGACGGCGGGTTCCTCGCCGCCGGCCCGGAGGGCGTCCGGGTCCTGGCCGACCCGGACGGCATCGGGCGGACCTGGCGGTGGAGTCCGGCGGGCGGCGGACGGCTGCGGCTGACGACCGGCCAGGACCGGGTACTGACCGTCGCCCCGGGCAGCGGCGAGGTCTTCCTCGCCGGCCATGCCGGCACTCCCGCCCAGGAGTGGTGGGCCGTGCCCGTGCCCGGTGGCAAGGGCTCCTTCCGGCTCCACAACGCGGCCCGCCCGGACGACTGCCTCACCGCCGGCGGCGAGGGCGGCGCGCCCTCGATGCGGACCTGCCGGCCGGGGGACCGCGGACAGGAGTGGACGGCCGGCTGACACCCGCCCCCGCACGCGCGCCCGCATGACCCCCCACGCCCCGGCGCCGCCCCGTCACCTGACGGGCGATGCCCGGCGCGGGGGCCGGTCCCGGCACCCTGGTGGGACGGGAGCCGGGGTAGGGAGCATCGATGTCGGAGTACGGGGGCGGCCGGGCGATGGAGATCGCCGTGGCCGCGGGGCTCGGGGCGCTGTCGGCCTTCCAGGGATACGTCCAGGAAGCCGACGCGAAGATCAACAGCATGCTGGTGGTGCACACCGGGGCCGTCGTCGCCGTGGTGACCATGCTCGGCAACGGCGGCCGGGAGCGGCACGGAACCGTCACCGACGTCGCCCTCACCCTGTTCGCCGTCGCCTTCCTGGTCTCCGGCTACCACCTGGCCCGGGCCATCCGGCCCCGGCTGCGGGTGCCGCTGCCGCTCAGCCCGTTCGGTTTCATGGGCCTCGACATCGCGCCGGCCGTCGAGCCGGGCGAACTGTGCGGCCAGCTGTGGGACATGGCCCGCCTGCTGGGCGTCATCGCGCACGCCAAGAACCGCCATCTGCTGCGGGCCATGCCGTGGACGGGCCTGATGCTGTGCTGCGGAGTCGCGGTGGCGGTGTCGAGCGGGTAAGTGCCGGGTCCGCGTCCATGGCCGGGCTCGGGTCCCCGGCGCCGGGCGCCCCCTTTAGCGGGGGCGCCCCGGAGTTTGTGCCTACAGTGCCTGGGCCGCGGGCTTGACCATGCCGCGGACCGTGCGGGACTTCACGAAGTCGCCCAGGGCCGTCATCTCCCACTCGCCGGAGAACTGGCGGATGAGCTTGGCCATCATCACGCCGGTCTGCGGTTCGGCGGAGGTCAGGTCGAAGCGGACGAGCTCCTCGCCGGTGGTGCCGTCGAGGAGCCGGCAGTAGGCCTTGGCGACCTCGGTGAACTTCTGGCCGGAGAAGGAGTTCACCGTGAAGACCAGACCGGTGACGTCCTGGGGGAGCCGGCCGAGGTCGACGCTGATGACCTCGTCGTCGCCCCCGCCCTCGCCGGTGAGGTTGTCGCCGGAGTGGCGGATTGCGCCGCTGACGATCTGCAGCTTGCCGAAGTAGCAGCTGTCGACGTGGTTGCGCTGCGGGCCGTAGGCGATGACCGAGGCGTCCAGGTCGATGTCCTTGCCGCGGTACGCCGGCTCCCAGCCGAGGCCCATCTTGACCTGCGAGAGCAGCGGGCGGCCGCCCTTCATCAGGGAGACGGTCTGGTTCTTCTGGAGACTGACGCGGCCCTTGTCGAGGTTGATCTTCCCGGCGCCGGGGGCCGGGGGCGCGGGCGGGGCGGGGGGTGCCGCCTGGGCCGGGGCCGGGGGCGTCGCCATCGGTGCCGCGGGCGGGGCGGCCGGGGGCTGCACGGCCGGCTGGGCCGGGGCCACGGGGGTCGGCGCCGGTGCCGGTTCCTCGACGGTGACGCCGAAGTCGGTGGCGATGCCGGCGAGGCCGTTGGAGTAGCCCTGGCCGACCGCTCGGGCCTTCCAGGCGCCGTTGCGGAGGTAGATCTCCACGATGACCAGCGCGGTCTCGTTGCCGAGCTGCGGGGGAGTGAAGGAGGCCAGGACGCTGTTGTCGTCGGCGTTGCGGATCGTCGCCGTCGGTTCGACGCCCTGGAAGGTCTGGCCGGCGGCGTCCGGGCTGGCGGTGACGACGATCTTCTCGATCCCCGGGGGGACGGCGGAGGTGTCGACCGTGATCGCGTCCGGGGCCGTGCCGCCGCCCGAGCGGTAGGTCACGCCCGGGCCGGCGGGCTGGTTGTAGAAGATGAAGTCGTCGTCGGAGCGCACCTTGCCGTCGGCGGTGAGCAGCAGGCCCGATACGTCGAGCCGCACCGGAGCGGCGACGTCCACCGTCACACGCGCGACGGGGAGTGGGATGTTCGAGCCGGGGGTCATAGCTGTCATGCCCGGTGAACGAGCGAGGTCTCTTTGCCGTTCCCTTACCGGGGGACCGTTCGGGTCACGCGCGGTTGCGGGGATGGCTACGTCCGGCCCGCCCCGGCGGCACCGGGGTTCTTCGCCCCCGCCGCGTTCCGCTAGGGGACCACCACGATCTTGCGGCCCACCCCCGCCGCGAACTGGTCCAGTGCCTGCGGGTACCGGGCCAGGGGGATGCGGTCACTGATGAAGACGTCGGGGTCCAGGACGCCGCCCGCGAAGAGTTCCGCCGCTCGTTCGAAGCTGTGCAGGACGGCCATGGAGCCGGTGATGGTGATCTCCTGGTTGTAGATGCGGTACGGGTCGATCGACACGCGCGTGCCGTAGTCCGCCACCCCGAACTGCAGGAACGTGCCGGCCTTCGCCACCCTCTCCAGGCCGTCCTGGATCGCCGCCGCGTTGCCCGTCGCGTCGACCACCAGGTCCCAGCCCTGCGGCCGGTCCAGCTCGTCCGCGCTCCCCGCCGACGCCGACACCCCCAGCCGCCGGGCCGTCTCCAGGCGCGCCGGGTTCACGTCCACCACGTCGACGCTCGCCGCCCCCGTCCGCTTCGCCAGTTCCAGCATCATCAGGCCCATGGTTCCCGAGCCGTAGATCAGGACGTGCGCCCCGAGGCGGGACTGCAGGACGTCGTAGCCGCGGACGGCGCACGACAGCGGCTCCACCAGCGCCGCGTCCTGGGTACGGACGTGGTCGGGCAGCCGTACGCAGTTCGCGACCGGGGCCAGCGCGTACTGCGCGGCGCCTCCCGGCGTCGTCACGCCGATCGCGGCCCAGCGTGCGCAGAGGTTGTTGTGGCCGGTACGGCAGTAGCGGCACTCGTGGCAGTACAGGGACGGGTCCACCGCCACCCGGTCGCCCTCCGACAGTTCGGTGACCTGGGTGCCCACGCCGACCACCGTGCCCGCGAACTCGTGCCCGGGCACGATCGGCAGTTCCGGCGCGAACTCGCCCTGGAGGATGTGCAGGTCCGTTCCGCACAGGCCGCACGCGGCGACCTCCACGACGACGTCGCGCGGGCCCGGCGTCGGATCCGGGACCTCGGCGACCACGGCCCGGCCCCTGGACTCGATGACGGCGGCCTTCATTTCACGGCTCCCAACGACAGGCCCTGGACCAGTTTGTCCTGGGCGGCGAACCCCGCGGCGAGCACCGGCAGGGAGATGACGAGCGACGCGGCGCACACCTTCGCCAGGAACAGGCCCTGGCTGGTGATGAAGCCGGTCAGGAAGACGGGGGCGGTCTCGGCCACCACGCCGGTCAGCACCCGGGCGAAGAGCAGTTCGTTCCAGCTGAAGATGAAGCAGATCAGGGCGGTGGCGGCGATGCCGGGGAGGGCGATCGGGGCGACCACGCGGGCCAGGATCGTGGGCAGCTTCGCGCCGTCCACCCGGGCCGCCTCGATGATCGCCACCGGTACCTCGGACAGGAACGACTGCATCATCCAGACCGCGATCGGCAGGTTCATCGAGGTGTAGAGGACGACCAGCAGCCAGATGTTGTCGAGCAGGCCGGTGTTCTTCGCGAACAGGTAGATGGGCAGCAGGCCCGCCACGACCGGCAGCATCTTCGTGGACAGGAAGAAGAACAGGACGTCCGTCCACTTCTTCACCGGGCGGATGGACAGGGCGTAGGCCGCCGGGAGCGCCAGCAGCAGCACCAGCAGCGTCGAACCCAGCGAGGCCACGGTCGAGTTGATCAGCGACGGCCAGGGGCTCGCCCCGCCGTCGGTGCCGAAGAACTCCCGGTAGCCGTCCAGGGTGAGCGCCGCCCCGAACGACGGCGGGTTCGTCGCCGCGTCCTCCTCCGAGTGGAAGGACGTCAGGGCCATCCAGGCGATGGGCAGGAAGAACAGGATGCCGAGGAACCAGGCCAGCAGGCCGAGGCCGTTTCTGCGTACGGCGTTCATGCGCGGGACACCTCCTCGCGGAACAGGGACGAGACGACCCGCAGCGCGAAGGTCGCGATGATGATCGAGCCGATGACGACCAGGACGCCGGCCGCCGAGGCGAGGCCGTTCTCATGGGCCTGGTAGAAGCTCTGGTAGACGGTGTAGGGGAGGTTCGCCGTGCCCAGGCCGCCCGAGGTGAGCGTGAACACCGCGTCGAAGTTCTGGACGATGTAGATCGAGCCCAGCAGGGCCCCGAGTTCGAGGTAGCGGCGCAGGTGCGGGAGCGTGAGATGGCGGAAGATCTGCCAGTCGCTCGCGCCGTCCACCCGGGCCGCCTCGATCTGCTGCTGGTCGCGGCTCTGGAGCCCCGCCAGCAGGATCAGCATCATGAACGGCGTCCACTGCCAGACCAGGGCGGCTTCCACGGCGAGCAGCGGAGTGGTGGAGATCCAGTCCGGCTGCGGGCCGCCCACGTAGTGCAACAGGCCGTTGAACAGGCCGTACTCGGGGTTGTAGAGAACGTGCTTCCACAGCAGCGCCGCTGCCACGGGGACCACCAGGAACGGGGCGATCAGCAGGGTGCGGACCACGCCCCGGCCCTTGAACCTCCGGTCCAGCAGCAGGGCGAGGGCCAGGCCCAGAACCAGGCTCGCCAGCACCACCGCCACCGTGAGCAGGATCGTCGTCCACACCGAGCGGCGCAGGTCGGCATCGGTGAGGACGTCCGCGTAGTTCGCGAGGCCGGTGAAGCTGCGGGCGTCGGGGTACAGCGAGTTCCAGTCGAAGAACGAGATCACCAGCGTGGCCACGAACGGCAGCTGGGTCACCGCGATCATGAAGATCAGGGCGGGCAGGAGCGGGGCGCGGGTCGCCCACGCGCGCAGCCGGTCCGAGGGGGGTTTCCCGGTGCGGACGGCGGGTGTCGCGGTCGGGGCTGTGGTGGTGGCGGTCATCGTCCCTCGTACTCCTCGGAGATCTTCTCGGCGAGGTCCTGTGCCTTCTTCAGGGCCGACTCGACGGACTGGCGTCCGGCGATGGCCGCGCTGATCTCCTGGGAGACCTTGGTGCCGAGGTCGGTGAACTCGGGGATGCCGACGAACTGGATGCCGGGTGCCGGGCGCGGCTGCACTCCCGGGTCGCCCGGGCGGGCGCCCTCGATGGCCTCCTTCGTCATCTCCTGGAAGGCGGCGGCCTCTTCGCGGTACGCCGGGTTCTGGTACGTGGAGGCGCGCTTGCCCGCCGGGACGCTGGACCAGCCGATCTCGTCGCCGACCAGTTGCTCGTACTCCTTGCTCGACGCCCAGGAGACGAACCGCCAGGCCTTGTCGGGGTTGCGGGAGGCATCCTGGATGCCCCAGGCCCAGGTGTAGAGCCAGCCGGAGGAGTCGGTCCGCTCGACCGGCGCGGGCGCGTAGCCGACCTTGCTCTTGACCGGGGAGCCGGCGGACTCCAGGGAACCGGCCGCGGAGGTGGCGTCGTACCACATGGCGACCTTGCCCTGGGTCATGTTGTTCAGGCACTCGGCGAAGCCGGACTGGGCCGCGCCGGACTGGCCGTGCTCCCGGACGAGGCCGACATAGAACTTCGTCGCCTCCGCCCACTCCGGGGAGTCGAGCCGGGCGTGCCAGTCCTGGTCGAACCAGGTGCCGCCGAAGGTGTTCACGACCGTGGTGAGGGGTGCCATGACCTCGCCCCAGCCGGGCAGACCGCGCAGGCAGATGCCCTTCATGCCCGGCTCGGCGCCGTCCAGCCGGGCGGCGAGGTCGGCCACCTGGCGCCAGGTGGGGCGGGCGGGCATCGTCAGGCCCTGCTCGTCGAAGACGTCCTTGCGGTACATCAGGAAGGACGACTCGCCGTAGAAGGGCTGGCCGTAGAGCTTGCCGTCGTCGCCGGTCAGGGACTGGCGCATCGGCTTGAGGATGTCCTGCTCGTCGTAGGCCGGGTCGTCGGCGACGTAGGAGTCCATCTCCTTCAGCCAGTCGTTGCGGGCGTAGATCGGTATCTCGTAGTTGGAGAGGGTGGCGACGTCGTACTGGCCGGCCTGGTTGGCGAAGTCCTGGCTGATCTTGTCGCGGACGTCGTTCTCGGGCAGCACGGTGAAGTTGACCTTGATGCCGGTCTCTTCGGTGAAGTGGGGGGCGAGTTTCTGCAGCTCCACCATCTGCGGGTTGTTGACCATGAGGACGTTGATCGAGTCGCCGCCCGATCCGGCCCCGCCCGCTCCGACCCAGCAGCCGGAGAGCAGCGGGGCGAGCAGCGTCCCTACGGCGGCCGTGGCGAGCGCGGCTCGCGGCCTCCGTCGGCTCTGGGTTCGCATGGATCGCTCCTGGACCTCGGAAAATGACATAGGGGGATATAAGGGGCGTCGATGGGGCTACGACCCCCCTGGGGACGTCAGTTTGAAAATCAGACCCTGATGACCTGCGGGCCCAGCAGTGAGTAGCGGTGCGCCTCCGCCGAGGGCAGCAGGGTGCTCGTCACGATCGCCTCCAGGGCGCCGACCTCGGCGAACCGGCAGAAGCTGACCGCGCCGAACTTGGTGTGCACACCCACGAACACGGTCCGCCGGGAGGCCCGTACGGCCTGGGCCTTGACCTCGCTGACCGCCGGGTCGGGAGTGGTCAGACCGTGCTCCCGGGAGATGCCGTTGGCGCCGATGAACGCCAGGTCGATGACGAAGCCGGCCAGCATCTTCGTCGTCCAGTGGTCCACGGTGGCCAGGGTGCCGGCCCGGACCCGGCCGCCGAGCAGCAGCACCGAGACGTTCTCGGCCTCCGCGAGCGCGCCCGCCACCGGCAGGGACGCGGTGACCACGGTCAGCGGCCGGTCCCGGGGGAGTGCCTCGGCGATGAGCTGGGGGGTGAAGCCCTCGTCGACGAAGACGGTCTCGGCGTCCCCGAGCAGGTCCGCCGCGGCGGTCGCGATCCGGCGCTTCTCGGGTACGTGGCTGGTGGCGCGGAAGGCGAGCGTCGTCTCGAAGCCGGCGCTCTCCACGGGGTAGGCGCCGCCGTGGGTGCGGCGGACCAGGCCGTGGTCCTCCAGGGCGCGGAGGTCCCGGCGTACGGTCTCCCTGGCCACGCCCAGGTCGGCGGCGAGGGCGTTGACGTCGACGGAGCCGTTCGCGCGGGCGGCGCGGATGATCTCGCGCTGGCGTTCTTCCGCGGTTCTGGTCATCTTCGTCGCCCGCCTTCTCGCATGTGCTGCCCGTTCGGGCTCATGCAGGAAGTTCTACAGCGGCGGTTCTTCGGTGACCAGGTCTGTTGCGCGCCCATTGCTGCCCGGGTGTGCCCGTTCGGTCTCGGGGCGGCCACGGACTCGGCGGGCGCTCCTGTCACTCGGCCGCGGGTTCGTCGTGGCTGGTCGCGCAGTCCCCCGCGCCCCTGAACCGGTGCTGTCCCGCCGTACGCCGGAAGGCTCGGTCCGTTGTTCTCCCGTGCCCGAATGGGTGGGCGGAGCGGTCCGTTCTGTGCCCGTCCGCCCTTGCCACGCGTCCTTTTCGGTCAGTACGGCCAGATCGGCGGGTCGTTCACGAAGTGGCCGCCCAGGCAGGCGTGGGCCTCGTTCGCGGGGTCCAGGTCGCCGTGTTCCGCGATCAGCTTCTCGGCGTAGGGCTCGGAGTCGTCCTCGGGGGTGTAGCCGAGGGAGCGGGCCGTGGTGAGGTCCCACCACAGGCGGGTGTTGGCGGAGGAGCCGTAGACGACCGTGTGGCCGACCTCCTCGGCGGTCAGGGCCGCGTGGAAGAGGCGGGCGCCGTCGGCGGGGCTCATCCAGACCGACAGCATGCGGACGCTGGTGGGCTCCGGGAAGCAGGAGCCGATGCGCACCGAGACGGTCTCCAGGCCGTACTTGTCCCAGAAGAACTGGGCGAGGTCCTCGCCGAAGGACTTGGACAGGCCGTAGAAGGTGTCCGGGCGGCGCGGGGTGTCGACCGGGATCAGCGGGTCGTCGCCCTGCGGGCGGGGGGTGAAGCCGACCGCGTGGTTGGAGGAGGCGAAGACGATGCGCCCGACGCCCTCCTCGCGCGCGGCCTCGTAGAGGTGGTAGGTGCCCTCGATGTTCGCCCGGAGGATCTTCTCGAAGGGGGCTTCCAGGGAGATGCCCGCCAGGTGGATGATCGCGTCGACGCCCCGGACGGCCTCGCGCAGCGCCTCCCGGTCGGCGAGGTCCGCCACGATGGCGTCCGGCTCGCCCTCGATCGGGCGCAGGTCGAGCAGGCGCAGCTCATAGCCGTACTCGGGCAGCAGGTCCCGCATCAGGGTGCCGAGGCCGCCGGCGGCGCCGGTGAGCAGAACGGTGCGGGGCGCTGGCATCCTCGGTCTCCTTGAGTGGGCGGCCGGAGCGGAACGGCCGTATGAGTGCACGGTATTCACATTCGTGGACAAGCTATGGATCATCACCCCGCCTCGTCAAGAGTGGCGGAGCAGGTGTTCATAAACATAAACTCCGATCAGAAACCTGCACATCGTCGTGACCGACCCGTTCTAGGGAGAGCCTGTGACGCCAGCCGACCTCGCCGCTCGACTCGGCCTCCCCAGCGGGCCGCTGTTCTTCCCCGTCACCGCCTACGGCCCCCAGGGCGCCGTCGATCCCGACGTCTACCGCGAGCATGTGCGCCGGGGAGTGGAGGCCGGGGCCGCCGCCGTCTTCGCCTGCTGCGGGACCGGGGAGTTCCACGCGCTGACGCCCGAGGAGTACCAGGAGTGCGTACGGGCGGCCGTGGAGGTGACGGCGGGGCGGGTTCCCGTCGTCGCGGGCACCGGATACGGCACCGCGCTCGCCGTGCGGTACGCGCGGCTCGCCGAGGCGGCCGGCGCCGACGGGCTGCTCGCCATGCCGCCGTATCTCGTGCTCGCCGCGCAGGAGGGGCTGCTGCGGCACTATCGGGAGGTCGCCGTGGCCACCGCGCTGCCCGTGATCGTCTACCAGCGCGACAACGCCGTGTTCACCCCGCAGACGGTCGTCGAGCTCGCCCGCACGGACGGGATCATCGGGTTCAAGGACGGACTCGGCGACCTGGACCTCATGCAGCGGACCGTCAGTGCCCTGCGCACCGACGTCCCCGGTGACTTCCTCTGCTTCAACGGACTGCCCACCGCCGAGCTGACCCAGCTCGCGTACCGCTCCCTCGGCGTCACGCTCTACTCGTCGGCCGTGTTCTGCTTCGCCCCCGAGATCGCCCTCACCTTCCATCAGGCGCTGCACCACGGCGACGAGGCCACCGCCCGCCGCCTCCTGGACGGCTTCTACCGGCCGTTCACCGAACTGCGCGCCCAGGGCCGCGGGTACGCCGTCGCGCTCGTCAAGGCGGGCGTCCGGCTGCGCGGCCTCGACGTGGGGGAGGTCCGGCCGCCGCTGCACGAGCCGGGCGAGGATCATGTCAAGCAGCTCGCGCTGCTGATCGAGCGCGGGTACGCGCTGCTCGACGACGAGGAGGACGGCAAGTGAAGGCGTCGGCGTTCGTCTACCCCTGGGACGTCAACGGAGACCCGGAGGCGGCCGGGCGGATCGCCGCCCTCGGCGTCGGACAGGTGACGCTGGCCTCCGCCTACCACTCCACCCGCGCGCTCACCCCCCGCCACCCGCGCCACCGCATCGTCACGGCCGAACACGCCGCCGTGCTCTACCCGGCGGACGCGCGCTGGGACGGCCGGGAACTGCGCCCCTACGCGGCCGGGGACTGGGCGCCCGGGGACGCCTACGGCGAGGCGGCGGCCGCGCTCGCGGAAACCGGCCTGGAGGTGCACACCTGGGTCGTGCTCGCGCACAACTCCCGCCTCGGCGCCGAGCATCCGCACACCTCGGTGGTCAACGCCTATGGTGACCGCTACCCGTGGGCCCCGTGCATCGCACAGCCCGCCACGCGCGCGTACCTGACCGACCTGGCCGCCGAGGCGGCGGTACGGCCCGGCGCGCGCGGCACCGAACTGGAGTCCCTCGGCTGGTACGGCCTCGCCCATCTGCACGCCCACGACAAGACCGGCGGCGTCGGCCTGGGGGAGGCCGGGCAGTACCTGATGTCGCTCTGCTTCTGCCCGGCCTGCCGTCAGGGCTACGGCGACCGGGGCCTGGACGCCGACGAGTTGGCGGCGGCCGTCCGGGCCGCGCTGGAGCCGCTGTGGCGGGGCGTGGCCGCCGACGAGGGGTGGGCGGGCATCGAGAAGCTGCTCGGGGAGGGCCAGGCGGCCGCCACGCGCGCGTGGCGCGACGAGACGGCCCGCACGCTCCAGGAGGCGGCCGTCGCCGCGGTCCGTGCCGCGGCGCCGGCCGGGTTCCAGGTGCTGCTGCACGCCGATCCCGTGTCCTACCACTGCGGGGCGAACGCCGGTGTGGATCCCGCGCACATCCTGTCGGTCGCCGACGGTGTGGTCGTGCCCTGTACCGGCGGCCCCGATCCGCTGACGCCGTTCGCCGAGCAGGGGCGCGGGGTGCTGGCCGCCAACTTCACCGTGGTCTCCGGGATGGGCGGCAGCCCGGGCACCCTCGCCGCGGACGCCGCACGCGCGCGTGCGCTCGGGGCGACGGAACTGCGGCTGTACCACGCGGGTCTGGCGTCCGACGGGGACCTGGAACTGGTGCGGTCGGCGCTCGCGGAGAGCTGACGGGCGTCGGGGCGGCGCTCGACGGGCGTCCGGGTGGCGCTCGCCGGGGGCTGACGGGCGTCCGGGTGGCGGTGGTTCGCGGCGGGGTGGGTGTCCGGGGGCGGTGGTCCCGGCGGGGCGGGAGGTGGTGGTCCGCGACGGGGTGGGGCGTCCGGGTGGCGGCGGTCCCGGCGGTGGTGCGTTCGGGTGGCGGTGGTCCCGGTGGGGTGGGGTGTCCGGGTGGCGGAGGTCCCGGCGGTGGTGCGTTCGGGCGGTGGCGGTCCCGGTGGGGGGAGGTGTCCGGGCGGCAGTGGTTCGCGGAGGGGTGGAGGGTTCGGGCGGAGGTGGTCCCGGCGGGTGAGGGCTCGCGGGCTCCGTCGTCGCGGGAGCTGTTTCCTCGGGTACGGGCGATGAGTTTCCGGGGTCAAGGTGGTCCACCCTTCATGACCGCCGCGCAGACCCCGAGGAGCAGCCCCATGACGGACTCGATCATCGACCTGGGACCCCAGACCCAGATCCTCGCCCGCCTCGCCGAGGGCGTGACCGACGAACAGTTGACGGACCCGACACCGTGCCCGGACCTGAGGGTCCGCAACCTGCTGGGCCATCTGCTGGGCCTGAGCATCGCCTTCCGCGACGCCGGCCGCAAGAAGCTCGGCGCCACGACCGACACCCCGCCCACCGCCTCCCTCCCCGACATCGGCCCCGGCTGGCGCGAGGAGCTCCCGAAGGTCCTGGACGAACTCGCCGGGGCCTGGCGCGACCCGGCCGCGTGGACCGGGATGACCCGGGCGGGCGGCGTCGACCTGCCCGGCGACGTCGCCGGTGCCGTGGCCATCGACGAACTGGTCGTCCACGGCTGGGACCTGGCCCGCGCCACGGGGCAGCCGTACGCCCCCGACCCGGCCGCCCTGGAGGCCGCCCACGACTTCCTCCTCGCCTCGAAGGACGACCCCGGCCGCGGCGAGATCTTCGGCCCGATCGTCTCCGTACCGCAGGACGCCCCACTGCTCGACCGGGCGATGGGCCTGAGCGGGCGGGATCCGCACTGGACGCGGCCGTAACCGAAGGCGGTGAGCGGGGCGGCGATCGAGCCGCCCCGCAGGTCCCTCACGGGTACCACGCGGTTGCAGCGGCACACGGGCCAGCTCGGGCTCCACGCCGCCCGGACAGCGCACCTGCACTCCGAATCGACCCTCCCGGTCTCGGCTTACCCCGACCGGCCCACGCCCTCCCGCCGACGCGCGCTCACGCGGCATCGACCGACATCGCGAAGGTGAACAGGTTCATGTGACTCGTGCGGCCTCGGCCTTCGTCGGCGCACCGCCACGCCAGGCCCGGAGTCACCCACTCCGTCCGAACGCAACTTCGACTTTCTTTGTCGGAAGCATTGACGAAACACAGGGGCGCTCCTACCTTCAACGCGTCGTACTTCGTACGTCATATATGAGACGCGATATGTGAGATCCGAGAGGCGCGCATGACCTCTGTGCCCACGCCGATCCCCTCCCGCACGCAGTACGTGCTGGAGGAGATCAAACGCCGTATCCTCACCGGCCAGTTGACCCCCGGCCAGGCCCTGGTGGAGACCGAGCTGGCCGCGCAGTTCGGGGTCTCCAAGACCCCGGTGCGCGAGGCGCTCAAGACGCTCGCCGGGACCGGGCTCGTCGTGATGAACCAGTACAAGGGCGTCACGGTGCGCATGGTGGACGCGGACATGGCGCGCGAGGTCTACGACGTGCGGCTGCTCCTGGAGCCCGAGGCGCTGAAGCGGGCCGTCCGCCGGGGCGCCTCCCTCGACGCCGCCCGCGACGCCCTGACCCGGGCGGACCAGGCCACCGACACCGCCGAACGCTCCCTGGCCAACCGGGAGTTCCACCGCGCCCTGTACCTGCCCTGCGGCAACCCGTTGCTCGGCCGGATGCTCGACGAGGTCCGTGACCAGGCCGCCCTCGTCTCCGCCGTCGCCTGGGCCGCGTCGCCCTCCTGGGAGCGGGAGGCCGGTGAGCACGAGGAGATCCTGCGGCTCGCCCTCGGCGGCGACGCGGACGGCGCGGCGCGCGCCCTGCACGCCCACATCGCGTCCTTCGTCGAGCGGGCGTTTCCCGGCGCCGCCAACCAGGAAGGTCAGGAATGAGCAGCGAGACGTTCGAGACCCAGCGGGCGGCCCTGGCCGACGTGGTGTCGATCCCGGTGACCCCGTTCGCCGAGGACGGCAGCATCGACCAGGACGTCCACCGGGCCCTGCTGCGTCGACTGCTCGACGGGGGGATCCGGACCCTGACCCCCAACGGCAACACCGGTGAGTTCTACGCCCTCAGCCCCCAGGAACGCCGCCTCGTCACCGAGCTCACCGTCGACGAGGCCGGCGACCGCGCCGTGATCCTCGTCGGCGTCGGCCACGACGTGCCCACCGCGATCGCCTCCGCCCGGCACGCCCGGGAACTGGGCGCCGCCATGGTGATGGTCCACCAGCCCGTCCACCCCTACGTCTCGCAGGACGGCTGGGTCGACTACCACCGGGCCATCGCCGAGGCCGTGCCCGAGCTGGGCGTGGTCCCGTACATCCGCAACGCCCAGCTCACCGGCGCCCGGCTCGCCGAACTCGCCGACTCCTGCCCGAACGTGATCGGCGTCAAGTACGCCGTCCCGGACGCCGCCAGGTTCGCGGCCTTCGCCCGGGACGCGGGGCTCGACCGGTTCGTCTGGGTCGCCGGGCTCGCCGAGCCGTACGCCCCCTCCTACTTCTCGGCGGGCGCCACCGGCTTCACCTCCGGGCTGGTGAACGTCGCCCCGGCCGTGTCGCTGAACATGATCGAGGCGCTGCGGTCCGGTGACTACCCGGCCGCGATGAAGGTCTGGGAGCAGATCCGCCGCTTCGAGGAACTGCGGGCCGCCAGTGGCTCCGCCAACAACGTCACCGTGGTGAAGGAGGCCCTCGCCTCCCTCGGCCTGTGCCGCCGGGACGTCCGCCCGCCGAGCAGGCAGCTGCCCGAGAGCGAGCGCGCCGAGGTCGCGGCCATCGCCGCCGGTTGGTCCATATGAAGGCGCCGGAGGAGCTCAGAAGCCACCAGTGGTACGGCACCGAGGGCCAGTTGCGGACCTGGTCGCACAACGCCCGGATGCGCCAGCTGGGGTACGAGGCGGAGGAGTACCGGGGCCGCCCGGTGATCGCCGTGCTCAACACCTGGTCCGACATCAACCCCTGCCACGTCCATCTGCGTGAGCGCGCCGAGGCGGTCAAGCGGGGCGTGTGGCAGGCCGGGGGCTTCCCGCTCGAGTTCCCGGTCGCCACGCTCTCGGAGACCTACCAGAAGCCCACCCCGATGCTCTACCGCAACCTCCTCGCCATGGAGACGGAGGAGCTGCTGCGGTCGTATCCGATCGACGCGGCGGTGCTGCTCGGCGGCTGCGACAAGTCGACGCCGGCGCTGCTCATGGGCGCGGCCTCGGCCGACGTCCCCGCGCTCTTCGTGCCCGCGGGGCCGATGCTGCCGGGGCACTGGCGGGGGGAGACCCTCGGCTCCGGTACCGACATGTGGAAGTACTGGGACGAGCACCGCGCCGGCAATCTGACCGACTGCGAACTGCGCGAGCTGCAGGGCGGGCTGGCCCGTTCTCCGGGTCACTGCATGACCATGGGGACGGCGTCCACGATGACCGCGGCGGCCGAAGCCCTCGGCATGACGCTGCCGGGCGCCTCCTCGATCCCGGCGGTCGACTCCGCGCACGAGCGGATGGCCGCCGCCTCCGGGCGCCGCGCCGTGCACCTCGCCTGGAGCGGGCTGCTTCCGTCGGCGATCCTGACCCGCGCGGCCTTCGAGGACGCCGTCACCACGGTGCTCGGCCTGGGCGGCTCCACCAACGCGGTCATCCATCTGATCGCGATGGCCGGCCGCTGCCAGGTCCCGCTCACCCTGGACGACTTCGACCGCATCGCGCGTACCGTGCCGGTGCTCGCCAACGTCCGTCCCGGCGGCCGGACGTACCTCATGGAGGACTTCTACTTCGCCGGGGGCCTGCCCGGGTTCCTGTCGCGGATCACCGATCTGCTGCACCTGGACCGGCCGACCGTCAACGGCACCCTCCGGGAGCAGATCGCGGGCGCCGTCGTCCACGACGACGACGTCATCCGCACCCGTGACAACCCGGTCGCGAGCGAGGGCGGGGTCGCCGTGCTGCGCGGCAACCTCTGCCCGGACGGCGCCGTCATCAAGCACATCACCGCCGAGCCGCACCTGCTCAAGCACACCGGCCCCGCCGTCGTCTTCGACGACTACCGGACCATGCAGCGGACCATCAACGACCCGTCGCTGGACATCACCGCCGACAGCGTGCTGGTGCTGCGCAACGCCGGGCCCAAGGGCGGCCCCGGCATGCCCGAGTACGGCATGCTGCCCATCCCGGAGCACCTGCTCAAGCAGGGCGTACGGGACATGGTGCGGATCTCCGACGCCCGGATGAGCGGCACCAGTTACGGCGCCTGCGTCCTGCACGTGGCGCCCGAGTCGTACGTCGGCGGCCCGCTGGCCCTGGTGCGCACCGGGGACTCCATCACCCTGGACGTCGAGGCGCGCACCCTGCAACTCCACGTGGACGACGAGGAGCTGGCCCGCCGCCGGGAGCGGTGGACGGCACCGCCCGCGCGCTACGAGCGCGGCTACGGCGCCCTCTACAACGAACAGATCACCCAGGCAGACACCGGCTGCGACTTCGAGTTCCTGGCCCGTCCGGGCACGGTGCGCGACCCCTACGCCGGCTGAACCACCCCTTCGACCACCGCCCTCTTCGGTCGAGACCCCGAACAGTGATCGGAAAGCGCTTCACCGAGAACGGAGAACAGTCATGGCCCAAGCCGCAGCCGTGGCGAAACCGCCCGCGCCACCGAGGCGGCGCCGTGCCTCCGCCACCCCGCGCAGGCTCCCCTATCTGCTGATCGCCCCGGCCGCCCTGCTCATGCTGGGCTTCATCGCCTACCCGGTGATCAGCGTCTTCTACTACAGCCTGCAGCACTACAACCCCACCAAACCGTGGCGCAACGGCTACGCGGGCTTCGACAACTTCGTCCACGCCTTCACCGAGGACCCGCTGTTCTGGGACACGCTGGTCTTCAGCGCCAAGTGGGTCTTCGTCGAGGTCGGACTCCAGCTGCTGTTCGGACTCGCGCTCGCCCTCATCGTCAACCAGACCTTCGTCGGCCGGGGACTGGGCCGCGCGATGGTCTTCTCCCCCTGGGCCGTCTCCGGAGTGCTGACCTCCGCGATCTGGGTGCTGCTCTACAACTCCCAGACCGGCATCACCCGTTACCTCGCGGACATGGGCATCGGCACCTACGGCACCAGCTGGCTGTCGGACACCTCCACCGTCTTCCCGGCGGCGATCATCGCCGACCTGTGGCGCGGTGTCCCCTTCTTCGCGATCCTCATCCTCGCCGACCTGCAGTCCGTCTCGAAGGACCTGTACGAGGCCGCCGAGGTCGACGGGGCCGGCCGGCTCAAGCAGTTCTGGCACATCACGCTGCCCCATCTGAAGGACGCCATCATCCTGTCCACGCTGCTGCGCGCGGTGTGGGAGTTCAACAACGTCGACCTGCTCTACACCCTCACCGGCGGCGGACCCGCGGGCGAGACCACGACACTCCCGCTCTACATCGCCAACACCAGCGTCGACGCCCACAACTTCGGCTACGCGTCGGCCCTGACCACGGTGGCGTTCGTGATCCTGCTCTTCTGCTCGATGGTCTATCTGCGGCTGAGCAAGTTCGGAGGCGACAGCAAGTGAGCATCAAGGAAGCCATCCCCGTCGTGCCCGCCGCCCGCCGGACCCCGCCGCCGCCCCGCTCCACCAGCAAGCACCGCGCCTGGGACGAGGCCCCGCGCTGGCAGATCTATCTCCCGCTCGGCATCTATCTGCTCTTCACCCTGATCCCCTTCTACTGGATCCTGCTCTTCGCGCTCCGCCCGGCCGGATCCACCTCGCTCGTGCCCTGGCCGGTCACCTTCGACCACTTCGAGAAGGTCTGGAACGAGCGGAGCTTCGGCACCTACTTCCAGAACAGCGTCCTGGTCGGCGTCGCCACCCTGGTGATGACGACCGTCGTCGCCCTGGCCGGCGGTTACGCCCTCGCCCGGTTCGACTTCAAGATCAAGCGGGCGTTCATGCTCGCCCTGCTCTGCTCGCAGTTCGTGCCGGGCGCGCTGCTGCTGGTGCCGCTGTTCGAGATCTTCGCCGAACTCCAGATGATCAACTCGCTGATCAGCGTCATCCTCGCGGAGACCGTCTTCCAGCTGCCGCTGTCGATGATCCTGATCAGCAACTTCATCAAGAACGTGCCGTACTCCCTGGAGGAGGCCGCCTGGGTGGACGGCTGCGGACGGATGCGGGCCTTCCGGGTCGTCGTGCTGCCGCTGCTGCGGCCCGGCCTGATCGCCGTCGGCTCCTTCGCCTTCGTGCACTCCTGGAACCACTTCCTGTTCGCCCTGATGTTCCTCAACAACCAGGACAAGCAGACCATCCCGGTCGGCCTCAACACCCTGATGAGCGCCGACAGCGTCGACCTCGGCGCGCTCGCGGCGGGCGGCATCATCGCGGCCGTACCCGTGGTGCTGGTGTTCGCCTTCATCCAGAAGTGGCTGATCACCGGCTTCAGCGCGGGGGCGGTGAAGGGATGAGACGGCACCGGTTCATCGTCCCGCTCGCCCTGCTGGGCCTGCTGGGCTTCCCCGCGCACGCCGAGGGCCGCGACCTCGGCCGCGACACCCTGCCCGCCGGTGACGGCTGGGCGTCCCACGGCACCGGCACCACCGGAGGCGCCGCCGCCGACGACGCCCAGGTGTTCACGGTGACCGACCGCGCCGGACTCGTCCGTGCCCTCGACGGCGGCAGCGACACCCCGAAGATCATCAAAATCGCGGGGACGATCGACGCCAACACCGACGACGACGGCGAGCACCTGGACTGCGCCGACTACGCCACCGACGGCTACGACCTGAAGCGGTACCTCGCCGCCTACGACCCCCGCACCTGGGGCTCCGCCAAGCCCAGCGGCCCTCAGGAGCAGGCCCGCCAGGCCTCCGCCGCCCGGCAGGCCGAGCGCGTCGAACTGGCCGTCGGCTCCCACACCACGATCGTCGGCCTCGGCGAGAAGGCGGTCCTGAAGGGCGCCAGTCTCCAGATCAAGGACGCCACCAATGTCATCGTCCGCAACCTCGAACTGCGCGACGCCTACGACTGCTTCCCCGTCTGGCAGCCCAACTCCGGCGGCCTCGGCGACTGGAAGGCGGCCTACGACAACCTCTGGCTGCGCGGCGCCACGCACGTCTGGGTCGACCATGTGACGTTCACCGACAAGGGCCGGCCCGACTCCGCCGAGCCCACCCACTTCGGCCGCACCTACCTGCGCCACGACGGCCTGCTCGACATCACAGGCGGCTCCGACCTGGTCACCGTCTCCTGGAGCCGGTTCGCCGGCCACGACAAGGCGATGCTCATCGGCAACGGCGACACCGCCACCGGCGACCGGGGCAAGCTCCGGGTCACCCTGCACCACAACGCGTTCGAGTCCGTCGTCCAGCGGGCACCGCGCGTCCGCTTCGGGCAGGTGCACGTCTACAACAACCGGTACGTCGTCGAGGACGGCCACCGGTACGCGATCGGCGTCGGCACCGAGTCCGCCCTGTACGTCCAGAACAACGCCTTCACCACCCCGGGCCATGTCGAGGTCGCCGACCTGGTCAAGAGCTGGAACGGCAGCGCCCTGCACGACGAGGGCACCCTCTTCAACGGCTTCCCCGTCGACCTGCGCACGACCTACAACGCCTACAACTCCGGCAGCGAGCGCGACCTCACGGCCGACGTCGGCTGGACACCTGCCCTGCACACAAAGATCGACAGCGCCGCGGCGGCCGACCGAGCGGTGGCACGCGGCGCGGGCGCGGGGAGGATCCCATGAGCACCGTGGACATCGTCCTGGCGGGCGCGCGCGGCCACGGCCGCTGGCATCTGGAGAACATCCGCCGGCTCCAGGACAAGGGCGTCGTCCGGCTGGCCGGCATCTGCGAGCTGATCCCGCTGACCGCCCAGGAACTCCCCGAGGGACTCGGCACGCCCGAGCAGTCCGCCGACTTCGGTGCTCTCCTGGACTCCACCGGCGCCCGCGTCGCGGTGATCTGCACCCCGATCCCGACCCACACGGACCTCGCCCTGGAAGCCGCCCGGCGCGGCGTGCACCTCCTGCTGGAGAAGCCGCCCGCTCCGTCCTTCGCCGAGTTCCGGCGCATGGCCGAGGGGGTCGCCGAGGCCGGGGTCGCCTGCCAGATCGGGTTCCAGTCGCTCGGTTCGCAGGCGGTGCCCGCGATCCGGCGGATGATCGCCGAGGGCGCCATCGGCGAGCCGGCCGGCATCGGCGGAGCCGGCGCCTGGGCTCGCGCCGAGTCCTACTTCCGGCGCGCGCCCTGGGCCGGCCAGCGCCGCCTGAACGGCGTCGAGGTGATCGACGGCGTGCTGACCAACCCGCTCGCGCACGCCGTCGCCACCGCCCTGGCGCTCGGCGGCACGACCCGCGCCGAGCACGTCACCGACGTCGAGACCGAACTGCTGCGCGCCAACGACATCGAGGCCGACGACACCTCCTGCGTCCGCGTCGCCACCGCCCAGGGTCACTCGGTCACCGTCGCCGCCACCCTGTGCGCCGAGCACCCCGCCGAGCCGTATGTCGTGGTGCACGGCAGCAGCGGCCGGATCACCTTCTGGTACAAGCAGGACCGGGTGCTGCTCCAGCGCGCGGGCCACGGCCCCGAGGAGTCCGAGTACGGCCGCACCGACCTGCTGGAGAACCTGGTCCGGCATCTCACCGACGGCGAGGACCTGCTGGTCACCCCGGAGGAGACCGGCGCCTTCATGAAGGTCGTCGAGGCGGTCCGGCGGGCCCCCGACCCCGCTCCGCTGCCCGCCGGGTCCTGGCACCTGCTGCCCGACGAACAGCGCCGGGTGGTCCCCGGCATCGACGGCCTGGTCACGGCCGCCGCCGACACCCTCGCCCTCTACTCCGAGCTGGGCGCCCCCTGGGCGCTGCCGCACGGACTCCGCACAGAGGTGAGCACATGATGACGACCCACGACACCCCCGTCCTGCGGGTCGCGGGCCGCCCGGTCGGCCGGTACGTCACCCGGCCCGAACTGCCGGAACGGCTCTCCCCACGCCCGTATCTGCACCCGGTCACCACCCTGGCCGGCACGGCGGTCACCGAGCTGGGCCCCGCCGACCACACCCACCACCTCGGCGTCGGTGTCGCCGTTCCCGACGTCGAGGGGCACAACTTCTGGGGCGGGCGCACCTTCGTCCGCGACCAGGGGCCGACCGAGCTGGACAACCACGGCGCCCAGCGCCACGTGGGCTTCCCGCTGCGCGACCCCGACGGCTTCGTCGAGGAGCTGCGCTGGATGGCCGCCGGCACCGAACTGCTGCGCGAGCGCCGTACCGTCGCGGCCACCGGACTCACCGACTCCGCCTGGGCGCTGGACTTCACCTTCTCCCTCACCAACGCCACCCCGGCCACCCTGACCATCGGCAGCCCGGCCACCAACGGACGCCCCGGCGCGGCCTACGGCGGCTTCTTCTGGCGGGCCCGCAAGGAGGCCTCCGCCCCCGACGTCCTCACCCCCGACGCCGAGGGCGAGGAGCGGGCGCACGGCAGCCGCGCCGACTGGGTCGCCCTCGTCGGCTCCTGCTGGACGCTGGTGTTCGCGGGCGCCACCGAACGGACCCGCCAGGACCCGTGGTTCGTACGGACCGCCGAGTACCCGGGGGTCGGTTCCTCGCTCGCCCACCGGGACCGGCTGCCGGTCACCCCCGGCGACACCGTCGTGCGCCGGATCGTCACCGTGGTCGCCGACGGCCGCCTGGACCGGGAAGCGGCGGCGGCCCTCGTCAAGAAGGCGGTGAGCCAGTGACGACGTACACGAACCCGATCCTCGACGCGGACTGGTCCGACCCGGACGTGCTGCGTGTCGGCGACGACTTCTACCTGACCGCCTCCAGCTTCGGCCGCGTCCCCGGACTGCCGCTGCTGCACTCCCGCGACCTGGTCAACTGGACCCTGGTCGGGCACGCCCTGGACCGCCTGGAACCGGCGGCCGAGTTCCGCACCCCACGGCACGACTGCGGGGTCTGGGCACCCTCCCTGCGCCATCACGCCGACCGCTTCTGGATCTTCTGGGGCGACCCCGACCAGGGCATCTACCAGGTCAACGCCCCCGCGATCCGCGGCCCGTGGAGCCGCCCGCACCTGCTCAAGGCGGGCAAGGGCCTGATCGACCCCTGTCCGCTGTGGGAAGAGGAGACCGGCGAGGCCTATCTGGTGCACGCCTGGGCCAAGTCCCGCTCCGGCGTCAAGAACCGGCTCACCGGCCACCGGATGCACCCCGACGGCACCGAACTCCTCGACGAGGGCAAGGTCATCGTCGACGGCGACCGCATCCCCGGCTGGTTCACCCTGGAGGGCCCCAAGCTCTACCGGCACGACGGCTGGTTCTGGATCCTCGCCCCCGCCGGGGGAGTGGAGACCGGCTGGCAGGGCGCCTTCCGCTCCCGCGGCTTCTTCGGCCCGTACGAGGAGAAGATCGTCCTCGAACAGAAGGACACCGACGTCAACGGCCCCCACCAGGGCGGCTGGGTGCGCACCCGGTCCGGCGAGGACTGGTTCGTCCACTTCCAGCAGCGCGGCGCCTACGGCCGGGTCGTGCACCTCCAGCCGATGCGCTGGGGCCCCGACGGCTGGCCGGTGCTCGGCGCCGACGGCGCCCCCGTCGCCGTGCACCGCAGGCCCGACCTGCCGCCGCAGCCGCCCGCCGCGCCCGCCACCGACGACGACTTCCCCGGCGGCCGGCACGGCCGGCAGTGGCAGTGGACGGCCAATCCCCGCGAGGGCTGGTCCACCCAGCACTCCGCGGACGGGCTCCGGCTCACCTGCGTCCGCTCGGCCGACGCGCACGACCTGCGCAAACTGCCGAACGTCCTCACCCAGCGGCTGCCCGGCAGGCCGGCCACCGTCGAGGTCGGCCTGCGCCTGGACAGCGAGGAGCCGGGGGCGCGGGCCGGGCTCGCGGTCCTCGGGGACGCGTTCGGCTGGATCGGCCTGCAGCGCGGCACCGACGGCAGCGTCCACCTCGTCCACCGCTTCGCCGAGGCCGTCGCCGAACGCGAACGCGACGCGGGCCACCCCCGCCCGGCCCCCGAGGGCCGCGCCCGGCTGCGGATCGAGATCACCTCCGGCGCCCGCTGCCGCTTCCTGTACGACGTCGGGGACGGCTGGACGCCGTCCGGTCCCGTCTTCGCCGCCACGCCCTGGCGCTGGGTCGGCGCCCTGCTCGGCCTGTTCGCCCTCGCGCCCACCGGCCAGGGGCACGCCGGGGCGGCGACCTTCACGCACTTCACGGTCACCGCCTCGTAACCCACCTCCTCCGTACGCCTGTTGGGAGCCGCAATGACGCACCTCCGTGGCAAGCGCTTGCCCGGGGCGGGCAGCACCCTGGCCGCCGTCCTGGGACTGGTCGCCGCCCTCGGGCTGGGGGCGGTCGGCGAGGCGGACGCCGGGTCCGCCCCCGGCGCGGCGGCCGACCGCTTCGCCGACCGCCCGCACGGGTTCGCCTCCCTGGCGGGGGGCACCTCCGGCGGGTCCGGCGGCAAGGTCGTCACGGTCACCGACCAGGCGTCGCTGGCCAGGTACGCGGCGGCGGCCGAGCCGTACGTCATCCGCGTCCGGGGCAAGATCACCGCCGAGCCGTTCGGGGCGGTCATCGAGGTCGCTTCCGACAAGACCATCGTCGGGGCCGGCCGCAGCGGCGAGCTGGTCCAGGGCGAGCTGCACCTCGCTCCCGGCACCCACAACGTGATCATCCGCAATCTGACGATCCGTGACTCGGCGGTCGAGGGCGACTGGGACTGCAAGAACACCGACTTCGACGGCATCCAGATGGACACCGTCCACCACGTCTGGGTCGACCACAACCGCTTCTCGAACATCTGCGACGGACAGCTCGACATCCGCAAGGACAGCGAGTACGTGACCGTCTCCTACAACCGGTTCGAGAACAACAACAAGACCCTCGGCCTCGGTTGGACCACCAACCTCAGGACCCAGATCACCATCGACCACAACTGGTTCGCCCACACCAAGCAGCGCAACCCGTCCGTGGACAATGCCGCCTACGCGCATCTGTACAACAACTACCTGACCGCGCAGGCGGATCCGGGCGACCCGGTGTGGACCTACGGCAACTGGTCCCGCGGCCGGACCCGGATGGTCATCGAGAACAGCTACTACCAGGACGTCCAGCACCCCTACCAGGCCGACGCCACGGCCGAGCTGGTGCAGCGCGGATCGATCCTGAGGAACACCACCGGACGCCATGACACCTGGGGCGCCGCCTTCGAGCCGCGGGAGTTCTACGACTACCGGCTCGACCCGGCCGCCGCCGTGCCCGCGCTGGTGCAGCGCTTCTCGGGGCCGCAGGAGCACATCGGCCGGGCCCGCCCCGCCCACTGACCCCACTCATCGCCCCCACTGACCCCCACCACCGCATGTCCCGCAGGATCCAGAAGAAGAGAGCCGACCAATGAAGATCAGCATCCGTAGAAGCAGGCGCGCCGCCATAGCCGTCGCCCTGGGCTCCGTGCTCGCCCTGACCGCCACCGCCTGCGGCGACGACGGCAGTGGCAGCGGCGGGGACAAGGGTTCCGAGGGCTCCGGCAAGGGCGAGATCGTCTTCTGGGACAACAACGGCGGTGTGCGCACCGACATCTGGAAGGAGATCATCGCCGACTTCGAGAAGGCGAACCCCGACATCGACGTCGAGTACGTCCCGATCGCCGCCACCGAGGTGCAGTCCAAGTACGACACCGCCATCCAGGGCGGCGGACTGCCCGACGTCGGCGGTGTCGGCGCGGCGATGCTCGCCGGGATCGCCGCGCAGGACGCGCTGGAGCCCGTGGAGACCCGGCTCGCCGAGTCCGCCCTGAACGGCAAGCTCAACGAGGACATGGTCGAGTCGGTGAAGGTGGCCGGCGGCTCCGAGGAGCACATGTACTCCATCCCCACCTCCGCCAACAACGGCGTTCTGTACTACCGGACCGACCTGTTCAAGAAGGCCGGCCTGGAGGAGCCGACGAGCTGGGACGCCTTCTACGAGGCCGCCGAGAAGCTCACGGACTCGGGCAAGAACGAGTTCGGGTACACCATCCGCGGTGGCGCGGGGTCGATCGCGCAGGCGCTGGACGTGATGTACGGACAGAGCGGGATCACCTCGTTCTGGGAGGGCGACAAGACCACCGTCAACGACCCGAAGAACGTGGAGGCGCTGGAGAAGTACGCGGGCCTCTACAAGAAGGTCACTCCGGCCGCCGACCTCAACAACGACTTCACCAAGATGGTCGCCCAGTGGGACTCCGGCACCATCGGCATGCTCCACCACAACCTGGGCTCCTACCAGGACCATGTGAAGGCGCTCGGGGTCGACAAGTTCCGCGGCATCCCGCAGCCGGTCGGCTCCACCGGCAAGCGGGTCCAGGTGTCCAACCCGGTGGACGGGCTGGGCCTGTTCAAGAGCTCCAAGAACAAGGACGCGGCCTGGAAGTTCATCGAGTTCGCGGCGTCGCACGAGGCGAACTCGAAGTGGAACGAGTCGGCGGGTGCGATTCCGTCGAACACGGAGGCGGCGAAGGACGCGTGGATCAGTGAGGCGGAGCCCACGAAGCTGGCCGCCGCCTCGTTGAACGACGGGTCCACGACCATCGTTCAGCTTCCCTACTACCTGCCGGACTGGAACACCATTTCCAAGGCCGACAACGAGCCGAACTTCCAGAAGGTGCTGCTCGGGAAGATGAGCGCGAAGGACTTCCTGGACACGATCGCCGAGCAGCTCAATGCGGCTCAGGCCGAGTGGAACGAGCAGAAGTCCTGACAACCCGGGGGTCGTTGAGCGTGGGGGGCTGCCGGTCGGTTGTGGCCGGTCGCGCAGTTCCCCGCGCCCCTGAGGAGTCCCCCTTCCGTTGCCTGTAAGGAGATGGTGTGTCACTTTCCCGTAGGCAGGTCGCCGGTGCTGTCGTCGCCGCCGTGCCTCTCGGCTTCGGTACGGCTCACGCCGGTGAGCGGCGCGGGCGTACCGTCTTCATCGCCGGGGATTCCACCGCCGCCCAGAAATACGCGGACGCCGCGCCCGAGACCGGGTGGGGAATGGCTCTTCCCTTCTTTCTCCACAAAGGGCTCGCTGTCGCCAATCACGCGGTGAACGGGCGCAGTTCGAAGAGTTTCGTCGACGAGGGCCGGCTCGATGTCGTTCTCGGGGCCATCCGGCCCGGGGACCTGCTGGTGATCCAGTTCGCGCACAACGACGAGAAGGCCACGGACCCGGCGCGCTACACCGAGCCCTGGACGACGTACCAGGACTATCTGCGGCTGTACATCGAGGGTGCCCGTTCCCGGGGTGCCCGGCCCGTGCTCGCCACCGCGGTGGAGCGGCGGCGGTTCGACGCTCAGGGCAACGCCCGGCCCAGCCACGGCGACTACCCGGCCGCCATGCGCTCGCTCGCCGAGGAGGAGCGGGTCCCCCTGCTCGACATCCAGGCGCGGTCGCTGGAGTTGTGGCAGTCGCTGGGGGCCGAGGAGACCAAGAAGTACTTCAACTGGACCGCCACCGAGCAGGACAACACCCACTTCAACCCGCCCGGGGCCATCGAGGTGGCGCGGCTCGTGGCGCGGGAGTCGCTGCGGACGCGGGTGTTGCGTCCGCAGGATCTGCGGCGGCTGGACGAGGTGATCCCGCAGTCCTGGATCACCTGGCCGGACGCCGCTGCCTGACCGTACCTCCACGCTCAGAGAAGAGAGCCGCATCATGAACACATACAAGTGGCATGGGCATGCCATGAAGAGGGCCGCCGTGCTGGCCGGCTGTGTCTCGCTCGTCCTCGGGGTCACCGGTGCCGGGACCGCTCAGGCGGGGCCGGCCCGTGACCTCGCGCGGGAGGTGCTCCCCGCCGGGGACGGCTGGGCGTCCGAGGGCGCGGGGACCACCGGCGGGTCGGCCGCCGACGCCGCGCACGTCTACACCGTGACCACCTGGGCGGAGTTCAGGGCCGCCCTCGCGGACGGCGGCACCGCGCCCCGGATCATCAAGGTCAAGGGCATGCTCGACGCCGTCTCCGAGGGCTGCGACGCCCTCGCCGCCGAGGGGTACGACTTTGAGGAGTACCTCGCCGACTACGACCCCGCGGTGTGGGGCAACGACACCCCGGTCAGCGGCGAGCAGGAGGACCTGCGGGCCGCCTCCGCCGCCAACCAGGACAGGATGATCAAGGCGAGCGTGCCGTCCGACACCACCATCGTGGGCGTCGGCCGGAACTCCGGGATCCGGGGCGGCAGCCTGCAGATCCGGGGCGTCGACAATGTGATCGTCCGGAACCTCACCATCGAGGCCCCGCTCGACTGCTTCCCGCAGTGGGACCCGACGGACGACAACAGGACCGGCGCCTGGAACTCCGAGTACGACGGTGTCGTCGTCTACGGCTCCACCCATGTGTGGATCGACCACAACACGCTCACCGACGGGCGCTATCCCGACAGCTCCCTGCCGGAGTACTTCGGCAAGGTCTACCAGCAGCACGACGGCCTGGTGGACGTGGTGCGCGGCGCCAACCACGTGACGGTGTCCTGGAACTCGTTCGAGGACCACGACAAGACCATGCTGATCGGCAACAGTGACGGCGCGGGCTCCACCGACTCCGGCAAGCTCAAGGTCACCCTCCACCACAACCGCTTCGAGGGCATCGTGGAGCGGGCGCCGCGCGTCCGGTTCGGGCAGGTCGACTCGTACAACAACCACTTCGTGGTGACCGCCGGCCAGAAGTTCGGCTATGTCTTCGGCATCGGCGCCTCCTCCCAGCTGTACGCCACCCACAACGCCTTCTCGCTGGCGCCCGGGGTGAGCACCGGCAAGGTGCTGAAGAAGTGGAGCGAGGCCCCTCTCACCGCCGCGCACAACTACGTCAACGGCAAGCTCACCGACCTGATCGCCGTCCACAACGCGGAGATCCCCGGCGAGATCCTCCAGTCCGGGGCGGGATGGACGCCCACGCTGCGCACCAGGGTCGACCACCCCCGGGCGGTCCCGGGCATCGTCGACCACCGCGCGGGTGCCGGCCGCATCTGCTGACCTGCCGCGGGGGCCGGAGCCTGACCCGGCCCCCGTCCGCCTGTGAAGGAGCACCCGCATGCCCTCGCCCCACCTCCGACCGCCCTTCTCCCGCAGGGGTTTCCTCCTGGCGAGCGCCGGAGCGAGCGCCGCCCTCGGGCTCGCCGCGGCCCCCGCGCGGGCCACCGCCCCGGGCCGCCCGTTCGGCCGGTACGGCTCACCGGCCGCCCGCCTCACCCCGAGCACGCTCTACGTCGACCCGCGCGGCCGCGGTGACTTCACCACCGTCCAGGCCGCCGTGCACGCCACCACCGGCAGCGGCTGGATCCTCGTCCTCGCACCCGGCACCTACCGGGAGACCGTGAGCGTCGACCCCACCCGCACCGAGATGACCTGGCTCGGCGCCGGTGACGACCCCCGGGACGTCGTCATCGTCTACGACAACGCCGCCGGCACCCCGAGGCCCGACGGCTCCGGCACCTACGGCACCACGGGATCGGCCACCACCACCGTGCGCGCCGACGGATTCACCGCCCGCCGCATCACCTTCGCCAACGACTGGCTGCGCGCCGACCACCCCGGGATGAGCGGCACCCAGGCCGTCGCCATCAAGGTGACCGGCGACCGCTCCGCCTTCCACCACTGCCGTTTCCTCGGCCACCAGGACACCCTGTACGCCGACACCAACGCGCTGACCGTCTTCGCCCGGCAGTACTTCGCGCACTGCTACGCCGAGGGCGACGTCGACTTCGTCTTCGGCCGGGCGACGGCCGTCTTCGAGCACTGCCACTTCCGCACGCTGACCCGCACCGACCTGGCCTCCGCACCGTACGGCTTCGTCTTCGCGCCCTCCACGGCGGGCGCCAACCCGCGCGGCTACCTGGTCACCCGGGGCCGGATCACCAGCGAGGCCCCGGACGCCTACTACAAGCTGGCCCGCCCCTGGGTGCCCAGCTCCGACCGCACCGCCCGTCCCATGCTGACCGTCCGGGAGACCTGGCTC
The DNA here is from genome assembly GCF_042888685.1 of Streptomyces sp. NPDC002779. NCBI lineage: Bacteria > Bacillati > Actinomycetota > Actinomycetes > Kitasatosporales > Streptomycetaceae > Streptomyces > Streptomyces sp. NPDC002779. The sequence continues at coordinate 381,050 of NZ_JBIAQC010000007.1, forward strand.
GGCCCCGGCATCGACGCGGCGGCGCCCTACGCGAACATGTCGGACGCCTACCCGTGGCAAAACCAGCGGTTCGCCGAGTACCGCAACACCGGCCCCGGGTCGGAGATCACCGTGCCCGCCGACCGCCCCCAGCTCTCCGCCGAACAGGCCGCTTCGGCGACCCGGGCGGCCTACCTCGGGGACTGGCGGCCGTGGCGCACGGACTGACCCAACGGCACAAGGAACGCCCCCGCCGGTCGTCACCGGCGGGGGCGTTCCGCTGCTGACCGAGGGGGGCTCAGGTCAGCAGGTCCATGGGGTTACTGGTACGTGATGTCAGACGCCGTGAAGCGGCACGACGTTGCGTCCGGGCCCACACCGAGCTGGGTCGGCTCGGCACCGGTGTTGTTGCCCTTGAAGCGGACACACGTCTTGATCTTCTTGGAACTGTCGCCGTGGATGCGGACCTTGCGCAGCGCCGCCGTGTCCCCGTAGTTGGTGTTGATGCCCACGATGGAGTTCATCGGCGCGGTGACATCCACGTCGTTGATGATGACCGTGCGCTTGTACTGCGTGGAGCAGTTGCCGCAACTGCGCACCAGCTTGCCGGAGTTCGCCACCTGGAACTTGCTCACGACCAGCTTGCCGGCGCCGTTGAACTGGAGAACCTTGTCCGAGGCGTTCCTCGCGCCGCCGCCGTACACCGTGTACACGGCGGAGGCGGACTTGCCCTTGAAGGTGGCCGCGTCCTCGCCGACGTCCAGCCACCACACGTTCTGCAGCGTGCAGGAGCCCAGGCAGTGCACGCCGTCCGCGGCCGGGGTCCCGATGATCACGTTCTTCAGGACCGCGCCGTCGGCGAGCTGGAACACCGGGTCCTGGCCCTCGTCCTGGCTGTCGCCGCCGAGCGCGCCGCTGCCGTAGAACTTCTTGTAGCCGCCGTCGTAGGTGCCCGAGACCTTGATGGTGCCGGTCACGGCCTGGCTGCCCTTGGCCGTCGGCCAAGGGGACGCGGCGCCCGCGGTGGACAGCATCGTCGTGGTGACGATCGCCGCGCCGGTGATGCCGAGGGCGGAGGCTCCGGCGATCACCGCCCGCCGCTTGGTGACCTTGCGGCGGTGGCGGACGCGCTGTTCAGCTGGTGCAGTCATGCTCGTTCCTTGCGTGGGGAGAGGTGTCTTGCGCTACCTGGTCGCCACCGGCCGGGAAAGGGTTGCCACGCTTCCGGAAATTTCTTATGAGCGCGGCGCGAAGTCGCCCGCCACGGTGAACTCCTGGTCTCCCGCGCGGGCCGTCGCCGCGTAGCCGTCGTCCTTCGCGTCCCGTCCGCCGCGTTCATGGTCGTACTGCCCCGCGAACACCCACTCGCCCGGCGGGACGGTACGGCCGTCCTTGAGCCGCCAGGTGTAGACGAGGAAGCCGTCCCGCTCGGCGACCGTCAGCGCGAAGTCGTCCTCGGGCAGTGACCGCCAGGCGCCGGTGGAGGTGACCCCGCCGGTCTGCGCGACCGTCAACTCGACAGTCAGCGCGGTAAGTTGGCGGCCGGTCTTCAGGGTCACATTGCTCTGGGCCCAGAACTCGTTGCTGTGCGGGTCGACCGAGCCGTCCGACCAGAGCGGCCCGTCCTCCTCCGTCGGATCCGCGGGCGGAGCCGGGGGGAGGGGGGCGCGGCTCGTCGCGTCCGGTGACGGCGTGGGCGTGGGCGAAGTGGCCACCGTCTGCTGCGCGGTGTCCTCCTTGACGGCCGACGCCACCGCGTAGCCGCCGACGGCCAGCACACCCGCGACCGCGGCCGTGGCACCGGCCACCCGCATCCAGCCGAACACCGGCGGACGGGTCGCCCGGTGTTCGGGACGGGCCTCTTCGGCCATGCCGCGTTCGATCCGGGCGAGGATGCGCTCGCGGTCCGGCTCGTGCGCCCCGGCCGCCTCGAGCAGCCGGGCGCGCAGCTCGTCGTGCACGTCCCGCCGCATCGTCATCGGTCCCTTCCCGCGGCGTCACCGGTCCGCGCCATCGCCGCGTGCATCCTGAGCGGTGCCGCCTGGGGGCCCAGCAGCCGCTGGAGTTCCGCCATGCCCTTCGAGGTCTGGCTCTTCACCGTACCCACCGAGACACCGAGGGCCAGGGCGGTGTCCTTCTCCGAGAGGTCGAAGGCGTGCCGCAGCACCACACAGGCGCGTTTGCGGAACGGCAGTCTACGCAGCGCCTCCTGCACATCGACCACGCCGGCCACGTCGGGGTTCTCGGCCCGCTCCTCGCGCTGCGACCAGAACAGGGCGACCCGGCGCCGCTCGCGCACCGCGCCGCGGATCCGGGTCCGGGCCAGGTTGGCGACCACGCCCCGGGCGTAGGCGACGGGGTGGTCGGCGGCGCGGACCCGGTCCCAGCGGTGCCACAGCGCCAGCAGGGCGTCCGCCGCGAGATCGTCGGCGGCGTCCGCCTCACCCGTCAGCAGATGGGCCAGGCGGGACAGTTCGGCGTAGTGGCGTTCGAAGAAGGCATGGAACTCCACGGAGGCGGCGTCGTCGACGACTGTGCCCACGACCTCTCCTGACGGTGTCTCTGTATTCGTACGGAACTTCGAACACTGTATGGCATGCCGCACATGAGCAGGCCGATTCCGTAACACGGGGAAAACCTGCACCGGGTTCAACACGGGAACAATCCAGCCAGCATCCGCACACCGATCATTCAGGCACCGAGGAGCCGCAGTCATGTCCGAGACCCAGCAGGCCGTCGACCGGCCGGAGGGCACGCCTCCCCCCGTGAGCAGCGTCGACCGCTTCTTCAAGATCTCCGAACGAGGGTCCACGCTCGGCCGGGAGATACGCGGCGGATTCGCCACGTTCTTCACGATGGCCTACATCCTTGTCCTGAATCCGATCATCCTCGGCAGCGCGAAGGACAAGTTCGGCGAGACCCTCGACCCGGTCCAGCTCACCACCGCGACCGCTCTGGTGGCCGCCGTCATGACGATCATCATGGGCGTCGGCGGCAATCTCCCCCTCGCGCTCGCCGCGGGCCTCGGCCTGAACGCCGTCGTCGCCTTCCAGATCGCCCCGTTGATGAGCTGGGACGACGCGATGGGCCTAGTCGTCCTCGAGGGCCTGCTGATCTGCGTCCTGGTGGTCACCGGGTTGCGCGAGGCGGTCATGCACGCCATCCCGCAACCGCTCAAGCAGGCGATCAGCGTCGGCATCGGCCTGTTCATCGCCTTCATCGGCTTCGTCGACGCCGGGTTCGTCAGCCGGGTCCCGGACGCGGCGAACACCACGGTTCCGGTGCAGCTCGGGGGCACCGGCAGCCTCACCGGCTGGCCGATCCTGGTCTTCTGCCTCGGCGTGCTGCTGACGATCGGCCTGCTCGCCCGCAAGGTCAAGGGCGCGATCCTGATCAGCATCGTGGTCATGACGCTGGTCGCGCTCGTCATCAACTCCCTGGCCGACGTCAAGAGCTGGGGCCTGACCACGCCCGAGTGGCCCGAGAAGCTGGTCGACACCCCCGACTTCGGGCTGCTCGGCCAGTTCAGCCTGTTCGGCGCGTTCAGTGAGACCACCGTCATCACCGTCGTGCTGCTCGTCTTCACGCTGGTGCTGTCCGACTTCTTCGACACCATGGGCACGGTCGTCGGCATCAGCGCCGAGGCGAACCTGCTGGACGAGGAGGGCAAGGTCCCCGGCCTCGGCCGGGTCCTGCTCATCGACGGCGCGGCGGCGGTCGCGGGCGGCGCGGCGTCCGCGTCCTCCGCGACCTCCTACATCGAGTCGGCGGCCGGCGTCGGCGAGGGCTCGCGAACGGGCTTCTCGAACCTGGTCACCGGCGGCCTGTTCACCCTCGCCCTCTTCCTGACCCCGCTGCTCACCATCGTCCCGCTCCAGGCCGCGGCACCCGCCCTGGTCGCGGTCGGGTTCCTGATGATGACGCAGGTCAAGCACATCGACTGGGACAGGTACGAGATCGCGATCCCGGCCTTCCTGACCATCGCCGTGATGCCGTTCACCTACTCCATCACCAACGGCATCGGGGCCGGCTTCGTCGCCTACGTCGTCATCAAGGCGGTGCTGGGCCGGGCGAAGGAGGTGCACTGGCTGCTGTGGGGCACCTCGGCGCTGTTCCTCGTCTACTTCGCCATCGACCCCATCGAGCAGATCCTCGGCGTCAAGTAGCGCGTCCCGCCTCAGTTCTCGAGCGCGGCCTGCATCATCGCCTTCGCCACCGGCGCCGCCAGCCCGTTGCCACTGACCTCGGAGCGGGCGGCGTCGGACTGCTCCACCAGCACCGCCACCGCGACCTGCTGGTCACCGGCGGTCGCGTAGGAGGTGAACCAGGCGTACGGCGTCTCGCTGTTGTTCTCGCCGCGCTGGGCCGTACCCGTCTTGCCGCCCACCGTCGCGCCGGAGATCCGCGCGTTGGTGCCCGTGCCCTCGGAGACCACCGTCTCCATCGCCGACCGCAGCTGCTCGGCCGTCGAGGCGCTCACGATCCGCTCGGTGTCCGCGTCGGAGTCGTAGTCCCGCAGGACGTCCCCGCCGCCGTCGGTCACCTGCGCCACCATGTGCGGCGAGACCAGCTTGCCGCCGTTGGCGAGGGCCGCCGACACCATGGCCATCTGCAGCGGGGTGGCCGTGACGTCGAACTGGCCGATGCCCGTCAGCGCGGTCTGCGCCTCGTCCATGCCGGAGGGGTACACGCTGGCGTACGCCCGCACCGGCACGTCCTGCGCGTCGTCGTTGAAGCCGAACTTCTCGGCCGTCGCCCGCACCTTGTCCTGGCCCAGGTCGTAGGCCATCTTCGCGAAGACGTTGTTGCACGAGTACTGGAGCGCCACCCGGATCGAGGCGTTCTCGCAGGGCGCCGACTTGTTCTCGTTCTCCAGCACGGTGACCGTGCCCGGCAGCGTGTACGGGTCCGGGCTGTCCGTCTCCTCGTCGACCGAGGAATACAGCCCGTCCTCCAGCGCGGCCGCCGCCACGACCAGCTTGAACGTCGAACCCGGCGCCACCGGCTGCCGCAGCGCGCGGTTGGTCAGCGGCTTGTCGGCGTCCTTGGTGAGCTGCTTCCAGGCCGCCCCGGCGGTGTTGGCGTCCGTCAGCGACGAGGGGTCGTACGACGGGGTCGACGCGACCGCCAGGATCCTGCCGGTGGCCGGGTCGATCGCGACCGCGGCCCCCTTCTTGTCGCCGAGCGCGTCGTAGGCCGCCCGCTGCACCTCGGGGTCGATCGTGGTGACGACGTTGCCCGGCTCGGCCCGCTGGTCGGTGACGGTGTCCAGCACGGTCCGCAGCCGGCTGTCGGTGCCGTTGAGGACGTCCTGGTAGATGCCCTCCAGCTGGGTCGGCGCATACGCCTGCGAGGCATAGCCCGTCACCGCGGCGTACAGCTCGCCGTCGGTGTACGTGCGCTTGTACGCGAGGTCGCTGCCCTTCGTCCGCGCCGAGCCGGTGATCGCCTCCCCGGCCACGATGATGTTCCCGAGCGGTGCCGCGTACGTCTCGATCGCGTTCCGCCGGTTGTCCGTGTCGTCCGCGAGTGCCCGGCCCTCGTAGAACTGCACCCAGGTGGCCCTGACCAGCAGGGCCAGCACCATGAGCAGGGTGAAGACCGATGCGCGCCTGATCGTCTTGTTCATTGCACCCGTCAGGACGAGCGAAAGGGGGCACATCGTTCCCCGGTGGCATTTTTCTCATCGGGCGTTCATGAAAACCGGGCGTTCATGAGAACCGGGAGTTCATGAGACCGGCCTCGTACGCCGCGATCACCGCCTGGGTGCGGTCCCGGGTGCCGGTCTTCGCCAGGACGGCCGCCACATGCGACTTCACGGTGGCCGGACCGACCGCCATGCGCTCGGCGATCTCCGCGTTGGTCAGCCCGCCCGCCATCAGCCGCAGCACCTCGCTCTCCCGGCCGGTGAGCCGCGCCACCCAGGGCGGCGGCGCCGGGTACGCGCGCGCGTGCTCGGCCGCGAGGGTGCGTACGGCCGCCGGGAACAGCAGGGTGTCGCTGCGCGCGACCAGCCGTACCGTCTGCGCCAGCGTGTCGGCGTCGGACCGCTTGAGCAGGAACCCGGCGGCTCCGGCGCGCAGGGCGTCGTAGACGTAGGAGTCGTTCTCGAAGGTGGTGACCACGACGATCCTCGGCGGCTCGGCGAGGGTGGCGAGGATCTGCTCGGTGGCGCGGATGCCGTCGGTCTCCGGCATCCGGACGTCCATCAGGACGACGTCCGGGGTCAGCTCCCGGACGACGGACACCGCCTCGGCGCCGGTCGCCGCCTCGCCGACGACCTCCAGGTCCGGCTCGGCGGAGAGGATGGCGCGCAGGGCGGTGCGGACCATGAACTCGTCGTCGGCGACGACGATACGGATCGTCATGCGGGTCCCTTCAGGGGCAGTCCTACGTGCAGTCGCCACACCCCGTGCGCGGCGCCCGCCTCCACCGTCCCGCCGAGCAGCCGGGCACGGTCGGCGATGCCGCGCAGGCCGTGCCCGCCGCCGGGACGGCAGGCGGAGGTGGAGGTGGAGGTGGCTGAGACGGGATTCTCCAAGGTGATCTCCAGGTGTCCGCAGGTCACCGCGATCCGCAGCAGCACGGGCCTGCCCGCGTGCTTGAGGGCGTTGCTCAGGCCCTCCTGCACGATGCGGTAGGCCTCGCGGGACAGGACGGGCGGCAGGCTCTCCGGGTCGGCGTCGATCGTCGCGGTCACCCGCAGCCCGGACGCCCTCGTGCGGTGCAGCAGTCCGTCCAGATCGGCGGCGAGGGTGGGCGCGGGTGCCGTGCCGGGCGCGTCGCCCTCCCGCAACACCCCCAGGAAGGCGTCGAGTTCACCGACCGTGCGCCGGGTGGTCTCCTCGATCGCGGTGAGCGCCGCACGGACGAACTCCGGGTCGCGGTCGAGCAGTCGGCGGGCCGCGCTCGCCTGGAGCGTGACCGCGCTCAGCGCGTGACCCACGGAATCGTGCAGCTCGCGCGCGAGCCGGTTGCGTACGGCGAGATCGGCGGCGCGCGCCTCAGCCGCCGCGAGCCGGTCCTCGGGGGTGGGCCCGAGCAGCGCCGGGGCCCACCGGGCGAGCAGACCGCCCGCGACGGCCGCGCACGCCGCGAGCGCCACCAGGCAGGCCACCCCCGCGACCGGCATGAGCGCCAGCACCCAGCCCCGGTCCAGGGCCTCGGGCAGGCCGAGCAGGTCGTCGCGGACCACGGCGACGACCGGCAGGGCGATCAGCGTGGCGGCGAACGGCGGCAGCGCCAGCGACATCCCCGAGACGATCCCGCCGAGGCCCAGATGCAGCGTGAACCAGGCCGCCGCGCGCCCCCTGGCGGCCCGGCCCCGGGCGGGGGAGGAGGAGAGCCGCTCCGCGCCGACCCCGCACAGCGAGCGCACCGCCCCCGCCTCCAGCGGACGGGTGAGCGGGAACAGCGCCGCGGTGAGCGCGGCCAGCGGCAGCGCGACGGCGAACGACAGCAGCTGCGCGAGGAGATCGGCGAACACATAGCGGGCGCGCACGGCCGGGCCGACGACGATCTGGCCGACGAAGACGTACGGCATGGCGAGCGCGCCGCCGAGGATCAGATGGATCCACCGCCGGCGCGTCCGCCGCCCGAGCAGGAACCGGGCGAACTCCCTCACGTGCGGCGCCGGGGGAGGACGGCGGCCCGCCGCGCGAGGAAGTGGGCCCCTACGACCGCCACCAGGACGCCGGTGAGCATCCGGCCGGCGTAGGCGAGGTGCATCGGCCCGGTCACGGACCCGGGGTCGATCAGGGAGGCCAGGGTGAGCCACGCTCCCCAGCAGGCCGCGGCGGCGGAACCGACCCAGGCCAGGGCGAGCGGGACACGGACGGGCAGCACCGGGACGCGCCGGAAGGCGAGCAGCAGGGCGCCGCCCACGGCCGCGAGGAGGAAGAGGGCGTCCAGCGCCTGGAGGACGTGGAAGTCGGCGGTGCGGGCCTTGTCCGGTCCGGCGCCGACCCCGCAGGCCCACAGCAGGTGCAGGGTGAGCGGGACCAGGGCGACCGCGGCGGCCGCCACCGCGCCGACCCGCTGGACGGTGCCGACACGGGCGCGGGGCAGCTCCCACACCCGGCCCCGCCACAGGTGGCCCCAGCGGTCGCGGGCGTACAGCGCGAACAGGGTCCCGAGCGCCAGCCCCTGCACGATGAATCCGCCGTACACCACCGCGAACACCCAGTCGTGGAGGAAGGGTTCGCCTCCGGTGTCCCCCGCGGAGTTCACAGTGCCGCCGCCCAGCTTCACCAGGAGCTGGAGCGGGAACCCGGTCATGATCGGCGCGAGCAGCCCGGTGGCGACCCACACGGGCACCACCAGCAGCCAGGCCGGTACCCGCAGCCCCCAGGGCCGGGTCAGCACCAGCGCGAGCACGATGACACAGGCGTCCATCAGCAGCGTGACGCCGTTGGCGACGGCCACCGCGGCCCGGTGCTCCAGCAGGGAGCTGCCCTCGGGGATCCCGGCCTCGCTGCCCGCGAGCCACGCGGCCTTCAGCCCGAGGTACGGCAGACAGGACACGATCGCGACGGCGCGCAGCAGCACACGCCGCCCGGAGGGATCGAGGGCGCCGGCGGGCCGGGCGAGGAGCGACTGCGTCATGCGTACACGCTCTCGCGGAACCCGCCGCCGGCACGTCCTGCCCAGCGACGATCCCACTCCGCCTGACGGGGGAGAAGGGGCTCGGCCTAGAGCCGGCGCGTGGCCAGGGTCAGCCGGTCGCGGGCGTCGAACAGGGCGTCCTTGACCAGCTGTTCGTGGGCCGGGGTCAGCCGGGCCACCGGGACCGAGCAGCTGATCGCGTCGCGGGCCGGGGTGCGGTAGGGGATCGCCACGCCGAAGCAGCGCAGGCCCAGGGTGTTCTCCTCGCGGTCCACGGCGAAGCCCTGCTCGCGGACCTGGCGGAGCTCCTCGATGAGCCGCTCGCGGTCCGTGATCGTGTTCTCGGTCAGCGCCGGAAGGGTCTCGGGGAGCATCTTGCGGACCTGCTCGTCGGTGAAGGTGCTGAGCAGCGCCTTGCCGAGGGAGGTCGAGTGGGCGGGCAGCCGGCGGCCCACGCGGGTGAAGGGGCGCAGGTAGTGCTGGGACTGGCGGGTGGCCAGGTAGACCACGTTCGTGCCGTCCAGGCGCGCCAGGTGGATGGTCTCAGTGGTGTCGTCCGACAGCCGGTCCAGCGTCGGCCGCGCCGCCGCCACCACCTCGTCGCCGTCGATGTACGAGGTGCCGACCAGCAGCGCCCGCACCCCGATGCCGTACCGCGTGCCCGTCGCGTCGGTCTCCACCCAGCCCAGCTCCACCAGGGTCCGCAGCAGCATGTACAGGCTGGACTTGGGGTAGCCGACGGCCTCCTGGACCGCGGCGAGGGAGTGCATGCCGGGGCGTCCGGCGAAGTACTCGAGCAGTTCAACCGTCCGCACGGCGGACTTGACCTGCGCCCCGCCCCCCGTCTCGCCTGCCGACATCGTGCTTGACCCCTTCGTTCGGCGGGAAATAGTCTCGCAAGCATATTCACCATGCGGGACAGCGTTCAGTATATCGAACAACCCTGGTGAATGACCCCCGTACTGCGGCAATACATGTGGAGGGACCCGCGGTGGCAGCAGCACCAGTCTGGAGTGTCGACCCCCGAACCGGGAAGCAGCGCGAGCAGGTTGCGGTGGAGGCCACAGCCCAGGAGGTGGACGCCGCCGTCCGCGCCGCGCAGGAGGCGCGCGGCGCCCTCGCCGACCGGACGGTCCGCGCGGCCTTCCTGCGCACCGCCGCGGACCGGCTCCAGGACGCCAAGGACCGGCTCGTCGAGGCCGCCGACGCCGAGACCGCGCTCGGCCCGGTCCGGCTGACCGGCGAACTCGCCCGCACCTGCTACCAGCTGCGCGCCTTCGCGGACATCGTGGACGAGGGCGCCTTCCTGGACATCGTCATCAACCACCCCGACGACACCGCGACCCCGCCCGTCCCGGACCTGCGCCGCTACAAGGTGCCGCTCGGCGTCGTCGCCGTCTACTCCGCCTCCAACTTCCCCTTCGCCTTCTCGGTCGCGGGCGGCGACACGGCGAGCGCCCTCGCCGCCGGCTGCCCGGTGGTCGTCAAGGCCCACCCCGACCACCCGGCCCTGTCCGAGCTGGTCGCCCAGGTCCTGCGGGACGCCGCCGCCGAGCACGGCATCCCCGAGGGAGTCCTCGGCCTGGTCCACGGCTTCGAGGCGGGCGTCGAGCTGATCAAGCACCCGCTGGTCTCCGCGGCCGGTTTCACCGGTTCGGTACGCGGCGGGCGGGCCCTCTTCGACGCGGCGGCGGCCCGGCCGGTGCCGATCCCGTTCCACGGCGAGCTGGGCTCGCTGAACCCCGTGCTCATCACGGAGGCCGCCGCGGCCGAGCGGCCCGACGCCATCGGTACCGGGCTCGCGGGCTCGATGACCATGGGCGTGGGCCAGTTCTGCGTGAAGCCGGGGCTGGTGCTCGCGCCGGCCGGTGACGCCGGGGACCAGCTGGTCAAATCCCTCACGGACGCCGTGAGCGGCGTCGACGCCGGGGTCCTGCTCGACCACCGGATGCGGGACAACTTCGTCGCCGGGGTCGCCGAGCGCGCCGAACTGCCCGAGGTGACCTCCCCGGTGGCCCCGGGGGCGGGCGGCGAGCACACGGTGAGCCCGGGCTTCCTGACCGTCCCGGCGGCCCGGCTGGCCCAGGAAGGGGCGCACGACCTGCTGCTGGAGGAGTGCTTCGGGCCCGTCACCGTCGTCGTGCGCTACACGGACGAGTCCGAGGCCAAGGCGGTGCTGTCGCGGCTGCCCGGCAACCTGACGGCGACCGTCCATCTGTCCTCGGAGGAGGCCGCCGGTCAGGGCCGCGGCCCCGAACTGCTCGCGGAACTCACGCCGTTGGCGGGGCGCGTGCTGGTGAACGGCTGGCCGACGGGCGTCGCCGTGGCCCCCGCCCAGCATCACGGCGGCCCCTACCCGGCCACGACCTCCACGTCGACCTCGGTGGGCGGTACGGCCATCGAGCGGTGGCTGCGCCCGGTCGCCTACCAGGGCGCGCCCGAGGCACTGCTGCCGCCGGAACTGAGGGACGGCAATCCGCTGGGACTGCCGCGCAGGTTCAACGGCCGTCTGGAACGCTAGGACGATGGAACTGAAACTCCCCGAACTGCCCTTCCCGCTGCGCACCTACGGCCCCGACGGCCACTGGTCCTACGAGGACGGGGTCCTCACCGGATGGGCCGGCGCCGGGCAGGACCGGTTCGTGCCGCCCACCGGTGACGCACTGGACCCGGCCACCGACGCGCCCCGCCTGCTCGGGGCGCCCGAGGGGGAGTTCCAGCTCATCGCCCGGGTGACCGTCGGGTTCGCCGGTGCCTTCGACGCCGGGGTGCTGTACGTCCACGTCGGCGAGCGGGCCTGGGCGAAGCTCTGCCTGGAGAACTCCCCGGACGTGCCCACCGTCTGCACGGTGGTCACCCGGGGACACTCCGACGACGCCAACTCCTTCACCGTGGAGGGGAGTTCGGTGTGGCTCCGGGTCAGCCGCACCGGACGTGCCTTCGCCTTCCACGCCTCCCGCGACGGCGAACGGTGGACCTTCGTCCGGCTGTTCACGCTCGCCGACGAGCAGGAGACCGGCGCGGCCCTCGTCGGCTTCATGACCCAGTCGCCGCTCGGCGAGGGCTGCGTCGTGACGTACGACCACATCGCCTTCCGGCCTACCTGGCCGCGCGATCTGCGAGACGGAAGCTGAGCACGAAGGTCACCGCGAGCAGCCCCGCGCTGATGCCGACGGCCAGCCGCATCCCGGTCACGAAACCGTCGGAGATCAGCGCCCCGAAGACCGCGATCCCGAGCGCTCCGGACATCTGACGCGCCGCGTTCAGGACACCGGCCGTCAGACCCGCCCGCTCCGCCGGCACGGCGTCCATCATCGCCGCGGTCAGCGACGGCACCGTGAGCGCGCAGCCCAGCGCCATGGGGACCAGCAGCACCGCCAGCAGACCCGGCGGCGTGTCGGCGTCGACGTACAGCAGGAGGAGCAGTCCCGCGACGGCCAGGCCCTGGCCCAGCAGCATGGGCAGGCGGGTGCCGTGGCGGCTCGCGAGCTTGCCCGCGATCACGTTCGTCCCCGCGATCAGGCCGGTCATCGGCAGGAACAGCAGACCCGTGTGGAGCGCGCTCAGCCCCTGGACCTGCTGAAAGAAGAGCGAGAAGACGAAGACCATGCTGTAGAAGGCGACGCTGATCGCCGCTCCCGCCGCGACCGCCGCGGTCACCGCCCGGTTGCGGAACAGGGCGAGCGGCACGACCGGATGCGGATGGCGCGCCTCGATGCGCAGGAACGCCGCCGCCGACACCACGGCCACCCCCAGCGCGGCCCAGCCCACCGTGCCGCCCTCGATCACCGCGAACGCCAGCGAGGTCAGCGCCAGCGCCGCCGTCACCTGGCCCGGGACGTCCAGCGGCGCCGGACGGCGGTCGGAGCGGGGGGCCCGGCGGAGCAGGACCACGATCAGCAGGCCCACCGGCAGGTTCACGAAGAAGATCCCCCGCCAGTCGAGGGCCGTCGTCAGCGCCCCGCCCACCACCGGGCCGAGCGCCACCGCCACCGAACCGCCCGCCGCCCACGCGGCCACCGCCCGGGCCCGCCCCGCGGTGTCGGGGTACGCCTGCCGCACCAGCGACAGCGAGGCCGGGAGCACGACCGCCGCCGCCATGCCCTGCGCCACCCGCGCGCCGAGCAGCACCGGGAGGTTCGGGGCCAGGCCGCAGGCGACCGAGGCCAGCGTGAACACCGCGGTGCCGAGGGCATACGCCCGGCTCGCGCCCACCCGGTCGGAGAAGGCACCGGTGGAGAGCATCAGCGCGGCGAGGGGCAGCATGTACGCGTCCACCACCCACTGCAGTCCCGACATGCCGCTGCCGAAGGAGTCGCCGATCGCGGGCAGGGCGACGTTCACCACGGAGGCGTCGAGGCAGATCAGCCCGAAGCCGAGGAGCGCCGCGGTGAGGGTAAGCGCGGGAGAGGGCCGCTCGAGGTGCGACGGGGTGCCGGTGCCCGTCGGTCCGGCGGTCTGCTTCGTTGACATGCCCCCATCCTGCGGATCTTGGGCGGCGTACAGTAGTGGCCCGAATGCCATACGTCCGGAGGTTCTGGCCATGCACCGCGTCGCCGTCATCGCTCCCTTCCGGGTGTCGATGTTCAACCTCGCCATCCCGGAACTGTTCTTCGAACGGACGCTCGTCGACGGCGCGCCCGGGTACGAGGTGACCGTCTGCACCCCGGAACCGGGGACCATCGTCACGACCGGCGGCCTGGACCTGCACGTCGGCCGAGGTCTGGAGGTCCTCGACGACGCCGACACCGTGCTCGTCGCCGGCACCGGGGAGCGGTTCGCGCCCGAGCCGCGCACCGTCGCCGCCGTCCGCCGGGCCGCGGCCGCCGGCAAGCGCGTCGCCTCCATCTGCAGCGGCGCCTTCGTGCTCGCCGAGGCCGGACTGCTCGACGGGCGCAGCGCCACCACCTACTGGCAACTGACCCGGGAACTGCGCGAGCGCTACCCGGCGCTCGACGTGCAGGGCGACGTGCTGTACGTGCAGGACGGCCAGATCCTCACCGCGTCCGGCTACGCGGCCGGTATCGACATGTGCCTGCACATCATCCGCACCGACTACGGCGCCGCCGTCGCCAACGAGGTGGCCCGCCTCGCCCTGGTCGCGCCGGTCCGGCCCGGCGGGCAGACCCAGTTCACCCAGACCCCGCTGCCGCCCGAGCGCGGCACCGCCTGCGCCGACACCCGGGCCTGGGCCATGCGCAACCTCGACAAGCCGCTCACCCTCACCGACCTGGCCCGGCACGCGGGGGTGAGCGTGCGCACCCTCAGCCGCCGGTTCCACGCCGAGAGCGGGGTGAGCCCGCTGCAGTGGCTGCTCCACCAGCGCGTCGAGCGGGCCCGGGAACTGCTGGAGACCACCACGCTGGCGATGGACCAGGTGGCCCGCGCCTGCGGCCTGGGCACCGCCGACTCGCTCCGCGCCCACCTGGTCCGCCGCACCGGACTGACCCCGAGCGCCTACCGGGCCCAGTTCAGCTGCCTCGGGACGGCCCAGGGAATGAACCCGGCCGCTTGAACGTTCACATACTTTCGTGGAGGGTGTCTCCGCGCCCGCCCGAACCGGAGAGAGCCGAGAACCATGCGCGTCGAGATCTGGAGCGACATCGCCTGCCCCTGGTGCTACGTGGGCAAGGCCCGCTTCGAGAAGGCGCTCGCGGCCTTCCCGCACCACGACCGGGTCGAGGTCGTGCACCGCTCCTTCGAGCTGGACCCGAACCGCGCCAAGGACGACACCGGCCCGGTGGTCCCGATGCTCGCGAAGAAGTACGGCATCAGCGAGGCGCAGGCCCAGGCCGCGGAGGACAACCTCGGCACCCAGGCCGCCGCCGAGGGTCTCGCCTACCGCACCCGCGGCCGCGACCACGGCAGCACCTTCGACATGCACCGCCTGCTGCACTTCGCCAGGGAACACGGCCGCCAGGGCGAGCTGATCCAGGCCCTGTACGAGGCGAACTTCGCCGAGGAGGACTCCGTCTTCGGCGACGACGAGCGGCTCGTACGGCTGGCCGCCGCCGCCGGTCTCGACGCGGACGGCGCCCGCACGGTGCTCGCCGACCCCACCGCCTATGCCGACGACGTCCGCGCCGACGAGCGCGAGGCCGCCCGGCTCGGCGCGACCGGTGTCCCCTTCTTCGTCATCGACCGCACGTACGGCATCTCCGGCGCACAGCCCGCCGAGGTCTTCACCCAGGCCCTCACCCAGGCGTGGGGCGAGCGCTCCCCGCTGACCCTGATCGACCAGGGCGGGGCCGAGGCCTGCGGGCCCGACGGCTGCGCGGTGCCGCAGAGCTGAAAAGCGCAGGTCGGGCCGGACCTATAAGGACCGCTTAGCGAAACCACGTAAATATTCGCAATGGACGGGGAGTTCCAGGGGCCGCAGAGTGGTCCCATGGAGACCTTCGAGAGCCTCGTCCGTGCCGAGTTCGCCCCGGAGCACACCTTCCTCAACACCGCGAGCAACGGCCTCCTGCCGGCCCGCACCGTCACCGCCGTACAGGAGGCCCTGCGGATGCGGGCCGAAGGGCTGCCGATCGGCTCCCTCTACGAGGACGCGGAGCGCGTCCGGGCCGCGTTCGCCCGGCTGGCCGGGGTGCCGGTCGAGCGGGTCGCGATGGGGGCCTCGGTCGCCGAGTACGGCGGGCTGATCGCGGCCTCGCTGCCCGCCGGAGCCGAAGTCCTCACCGCTGAGGCCGACTTCGCCTCCCTGGTGAATCCCTTCCACATGCGCGGCGACCTCAAGGTGCGGGCCGTGCCGCTGGAGCGGATCGCCGAGTCGGTTCGGCCGGGCACCGCGCTCGTCGCGGTCAGCGCGGTCCAGTCCGCCGACGGGCGCCTCGCCGACCTGACCGCGGTGCGCGAGGCGGCCGGTACGCACGGCGCCCGGACCTATGTCGACGCCTCCCAGTCCGCGGGCTGGCTGCCCATGGAGGCCGGCTCCTACGACTTCCTCGCCGCCGTCGGCTTCAAGTGGCTGATGGGCCCGCACGGGAACGCCTTCTTCGTCACCCCCGAGGACTTCGGCGGTCTGACCCCGCTGCTCGCGGGCTGGGTCGCGGGCGAGCTGCCCTGGGAGAGCTGCTACGGCCCGGTCCAGGAACTCGCCCACTCCGCACGCCGGTTCGACGTCAGTCCCTCGCTCCTGACCTACGCCGGCCTGGCCGCGTCCCTCTCCCTCATCGAGGAGCTCGGCGTCGACGCCGTGCACACCCACGACGTCGCCCTCGCCGACCGCTTCCGCTCCGGCCTCGCCGACCTCGGCCACACCCCGCTCCCGTCCCCGGGCTCGGCGATCGTCTCGGTCCCGCAACTCGGCCACCGCCAGGCGGAGTTGAGCGAGGCGGGCATCGAGGTCTCCAACCGCGCGGGCAACCTGCGCGCCGCCTTCCACCTCTACAACACCCCTACCGACGTGGACCGCCTGCTGACGGCTCTCTCGTCCTGACGGGTGCCACAGGCGACGCGGCCGTCTCCGGAACGTACGGGAGACGGCCGCGTCGACGGCGTGGCGGTGATGCGGGGCGGGACTACTGCACCGGTGTGAAGTCCCGGGCGCCGATGAACTCCGGCCGCCGTACCGGCGCCGCGAACGGCTCGACCGCCTTGTTCTCCACGCTGTTGAACACGATGAAGACGTTGCTGCGCGGGAACGGCGTGATGTTGTCACCCGAACCGTGCATGCAGTTGCAGTCGAACCAGGTCGCCGAACCGGCCCGGCCGGTGAACAGCCGGATGCCGTGCTGGGCGGCCAGCGAGGTCAGCGCCTCGTCCGAGGGCGTGCCCGCGTCCTGCATCTGCAGGGACTTCTTGTAGTTGTCCTTCGGCGTGGCCCCCGCGCAGCCGAGGAACGTCTTGTGCGACCCCGGCATGATCATGAGTCCGCCGTTGGTGTCGTAGTTCTCGGTCAGCGCGATCGAGACGGACACGGTACGCATGTTCGGCAGGCCGTCCTCGGCGTGCCAGGTCTCGAAGTCCGAGTGCCAGTAGAAGCCGCTGGCGCCGAACCCGGGCTTGACGTTGATCCGGGACTGGTGGACGTACACGTCCGAGCCGAGCAGCTGCCGGGCCCGCCCGACGACCCGCTCGTCGCGCACCAGCCGGGCGAACACCTCGCTGATCCTGTGCACCTCGAAGACCGACCGGATCTCCTTGGACTGCGGCTCGATGATCGAGCGTTCGTCGGCGCGGATCTCCGGGTCGGTGACCAGCCGCTCCAGCTCCTGCCGGTAGACGGCGACCTCGTCGTCGGTGATGAGCTGGTCGACGGCGAGGAAGCCGTCGCGCTCGTACGCCTGGAGGTCCGGGTCCGAGATCGGTCCCGGTGTGCCGGGCGGGGACCAGACGACCGGGTCGCGGCGGGGGGTCGTCACCTCGGTGGCGCCTCGGCTCGGGTACAGGTCGGTCATCTCAGTCATCTGAGTCATCGTCATGATGCGTCACACCTCCTCGTCCTCGGTGAGCAGCGGATACACGCCGTTCTCGTCGTGGTCCTCCCGGCCGGTCACCGGCGGGTTGAAGACACAGATGCAGCGGAAGTCCTGCTTCACCCGCAGCGTGTGCCTCTCGTGGCCGTCCAGGAGGTACATGGTCCCGGGCGTGATCGAGTGGGTCAGCCCGGACTCGTGATCGGTCAGTTCGGCCTCGCCCTCGACGCAGACGACCGCCTCGATGTGGTTCGCGTACCACATCGACGTCTCCGTCCCCGCGTAGAGGATCGTCTCGTGCAGCGAGAAGCCGACCCGCTCCTTGGCGAGGACGATGCGTTTGCTCTCCCATGTGCCGGACGCGGCCTTCACATGCCGGTCGGTGCCTTCGATGTCCTTGAACGAACGGACGATCACGGTTCTGGACGCCTCCTGATCAGATGGTTTCTCGTACGGACCGGGCGAGGACGCTCAGGCCCTCGTCCAGCTCCTCGGGGGTGATGGTGAGGGCGGGCAGCAGCTTGACGACCTCGCTCTCGGGGCCGGACGTCTCGATGAGCAGCCCGAGTTCGAAGGCGCGCCGCGCGATGCGCTCGGCACGGGCCTTCTCGTGGAACTCCAGGCCCCACACCAGGCCGCGGCCCCGGTACTCCTTCACATCGGCGAGGTTCTCCTCGGTGATGGAGATCAGCGCCTGCTCGACCTGCTCACCGCGGGTCCGGGTCTGCTTCTCCATCGCCGAGCCGTCGGCCCAGTAGGTCTCCAGGGCGGCGGTGGCGGTGACGAAGGCGGGGTTGTTGCCGCGGAAGGTGCCGTTGTGCTCGCCCGGCTCCCAGATGTCCAGCTCCGGCTTGAACAGGCAGAGCGACATGGGCAGTCCGTAGCCGCTGATGGACTTGGACACGGTGACGATGTCCGGGGTGATGCCCGCCTCCTCGAAGGAGAAGAAGGCACCGGTACGGCCGCATCCCATCTGGATGTCGTCCACGATCAGCAGCATGTCCTGGCGCTCGCACAGCCCGGCGAGCGCGCGCAGCCACTCCGCGCGGGCGACGTTGATGCCGCCCTCGCCCTGCACGGTCTCCACGATCACCGCGGCCGGCTTGTTGAGCCCGGAGCCCTGGTCCTCCAGCAGCCGCTCGAACCACAGGAAGTCGGGGACCTGGCCGTCGAAGTAGTTGTCGAACGGCATGGGCGTGCCGTGCACCAGCGGGACACCGGCGCCGGCCCGCTTGAAGGCGTTGCCGGTGACGGCGAGCGAGCCCAGCGACATGCCGTGGAAGGCGTTGGTGAACGAGACGATGGCCTCGCGCCCCTTCACCTTCCGCGCCAGCTTCAGCGCGGACTCCACGGCGTTGGTGCCCGTCGGCCCCGGGAACATGACCTTGTACGGCAGATCGCGCGGCCGCAGCACCAGGTCCTGGAAGGTCTGCAGGAAGGCCCGCTTGGCGGTGGTCGACATGTCGAGCCCGTGCGTGACGCCGTCGCGCTCCAGGTAGTCGAGCAGCGCCCGTTTCAGGACCGGGTTGTTGTGCCCGTAGTTCAGTGATCCGGCGCCGGCGAAGAAGTCCAGGTACTCGTGGCCGTCCTCGTCGTACATACGGCTGCCGCGCGCACGGTCGAAGACGGTGGGCCAGCCTCGGCAGTAGCTGCGCACCTCGGACTCCAGGGTCTGGAAGACGCTGAGGTCGGGCTGGGTGATGGTCACGACGAATCGCTCCTCGATGCGTGGGGGGTTCAGTGGGGGAGGGGACCGATGCGGTACAGGACTTCCGGGTCGTGCGGCCCGTCGGGGAACAGGCCCGTCTCGAACAGCACCTCGCGCTCCAGCGCGGCGCCGTGCCGTTCGGCGAACGAGGTGAACAGCCGCTCGGAGGCGGTGTTGCCGGGTGTGATGGTGGTCTCGACGCGGGTGACGCCGTACTCGCCGCCGACCCGGGCGACCAGACCGTCGAGCAGGGCGGCGGCGAGACCGCGTCCGCGGTACGCGTCGTCCACCGCCACCTGCCAGACGAGCAGGGTGTGCGGACGGTCCGGCCGTACGTAGCCGGTGACGAAGCCGACCGGCTGCCCGTGCTCGTCGCGGGCGACCGCCGAGGTGCCGGCGAAGTCGCGGCACCACAGCAGATAGCTGTAGGACGAGTTCAGGTCGAGGGCTTTGGAGTCCCGGGCGATCCGCCACAGCGCGGCGCCGTCGGCCACCGTCGGCCGGTCGATTTGCAGGTCTGCTTGTGCGGCAGTCATGCGAATTGAACTTACCGATGGCAATTGAAAAATGCATGGCCGTGCGGGGTTCCATGGCGTGGCCGGATATGTTATCCGCGCGAGGAGGGAAACACCCGATTTGCCCGAGAGAAAAACCGCAAAAGGGACGCGATGTGTAACGCGTCACAACCGTTTAACCTGCACGAAATCTTTGCGTTTAGCTCAAAAAAAACAGGGCAGAAGAGAACGGTAAGCTGCCCGTGAAAAAGAATTCAGAATTACCTTGAATTCAGCATTCGGTAACTCGGTGGATGTCCTCGTGCGTCATTGCGGCCTCCAGCGCCGCCAGGCACCGCCGTACCGTTTCCGGGGTCGCGTCCGTGCCGTAGTGGTTCACCCGGATCATCTCCTTGGCCAGCGCGCCCCCGCCCGCGGCGAGCGGCAGCGTGGGGTCCAGGCTCAGGGCCCTGGCCACCACCCCCGAGGCGTCCACCCCGGACGGGGTCCGCAGGGTCGTCGCGACCGGCGCCGCCTCCGCCGCCCGGTGCACGTACGGCTCCAGCCCGCCGCCCAGGGCGACCGCACCCGCACGGGTCGCCGCCGCGGCCGCCGCGTGCCGGGCCATCACCGTGTCCAGGCCCTCCGCCTCGATGCGCTCCACGCACGCGTCCAGCGCCAGCATCTCCAGCTGGGCCGGGGCGTGCAGCAGGGCGCGGCGGCCGCCGTCGATCCACCTCTCCTTCCAGTCCAACAAGGAGAGGTACGAGCGGCGCGGGGCCTGGGCGTTCGCGGCCATCCGCGCCCACGCCCGCTCGCTCACCGACACCGCCGACACTCCCGCCGGGCCGCCCATCGCCTTCTGCGCCCCGATCACGCACAGGTCGACGCCCCACGCGTCCGGCAGCACCGGTTCCGCGCCGATCGACGCCACCGCGTCCAGGTAGAACAGGGCGCCGTGCGCGCGGACGACCTCCCCGATCTCCGCCACCGGGTTGGTGTTGCCCGTCGCCGCCTCCGCGTGGACCAGGGAGACGAAGTCGATCTCCGGGTGCTCGGTGAAGGCCTCGGAGATCTGCGCGGCCGTGACCGCCGTGTGGAAGGGCACCGCCAGATCGATCACCGTGGCGCCGCAGTCCCGCAGCCAGTCGCCGAAGGTCTGCCCGTAGGGGCCGGTGATCACGTTGAGGGCGGTCGTGCCGGGGCCCGCGGTGCCGCGGATCGCGCCCTCCAGCGGGAGCAGCGCCTCGCCCTGCATGATCACGACGTCCTGCCGGGTGTCCAGCAGCCGCGCCACCCGGTCCTCGATCGAGGCGAACTGCGCTGCGCTCAGCGGGGCGAGATCCAGGAAGGGGTGGGTCACGGCGGTGCTCTCTTCTCGGTCATGAGGGTCGACGGAGTCGAGCGTAGTGCCCGACCCGAGGGACCTCTGCTCCCGACTTCTTAGGCCGAACGCCCCGGCAGCCATGGGTTTGTTTTGAGGGACTCAAACTTCTCCTTATAATCGGAACGCACAGTTCCCGTACAGGAGGCTCCCCCGTGAAGACGACCTTCGGGCGCCGGACCCGCATTCTGGCCGCCACCACCGCGACGGCCGGGCTGGTGCTCGTGGCCGGCTGCTCCTCGGACGACGACGGCGGCAGCGGCACCAAGACCGCCGCCGGCGGTGTCGAGCTCGTCAAGGCGGGCCGGCTCACCACCTGCACCCACCTGCCCTACCCGCCCTTCCAGTCGGAGATCGACGGCAAGGTGCAGGGCTTCGACGTCTCGCTCATCGACCTGGTCGCGGACGACCTGGGCGTCAAGCAGGCGATCGTCGACCAGCCCTTCGAGAACTTCAAGACCGGTGGGTCCCTCAACGCCGGCCAGTGCGACCTCGCCGCCGCCGGCATGACCATCACCGAGGAGCGCAAGAAGAACGTCGACTTCTCGGACCCGTACTTCGAGGCCACCCAGGCCGTCCTCGCCGACAAGGACAGCGGCGTCGCGTCCTTCGCGGACCTCAAGGGCAAGAAGGTCGGCGCCCAGGCGCAGACCACGGGTGAGGACTACGCCAAGAGCCAGGGCCTGGACCCGGTCTCCTTCGAGTCCTCCGACGCCGTCCTCAACGGCCTGCGCACCGGCCAGGTCGACGCCGTCGTCATCGACTACCCGGTCGTGCAGGGCTGGCTGAAGGACAAGGCCAACGCCGACGCCTTCGAGGTCGCCGAGCAGATCAACACCGGTGAGCAGTACGGCTTCACGGTGAAGAAGGGCAACGCCGAGCTCCTCGCCGCGATCAACAAGGCGCTCGCCGACGCCAAGGCCGACGGCGCGTACAAGGAGATCTACGAGAAGTGGATCGGCCCGTACGACGAGTCCGCCGCCTCGCCGTCCGCGTCGGCGTCCTGACCCCATGGCCGATTCGGACGTACAGCTGCAGCCCAAGAAAACGGGACTGACCCGGCGTCAGAAGCGCAAGCTGTCCCAGGGCATCCAGTACCTCGTCTTCGTCGCGGCCGTGATCGCCTTCGCGCTCGCGGCCGACTGGGACCGTCTGCAGAACCAGTTCGCGCAGGCGGACATCGCCGAGCAGATGTTCCCGGAGATCATCACGCTGGCGCTGAAGAACACCGTGCTGTACACCCTGTCCGGCTTCGCCTTCGGACTGGTCCTCGGCATGGTGATCGCGCTGATGCGGCTGTCGTCCGTGGGCCCGTACCGCTGGTTCGCCGGGGTGTACATCGAGATCTTCCGGGGCCTGCCCGCCCTGCTGATCTTCATCTTCATCGGGGTGGCCGTGCCGCTGGCCTTCCCGGGCACGGAGATCCCCGGCGGCACCTACGGCAAGGTCGCGCTCGCGCTCGGCCTGGTCGCGGCCGCCTACATGGCCGAGACGATCCGCGCGGGCATCCAGGCGGTGCCCAAGGGGCAGCTGGAGGCGGCCCGTTCGCTGGGCTTCTCGCCCGCCCGCGCGATGGTCTCGATCGTCCTCCCGCAGGCGTTCCGGATCATCCTGCCGCCGCTGACCAACGAGCTGGTGCTGCTCTTCAAGGACTCCTCGCTGGTGCTGTTCCTCGGTGTCACCCTGGAGGAGCGCGAGCTGTCCAAGTACGGCCGTGACCTGGCCAGCACCACCGCCAACTCCACGCCGATCCTGGTCGCGGGCCTGTGCTACCTGCTGGTCACGATCCCGCTCGGCTTCGTCGTGCGCCGCATGGAGGCCAAGGCCCAGGAGGCCGTGAAGTGAGTCGTCCCGAGATCCGTGTCAAGGGCCTGCACAAGTCCTTCGGCGACAACGAGGTGCTGCGCGGCATCGACCTGGAGATCCGGCAGGGCGAGGTCGTCTGTGTCATCGGCCCGTCCGGCTCCGGCAAGTCGACGCTGCTGCGGTGCGTCAACCTGCTGGAGGAGCCGACCCGGGGCCAGGTCTTCGTCGGCGGTACCGAACTCACCGACCCGGACGTGGACATCGACGCCGTCCGCCGCCGTATCGGCATGGTCTTCCAGCAGTTCAACCTCTTCCCGCATCTGACGGTGACCGAGAACCTCACGCTGCCGCAGCGCCGGGTGCTCCGGCGCGGCAAGGCGCAGGCCGCCGAGGTCGCCGCCGAGAACCTGGCGCGGGTCGGCCTCGCGGAGAAGGCGGACGCCTACCCGTCCTCCCTCTCCGGCGGCCAGCAGCAGCGGGTGGCCATCGCCCGTTCGCTGGCCATGGGCCCCGAGGTGATGCTCTTCGACGAGCCGACCTCGGCGCTCGACCCGGAGCTGGTCGGCGATGTCCTGGCGGTCATGCGCATGCTGGCCGACGAGGGCATGACGATGATGGTCGTCACCCACGAGATGACCTTCGCCCGCGAGGTCGCCGACCGGGTCGTCTTCATGGACGGCGGAGTGATCGTCGAGGACGGCACCCCCGCCCAGGTCATCGGCAGCCCCCGCCACGAGCGCACCCGCCACTTCCTGTCCCGCCTGCTCGACCCGGCGATGGCCGAGGTGGAGGAGGAGACCTCGGACCAGGTGGGCACGTCCGAGTAGCGGCTGACTAATGTGCGGTGCATGAGCGATCACGCGGTGCTGCACGTGCGAGGCCGGGTCCTGGCCGGGCCCGACGACGTCCGGGACGAGCTGTGGGTCATCGACGGCCGGATCTCCTACGACCGCCCCACGGCCGCCCAGGACATCCGTACCGTCGACGGCTGGGCCCTGCCCGGCCTCGTCGACGCGCACTGCCACGTCGGGCTCGGCGCGCACGGCCCGGTGGACCGGGACACCGCCGA
The DNA here is from genome assembly GCF_042888685.1 of Streptomyces sp. NPDC002779. NCBI lineage: Bacteria > Bacillati > Actinomycetota > Actinomycetes > Kitasatosporales > Streptomycetaceae > Streptomyces > Streptomyces sp. NPDC002779. The sequence continues at coordinate 404,514 of NZ_JBIAQC010000007.1, forward strand.
GCAGCAGGCGCTGACCGACCGCGGGACCGGCACCCTGCTCATCCGGGACGCGGGCTCCCCCTCCGACACCCGCTGGACCGACGACCGCGAGGACCTCCCGAAGATCATCCGGGCGGGCCGGCACATCGCCCGTACCCGCCGCTACATCCGCGGCTACGCCCACGAGATCGAGCCGCACGACCTGGTCGCCCACGTCGCCCGGGAGGCCCGCCGCGGCGACGGCTGGGTGAAGCTGGTCGGCGACTGGATCGACCGCGACCTCGGCGACCTCGCCCCGAGCTGGCCGCGCGAGGCGGCCGAGGCGGCCATCGCCGAGGCCCACCGCCTCGGCGCCCGCGTCACCGCGCACTGCTTCGCCGAGAACTCCCTGCGGGACCTGGTGGAGGCGGGCATCGACTGCGTCGAGCACGCCACCGGGCTGACCGACGAGCTGATCCCGCTCTTCGCCGAGCGCGGCGTCGCCATCGTGCCGACCCTGGTCAACATCGCGACCTTCCCCAAGCTCGCCGACGGCGGCGAAGCCAAGTTCCCCCGCTGGTCGGCCCATATGCGCCGACTCCACGAACGCCGCTACGACACCGTCCGCGGTGCCTACGACGCCGGCATCCCCGTCTTCGTCGGCACCGACGCCGGGGGCACCCTGCCGCACGGCCTGGTCGCCGCCGAGGTCGAGGAACTGGTCACCGCCGGCATCCCGCCCCTCCAGGCGCTCTCGGCGGCCACATGGGGCGCACGGCGCTGGCTCGGACGCCCCGGCCTCGACGAAGGAGCGCCGGCGGACCTGGTGGTGTACGAGACGGACCCGAGGGCCGATGTACGGGTGCTGGCCGCGCCGCGGCGGATCGTGCTGAACGGCCGGGTCGTGGGATGACCGGGTGACGGTGGTGAACGTGCGTGCCCAGGGATTCGAAGATGTGCACGGAGCACTCACGTTGGAGTGAACCCTCGCCGGCTTGCTGACGGCCACCCGTGCGCGCGCCCATCCTTACGGGGTCCCAAGCATGTCTCTCTGGGGGTCCCACCACCTTGAACGGCAACAACTTCCGCATGCCCGCACGCCGTTTCGCAACCGTCGCGGCGGCCACGGCCCTCGCCGCCGGACCAGCGGCATTGGCCGGCGCGGGCTCCGCGCACGCGACCGGCGACCAGGGCCGGGCGAGCGCCGTCGTGCTGCGCACCGGGCTCGACGTGTCCCTGCTCAACAAGACCGTGAACATCCCGCTCGCGGTCTCCCTCAACGAGGTCCAGGCACCGCACAGCGACGAACGGACCACGCTCACCGCCCGGTTGGACGGCGTGAACGGCGGACAGCCGTTCAGCGTGCTGCGCGCCGACGTGGCCTCGGCGAAGGCCACGGTCACCGACACCAAGGCCGAGGGCCGCACCCACCTCGCGCAGGCCAGGATCCACGTCCCGGGGCTGCCCCTGCTCTCCCTGATCGAACTGGAGGGCGTCACTTCCGAGGCGACCTGCGAGGCCGGGAAGGCTCCGGCGGCGACCTCCAACCTGCTCGGCGCGGTGACCGTCCTCGGCAAGAAGGTCACCGTGACCACCGGCGGCACCACCGACGTCCAGGTGCCCGGCGTCGGCGAGGTCCGCCTGGACCTGTCCAGGACGCAGACGACCTCCCGTACGGCCGCCGCCACCGCCCTCGAACTCACCGTGTCCGTCAACCCGTTGAAGCTGAACGTGGCCGAGGTGACCGGCACGGTCACCCTGGCGAAGGCCACCTGTGAGACACCCGCGGTCCGCAGTGAGGCACCCGGGATCGAACCGCAGGGCGCCCCGGTCGAGGAGGCGGGCCTCGCCGAGACCGGCGGCAACTCCATGACCCCGTACCTCGCGGGCGGCGCGCTCGTCCTGCTCACCGCGGGCGGGGGAGCGGTGGCCCTGTCCCGCCGCGGCAAGGGCTGAACCGCACCTTCACCCCTGTGTGGGCACCAGAGCCCGCTCCAGCGCCCGGAGGAAGGAGTCCGCCGTCGCCCGGTCCCGCACCGCCAGGCGCAGCCACTCCTCGTCCAGGCCCGGGAAGGTGTCCCCGCGGCGCACCGCGAAGCCCAGCTCGCGCAGCCGTCCTCGTACGGCCGCCGCCCCCGGTAGCCGTACGAGGACGAAGGGGCCCTCCGCCGGTTCCGTCAGGCGAAGGCCCGCGGAGGTGAACTCCCGCAGGCCCGCGACGAGATGGGCCCGGTCGGCGGTGATGCGGTGGGCGGCGTGGGCCGCCTCGGCCAGGGCCCGCGGCTCCACGCACGCCTCCGCCGCGGCCAGCGCCGGGGTGGACACCGGCCACAGCGGCTGCGCCCGCTCCAGTTCCGCGATCGTCTCCGGGGCGGCGAGGACGTAGCCGATGCGCAGCCCGGCCAGGCCCCAGGTCTTGGTCAAGCTGCGCAGGACGACCAGACCCGGCACGTCCGTACGTCCGGCGAGCGCCTCCCGCTCGCCCGGGACCGCGTCCATGAACGCCTCGTCCACGACCAACGTCCGCCCCGGGCGGGCCAGTTCGGCGAGGGACGAGGCCGGGTGCAGCACCGATGTCGGGTTCGTCGGATTGCCGACGACCACCAGGTCGGCGTCCCCGGGGACGGCCGCCGGGTCGAGCCGGAAGCCGTCCTCCGCCCGCAGCAGCACCCGGTCCACCGTGTGCCCGGCATCCCGCAGCGCCGCCTCCGGCTCGGTGAACTGCGGATGCACCACCACCGGCCGGCGGACCTTCAGGGCGCGCGCCAGCAGCACGAACGCCTCGGCGGCGCCCGCCGTCAGCAGCACCCGCTCCACCGGCAGCCCGTGCCGCGCCGCCACCGCCGCCCGCGCGGCCCGCCCGTCCGGGTAGGCCGCCAGCGAGCCGAGCGAGCCGGCGATCCGCTCCCGCAGCCAGGGCGGCGGGGTGTCGGCGCGGACGTTCACCGCCAGGTCGACCAGCGCCGAGCCGTCGTCCCGGACCTCGGCGTCCCCGTGGTGCCGCAGATCGTGGTGGCCCTCAGTGCGCATGGGAGTGGGCCCCGTGGTGGTGGCCGTGGTGGTGGCCGTCGTCGTCCGGGTGGAAGTGCGGCTGCTGCGGCAGCCCCACCTTGTCCTCGAACCCGGGCAGCGCGATCCGGTACACGCAGGAGTCGCAGTTCATCCGCAGATCACCCTTGATGGCCTCCGCGTACCGCTCCATGACCAGATCCAGCAGCTCCGGCTCCGGGCCGATCACCTCGGCCGAGCGCACCTCGACCTCCGGGTGCGCGGCCGCCCACCCCTCGGTCTGCTGCTTCACCCGGTCCGGCAGGATCCCGGTGAACAGGAAGTACGGCAGCACCACGATCCGCCGCGCGCCGAGCTTCGCGCACCGGTCCAGGCCGCTCGGCACGTCCGGCGCCGCCAGCGACACGAACGCCGTCTCCACGGCCGCGTACCCGCGCCCCTCCCACAGCAGCCGGGCCGCCTTCAGCACCTCGGCGTTGGCGTCCGGGTCCGTCGACCCGCGCCCCACCAGCAGCACCGTGACGTCCTTCCGGCCTTGCGGATCGCGCCCGCCGAGCGCTTCGTCGAGCCGCCGCTCCAGCACGTTCAGCAGCGCGGGGTGCGGGCCGAGCGGGCGGCCGTAGGTGTAGGAGATGCCGGGGTGGCGCTCCTTCTCGCGGGCCAGCGCCGCCGGGATGTCGCCCTTGGCGTGCCCGGCGGACACCAGCATCAGCGGCACCGCGGCGAACCGGCGCACGCCCCGCTCCACCAGCTCGGCGACGGCGTCGCCCAGCGGCGGCGGGGACAGCTCGATGAAACCGCCCGCGACGGGCAGTTCGGGGTGGCGGCGGCCCAGCTCCCGTACGAAGTCGCGGAACGCCTCGGCCCCGGCATCGTCCCGGGTGCCATGGCCGGCGATGAGCAGCGCGGGCGGGGGGGTGGTCACGGTTTCTCCTCGGGTGAAGTGGGGTGGTACAGCAGGGCGTTCAGCGCCGCGGACGCGACGGCCGAACCGCCCTTCTCGGACACGTTGCTGACCGCGGGCAGCCCGCTCTCGCGCAACGCGGCCTTGGACTCGACAGCGCCGACGAAACCGACGGGCAGGCCGATGACGAGTGCGGGGGCGGCGTCCAGGGTCAGCAGCTCCTCCAGGGCGGTCGGCGCGTTGCCGATCACCCAGAGGGCGCCGGGCCCGACCTGCTCGTACGCCAGCCGGATGCCGTGGGCCGAACGGGTCAGACCCGGCCCGGCCACCCCGTCCCTGAGCCGGCACACGGTCTCGCGCCGGGTGATCCCGGCCCCGACCATCTCCACGTCCACGACCACGGGCGCACCCGCGTGCAGCGCGGCATGGGCCCGCGCGAGGTGGGCCTCGTCCATGACGAGGTCGGCCGCGTACTCCAGGTCGGCCGCGGAGTGGATGACCCGTTCCACGACCGCCCGGGTCAGCGGCGGGAAGTGCGAGGTGTCCAGCCGGGCGCGCAGCCGCCGGTAGGACTCCTCCTCGATCGGATGGACGACTCGGTTCACTTCGGGTCCTCCTGCGCGGCCTGCCAGCGGTAGCCGCGCGGCGTCACCATGCGCCCCGCGATGGTCCGGGTCGCGGTGTTGCCCACGGTCACCACCGTCATCATGTCGACCGTCGCCGGGTCCAGTTCCCCGAGCGTGGTCACCCGGGCCGCCTCGTCGGGGCGGGAGGCGTTGCGCACGACACCGACGGGCGTCGTCGGCTCCCGGTGCCCGGCGAGGATCGCCAGCGCCTTCGGCAGCTGCCAGTCCCGGCCGCGCGAGCGGGGGTTGTAGAAGGTGACCACGAGGTCCGACTCGGCCGCCGCCCGCACCCGCCGCTCGATGATCTCCCACGGTGTGTGCAGGTCGGACAGGCTGATCGAGACATGGTCGTGGCCGAGCGGAGCCCCGAGGATCGCCCCGGCCGCCAGCGCGGCGGTGACCCCGGGCACGCCGATCACCTCGATGTCGTCGCTCGCCTCCGCCAGCGCGGGCGAGGCCATGGCGTACACCCCGGCGTCCCCGCTGCCGATCAGCGCGACGGCATGCCCCTGCCGGGCCTCGGCCACCGCCGTCCGGGCCCGCTCCTCCTCGGCCCCGAGCCCCGACTCCAGCACCCGGGTGCCGGGGCGGAGCAGATCGCGGATCTGGTCGACGTACTGGTCGAGCCCGACGAGCACTGCGGCGCGCCGCAGTTCGGCCTTCGCGCGCGGGGTGAGCAGGTCCCGGGCGCCGGGTCCGAGCCCGACGACCGCGAGCCGGCCGCGCGCGGGACGCCGTACGACCGCACAGGTCGCCATCGCCGACTTCCGCTTGGGCACGAGGAGTTCACCGCCCTCCCGCAGCGCCGACGCCTCGGCGACGGACGGCGTGCCCACGGCGGCCAAGGGGGCGGCCGAGGGGTTGGGGACCTCGACGGCCGCCAGTTCCGACGCCGGGTAGGTGACCAGCGGGACGCCGAGCCGCTCGGCCGCCGCGACGATGCCGGGCTCCCCGGCCTTGGCGTCCACGGTGGCGAGCCGGGCCACCGAACGGACCGACAGGCCCTCCAGCGAGCCGTGGATCAGCTCCAGGATCTCCTCCACCGGTGCCCCCTTCGAGGCGCCGACGCCGACGACGAGGGACGGCGGGCGCAGGACGACCTCGCGCTCGGCGGGGTCGACGGCACGGTCGGTCACCCGGACCGTGTACGCGCCCTCGCCGGAGACCTTCAGCGCGGGCAGCGGCCACGCCGACTCCGCCTTCAGGGCGACCGGTTCACCGTCCAGCAGGGCCCGCGAGACCGCGGCGACATCGCCCTCCACCGGGAAGCCGAGCGTGTCGAGACCGGGCAGACCGACGGCATCGGTCGCCGTCGTCACCACCGGCCGCGCCCCCAGCACTGCGGCGACCTCGCCGGCGAGGTCATTGGCGCCGCCCCCGTGGCCGCCGACCAGCGACACGGCGAACCGCCCGCCCTCGTCGACGCAGACCACGCCCGGGTCGGTCCTTTTGTCGCCGAGCAGCGGCGCGACCAGACGCACCACCGCCCCGGTGGCCAGGAAGCACACGAGCTGCTCGCACTCCGCGAACGCGGCCCGTACGGCGTCCGCCACGGGACCCTCGTACACGCGCGTCCGGTCCGGCCAGGCCGCGGCCAGCCGGTCCCGCGCAGCCGCCCCCGCCGCGGTGGCGGAAATGAGGCCGATCACTGAGCAACTCCTTCACGAGAAAGGGGCGTTCGCACACCCCAGAGCAGAAATACGGGATTGGTCGCCGCCAGCCGGGACACGTCCCCCGGCAGCGGCGCGAGCCGCGAGGACTGCAGCAGCACCCCGTCGCAGTCGAACCCCGCCCCGGTCAGCGCCGCCCGCACGGCCGGCACCCGGTCCAGCGCCGCCATGGCGACCACCACGGCCCGCCGGGCCCGCCGGGCACAGGCGGTCACAATGGCGGGCAGCTCCCGCCCCCCGCCCCCGATGAACACGGCGTCCGGATCGTCGAGATCGGACAGCACCGTCGGCGCGGCCCCGTGCACGGCCCGTACGTCGACCCCGTGCGCGGCCGCGTTGGCGCGGATCCGCTCGATGCCGTCCCGGGTCTTCTCCACCGCGGTGACGGCGGCGCCGAGCCGCGCGCACTCCACGGCCACCGAACCCGAGCCCGCGCCGACGTCCCAGACCAGATCGCCGAGCCGGGGCCCGAGCCTGGCCAGCGCCAGCGCCCGCACCTCGAACTTGGTGATCATGGAGTCCCGGTGGGTGAACTCCGTCTCGTCCAGCGCCCATCCGGCGGGCCCGACAGGCGGACCGGCGACCGTCCGCACCGGTCCCAGCAGCCGCGTCTCGTCCAGGCACAGGACGACACTCACCGCCGTACCCCAGTCGCGGGCCGCGGCCTCGGCCGGCGTGACCCGCTCGACGCGCTCCTCGGCGGTGCCCAGCGCCGAGGCGACGAGCAGGACCCGCGCCTCGCACCTGAGGGCCGCGCCCAGTTCGGCGGGGCCGGAACCGGGACCCGTCAGCACGGCCACCTTCGGCCGCGCCCGGCACACGTTGACGGCCGTCCGCAGCTCCCGCCCGTGCGCGCTGACCACGACGGCGTCGTCCCAGGGCACCCCGGCCCGCGCGAACGCCGCGGCCACGGACGAGACACCGGGCCGCACCTCCAGCGCACCGGACCCGAACCGCTCGGCCAGCACCCGCACGATCCCGAAGAACCCCGGGTCGCCGGAGGCCAGCACGACCACCCGGTCCGACTTCTCCAGATGCCGCTCGATGACGTCCAGCGCCGGTGCCAGCGGACCGAGGACGACCCGCTCGGCATCGGCGGGGACGGCGGCGGCATCGAGGTGCCGCCGCCCGCCGACGACGAGCCGCGCCCCGGCCAGCACCTCGGCGGGAACCGGCGCCCCCGTCCCCGTACCGACGACCGTGATCACGTACTCGCCCCCCGCTCGCGCAGCGCACGACGGGCCTCCGGGTCCGCCTTGCGGAAGCCGTGGAAGTGACCGGGGTGGTAGAGGTGCGAGCGGGTGCCGTGCGCGGAGAGCGCCGGGCCGACCAGGAAGAGGGTGTGCTTCCAGAGCTTGTGCTCCTTCACGGTCTCCTCCAGCGTGCCCACCGTGCACCGCACGATCAGCTCCTCCGGCCAGGTGGCCTGGTAGGCGACCACGACCGGGGTCTCGGTCGGATAGCCGCCCTCCAGCAGCTCCCGCACCAGTTGCCCGCTGCGGGCCGCGGACAGGAAGATCGCCATAGTGGTGCCGTGCTTGGCGAACTCCCGCACCTCCTCACCGGGCGGCATCGGCGTCTTGCCGCCGCCGAGCCGGGTCAGCACGACGGACTGCGCCACCTCCGGAATGGTCAGCTCGCGCTGGGCGAGCGCGGCGACCGCGGAGAAGGCGGAGACACCGGGAATCACCTCGGTCGCGATCCCGATCCGGGCACACCGGTCGAGCTGCTCCTGCGTACCGCCCCACAGGGCGGGGTCCCCGGAGTGGATCCGGGCGACCCGCAGCCCTTCGTCCCGGGCCCGCTCGTACACCGTGACGACGTCCTCCAGGGACATGGCCGCCGAGTCGAGGATCTCCGCGTCCGCACGCGCGTGCTGCAGGACCTCCGCCTGGACCAGGCTGGCGGCCCAGATCACCACGTCGGCCTCGGCGATGGCACGCGCGGCACGGAACGTCAGCAGATCGGCGGCGCCGGGGCCGGCACCGACGAAGGTCACCTTGCCGGCGGGGGCATCGGCCATGGGGATCGGTCCTCTCGGGTTTGCGGGGGAAGCGGTGGGGATGGGACGGGCCGGAAAAGTCAGTGGGCAAGCGGGCGTCGGACCCGCACGGACGCGTGCCGATCGGATAGCAAGGCCCTATGGCGGTCTTCGTAGCGCTCGGCGCGTTCCTGATGACGCTGGCCGGCGGCTGGACGGCGCAACGCGTCACCGACCGCCGCCACCTGGTGCTGGGCCTGGCCGGCGGCCTGATGCTCGGCGTGGTCGGCCTGGACCTGCTCCCGGAAGCACTGGACGCGGCCGGCGAGGAGATCCACGGCGTACCGGCCGCCCTGCTCCTCTTCGTGGCCGGTTTCCTCCTGGCCCACCTGGTGGAACGGCTGCTGGCCGCCCGTCAGGCCGCGCACGGCGCCGAGGAGAAGGACGGGCGCGCCCCCGAGGTGGGCCTCACCGCGGCCGCGGCGATGGTCGGCCACAGCGCCATGGACGGCGTGGCCATCGGCGCGGCCTTCCAGATCGGCGACGGCATGGGCGCGGCGGTCGCCGTCGCCGTCATCGCCCACGACTTCGCGGACGGCTTCAACACGTACACGATCACCAGCCTGTACGGCAACGCCCGCCGCAGAGCCCTCGCGATGCTGTTCGCCGACGCGGTCGCGCCCGTGGCGGGCGCCGCGTCCACGCTCTTCGTGGACATCCCCGAGGGCCTGCTCGGCGCCTATCTCGGGCTGTTCGGCGGCGCCCTGCTCTACCTCGCGGCGGCGGAGATCCTGCCCGAGGCCCACCACGAGCATCCGGCCGGCTCGACGCTGCTGTGCACGATCGCGGGGGTGGTGTTCATCTGGCTGGTGGTCGGCGTGGCCGGCTGACCGCGGCCCGGGACCGCTCACAGCTTCCCGCCCCGCCCGCCGTCGCGCCGGGCGGGCGCGATGAGCGTGGAGAGGTACGGCAGCGGCGCCCCGTCGAGGTCGGCGGCGGGCCGGATGGACTCCTCGGGCAGCCCGAGCGCGGCACCCCACACGGCGTCGCCGATCCGCCCGGTCTCCCGCAGCGCCTCGGCGACCTCGGCGGCCTGCCGCCCGAACTTGTAGGCGACGACCGTGCCGGGCCCGGCCAGGGCGTCCTTGAGCACGGCGGCACCGGCGGTGACCGGAACGAGGGTCAGCGGCTCGGTGCCCTCGGTGAGCACGGCACCGGAGCGGGCGGCGAGATCCTGCATCGCGGTGATGCCCGGCACGGTCTCCACGGCCGTGTCCGGCAGCAGTTCCCCGATGGTCAGGGCGAGATACGTGAAGGTGGAGTACACGTTGGGATCGCCGATGGTGGCGAAGGCGACGACGGAGTGCTGGCGCAGCAGCCGCGCCACGCGCTCCCCGGCGGCGTCCCAGGCGTCCTCCCGCCGCTTGCGGTCGCTGCGCTCGTTGAGTGCGAACACCACCCGTACGACCTTGTCCTCGGGCACGTAGTGCAGCACGGTCGCCTCGGCGCGCCCCCGCTCCCCGGTGTCCAGGACGGGCACCACGACGACATCGGCGGCCCGCAGAGCGTTGACACCCTTGACGGTCACCAGCTCGGGATCGCCGGGGCCCACCCCGACTCCGATCAGCCTGCTGCTGCTCATGACGTCCGGCACCTCTCCACGAACCGACGGGCGACACCGGGCCGGGACGCCCAGTGCGTGTGCAGATAACTGGCGTGCACACCGCGCTGTACAAAACCTTCGACGCGACGCTCCGGGGCGCGCACGCCCCACGCGGGGTCCGCCCCCGCCCCCGGCTCCACGACGGTCCGGTGGAACTCGTGCCCCCGCATCCGGGTCCCGGCGACGGCGAGCGAACTGTCACTCACCGCCACGGCATCCCGGTACCCGAGGGTGAGCCGCTCCGACATCCGCGCCTCGGCATCGAGGATCCCGCACATCGGCAGCCCGTCGAGCTCCCGGCACAGATAGAGCAGCCCGGCGCATTCGGCGGCGACGGGAGCGCCGCTCAGGGCGAGCTCGGTGACGGCCTTGCGCAGGGGCTCATTGGCGGACAGCTCGGCCGCGTACACCTCCGGGAACCCGCCCCCGATGACCAGACCCCGGGTCCCGTCGGGCAGTTGCTCGTCCCGCAGCGGATCGAAGGGGACGACATCGGCACCGGCGGCGGTGAGCAGTTCCGCGTGTTCCGCGTAGGAGAAGGTGAACGCGGGCCCGCCGGCGAGGGCGACCGTCACCCGTTCAGTCCGTCCGGCGCCCTCATCCGGAGACCAAGCGGCACCCGACACCGCCCCCGCACTACGCGCCAGCGCCAGCAACCCCTCCAGATCACACCCCGCGGCCACCTGCGCCGCCATCGCGGCGACCGCCTCCACCGCCGCCGGACGCCGCTCGGCAACCGGCACCAATCCCAGGTGCCGAGAAGGCGTGTCCACCTGCGCGACCCGCCGCAGCACCCCCAGCACGGGCACCCCGACCGACTCCAGCGCCTCCCGCAGCAACCCCTCGTGCCGATCCGACGCGACCTTGTTCAGGATCACGCCCCCGACCCGGACCTCCGGATCCCACGACACGAACCCGTGCACCAGCGCCGCGACGGACCGCGACTGCGAGGACGCGTCCACCACCAGCACCACCGGCGCCCGCAACACCTTCGCCACCTGGGCGGTGGACGCCAGTTCACCCTCGCCCGCGGCCCCGTCGTACAGCCCCATCACGCCCTCGACCACGGCGAGGTCACATCCGCGCGCCCCGTGCAGGAACAGCGGCCCGACCAGCTCGGGCCCGCACAGATACGCGTCGAGATTGCGCCCCGTCCGCCCGGTCGCGAGCGCGTGATACCCGGGATCGATGTAGTCGGGCCCCACCTTGTGCGCGGACACGGCAAGCCCGCGCGCGGCGAACGCGGCCATCAGCCCGGTGGCGACGGTGGTCTTGCCGCTGCCGGAGGCCGGCGCGGCGATGACCAGACGGGGGACCGCGGACATCACCACTCGATGCCCCTCTGCCCCTTCTGCCCGGCGTCCATCGGATGCTTCACCTTGGACATGTCGGTCACGAGATCGGCGAGGTCGACGAGCTTTCCGGGAGCGTTCCGCCCGGTGATCACCACATGCTGGGTCCCGGGCCGGTCGCGCAGCACGTCGACGACCTCATCGGTGTCGACCCACCCCCAGTGCATCGGGTACGCGAACTCGTCGAGCACGTACAGCCGGTACGTCTCGGCCGCCAGGTCCCGCTTGACCTGCTCCCAGCCCTCCCGGGCCTTCTCCTCGTTGTCCATCTGGGCGTCGCGCTGCACCCACGACCAGCCCTCGCCCATCTTGTGCCAGTCGACGGACCCGCCCTCACCACTGGCACCGAGCACCCGCAGCGCGTTCTCCTCGCCGACCTTCCACTTGGCCGACTTCACGAACTGGAACACCCCGATCGGCCACCCCTGGTTCCAGGCGCGCAGCGCGAGCCCGAAAGCGGCGGTCGACTTGCCCTTCCCGATGCCCGTGTGGACCACGACCAACGGCCGGTTACGCCGCTGACGCGTCGTCAGCCCGTCGTCCGGAATCACACTCGGCTGCCCCTGAGGCATTACGCGGCCCTCCTCTGTACGTCCTTGACCAGCCCGGCGATGGAGTCGGCCCGCAACTCGTCCAGCGTCACGGCCGTACCCCCCAGCTCCCCGGCCAACTGCCCGGCGAGACCGAGCCGTACGGGCCCCGACTCGCAGTCCACGACGACCGACGCGATCCCCTCGGCCGCGAACAGCCGAGCCGCCCGACCGGCCAGCGCGACCGGCTCCGGCCCACCGGTGGCGCGTCCGTCGGTCACGACCACGAGCAGCGCCCGCCGGGCGGGATCCCGCAGCCGCTCCACCCGCAGCACGTCATGCGCCTTCAGCAGCCCGGCGGCGAGCGGCGTACGCCCACCCGTGGGCAGCGACTCCAGCCGGCCCGCGGCCGCGTCCACGGACGAGGTCGGCGGCAGTGCCACCTCCGCGGCCGAGCCCCGGAAGGTCACCAACCCCACCTTGTCCCGCCGCTGGTAGGCGTCCAGCAGCAGCGACAGCACGGCCCCCTTCACCGCGGCCATCCGCTGCCGGGCCGCCATCGACCCGGACGCGTCGACCACGAACAGCACGAGATTGGACTCGCGGCCCTCCCGCACCGCCTGCCGCAGATCGTCCCGCCGCACCAGGAGCCCGGCTCCCGTGCGCCCCCGCGCCCTCTGATGCGGCGCGGCGGCCTGCACGGTGGCCGCCAGGTGCAGCTTGGTCAGCGGGCCCCGGGGCCGCCGCGCACCCGTCGTCCGCCCCTGCTCGGTACGCGCCCGCGAACGCCGCCCGGCGGCACCCTCGCCGATGCCGGGCACGTTCAGCACCTTGGTACGGAACGGCTCGGAGGGGCGTACGGCGGACTGCTCGCCCGCGCCCGAGGGCTGCGGCTCGCCGCCCTCCCCGGCCTCGGGGGGCGCACCCGCGTCCCCGCCCTCCGGGCCCTCGTCGGGCTCCGGCGCGCCACCGCCGCCCCCGCCCGGGCCGTCCGGACCGGGATCGGGATCGTCGTCCTCCCCGGCGAACTCCTCCAGCGTCTGATCCAGCTTGTCCTCGTCGAGTCCCGGCGCGTCGAAGGGGTTGCGCCGCCGGCGGTGCGGCAGCGCGAGCAGCGCGGCCTGCCGTACGTCCTCGGCCAGCACCTCCGTCCGCCCGGCCCACGCGGCCAGCGCGGTGGCGGTGCGCGCCATCACGATGTCGGCGCGCATCCCGTCCACCTCGAAGGCGGCACAGGTCGCCGCGATCTGCCGGAGCGCCCCGTCCCCGAGCCGCACCGACGGCAACAACTCCCGCGCGGCGACGATCCGTTGCCGTACCGCCGTCTCCTCGTCCGCCCAACGGGCCGCGAAGCCGCCCGGATCGTCGTCGTAGGCGAGCCGCCGCCGGACCACCTCCACCCGCTGGTCGGGCTCCCGGGAGGCGGCGACCTCGACGGTCAGCCCGAACCGGTCGAGGAGCTGCGGCCGCAGCTCGCCCTCCTCCGGGTTCATGGTCCCGACGAGCAGGAACTTCGAGGCGTGCCGTACGGAGACACCCTCCCGCTCCACGTACGACGCGCCCATCGCCGCCGCGTCGAGCAGCAGGTCGACCAGGTGGTCGTGGAGGAGGTTGACCTCGTCGACGTAGAGGATCCCGCGGTGCGCGTCGGCCAGCAGGCCCGGCTCGAAGGCCTTCACGCCCTCGGCGAGCGCCCGCTCGATGTCCAGAGCGCCCACCAGCCGGTCCTCGGAGGCCCCGACGGGCAGTTCGACCATGCGGGCGGGCCGGGCGGTACCGGGCCCGGCCTCGTGCGGCCCGTCCGGGCAGGCCGGGTCGGGCCGCCCCGGATCACAGGAGAACCGGCACCCGGGCACGACGGCCACCTCGGGCAGCAGCGCCGACAGCGCGCGTACCGCCGTCGACTTGGCGGTGCCTTTCTCACCGCGCACCAGCACACCGCCGACGGCCGGGGACACGGCGTTCAGCAGCAGCGCGAGCCGCAGATCGTCCTGGCCGACAACGGCCGTGAACGGGAAGGGGGTGGTCACTGGTCGCCCTCCAAGTCGCCTTCCAGCTCCAGATACGTGGCCCGCAGCCGCTCCAGCGTCTCCGCGTCCGGCTCCGCCCACAGCCCGCGGTCGGCGGCCTCCAGCAGCCGCTCGGTGATCCCGCGCAGCGCCCAGGGGTTGGACTTCTTCATGAAGTCCCGGTTCTCCGGGTCGAAGACGTACTCGGTGCTGAGCTTCTCGTACATCCAGTCGTCCACCACGCCCGCCGTGGCGTCGTAGCCGAAGAGGTAGTCCACGGTCGCCGCCATCTCGAAGGCGCCCTTGTAGCCGTGCCGGCGCATCGCCGCCATCCAGCGCGGGTTGACCACGCGAGCCCGGAAGACGCGGTGCGTCTCCTCACCCAGCGTGCGGGTCTTCACCTGGTCGGGGGTGGCGGAGTCGCCGACGTACGCCTCGGGGGACGCGCCCGTCAGATGGCGCACCATGGCCACCATGCCGCCGTGGTACTGGAAGTAGTCGTCCGCGTCGACGAGGTCGTGCTCACGGGTGTCGACGTTCTTCGCGGCGACCGCGATCCGCCTGAACGCCGTCTCCATGTCCCCGCGCGCCGCCCGCCCGTCGAGCCCGCGCCCGTAGGCGTAGCCGCCCCACACCGCGTACACCTCGGCGAGGTCGGCGTCGGAGCGCCAGTTGCGGGCGTCGATCAGCGGCAGCAGACCGGCGCCGTACGCGCCCGGCTTGGAGCCGAAGACGCGTGCCGTCGCCCGCCGCCGGTCACCGTGCTCGGCGGTGTCCTCCTCCACGTGCTTGCGGACGTAGTTGGACTCGGCGGGCTCCGCCAGCTCGGCCACCGCCCGTACCGCGTCGTCGATCAGCGCGACCACATGCGGGAACGCGTCCCGGAAGAACCCGGAGATCCGGACGGTGACGTCGATGCGCGGCCGTCCCAGCTCCGGCAACGGCACCACCTCGAACCCGGTCACCCGGCGCGAGGCGTCGTCCCACACCGGGCGGCAGCCCAGCAGCGCCAGGATCTCCGCGATGTCGTCGCCCTGGGTGCGCATCGCGGACGTGCCCCACACCGTGAGCCCGACGGACTTCGGGTACTCCCCGGTGTCCTGGAGGTAGCGGGCCACCAGCGAGTCGGCGAGGGACTGGCCGACCTCCCAACTCAGCCGGGACGGAATGGCCTTGGGGTCGACCGAGTAGAAGTTGCGGCCGGTCGGCAGGACGTTCACCAGACCGCGGGTCGGCGACCCGGACGGGCCCGCCGGGACGTAACCGCCGTCCAGGGCCCGCAGGATGTGCCCGATCTCGTCGGTCGTCCGCGCGAGCCGCGGCACGACCTCGTCGCAGGCGAACTCCAGCACGGCGACGGCCTCGGGCAGCTCGGTGCCGAGCACCTCGCGCACGAGAGCGGGGACCGCGGCGGCCTCCCAGTCCCGCTCCTCCATGCCCTCCGCCACCCGGCGGCACAGCTGCTCCAGCAGATCGATCGCGTCGGCGGCCGTACGCGCGGGCCCCTCCACCAGGTCCGACAGCTCCACCGGCACCTTCAGCGGCGCGCCCGGCTCGGCCAGCAACTCCTTCTCGCTGAGCCCGAAATGGGCCGCGAAGGACGCCCTGAGTCCGGGCAGCGCGTTCGCCTTCCCGCCCCACACCTGCGCGGCGCGCAACACGGCGAGCACCAGGTTCACCCGCGGCTCACCGACCGGACCGCCGCCGAGGATGTGCAGGCCGTCACGGATCTGCACGTCCTTGATCTCGCACAGATAGCCGTCGATGTGCATGACGAACTCGTCGAACTCGGTGTCGTCCGGCTGCTCGTCGACATGCAGGTCGTGATGGAGCTCGGCCGCCTTCACCAGCGTCCAGATCTGCGCGCGCACGGCCGGCGCCTTCGTCGGGTCCAGGTCGGAGACGAGCGCGTACTCGTCGAGCAGCTGCTCCAGCTTCGCCAGGTCACCGTAGGTGTCCGCGCGCGCCATCGGCGGTACGAGGTGGTCGACGACCGTGGCGTGGCCGCGCCGCTTGGCCTGGGTGCCCTCGCCGGGGTCATTGACGATGAAGGGGTAGACGAGGGGGAGTTCACCGAGTACGGCGTCCGGCGCGCAGCCTCCGCTCAGCCCGAGCCCCTTGCCCGGCAGCCACTCCATCGTGCCGTGCTTGCCCATGTGGACGATCGCGTCGGCGCCGAACGAGTTCTCCAGCCAGCGGTAGGCCGCCATGTAGTGGTGGGACGGCGGCATGTCCGGGTCGTGGTAGATCGCGATCGGGTTCTCGCCGAAGCCGCGCGGCGGCTGGATCATGACCACGACGTTCCCGAACTGCAGGGAGGCGAGCACGATGTCGTCCCCGTCGACGTACAGCGAGCCCGGCGGCTCGCCCCACGCCTCCAGCATGGCGTCCCTGAGCTGCGGGTCGAGCCGGTCGAACCACGCCCGGTAGTCCGCCAGCGGCACTCGCGCGGGCGCGGAGGCCAGCTGCTCCTCGGTCAGCCACTCGACGTCATGGCCGCCGGCCTCGATGAGCCGGTGGATCAACTCGTCGCCCTCGGACGGGTATTCCGTCACCCCGTACCCGGCTTCCTTCAGCGCGTCCAGGACCCGCACCGCCGAGACGGGCGTGTCGAGACCGACCGCGTTGCCGACCCGGGAGTGCTTGGTCGGGTAGGCCGTGAAGACGAGCGCCAGCTTCTTCTCGGCGTTCGGCTTGTGCCGCAACCGGGCGTGCCGTACGGCGATTCCGGCGACGCGCGCGGCCCGCTCGGGGTCGGCGACGTACACCGGGACGTCGTCGGGGCCCTGCTCCTTGAAGGAGAACGGCACGGTGATCAGCCGGCCGTCGAACTCCGGGATCGCGACCTGCATGGCCGCGTCCATGGGGGAGAGGGCGGCGTCGGACTCGTCCCAGGCCCGGCGCGAGGAGGTCAGGCAGAGCCCTTGCAGCACGGGGATGTCGAGGTCGGCGAGGGCTCCGATGTCCCACGCCTCCTCGTCGCCGCCGGCCGATGCCTGGGAGGCGTGTGTGCCGCCGGCGGCGAGGACCGTGGCGACGAGGGCGTCGGCCCGGCCGAGGATCTCGTACAGCCCCGCGTCCGCGCCGCGCAGGGAACCGCAGTACACCGGAAGGGCGTTGGCGCCGCGGGCCTCGATGGCGTCGCAGAGCGTGTCCACGAACGCGGTATTGCCGCTGAGCTCATGGGCCCGGTAGAAGAGCACGCCGACGGTCGGGCGGCCGCTCTCCTGCGTGCGGGAGCCATGGACGCCGTACTCCGGCATCTGCTGCGGCTCCAGGAAACCCTCGCCGGTCAGCAGCACGGTGTCGGAGAGGAACCGGGCGAGTTCGGTGAGGTTGGCGGAGCCGCCCTCGACGAGGTACCGCAGCGCCTCGGCGACCACACCGGCGGGCACCGACGACTCGGCCATCAACTCGGCGTCCGGGACGCTCTCTCCGCCCAGCAGCACCGTCGGGATGCCGGACGCCTTCAGCGCGGCGAGCCCGTCCTCCCAGGCGCGCTTGCCGCCGAGCAGCCGGACGACGGCGATGTCGGCGCCCGCGATGAGCGCGGGCAGTTCCGCGGCGACGTCCACGCGGGTCGGGTTGCCGATCCGGTAGGAGGCGCCGGACGCGGCCCTGGCCGCCAGCAGATCCGTGTCGGCGGTCGACAACAACAACACTGTGCTCATGCGGGCGCTCCCGGTGGAATGAAAGGCAGTCCTTGCGGCGCGCCCGACTCGATGAGCCGCCAGAGCGCGTCGGTGTCCGCGTGCTGTTCGATCAGATCGCCCAGCCGGTCCAGCTGTTCCTCGCGCAGCGCGGCGAAGGAGGTGTCGGGGGCCGGTACGAAGCGGCGACCCGCGGCGGCCGCCACCTCCCGCAGGAACGCCCGGCGGAAACCGTCCGACTCCAGCGATCCGTGCCAGTGCGTGCCCCAGGTCTGCCCGACCCGGCAGCCGTCTAGGAAGGGCTCGCCGCCCGCGACGGAAGCGACCCCGTGGTGGATCTCGTACCCCTCGACCCGCTCGCCGAGGGCTTCCCCCACCGGCCGGGTGAGGGTCTTCTCGCGCGCGAACCGCACCCGTACGGGCAGGACGCCGAGCCCTTCGACGCGGCCCCTGCGGCTCTCCACGTCGTCCTCGATGTGCTCGCCGAGCACCTGGAAGCCGCCGCAGATGCCGAGCACGGGCCGCTGTTCGGCGGCCCTGCGCACGAGGGCGTCGGCGAGCCCCCGCGCGCGCAGCCACTCCAGCGCCTTCACCGTGCCCCGGGTCCCGGGGACCACGACGAGGTCGGCGTCGGCCAGTTCCTCCGGCCGGTCCACGAACCGCACGACGACACCCGGCTCGGCGGCCAGCGCGTCGACGTCGGTGAAGTTGGACATGAGCGGGACCGCGCAGACGGCCACCCGCAGCACGTCCGCGCCGACGGGCGGGGCGACCACGGACTCCCGCACGGTCCCGCGCAGGGAGACGCGCAGTCCGTCCTCCTCGTCGATGCCGAGCCCGTGCCGGAAGGGCAGGACGCCGTACGTGCGGCGCCCGGTGAGGTCGTGCAGCATGTCGAGGCCGGGTTCCAGCAGCGAGACGTCACCGCGGAACTTGTTGACCAGGAACCCGGCGACGAGTTCCTGGTCCTCCCGGGAGAGGAGCGCCACCGTCCCGAAGAAGGAGGCGAAGACGCCCCCGCGGTCGATGTCACCCACCACCAGCACGGGCAGCCCGGCGCGGCGCGCGACGCCCATGTTGACGATGTCGGTGCGCCGCAGATTGATCTCGGCCGGCGAACCGGCCCCCTCGCAGATCACGGCGTCATACGTGCCCCGCAGCTCGGCGAGGCAGTCGAGCACGGTCCCGAGGAGCTGCTGCTGCCGCCCGCCGTGATAGCCGCGCGCGCTCAACTCGCCCACCGGCTTGCCCATGAGCACGACCTGACTGCTCTGCTCGCCGCCCGGCTTGAGCAGCACCGGGTTCATCAGCGCGGTCGGTTCGACGCGGCAGGCCTGCGCCTGCATGGCCTGCGCCCGGCCGATCTCGGCGCCCTCGCGGGTGACGAAGGAGTTCAGCGACATGTTCTGCGCCTTGAAGGGCGCGACCTTCACCCCCTGCCGGACCAGCCAGCGGCAGATCCCGGCGGTGACGACACTCTTGCCGGCGTCGGAGGTGGTACCGGCGACCAGGAGACCTCCGCCGTTCATGACCGCCTCCCCGCCACGACGCGGCGCGCGACGACGCTGACCGCCAGCGCCAGCCAGCTCACCCGCCGGGACAGCCGTACGGCCCGTTCGATGTCCCCGACCTCCACAGCACGCCCTTCCCCGTTCAGCACCGGCCGGTGCTCGATCCGTCCGCCGTACGACAAGGTCCCCCCGAGCCGCACCCCCAGCGCCCCCGCGAACGACGCCTCCACGGGCCCGGCGTTGGGGCTCGGATGCCGCGCCGCGTCAGCCCGCCAGGCCCGCACCGCACCCCGGGGATCGCCTCCGGCGACGGCGGCGAGTACGGCGGTCAGCCGCGCCCCGGGCCACCCGGCGACGTCGTCGAGGCGGGCGGAGGCCCAGCCGTAGCGCCGGTAACGGGGCGACTTGTGGCCGACCATGGCGTCGAGGGTGTTCACCGCCCGGAACCCGAGGAGCCCCGGCACCGAGCCCACGGCCCCCCACACCAGTGCTCCCACGACGGCGTCGGAGGTGTTCTCGGCGACGGACTCCACCACCGCCCGCGCGATCCCGTCGGCGTCCAGCGCCTGCGGATCCCGCCCGCACAGATGCGGCAGCCGCGCCCGCGCCGCCTCGACGTCCCCCGCCCGCAGCGCTCGCCCGACGGTCCGGGCCTCCCGCCCGAGCGAAGTCCCCCCGACCACCGCCCAGGTGGCGGCAGCGGTCAGCGCGACGGAAGCGGCGGGGGAGCGGCGTACCGCACGGGAGGCGAGCGCACCCACGGCGACGGCGCCACCGGCGCACACGGCGGTGTGCAGCGCGCCCCGGCCCCGGTCGTCCCGCCACAGCCGCCGTTCCACGGCGCTCGCGGCCCGCCCGAACACGGCGACCGGATGCCCGCGGCGGGGATCGCCGAGGATCAGGTCACCGAGGAGGCCGGCGGCGGCGCCGTACGCGAAGACGCGATCGGCCCGCATCGGCTCAGCCGGCCGACGGGTCGGCCGGAACCCCGGCGTCGGGGGTCGTGCATCTCGGAGCCTGTGTCAGACGGCAGCCGCGCATGGCGATATGTCCTCACTCAGGGTGTCCACGCCCTGGTTCGACTAGACCGGCGGTGAGAGTTCCTGGCTCCCGGGGCTTCCTACCCCGGTGACAGTGGCGGGACCGCGCCGGAATCGCACCGGCTTCCTCTCCTGCCGCCGTAAATGGCTCCGGCAGTCCACCACGGGCCCGGAACAGCCGTCAACTTGCTGTTGACCTGCGAGAGGAGAGTGTGCTGAGGCCCACACCGGGTCCGGCCGGGCGGGGTTGGCCCCTGGGGTCACCCGCCCCCGGCCGACTGCCCGCAAGTGCCTTGCGCGACCGCGCGCGTACGCGAAAGCGCCCTGCCCCGAACACCCCGTAAGGGGCACCGGAACAGGGCGCGAGCCCGTCGCGCGAGGCGCGTCAGACCACGATCAGATAGATCCCGTACGCCACAGCCGCCGCGCACGCCGCGAAACACGCGTACGCGCCGGTGACCGCCAGTCCCGCGGAGCCCCCCTGCTCCGCGGCCCGCTCGCGCCGCGTCAGACCCGCGATGCCGAGGGTGAACAGGGCCACCAGGGCCACGGTGACCACGAGGCTGACGCCGAAGACGGAGCCGAGAGCCGCCCAGTCGATCTTCATGATGCTGCTTCCTTGAGTATCCGGTCGGGGGTCAGACGCGGGCCGACGGCGTCGGGCCCCCGGCCGGGGCCGGGATCGTCGCCGCGAGCTCCTCGGTCACCGGGCCGGCGGGCGGCGGCGTGACGGCCGCCATCGCCGTGGTCACGACACCCGCGGGCTCCTCGGTCTCGTTGACGTTGGTGTGGTCGACGATCTCGCGGCGGGACACCTTCCAGATGGCCGCGCTGGAGCCGACCAGGAACACCGCCACGACCGCCGTGCCCCAGGGGCCGAAGTTCGTGACCCACTCGGCCAGCGCACCGACGAGCGCCGCGGCCGGCAGCGTCAGGCCCCACGCGACGAACATCCGCGTCGCCGTGGACCAGCGGACGACGCCGCCCTTGCGGCCGAGGCCCGCGCCCATCACCGCACCGGAGACGGAGTGCGTGGTGGAGAGGGAGAAACCGAGGTGGGAGGAGGCCAGGATGACCGTCGCCGCGCTGGTCTGGGCGGCGAAGCCCTGCTGCGGCTGGAGGTCGGTCAGGCCCTTGCCCATGGTGCGGATGATCCGCCAGCCACCGAGGTAGGTGCCGAGCGCGATGGCCACGCCCGCGGAGAGGATGACCCACATCGGCGGGTCCGAGTCGGGCGCCAGGGTGCCGCCGGCGACGAGGGCGAGGGTGATGATGCCCATCGTCTTCTGCGCGTCGTTGGTGCCGTGGGCGAGGGAGACCAGGCCGGCGGAGGCGATCTGGCCGGCGCGGTAGCCCTTCTCGGAGGACTGGCTGCCGTCGGCCTTCTTGCCCAGGGAGTACATCAGCTTCGTCGCGAGCATCGCCGCGAGGCCCGCGACCAGCGGGGCGGCGATCGCCGGGATGAGGACCTTGGTGACGAGCACGTCGCCGTGGACCGCGCCGACGCCCGCCGAGGCGATGGTCGCGCCGATCAGGCCGCCCATGAGGGCGTGCGAGGAGCTGGAGGGCAGACCGACCAGCCAGGTCAGCAGATTCCAGAGGATCGCCCCGACCAGCGCGGCGAAGATGACCTCGGGACGGATGCCGGTCTCGTCCACGAGACCTTTGGAGATCGTGTTGGCGACCTCCACGGAGAGGAACGCGCCGACAAGGTTCAGCACGGCGGACATGGCCACCGCGACCTTGGGCTTGAGGGCACCGGTCGAGATGGTCGTGGCCATCGCATTGGCGGTGTCGTGAAAACCGTTCGTGAAATCGAACGCGAGTGCGGTTATTACCACAATCGCGAGGATCAGCGAGAAGTTTTCCATTTACCCAGGCAATCGTTCGAGGTCATTGGCTGGACGAACGTAAGTAACCTGAGTGAACGGAAGGTGAACTGGGGTGAGCTACGGGGTGTCTGAACAAGGCGTTCCGTCTTGCGTCGGTTCCATGCGGCTCCGCAGGCTTCAGGCGCCCCAAGGGCCGGGAGCCCCGGGCGACCTTCCGGAGCGGGCTCAGGGGCCGTGAAAGAGATCCTGGTCACCCCTGAAGCCGGGCGCGTCGGCTGGCAGGATCGCCGCATGGCTGAGCAGCGAGAGAACCGGCGGGGCGCGGGGGAGTCATGGCCGGAGGGCGTGGGCCCCGAGGAGGCGCGCGCGTGGCAGGAACTGGTCGCGACGGCCCGCCGGACCGTGTCCGACGGTCTGGTGGTGGGCACGTCCGGGAACGTCTCGGTACGCGTCGGTGACACGGTCCTGGTCACCCCCACGGGGGTGCCGTACGACCGGCTCACGCCCGAGGACGTGACGGGCGTCGACCTGTCCGGGCGCCGGGTCCTCGGAAAGCTGCGGCCCACGAGCGAGCTGCCCATGCATCTCGCCGTCTACGGCGCCACCGGCGCCCGCGCGATCGTCCACACACACGCCGTGCACGCCACGGCCGTCTCGACGCTGGTCCAGGAGGTCCCGGCGATCCACTACATCACCGCGGACCTCGGCGGCCCCGTCCGGGTCGCCCCGTATGCGACGTACGGCACCGAGGAACTGGCCGAGAACATGCTCCGGGCCCTGACCGACCGCACCGCCTGCCTCCTGCAGAACCACGGCACCCTGGCCTACGGCGCCACCCTGACCCAGGCCTACGACCGCACGGCCCAGCTGGAGTGGATGTGCCGAGTCTGGCTCACGGCGTCCTCGATACCGGGCCTGTCCCCCTCCCTGCTGTCCGCCGAACAACTGACGGAGGTGAGGGAGAGGCTGCGGGGCTACGGCCAGCAGTCCTGACCCGGCGGCCCTCGGGCCCGCGCGCTACCCCGCTGGCGGTGCCGGGGGTCCTCCGCCTCGCGCGTCCGCTGTTCCGTTGTCCGAGAGGCATGTCGTCCGTCCCGCTGACCGCCGCCTGCGCCCACCGTCCCGCTGGCGGTGGCGCGTGCGCGTCGCCCTGCTGGCGTGGCCCGGTCCGGTGTCCCGTCGGCCGTGAGGCATGTCGTCCGTTCCGCTGGCCGGCGCCCGCGTCCACCGTCCCGCTGGCGGTGACCCGCGTCGGCCCTCCCGCCGGCGGTGACGCGCGCCCGCCGCCCCGCTGGCGTGACGCCGGTCCGCCGTCCCGCTGACCGGCGCCTGTGTCCTCCGTCCGCTGGTAGTTACGCGCGTCCGCCGCCCTGCTGGCGTAGCGCGGGTCCGCAGTCCCGTTGGCCGTGACGCATGTCCGCCGTTCCGCCGACCGGTGCCTGCATCCGCCGTCCCGCTGGCGGTGACGCGCGCTCGCCGACCCGCTGGCGTGACGCCGTTCCGCTGTCCCTTTGGCCGTGACGCATGTCCGCCGTTCCGCTGACCGTCGCCCGCCCCCGCCGTCCCGCTGGCCGTGACCCGCGTTTGCCCTCCCGCTGCCGCGACGCGGATCCGCCGCTCCGCTGACCGTCACGCGCGTCCGCTCTCCCGCTGACGGCGCCCGCGTCTGCCCTCCCGCTGGCCGCCCCCCCGGCCTCCGCCCACCCTTGCCGCCCCCGCGTCCGCCCACCCCTGCCGCCCCCGCGTCCGCCCACCCCTGCCGTCTCGCCCCCCTAACCGTCTCGCCCCCCTAACCGCCCCGCCCCCGCCCTCCCACTGGCCGTACGCGGGGTCCGCCAGGACACTGGTGGCGTGCGCACTGTCACCGCGACGGCCGCTGCCGTCACCATGGCCCTGGCCGCCGGCGCGGCAAGCGTGGCCGCCGGGCGACTCGCCAGCGATGCCGCGCTCAAGGCGCCCCCCGGCAGGCCCCTGCCCACCGAACCCCGGCTCACGGTGCACGGCACGGCGGCCGGCCAGATCTCGCTCACCCGCGACCTGGCCTCCCTGCGCCCCGGCGTCTACGGCCTCGGCGGCGACGGCTCGCACGCGGTCGTGGGCCCCGTCCTCGGCACCGCGACCCACACCGCCGACACGGTCGTCCGCCGCCTGGAACGCGTCACCCACGGCACCCTCAGCCCCGGCGACCGGGTCTGGCTCACCCCCAACCTCCACGTCGGCGACCCCCGCGCCGCACTCGGCCTCGACCACGCCGACGTCGACATCCCCGGCGAACTCGGCCCGCTGCCCGCCTGGTTCGTGCCCGGCGCCCGCCCCACCTGGATCATCGCGGTGCACGGTCTCGGCACCACCCGCGAACTCGCCATGAACGTCATGGAGTCCCTCACCGCCCGCCACTTCCCGGTCCTCGCCCTCGGCTACCGCGGCGACCTGGGGGCACCCCGCTCCCCGGACGGCCTGAGCCACCTCGGTGAGACCGAGTGGCGCGACCTGGACGCGGCACTCCGCTACGCCGTGCGCTACGGAGCCCGGCAGTTCGTCCTGCTCGGCTGGTCCACCGGCGCCACGATGGCCCTGCGCGCCGCCGCCCGCTCCGGGCTGCGCGACCGGATCTCGGGACTCGTCCTGGACTCCCCGGTGCTCAGCTGGGAGGCGACCCTGCGCGCCCTCGCCGCCGCCCGCCGCACCCCGGGCGCCGTGCTCCCCCTCGCGGTCCGCGCCGCCCAGGGCCGCACGGGCCTGTACGGCGACCGCGCCGCCCCCGACGAGATCAGCTACCGGCTCAGTGTGCCGACCCTGATCTTCCACGGCCCCGACGACATCGTCGCCCCCTGGACCCCTTCCCGCCGCCTGGCCGACGCCCACCCCGGCCTGGTGAGCCTCCACACCGTCAAGCGCGCCCCGCACGGAGCCATGTGGAACGCGGACCCCAGGGCCTACGAGGAAACCCTGCGCCGCTTCCTGACCCCTCTCATGTGAGCGCCCCGGACGACGGGCACCCCGGACCGGTCCCACCGGTTCCGTTTAACCCGGTACAACTGGCCTGTTCTCGGTCCTCCGTCGCCCGCCGGACCCCGTGCGTTGGCCATCCCCGTCGCCCCTCGTGACATTCCGTTTGGGTTTTCGGACCGTCAACCGGAAGACTGCACCCGTGACGTCCCGTATCCCGCGCGACTCCAGGCTTCGACTCGTCCGCCCGCGACCCCTGGCCGCCGCCCCCAGAGCTGTGAACCAACGGCGCCCACGCCGCCCCGCCCCCCGCCCTCCCGAGGGCACCCCGGCCCCCGCGGAGCTGGCCAGAATGGCGCGCTCCGGCCTGGCCGCGGCGGCCCGGGTCGCGCACTGGGCCGACGTCGCCCTGCGCCCCGGCCGCGACGGCGCCCACCCTGACAGCAAGGGCACCCTCTCCGACGCGAGCGCCGAACGGGCCGCGGCCGAACTGGACCTGACCGTCGCTCAGGTCCGCGCGGACTGGGACACCGCACGCCTCGCCGGTCTGATCGAGGTGCACGGCGACAGCGCGCGCCCCGGCTGGCGGCTGCGCGCATGGCACCGGGACGACAGCGCCGTACTGCGCGGCTGGGTCGCCCTCTTCGACGCCTGGTCGCTCGCCCACCCGGAGCCCGCCGACCACGAGCCCGCCGCGGTCGCCGAGGTCGTCTCGGCCATGCCCCAGGTGCTCTCCTTCCTCCAGCTGTCCGCCGGCCCGGTGCCGGTGGCGCAACTCCTCGACCTGCTGGAACAGCGCGTCACCGAACTGCGCACCGAGCGCTGCGAGATCCCCTACGGCCCGCAGCCCGAGCCGGACCGCGCCGCCCCCGCCGAGGACACCCCGCTCGCCCCGCTGCTGGACTGGGCCCTGCACGCCCTCGCCTCGGTCGGCGCCCTCACCTACGGCGACGGCCAGGCCACCTTGACCCCGCTCGGCAGCTGGGCGGTCTGGGTCAAGCTGGAGCAGATCTGCGTCGCCGCGCAGAGCCCCGCCGGGAACATCGAGCAGGCGGCCGAGGACATGCTCCGCGGCTGCGCCCAGCTCCGCCCGAACGCCGCCCGTGCCGAGTACCGCGCCTGGCTGGCGGCCCGCCCGGTCGGCAGCGCGGTCACCGAGCTGATCGACGCCGCCCGCGGCGAGGACGCCCTGCTGCGCGGCCTCGCCTTCGAGGCGCTGCGCGTGGTGGGCGCCCCCGCCGAACCCGACGTACGGTCCGTGGCCGAGGAACCGGCCCTCAGGCCGTACGCGCTACTGTGGCTGGCCGAGCACGACGGGGTGGACCCCGAGGACGCCCATGAGGTCCTCACCCGCGAAGAGGCCACCTGGCTCTGGGTCGACACCGCCGCCGCGGTCGCCGACCACGGCGAGGCCCCCATGCTCGTGCGCCACCTGGAGTCCGCGCTGCAGCCGACGGTCCCCGCCCTGCTGGACGAGGTACGCGCCGTCGGCCACCCGCGCACGGTCCAGGTCCTGGTCGCCCTCGCGGCCGCCCACCCCGACCCGGCCCTGGCCAAGGCGGTCCGCCGCGCCGCCTTCCAGGTCCACACGGGCGGGAACTAACCCCCGATCTCCGGCGTGTACGTGCCGAAGCTCCAGATGTTGCCCTCGGTGTCCCGGGCGATGTAGTCCCGGGAGCCGTAGTCCTGGTCCGTCGGGGGCATCAGGACCTCCACGCCGTGCTCCACGGCGCGCCGGTGGTGGGCGTCGACGTCGTCCACCACGACGTACACCCCGGCCGGGCCCGCGCCCTTCATCGCCGTGTCGAAGACACCGCCGCTGCCCTTCGAGCCGACCATGACCGCGCCGTTGCCCTGGGTCAGCTCGGCGTGCAGCACCGTGCCGTCCTCGCCCTCGTACATCGTCAGCTCGGTGAAGCCGAGTGCTTCCGTGAGCTGCCTGACGCCCGCCTTCGCGTCCGCGTACAGCACCGTCGGAAAGATGCTCGGACGCCCGCCCTCCGTGCCTGCCATGTCGCTCACTCCCTCGAGATCACTCACGCAACCGCACGTTCACTGCCGGAAATGTCACCTGTCGTCCAGTCTCGCAGCGCCCACTGACAACGCCCCGCGCTCACCGGAAGGTGTCGCACCGGGCCATGTCCCCGCTGTCGAAGCCCTGCCGGAACCACTGCTGCCGCTGCGCCGCCGACCCGTGCGTCCAGGACTCCGGCGTCACCCGGCCCTGGAAGCGTTCCTGGATCCGGTCGTCGCCCACGGCCGCCGCGGCGTCCAGGCCGTCCCGGATGTCGGCGTCGGTGAGGCTGGTGATCAGCGGCCGCCCGGTCGACTCGTCCTTCGTCGTGGTCGCGTGGTGCGCCCACACACCCGCGTAGCAGTCGGCCTGGAGCTCCACCCGGACCGCGTTGCTGTCCGCCCCGGTCCGCCCGTCCCGCGACCGGTCGAGCGTGCCCGTCAGGTCCTGCACGTGGTGCCCGTACTCGTGCGCCACCACGTACGCCTGCGCGAACGGCCCGCCGCCGGCGCCGAACGTCGTACGCAGTTCGTCGAAGAACCCGAGGTCGAGATAGACCTTGCGGTCGCCGGGGCAGTAGAACGGCCCGACCGCGCTGGTCGCCGACCCGCACGCGGTGCCGACCTGTCCGCTGAAGAACACCGTCGCCGAGCGCGCGTACGCCCCGCCGCGCCGCGTGAACTCCTCGTCCCAGTAGTCCTGCACGCTGTTGACCACGGCCACGATGCGGCAGTCGTCCCGGGTGTTCGCGTCCTGCCCGGTCCGGCAGGACTGCTGGACCTGCGCCAGGCCCGACGCCGTGCCCGAGGGCTGCTCGGACCCGTCGGTCAGCCCCAGCTGGTCGGGGCCGACCCCGAAGAACAGCGCCAGCACCAGCGTCAGCAGACCGGCGATCCCGCCCCCTACGGTGGCCCGCCCGCCGGGCACCCGCCTGCCCCGCACGTCCTGCACCTCCGAGGTGTCCAGCCGGGCATCGTCGTCGAACTGCATGGAACCCACACCCTCCGCCTAGGCCGGACCTTCATCCTCGCCCGCTCCCGCACCCGGGGCGCCGACCACGCACCCGAACGGGGGACGCCCTCCGGCGCCACCCACGGCCCGCCGGTCCACCCGCCCCCCGCCTGGCTACGCTCTGCGCCTGACCTGTGGGAGAGCGCAAGGGAGGGGCGTCATGGCCGTGCTGGACGCGACGCCGGCCCGCCCAGGCGCCCGGCGCGCGTCCGGTCCCGCCCCTCCCGTCTTCCCCGCCCTGCTCGCCGTAGCCCTCGCGGTCGTCCTGCTCGCGGCGGCCCACCATCTGCGCCCCGCGCCCTACGGAGAGCGCCTCACCGTCCACGCGCGCGTGGCGCACGCGAGCGTGCCGCGCACCCAGGGGGCGGCCGTCGAGGCCCATGACGCGGCCGGCGGCGCCCTCCTGTGGCGGCACACCCGCGCCGGCCGCCACCCCCTGGCCGTGCTCCCCGCGCGCGGGGACACCGTGGCCCTCTGGGACGACGGTCTGGTCACCGCCACCGACGGCCGCACCGTCCGCTGGCACCGCGCCCTGCCCGCCGCCGCCGACTGGCTCCCCGCCCACGGCGGCACCGGCGTCCTGCGCCCCCTGGGCCGCGCCATGCTCGCCGTCGTCACCCCGCACCGCGTCACCGCGTACCGCCTGCGCGACGGCGATCTGCGCTGGGTGCTCCCCGCGCGCGAGGGGTGCGCCTTCGCCCCCGCGCGTGCCGTACGTCACGGCCGGACACTGCTCCTGGCCCAGCCGTGCCCGGGGGCCGCGTGGACGTCCCAGCTCATCGCCGTGGACGACCTGGGCCGGGTCACTCCGCACCGCCGACCGCTCGGCAATGACGCCCTCGGCGGCCGAAAACCGCTTGCACGGCCCCGTTAGACTGGCCTCATGGCCATTCTCCTCGCGCATTAGACGGCGGGAACGTCCTCAGCCGCCCATCCCGCCAACGACCCCGCCCTGGAGTCTGTCCGTGATCTCCGCCACCGGCATCGAGCTGCGCGCCGGCGCCCGCGTCCTCATCGAGTCCGCCACCTTCCGCGTCGCCAAGGGTGACCGCATCGGTCTGGTCGGCCGTAACGGCGCCGGCAAGACCACCCTCACCAAGTGCCTCGCCGGTGAGGGCATCCCCGCCGGCGGTGCCATCACCCGGTCCGGTGAGGTCGGCTACCTCCCGCAGGACCCGCGCACCGGCGACCTCGACGTGCTCGCCCGCGACCGCATCCTCTCCGCGCGCGGCCTGGACACCCTGATCCGCAAGATGCGGGAGAACGAGCAGCGCATCGCGAACGGCTCGGGCGCCACCCGCGAGAAGGCGCTCAAGCAGTACGAGCGCCAGGAGACCGAGTTCCTCACCAAGGGCGGGTACTCCGCCGAGGCCGAGGCCTCCACCATCGCCGCCGCGCTCAACCTGCCCGACCGCGTGCTCGGCCAGCCGCTGCACACGCTCTCCGGCGGTCAGCGTCGCCGTGTCGAACTCGCCCGCATCCTCTTCTCGGACGCGGACACCCTGCTGCTCGACGAGCCGACGAACCACCTCGACGCGGACTCGATCGTCTGGCTGCGCGACTACCTGAAGACCTACCGCGGCGGCTTCATCGTGATCTCCCACGACGTCGACCTGGTCGAGACGGTCGTCAACAAGGTCTTCTACCTGGATGCCAACCGCGCCCAGATCGACGTCTACAACATGGGCTGGAAGCTCTACCAGCAGCAGCGCGAGGCCGACGAGAAGCGCCGCAAGCGCGAGCGGCAGAACGCCGAGAAGAAGGCCTCCGCGCTCCACTCGCAGGCCGACAAGATGCGCGCCAAGGCCACCAAGACCGTCGCCGCGCAGAACATGGCCCGCCGGGCGGACAAGCTGCTGGCCGGTCTCGAGGCCGAGCGGAAGGCCGACAAGGTCGCCAAGCTGCGCTTCCCGGAGCCGTCCCCGTGCGGCAAGACCCCGCTGATGGCGGAGGGGCTGTCCAAGTCGTACGGCTCCCTGGAGATCTTCACCGATGTCGACCTCGCCATCGACAAGGGCTCCCGCGTCGTCATCCTGGGCTTGAACGGTGCCGGCAAGACGACCCTGCTCCGGCTCCTGGGCGGCGCCGAGAAGCCCGACACCGGCCAGGTCATCGAGGGCCACGGCCTCAAGCTCGGCTACTACGCGCAGGAGCACGAGACCCTCGACCCGGAGCGCACGGTCCTGGAGAACATGCGCTCCGCCGCCCCCGACCTGGACCTCGTCGAGGTCCGCAAGACGCTCGGCTCGTTCCTGTTCTCCGGCGACGACGTCGACAAGCCGGCCGGTGTCCTCTCCGGTGGCGAGAAGACCCGTCTGGCGCTCGCCACCCTCGTGGTCAGCTCAGCGAACGTGCTGCTGCTGGACGAGCCGACCAACAACCTCGACCCGGCCAGCCGCGAGGAGATCCTCGGCGCGCTGCGCACCTACAAGGGCGCGGTCGTCCTGGTCACCCACGACGAGGGCGCGGTCGAGGCGCTCCAGCCGGAGCGCATCATCCTGCTGCCCGACGGTGTCGAGGACCTGTGGGGCGCCGACTACGCGGATCTCGTCGCCCTGGCTTGATCGAATGGCTGATCCACTGCGTATGGATCATTCGGCCGATCCGTGATCCATCATCTGTGTGAGATCTCCTCGTACCGGGGTGTGTCCTACACGGATTTTCCGGCCGAGTCCTTTGTCGACAAGGGCTCGGCCGTCGCGCGTCCCTGACCTGCCGCTTCGCGGAACAACCCGTTCGGCGGTACGAACCCGCCGTCACGGAATCATCGGTTCCTCTTGTGTGGACCTGCTCCTGTCGTCACATCCATGTCTCACGGACCTTGCCGAATGGGTGGCCATCAGGCCCGGGAGGGGTGATCATGAGGGGACCAGAGCGCACTTCCCATGAGGAGGACCGGGTGGCCGAGACTCTGAAGAAGGGCAGCCGGGTAACCGGCGCCGCGCGCGACAAGCTCGCGGCAGACCTGAAGAAGAAGTACGACTCCGGTGCGAGCATCCGGGCGCTGGCCGAGGAGACCGGCCGCTCGTATGGCTTCGTGCACCGGATGCTCAGTGAGTCGGGCGTCACGCTGCGTGGGCGTGGCGGGGCGACCCGCGGCAAGAAGGCCGCGGGCTGACCTCCGGGCAGCCCACCGGCTTCGATGGTGGCCACCCGGTCGGTCGGTTGACCGGCCGGGTGGTTACTGTGCAGTCACTTAAGCGACCGCACCCATCGGAGGCGCCCCATGGCTTCGCTCGACCCGGCTCTCGACAAGGACGGCGTACGACTCACCGTCGATGACGCAGTCGCCACGGTGACGCTGACCAACCCCGCCAAGCGCAACGCGCAGAGCCCCGCTCTGTGGCGCGCGCTGGCCGAGGCCGGTCGGCTGCTGCCCGGAACCGTCCGGGTCGTGGTGCTGCGGGCCGAGGGCAAGTCCTTCTCGGCCGGACTCGACCGGCAGGCGTTCACGCCGGAGGGCTTCGACGGTGAGCCGTCGTTCATCGATCTCGCGCGCGGCGGCGACGCCGAGCTCGACGCGACGATCGCCGAGTACCAGGAGGCGTTCACCTGGTGGCGGCGCAGCGACCTCGTGTCCATCGCCGCCGTCCAGGGCCATGCCATCGGGGCGGGCTTCCAGCTCGCGCTCGCCTGTGACCTGCGCGTCGTCGCGGACGACGTGCAGTTCGCCATGCGCGAGACCAGCCTCGGCCTGGTGCCCGACCTGACCGGCACCCACCCCTTGGTGGGCCTCGTCGGCTACGCCCGGGCGCTGGAGATCTGCGCCACCGGGCGCTTCGTCACGGCCGAGGAGTCCGTCAGCACCGGCCTGGCCAACATCGCCGTCCCCGCGGACCAGCTCGACGACGCGGTGCGCGACCTCGCCGCCGCCCTGCTGGCCGCCCCCCGGGACGCGGTCATCGAGACCAAGGCACTCCTGCGCGGGGCGGCCGACCGCACCTACGAGGAGCAGCGCGTCGCCGAACGCGCCGCCCAGGCGCGCCGGCTGCGGGACCTGGCGGGCGTGGGCGAGTGACCCCTCACCCGGCGACGGCGGTGATCAGGACCGCCACCGTCGGGTGATCCGGCACCGCCTGCGCCACCTGGGTGCGGACCGCACGGGCCACCTCCACGGCCCGGTGGTCCGCCCGTACCGCGATCTCCACCCGGACATGACGGGCCGGCAGGGCGGCCTCGGCGGGCCGGTCCTCGAAGTGCACCGGCCGGCCGAGGCCGCCCAGGATGCCGGTCAGCCCCGCCACCCCCGGCACCGCGAGCGCGGCCGCGGCGGCGCGGGCCTCGTCGCCCTCACCGGGCTCCCGGGCCGACGGAGCCTCCCGCGGCGGTACCGGAGCGGACTGCGCCCCCTCGTCCAGCAGCGCCGTCACCCGTAGATCCACCTCCGTCACCGCCAGCCCCAGCCGCCGGTCCGCCGCCTGAGCCAGCGCCCCGCGCAGCCGGTCCGCCACCGCGGGCAGCGGCTCCGCCGCCGTAGCCGCGAAGTCCGCCGTCACCCGCAGCGCGCCGGGCGGCAGCGCGCTCGGCGGCGCCGGAACCACAGGCTCCTGCGTCTCGCCGGGATCGGCGAGCGCGATCCTGAGCGCGCCGAGACGCACCCCCGGCAACTCGTGCGCCGCGCTGCGCAGCGCCTCCGCGGCCGCCTCCTCGGCGATCCACGCGCCGTCACGTGGCCCGCCCAACGGCAGCAGCCTGCCGAGCCCCAACTGCTGCCGCACCGTCCGCGCCCATCCGTCCACCGTCATTACTCCAGCCTGCCGCATCCCCGGGGCGAAATGACGCAACCCCGCTTACGGTGGACGAAGAAGGACGAACCGAAAGGGACGTGCGGCGATGAGTGACATGACGCAGAGGGCCGAGGTCGAACAGGAGTCGGCCGGACAGACCCGCAGGACCGTCAAGCGCGGTGGCGGTGACCCGGGGAGCCGGGGCCGGACCACGATCGCCGACGGCGTGGTGGAGAAGATCGCGGGACTCGCGGCGCGTGACGTCGTCGGAGTGCACGCCATGGGCAGCGGGATGAGCCGCACCTTCGGCGCGGTACGGGACCGGGTGCCGGGCGGTGCCTCGAAGTCCGTCACGCGCGGGGTGAAGGCCGAGGTGGGCGAGGTGCAGACCGCGCTCGACCTGGAGATCGTCGTCGACTACGGCGTGGCGATCTCCGACGTGGCCCGGGCCGTGCGGGAGAACGTCGTCTCCGCGGTGGAACGGATGACCGGCCTGGAAGTGGTCGAGGTCAACATCGCGGTGAGCGACGTGAAACTGCCCGACGAGGAGGACGAAGAGGAACCGGAGCCCCGGCTCCAGTGACCGGCCACCCCACTGCTGAAGGGAGCGCACCATGAGCATGGCCGTCGTCGGCATGATCGCCGGCATGGCGCTGGGCTTCGCCGGGTATTTCGGCGGCTTCGGTGCCTTCCTGCTGGTGGCCGCCCTGGGCGCCACCGGGTTCGTCGTGGGCCGGTTCCTCGAAGGGGACCTGGAACTCGGCGACTTCTTCCGCACCCGTGACGACCGGCGCGACCGGCGGTGACGTAGGTGACCGTGCACTCCGGTGACGTGGACAGATCCCGGGCCGTCGTGCCGCCGGGCGAGCGCGGCGCCACCCGGATCGCCGACCGGGTGGTGGTGAAGATCGCCTCGCAGGCGGCCCGCGAGGCCCTGGGCCCGCTGCCCGCGGACGTGTCGCCCCCGCACGCGGGAGCCGTCGTCCATCACGACACGGCCCGCCTGCGCCTGCATCTCGAACTCGACTACCCCACCGACATCGGCGCCCGCTGCGCCGCCGTGCGTCGTCATGTCGCCGAGCGGGTACGCGCGTTGGTGGGCATGGAGGTGCCGGAGGTCGTCGTCCACGTGGAGCGGCTGCACCCGGTACACGGCGCGGCACAGGGGAGGACGCGATGAGCGAGCCCCAGGGCTCCGAGGGCATGACACGACCACTGCCGGTCCTCGAGAAGACCGGCACCGACCCGCTCGGACCGGACGCGTCCGCGGCCGGCTCCGACCCACCGCCCGTCCTGGGCGGCAAGGACGCCGCGAACGGCCGCTTCTGGTCCACCCGCCGGGTCACGGCCGCGATCGTCGCCCTGCTGCTCCTGGCCCTGGTCGGCCTGTTCCTCTACGACATCGCCGCCGTGCGCGCCGACCGGCCCGCCATGGCCTGGCGCCGGGACCTGGCCGACCAGCTCGCCGAGCGCCCCCTCGACGACATCCGGGTGCTGATCGGCGCGGGCGTCGCCACGGCCCTCGGCCTGTGGCTGCTCTGGCTGGCCGCCACACCCGGCCTGCGGTCCCTGCTGCCGATGCGCCGCACCCACCCCGACGTGCGCGGCGCACTGGACCGTCAGGCCGCCGCGCTGGTGCTGCGCGACCGGGCCATGGAGATCGCCGGTGTGCAGTCGGCCCGGGTCCGCATGCGCCGCAAGCGGGCCGACGTCCGCGCGGTCTCCCACTTCCGGGACCTGGACGACGTACGCGCCGACCTCGACGGCGCGCTCGCCGACGCCGTGAACGGCCTCGGCCTGTCCCGGCCGCCCGCCCTGTCGGTGCGGGTGCAGCGACCCGGACGGAAGGGGTGAGCGCGATGCTCAGGACCGTCAACCGCGTCCTGCTCGGCCTCGTCGGCCTGCTCCTGGTCGTCCTCGGCGGCTCCGTGCTCGCCGTGGGCCTCGGTCTGAACCCGCCGTCCTGGTGGATCCACGACGGCCGGGACGACGTCCTGCTCAGCGACTCCGAGCGGACCCGCTGGCAGGACGAGGGCTGGTGGTGGCCGGCGGTCATCGCCGCGCTGGCGGTGCTGCTCCTGCTGCTCCTGTGGTGGCTGACCGCGGTGCTGCGGCGTCGTCGGCTCGCCGAGGTCCTGGTCGACACCGGCGACGGCGAGGGCGCGCTGCTGCGGGGCCGCGCCCTGGAGGGCGTACTGGTGAGCGACGCGGAGTCGATGGACGGGGTCCACCGGGCGCACACCCGGCTGACCGGCCGCAGGAGCGCCCCCGGGGCCCGCGTACGGCTGCTGCTAGAACCGCATGTGGACCCGGGCACGACCCTGACCGACCTCACGGCCGGGCCCCTCACCCACGCACGCCAGTCGGCGGGACTGGCGGAGCTTCCGGCGGAGGTCAGGCTGAAGGCGGCCAAGCACCGCGCGGAGCGGGTCAGTTGAACCGGACCTGCTCCCTCGGAGCACCCTCCGCGGCTAGAACCCGTGCCGCAGGCCGCCGTCCACCGGGACCATGATGCCGGTCAGGTACGAGGCGGCCGGGGAGAGCAGGAACGCGCCGGTCCGGCCGAACTCCTCCGGCCTCCCGTAGCGCCGCAGCGGGATCCGCGTCTCGGCGGCCGCGCGCGTCGCCTCCGGGTCCGCGGACATCCCGTCCAGCTCGCGCACCCGGTCCGTGTCGATGCGCCCCGGCAGCAGCCCCACGACCCGGATCCCGCGCGGTCCCAGCTCGTCCGCGAGGGACTTGGCGAACCCGGCGAGGCCGGGCCGCAGTCCGTTCGAGATGGTCAGGCCCGGAATCGGCTCGTGCACGGACCCCGACAACACGAAGCCGATGACACCGCCCGCCTCCAGCTCGGCCGCCGCCGCCCGGGCCAGCCGCACCGCGCCGAGGAACACCGACTCGAACGCCGCCTGCCACTGCTCGTCGGTGTTGTCGGCGACGAAGCCGGGCGCCGGGCCGCCGACGCTGACGAGGACACCGTCGAAGCCGCCGAAGTGCTCGCGCGCGGCGGCGATCAGCCGGGCGGGCGTCTCCGGGTCGGCGTTGCCCGCGGCGACCCCGACCGCGTCCGGGCCCAGCGCGGACGCGGCCTCGGCGACCGTCGTCTCGTCCCGCCCCGAAATGATCACCTTCGCGCCCTCGGCGACCAGCTCCCGCGCGGTGGCGTTGCCCAGCCCACGCGTCGCTCCGGTGACGACGTACACCCGGTCCTTCAGTCCAAGATCCATGCCCCCTATCCTGCCTCCTCCGTCCCGAACAGGGCGAGGGCGGTGTTCACCAGGCCGATGTGGCTGAACGCCTGCGGGAAGTTGCCCAGCTGGACACCGGCCACGGGGTCATACTCCTCGGCCAGCAGCCCGACGTCGTTGCCGAGCACCACGAGCCGTTCGAACAGCTCCCTGGCCTCCTTGCCGCGGCCGATCATGTGCAGGGCGTCCGCCAGCCAGAACGAGCACGCCAGGAAGGTGCCCTCGCTGCCCGGCAGTCCGTCGGCCGTCTCCTCGGGGCTGTAGCGGCGCAGGAAGCCGCCGTGGCACAGCTCGTCGCGGACCGCGTCGATGGTGCCGATCACCCGGGGGTCGTCCGGCGGCAGAAAGCCCACGCGCGGGATCAGCAGCAGCGAGGCGTCCAGCTCGCGCGAGCCGTAGTACTGGGTGAAGGTGTTCCGCTCGGGGTCGTAGCCCTTCTCGCACACCTCCCGGTGCACCTCGTCGCGCAACGCGCGCCAGGCGTCCACGTCGCCCTCCAGATGGGGGTCGCGCTCCACCGCGCGCACCGCGCGGTCGGCGGCCACCCACACCATCACCTTGGAGTGGACGAACTGCCTGCGGCCCCCGCGCACCTCCCACAACCCCTCGTCGGGCTGCCGCCACGCGCTGCACAGGAAGTCCATCAGCGCGATCTGCAGCGCCCACATCTGCGGGTTGGAGGGCAGGCCCGAACTGCGGGCCAGCGACAGCGAGTCCATGACCTCGCCGTACACGTCGAGCTGGACCTGCTTCACGGCCTCGTTGCCGATCCGTACCGGCCCGGAGTCGGCGAAGCCGGCCAGCCACGGCAGCTCCATCTCGGGCAGCCGGCGCTCACCCGCCACGCCGTACATGATCTGCAGGTCCGCCGGGTCGCCCGCGACCGCCCGCAGCAGCCAGTTCCGCCAGGCCTCGGCCTCCTCCTGGTACCCGGCGGCCAGGAGCGCGCCGAGGGTGAGGGTGGAGTCCCGCAGCCAGCAGTAGCGGTAGTCCCAGTTGCGTACTCCGCCCAGCTCCTCCGGGAGCGAGGTGGTGGGGGCGGCGACGATGCCGCCGGTGGGGGCGTAGGTGAGCGCCTTCAGGGTGATCAGGGAGCGGACCACGGCGTCCCGGTGCGGGCCGTCGTAGCGGCAGTGGGCCGCCCAGGCCTGCCAGTCGGAGACGCTGGTGGCCAGCGATGCGTAGGGGTCGACGAGCGCGGGGCGTGGTTCGTGCGAGGGGTGCCAGGTCAGCACGAACGCCACCGACTCGCCCTCGGCGACGGTGAACTCCGAGTACGTGCAGTGGTCGGCGCCCCAGGTGCGCACCTGCGGTTCGCTGCGCAGCCACACCGAGTCCGGGCCCGCCACCGCGACCCGGTGGCCGTCGGAGCGGCGTATCCAGGGGGTGATCGAGCCGTAGTCGAAGCGCAGCCGGAGCGTGCTGCGGACGGTGACCTCGCCGCGCAGGCCCTCGACGATGCGGACGAGGTCGGGGGCGCGGTCCCGTTGGGGCATCAGGTCGGTGACGCGGACGGCGCCTTGATCGGTCTCCCATTCGGTGTCCAGGACAAGGGTGTCCGGTCGGTAGGCGCGGCGGGTGCACCGCTCGGCGCCGGTGGGGGCGATCCGCCAGTGGCCGTTCTCCTCGTCGCCGAGCAGCCGGGCGAAGCAGGCGGCGGAGTCGAAGCGGGGCAGGCACAGCCAGTCCACGGAGCCGTCCGTGCCGACCAGGGCAGCCGTCTGTTCGTCGCCGATGAGCGCGTAGTCCTCGATACGGGGATGCACGGGGAGCGGGTTCCCGGCAGGAAGGACGCGCAATCTTGCGCTGTGGTCATTCCGGCCGGACGGCTCACACCGCCGCGGGCTCGCTCCGCGCGGCGGGCTGCCCGGTCTCGCGCGCCCGGCGGTCGCGCAGCTCGCGGCGGACCAGGATCACCCAGCCGACCGGGACGCCCGCGGCGAACAGCCACCACTGGACGGCGTAGGCGTAGTTCAGCGCGGCGTCCTCCTTGCCGGGCTTGCCGAGCTGCTGCGGGGTGCCGCCCTTCGGGGCCGGTCCGGTCTGCACGAGGTAACCGCCGAGCACCCGGGCGTCGAGGCGGCGCGCCTCCTGCGCGCTGTTGATCAGCATGATCTGGCGGTCGGGCAGGCCCTGGAGGTCCTTGATGCCGCTCGCCTCGGTCGTCTCGTCGGGCATCAGCCGGCCGGTGACGGTGAGCTCGCCGCCCGGCGGGGCGGGCACCTCCGGGAACGCGCTCTGGCTCGCCGCCCGGTCGGCGGGGATCCAGCCCCGGTTGACCAGCAGCACCTTGCCGTCGCGCAGCACGAACGGGGTGAGCACGTGGTAGCCGACCTCGTCGTCGGCGTTGGTGCGGCGGCGGACGACGACCTCGTCGTCGGTGTCGAAGTGCCCGGTGGCGGTGACGGTGCGGTACCGCTCGTTCCTGGTGACGGCGTGCCCGGGGGCGGTCAGCCGCTCGACGGGTACCGGCTTCGCGGCCAGCGAGTCGGAGACCAGCTGGTTGCGGGCGGTGCGCTCGTCGTAGCGGTGCATCTGCCAGATGCCCAGCCTGATCATCGTGGGGATGAGCAGCACGGCGACCAGCGTGAGGATCACCCACTGCCGGGACAACAGGAAGCGGTACACCCCACGACCGTACAACTCGGTCGTGGGGTGCGTTCAGGCGGGTACCGGGTCACACCTTGTCGATGATGCCCGCCTTTCCCTCCGCGCGGGCGCAGTGGGCACCGCAGTACCAGTGGCCCTCGACCTCGACGCCCTGCCCGATGATCTGGACGCGGCAGTGCTCGCAGATGGGGGCCATGCGATGGATCGCACAGGCGAAGCAGTCGAAGACATGCACCGCGCCCTGCGCACGAATCTCGAAGGACATCCCGTAGTCATTGCCGCAAACTTCGCATCTCGCCATGCGCCACAGGGTGGGCCGTCGGGGCGGTGCGAGCGAGTGGGCGCTGGGCGAGTCGCACCGCAATCACCCATCCGTACGGTCACTGCTCGGGTGCCGGCTCCACATCGGCGAGCAGCTGCCCGAACGCCGCCTCGTCCACCACGGGGGTGCCGTACTGCCGGGCCTTGACCACCTTGGAGGTGCCCGAGTCCGGGTCGTTGGTGACGAGCAGGCTGGTCAGCCGGGAGATGCTGGTGGCGACATGGAGTCCGGCCTCGACCGCCCGGTCCTCCAGCAGGTCGCGCTCGACGGAGGTGTCGCCGGAGAAGGCGATCCGCATGCCCTGTTTGAGCCTTTTGCCCTCTTCATAGCGCCCTGGGTTGGGATAGGGGCAGGCGGGCCTTTTGCGGGCGGGGCGCCAACTGGTCGGCCGGTAGCCGCCGTAGCTGCCCTGCTGCTGCCGCGGCACGGCCCGGTCCGTCCACTCGGTCAGCGGCCGGCACTCGTGCAGGGGAAGCCGTACGCCGCCCTCGGCCGCGGCCTTCAGGCTCGGCCGGAACGCCTCCGCCAGCACGCGCGCGTCGTCCAGCGCGTGGTGCGCGCGCTGCTGGACGACGCCGAAGTGCGCGGCCAGCGACTCCAGCTTGTGGTTGGGCAGCGGCAGAGCCAGTTCCTTGGAGAGCGCGATGGTGCACAGCCGCTGCCGCACCGGCGCCTCGCACCGGGCGCGTGCGTACTCGCGGGCGATCATCTGCCAGTCGAAGACGGCGTTGTGCGCGACGAGCACCCGGTCCGCCAGGCGGGCGGAGAACTCCTCGGCGATCTCGGGGAAGAGGGGCGCGCCCTCCAGTACGTCGCTCGTCAGACCGTGGATCCACACCGGGCCCGGGTCGCGCTCGGGGTTGACCAGCGTGTACCAGTGGTCCTCGACCTCGCCGCGCGCGTCCAGCCGGTAGACGGCCGCGGAGATGATCCGGTCGTCCCGGGCCAGCCCGGTGGTCTCCACGTCAACGACCGCGTATCCCTGCGGATACGCGGCCGGCCACCCGGCGGGCGCGGACGCTGCGGTCGTACGGTCTTCGAGCATGGTCACTGAGGATACGGGCCGGGACTGACAGTCCCCTCCCGCGGCCCCGAGTCGCCACCCCGTCAGGTGCCCTGCCCCGCCCGTCCGTTCGAGGACCGGCCGGGGGAGCGCGTCAAGTCCCGTGCCGCGCGGGGCCGTCCGGAAGAGGGGTGCCCCTTTGGCGGAGATCGCCAACAAGTAAGCGCGTACCCCAGGTAATACTTGTGAGTAACAACGTCTAGCCGTGGGCGACCAGCGGTTCTACCGTGCCAGCATGCCGAACCTGCCCGATGTCGTGCTGTGGTCGATACCCGCCTTCGTCCTGCTCACCGTGGTCGAGATGATCAGCGTCCGCCTCCATCCCGACGAGGAGGCCGCGGGGTACGAGACGAAGGACGCCGCGACCAGCCTCGGTATGGGGCTCGGCAGTCTGTTCTTCGACTTCCTGTGGAAGATCCCGATCGTCGCGATCTACACGGCGGTCTACGAACTGACGCCGCTGCGGGTGCCCGTGCTGTGGTGGACCATCCCGTTGCTGCTGCTCGCGCAGGACTTCTTCTACTACTGGTCCCACCGCGGCCACCACGTCGTGCGGATCCTGTGGGCCTGCCACGTCGTGCACCACTCCAGCAAGAAGTTCAACCTCACCACCGCACTGCGCCAGCCCTGGACCTCCCTGACCGTCTGGCCGTTCTACGTCCCCCTGATCGCCTGCGGTGTGCACCCGGCCGCGCTCGCCTTCTGCTCCTCGGCGAACCTCGTCTACCAGTTCTGGATCCACACCGAGCGCATCGACAAGATGCCCCGGTGGTTCGAGTTCGTGTTCAACACGCCCTCTCACCACCGCGTCCACCACGCCTCCCAGGGCGGCTACCTGGACCGCAACTTCGGCGGCATCCTCATCGTCTGGGACCGGTTGTTCCGCTCCTTCGTCGCCGAGACCGAGCGTCCAGTCTTCGGGCTGACCAAGAACATCGACACGTACAACCCGGTGAAGGTCGCCACCCACGAGTACGTCTCCATCGCCAAGGACCTCAAGGCGGCACGCCGTTGGCGGGACCGGGCCGGGCTCCTGCTGCGCGGCCCCGGCTGGCGGCCCGCCCCGGAACCCGCGCGGGAGAGCGTGTCGGCGTGAGGCCCGTTCTCCTGGCGGCCTTCGCTCTGGCCGCCCTCGTCGACCTGGGCTCCCTCGCCGCCGGCTTCGACCCCGGGCACCTGGTCGCCAAGCCGCTGCTGATGCCGCTGCTCGCCGGGTACGCCGCCCTGTCCCGGGCGCCCCGGCTGCTCGTCGCCGCCCTGCTGTTCGGCTGGGGCGGCGACGTCCTGCTGCTGTCCGACGCCGAGCCCGCCTTCCTCGCCGGCATGGGCTCCTTCGCTGCCGGGCACGTCTGCTACCTGCTGCTGTTCCAGGGGCGCGGGGGCCACCAGCCGTTCCTGCTCGCCGGGTACAGCGTCGCCCTCACCACCACCGTCGCCACGCTCTGGCCCGCCCTTCCGGCCGACCTGCGCGTCCCGGTCGCCGGCTACAGCCTGCTGCTCACGGCCATGGCCTACCGCGCGGGCAGCCGGTTCGGCCTCGTCACCGGACTCGGCGGCGCGCTGTTCATGCTCTCCGACACCCTCATCGCGACCGGCGTCGCCGACTGGTCCCAGCCGCCCCGACCGGACCTGTGGATCATGCTCACCTATATCGCGGCGCAGGTCCTGCTCGTCACGGGCACACTCAGAGCGTTCGAAGCGCGTGCGTACCCGGCGGCGACGTACGGGGAGGTGCGCTCGGCCACCCCCTGAGCGCTCTCACGCCCCGTTCGACATGTGGGTGGCGGACGTACCCGACCCGGTCGTCCAACTGCCCACCGACGCCGTGATCCGGGTGCTGCGCGCCTGCATTTGCGGCAGCGACCTGTGGGCCTACCGCGGCGAGGCGGGCCGGCAGCCCGGCCAGCGGACCGGGCACGAGTTCCTCGGCGTCGTCGAGGAGACCGGCCCGGAGGTCTCCGGCGTGCGGACCGGCGATCTGGTCGTCGCGCCCTTCATGTGGTCCGACGGCGTCTGCGACTACTGCCGGGAGGGCCTGACCACCTCCTGCGAGCACGGCGGCTTCTGGGGCTCCGTCGGCTACGACGGCGGCCAGGGCGAGGCGGTGCGCGTGCCCTTCGCCGACGGCACCCTCGTCCGGCTGCCCTAGGAGGCGGCCTCCGACGAGCGGCTGCTGACCGCCCTGCTCACCCTGTCCGACGTGCTGGGCACCGGCCACCACGCCGCCCTCGCCGCGGGCGCCCGGCCGGGGGCCACGGTCGCCGTGGTCGGTGACGGCGCCGTCGGCCTGTGTGCGGTGCTCGCCGCCAAGCGGCTGGGCGCCGAGCGGATCGTCACGCTCGGCCGCCATCAGGTCCGCACCGACCTCGCCCGCCGCTTCGGCGACACCGACGTCGTCGCCGAGCGCGGCGAGGCCGCGGTCGACGCCGTCCGCGAACTCGCCCGCGGCCAGGGCGCGCACGCCGTCGTCGAGGCGGTCGGTACCGAGCTGTCCATGCGTCCTGCCGTGAAACATCACCCGTGACGGCGGCGGCATCGGCTTCGTCGGCGTGCCGCACGGCTGGGGGTCCCCCCAGGCCCTTTGGGCACTGGGGGAGGGGCCGGACTCGACCTCGGCGTCATGTTCGACCGGAACATCGCCCTGCGCGGCGGTGTCGCGCCGGTCCGCGCCTACATCCCCGAGCTGCTGCCCGACATCCTGGACGGCACCATCGACCCCTCACCGGTCTTCGACCTGACGGTCGGTCTGGAGGGCGTGCCCGACGGCTACCGGGCGATGGATGAGCGGGCGGCGCTCAAGGTCATGGTCGCCATCTGAGTCATGGTCAGCATCTCCGTCATGGTCACCATCTGATCGGCACCGGCAACGCGGCCAGCAGCCCCGACACCGCCACCACCACCCCCAGCGCGACGACCTCCACGCGCGCGGGGGCGCAGGCCGTGAGCGGGTCGGCGGCCCGGCTCAGCCGGATCCGCGCCCACAGGGCGAGCCCGGCGACGGCGGCCACCAGCAGCACCTTGGCGAGCAGCACGCGGCCGTACGCCGTCGCCGTCAACTGCTCGACGACCGTCTCGGGCGGCATGCGGCGCAGCGAACTGCACACCCCGGTCGCGGTGATGACGGCGAGCAGGACGGCCGCCACGCGCGCGTAGAGCCCGAGCAGCGCCGCCCCGGACGGCGGACCGCCCCGTAGGCTCCGCAGGACGTGCAGCAGTCCGCCCGCCCACAGCGCCGCACAGATCAGATGGACCAGCGTCAGACCGGAACCGGTGAGCGGGGACTGCTCGGTCACCGGATGCGCGCGCAGCGCCTCGGCGACGACGACCGCGGCCAGCGGCCAGAGCTGGGTGCCGGGCCGCCGGGACAGCGCGCACAGCCCGGCCACGGCGAAGGCGTTGACCTCCAGCAGCGCGAGCTTGCCGTCGCGGGTGGCGTACAGGCCGCCGACGTCGAGGTCGGAGAGGCCGTCCGGCACGAGGTTGCCGGTCGAGACGACGGAGGCCAGCCCCAGGGCGGCGAGGAAACCCGCGCCTGCCGCCCAGGGCGCCCAGCTGCGGGGCGGCGGGGGAGTACTGGGTACGGAACGGGCCAGCCGGTTCACGAACAGTTCGCCGACCGGGACGCACAGGGCCGCGAACAGCACCGTCCGCAGCAGCGCGATGCCGCCGGTGCCGGGGGCCGCGGCCTCCCCGGTGCCGTGCAGTGCCGGGGACGGCCCGAGCAGCGGTATCAGCGCCCCCAGGGTCACCAGCACGAGGACGGCCACGGCTCGGCCGGTGCCGGGGCCGCGCCGGGACTCGCTCGCGTCGGCAACCTCCGACGTGGGTCTTATCAAGGTCACCTCAAGATCTTCACCAGTCCTCCCAGAACCGGGCAAGCGCTGGAAAACAACTGGCGGTACGGCATTCCGCCCATGGGTACGTTTCCGGACGGTCCGCATCTCAGCTCCAGGCCGCCGGATCGGCCCCCGGCGTGCCGGGCGGGCGT
Source organism: Streptomyces sp. NPDC002779 (assembly GCF_042888685.1). Taxonomy (NCBI): domain Bacteria; kingdom Bacillati; phylum Actinomycetota; class Actinomycetes; order Kitasatosporales; family Streptomycetaceae; genus Streptomyces; species Streptomyces sp. NPDC002779. Next base: position 448,181 of record NZ_JBIAQC010000007.1, read on the forward strand.
GCCCAGTCACCGGGCCCGCCCAGGTAGGCCACCGGCGGCAGGGCGTACCGCAGCCGCCCGAGCGTACTGTCCCTCTCGGCCAGCCAGGGCTCCGGCCCCCCGTACGCCGCCCCGCCCGTCCCGCCCGCGTCGATTTCGCAGGTCAGCCACAGCGCGGTGCGCGCCAGCGACAGCCGTACGACCCTGCTGCCGCTGTCGTCGGCCTGCTCGGTCAGGGCGCGCAGCACGGCCGCCGCGAGCAGGTACCCGGTGCCGTGGTCGAGCGCCTGCGCGGGCAGCGCGCCCGGCCGCCGCGCCGAGCCCTCCGTGACGGCGATGCCGGTCGCCGCCTGGACCAGGCTGTCGAACCCGCGCCGCCGTCCCCAGGGCCCGGACGCGCCCCACGCCGACACCTGCGCCACGACGACCCCGGGCCGGCGCTCCGCCAGCGCCTCGGGGGCGAGCCCGAACCGGTCCAGGGCGCCCGGCCGGTACCCGGTGACGACCACGTCGGCGCCGGCCAGCAACTCCTCGAAGGCGCGCCGGTCCGCCCGCAGGTCCAGCGTGGCGGACCGCTTGCCGAACCCCGTGTCCGCGTGCTGGTCGGGCAGTTCGGGGTACTGCGGCGGATCGACGCGCAGCACGTCCGCGCCGAGCAGGGCGAGGGTGCGGGTGCCGACCGGGCCCGCGATGACCCGGGTGAGGTCCAGGACCCGGATCCCGTCCAGCGGGAGCGCCGGACCGGCCGACGGGAGCACCCGCGCGGGGGCCTGGTCCAGCCGCTCCCGCTCCACCAGGGGACGCCCGGCCACTGCGCGTGCCTGCGGATGCGCCGCCCACTCCCCGGGCGTCCGTACCGCCACCGCGAGGCCGCCCGCCGCGTACACGGCCTCCTCGACGTCCGCCGCGGACCGCTCCGCGAGGGCCGCCTCGACGGAGTCCGGCCGGCCCAGCGCCGCCAGCAATCGCTCCCTGTGGTGCGGATAGTTGGCGTGCGTGCGCACCCAGCCGTCCGCCGTCCGCCAGAACCGTGACAGGGGTGCGAAGGTGACCGGCGCCCGGCCATTGATCAACAGATGCCGTTCGCTCACGAACGCCGTGCCGACGGCACCGTCGTCCACCCGGGCCTCCGGCACCTCCCGCAGCCGGGCCCGCCGCGCACCTAGCTCCGCGGCGGCCAGCGCACACGCGCCGACACACCCGCGCGCCAACTGCCGTACGGGAAGCCTCCCCTGGAGGACCCCGGTCCGGCCGACGGTCGACACCCGCGGCAGAAGCGCGGGATCGCCGCCCACCGCGGCCCAGGCGTAGTCGATGGAGTCCATGACTGCACTATGCAGTATTGACTCGATCAATATGTGCAGCGGATCTCTCCCCCACGCGCGCGAAAGGGCCGGACGGTGGCTCCGTCCGGCCCTTCGCTGGCGGGTGTCCGCTACTTGGTCACCGCGTCCAGGGCGTCCGTCATGCCCCAGCCGTAGAACCCGTTGCGGTTCTTCGAGCCCTCGCAGACCGCGTCGATCTTGCCGTCGCCGTCGATGTCGTACGGGTCCGTGCACGCCGTGGCGTCGGCCTGGGCGTACAGCAGCGCCTTGACCGCGGCCGGAGGCGCCCACGGGTGCGTCGACTTGATGAGCGCGGCGACGCCCGCGACATGCGGCGACGCCATCGACGTACCGGCCATGTAGCCCCAGCGTCCGCCGGGCAGCGTGCCCAGGATCAGGCCGCTGGTGGCCGGCGGGGCCGGGGTCTGGAAGCGGGTCGAGTCGCCGCCGGGCGCGGCGATGTCGATCACGCCGAGACCGTGGTTGGAGAAGGACGACTTGATGCCCTTCGCACCGGTCGACGCCACCGTCACCACACCCGGCAACTGGGTCGGTATGTCCAGGCACTCGGAGGGGTCGATCACCCGCTCCGAGGGCGTGCCGTCGTTCGGGGAGACCGGGTCGGTGATCTCGTCGGCCGCGAGGTCGTAGTTCTCGTTGCCGGCCGCCGCGACGTTGACCGCGCCCTTCTTCTCCGCGTACCGCGAGGCCCGGGTGATGGCGTCGACGAGCGCCTTCTGGTCCGGGTCGTTCTTGCAGTTGAAGTACCAGGGGTCGGTGTAATAGCTGTTGTTCGTCACGTCGACCCCGTGCTCGGCCGCCCACACGAAGCCGCACACCACGGCCTCCGTGTAGAAGTACCCGGCGGTCGTCGACACCTTGATGCCGGAGACCTTCACCCCGGGCGCGACACCGGTCATGCCGACGCCGTTCTTGGCGGCGGCGATCTCACCGGCCACGTGCGTGCCGTGCGCGCTCTCCGTCGGGCCGGGCCGCCAGGCGCCATCGGTGGTGTCCGGCTTGCCCGTCACGCAGTTGACCGACGCCTCGCGGTCGAAGTTGGGCGCGAGGTCGGGGTGGGTGTCGTCGACGCCGGTGTCGATCACCGCGACGGTGACGTCCCGGCTGCCCAGCGACTTCTCGTGCGCCTGGTCCGCCTTGATGGCGGGCAGGTCCCACTGGAGGGGCTGGAGCGGGTCCTGGCCCTCGGCCGCCTCGACGGCCGCGGCCTCGGCGGTGCTGAGCACCTTCGGCGTGCCGACGTCCGTCGTGGACTGCGCGGGCAGCGGCGCGTTGCGGGTGTTGCCGGCCGAGGCCACCCCCGGCACCGTGCGCAGCGTCCGGGCGAAGTCGGGGTTCGCCGAGTGGACGACGACCACACCGATCTGGTCGTACGAGGTCACGATCGTGCCGCCGGCCTCGGCGATGGCCCGCTCCACGCGTGGTGAAGGGCCGTGCCCGGGCTGGACGTTGACGACATAGCTGAGCGAGGTCGCGTCCGGCTCGGCCGCCGCCGACACGTTCGGCAGCAGGGCGAGCGCCGTCGCCATGGCCATCCCGGCGGGGACGGCCAGCGCGCGGCGGGAGCGCGGGAAATGCGCTGTCATGGTGTCAGTTTCTCCCGTCCGTGGCCTACTTGACCGCGCGCAGCGCGTTGACGATGCCGAAGCCGTAGAAGCCGTTCACGCGCGTGCCGCCCTCGCACACCGCGTCCTGCGTGCCGTCGCCGTTCTGGTCGTAGGACTCGGGGCAGCCGGGGTTGTCCGCCTGCGCCTTCAGCATCGCCTGGAGCGCGGCGCCGTTCGCCCACGGGTGCTTGGACTTCAGCAGCGCGGCCACGCCGGCGGCGTGCGGCGAGGCCATCGAGGTGCCCTGGAGGAAGGCGTACTGCCCATTGGGCATGGTCGACAGGATGCGGCCGTTCTTCGAAGGCGTGTCGGGTATCTGGTACAGCCGGTCACCGCCCGGCGCCGCGACGTCGACGACGCCCCTGCCGTACGAGGAGTAGTACGACTTGAGGTTCTGCACGCCCGTCGCGCTGACCGTGACGACACCCGGCAGCTGGGTCGGCAGGTCGTAGCACTCGTGCGGGTCGATCGTGCGCTCCACCGGGGTGGAGTCGTCGGGGCTGGAGTCGTCGACGATCGCGTCCGCGTCCAGGTCGTGGTTGGAGTTGCCCGCCGAGGCCAGGTGCAGCGTGCCCTTGCGCTGGGCGTACAGCTGGGCCCGGTTGACCGCGTCGACGATGGCCCGCTGGTCGGGGTCGTCCATGCAGTTGTACAGCCACGGGTCCACGTAGTAGCTGTTGTTCGTGATCTCGACGCCGTGGTCGGCGGCGAACACGAAGGCGCACACCACGCTCTCCGGGTAGAACAGCCCGTTGTCCGGGTCGCTCACCTTGATGCCGGAGACCTTGACGCCCGGGGCCACGCCCGCGACGCCGATGCCGTTGCGGGCCGCGGCGATCTCGCCCGCGACATGCGTGCCGTGGTAGTCGTCCACGGTGTACGGCCGCCAGGCGCCCTCACTGGTGTCCGCGACACCGCCGACGCAGTTGGCGGACTGGGACTTGGAGAAGTTCGGCGCGAGGTCCGGGTGGGTGTCGTCGACGCCGGTGTCGATGACCGCGACGGTCACCTTGCTGCTGCCGGGGTTGATCTTCGCTGCCTCGTCGGCGCCGATGGCGCGCAGGTCCCACTGGTCGGCCTCGAGCGGCTCGCTGTCGGGAGCGGCGGCGGCCGCCGTCTTCGCGGCCTGGGCGTCCGTGAGGAATTCCGCGGCGCCCTGGTCCGTGGTGCCGGCGGCGGTCAGCGGCGCCGTACGCGTCGCACCCGCCGACTGCACTCCGCGCACCTGGCGCAGCTGCTTGCCGAAGTCCGGGTTGGCGGAGTGGGCGACGATCACCCCGATCTTGTCGTACGACGCCACGACGGTCCCCCCGGCCGTGGCGACGGCCTTCTTCACCGACTCGATGGTCCGGCGGTCCGTCGTGGTGTTCACGACGTAGGCCAGGTTCGGCGCGTCCGCGGCCTGCGCGGCGGTGGTCTCCGCGAGCGGGGCGGCCGTCGCGCCGGCCGGCAGGAAGCCGAGCGAGGCGGTCAGCGACAGCACGACGGGGACGGCCAGCGCGAGCCGGCGTCTGGAAGGCAGATGAGCCATGGGATCTCCACATCATCCGGAAACGAAACCGGCCCGAGACACAGGTGGCGTTCGGGCAGGTACATGACGGGCGTGCAGGGCGAAACTATCTCCCCGTCTCGCTGGCCAGCAATGACCTACAGCCGATGAGTTCGGAAAGAAGTCCGCGGGGTTGAACCGGTCCTCGCGTGGCGCCGTGACGTTGAACAGGGGGCGCGAGCACGATCGAGCTCCCTGCCCACCGCTGAGAACAGAGCCGTCATGTCCGTACCGCACCCGTCCCCGTCCACCGCCGCACCAGCGCCCGTACCGCGAGGAGACTCCGTGGCCGCCGACGCACCGCCCCCCTCGAAAGAGCAGCACCGACTTCCCTCGACCGAGGAGTTCACCGCGGTGCAGCAGAGCGCGGAGTTCGCCGAACTGCGCCGCTCCTACCGCTCCTTCGCCTTTCCGCTGACCGTCGCCTTCATCGCCTGGTACCTGCTGTACGTCCTGCTGTCGATCTACGCCGGCGACTTCATGGGCACCAAGCTGTTCGGCAACATCAACGTGGCCCTCGCCCTCGGCCTCGCCCAGTTCCTCACCACGTTCCTCATCGCCTGGTGGTACGCGCGGCACGCCGCCGCCAAGCTCGACCCCAAGGCCGACGCGATCAAGTCCCGGATGGAGGGCGGCGCATGAGCACCGCGCAGATGTTCCTCGCGGCCGACCCGGCCAGCGAGCACCGCACGCTGATCATCAGCCTCTTCGCGGTCTTCGTCGTCGCGACCCTCGGCATCACCGTGTGGGCGGGCCGCCAGACCAAGGACGCCAACGACTTCTACGCGGGCGGCCGCCAGTTCACCGGCTTCCAGAACGGCCTCGCCGTCTCCGGCGACTACATGTCCGCCGCGTCCTTCCTCGGCATCGCGGGCGCCATCGCCCTGTTCGGCTACGACGGCTTCCTCTACTCCATCGGCTTCCTGGTCGCCTGGCTCATCGCGCTGCTCCTGGTCGCCGAGCCGCTGCGCAACTCCGGCCGCTACACCATGGGCGACGTCCTCGCCTACCGGATGCGCCAGCGCCCGGTCCGCACGGCGGCCGGTACTTCCACGATCGTGGTGTCGATCTTCTACCTGCTGGCGCAGATGGCCGGCGCGGGCGTCCTGGTCTCCCTGCTGATGGGCATCACCAGCGACGCCGGCAAGGTCCTCATCGTCGCCCTGGTCGGCGTCCTGATGATCATGTACGTCACCATCGGCGGCATGAAGGGCACCACCTGGGTCCAGATGGTCAAGGCCGTGCTGCTGATGACCGGCGCCCTGCTGCTGACCTTCCTGGTCCTGCTGAAGTTCGACTTCAACGTCTCCGACCTGCTCGGCGCCGCCTCCGACCGGAGCGGCAAGGGCGCGGCCTTCCTGGAGCCCGGCCTGAAGTACGGCGTCAGCGGCACCAGCAAGCTGGACTTCATCTCGCTCGGCATCGCGCTGATCCTCGGCACCGCCGGCCTGCCGCACATCCTGATCCGCTTCTACACCGTGCCCACATCCAAGGCCGCCCGCAAGTCCGTGATCTGGGCGATCGGCCTGATCGGCTCCTTCTACCTGATGACCCTCGCGCTCGGCTTCGGCGCCGCCGCGCTGATCTCACAGGAGGAGATCACCAGCTCCAACAAGGCGGGCAACACGGCGGCCCCGCTGCTCGCGCTGCATCTGGGCGGCGTCGACTCCAACTGGGGCGCCATCCTGCTCGCCACCATCTCCGCGGTCGCCTTCGCCACCATCCTCGCGGTGGTCGCGGGCCTGACGCTGGCCTCGTCCTCGTCGTTCGCCCACGACATCTACGCCAACGTCATCAAGAAGGGGAAGGCCACCGACAAGGAGGAAGTCCGCGCCGCCCGCTGGGCGACCGTCGGCATCGGCGTCGTCTCCATCGCGCTGGGCGCCCTGGCCCGCGACCTGAACGTGGCCGGCCTCGTCGCCCTGGCCTTCGCGGTCGCCGCCTCCGCCAACCTGCCGACGATCCTCTACAGCCTCTTCTGGAAGCGGTTCACCACCCAGGGCGCCCTGTGGTCGATCTACGGCGGCCTGACCACCGCGGTCGGCCTGGTGCTGTTCTCGCCGGTCGTCTCCGGCAAGCCCACCTCGATGTTCCCGGACGTCGACTTCCACTGGTTCCCGCTGGAGAACCCCGGCATCATCTCGATCCCGGTCGGCTTCCTGCTGGGCATCATCGGCACCTACCTGTCCAAGGAGGAGCCGGACAAGGGCAAGTACGCCGAGCTGGAGGTCCGGTCCCTGACCGGCACCGGCGCCCACTGAGCACGCCTCCCCGCGCGGCCGCGTCGTAGATCCCTACGACGCGGCCGCGTCTTACCTCGTGGGATCGGGCCCTGTCGTTGTCGGTGCGGTCACGTAGGCTCGCAAGTGACGCAACATGAGTGCTCCGCGACGAGGGAGGGGGCCCACGTGCTCATCGACACCTACGGCCGGGTCGCCACCGACCTGCGCGTCTCACTGACCGACCGGTGCAATCTGCGCTGCACCTACTGCATGCCCGAGGAGGGCCTGCAGTGGCTGGCCAAGCCCGACCTCCTCACGGACGACGAGATCGTCCGCCTGATCGACATCGCGGTCACCTCCCTCGGCATCGAGGAGGTCCGCTTCACCGGCGGCGAGCCCCTGCTCCGCCCCGGCCTGGTCGGCATCGTCGAGCGCGTCGGCGCCCTCACCCCCCGCCCCCAGATGTCCCTCACCACCAACGGCATCGGCCTCAAGCGCACCGCGAAGGCCCTGAAGGCCGCCGGTCTGGACCGGGTCAATGTCTCCCTGGACACCCTGCGCCCGGACGTCTTCAAGACCCTGACCCGCCGCGACCGGCACCGGGACGTCCTGGAAGGGCTGGAGGCCGCCCGCGACGCGGAGCTGACCCCCGTCAAGGTCAACTCCGTGCTGATGCCGGGGCTGAACGACGACGAGGCCCCCGACCTGCTGGCCTGGGCCGTCGAGCACGACTACGAACTGCGCTTCATCGAGCAGATGCCCCTGGACGCCCAGCACGGCTGGAAGCGCGACGGCATGATCACCGCGGGCGACATCCTGACCTCCCTGCGCACCCGCTTCGAGCTGACCGAGGAGGGCTCCGAGGAGCGCGGCTCGGCCCCGGCGGAGCGCTGGCTCGTCGACGGCGGACCGCACCGCGTCGGTGTCATCGCCTCCGTCACCCGGCCGTTCTGCTCGGCCTGCGACCGCACCCGCCTCACTGCCGACGGCCAGGTCCGCACCTGTCTGTTCGCCCGCGAGGAGACGGACCTGCGCGGCGCCCTGCGCTCCGGCGCCCCCGACGAGGAAATCGCCCGGATCTGGCGGCTGGCGATGTGGGGCAAGAAGGCGGGAGCGGGCCTGGACGACCCGAGCTTCGTCCAGCCGGACCGCCCGATGTCGGCGATCGGCGGCTGAAACTTTACGGTGCCCCGGGCTCTTCCCACTCGGCGAACGGCACCACGTCCTTCAGGAACCCCCGCACCCCCAGAAACTGGGAGAGATGCTCCCGGTGCTCCTCGCAGGCGAGCCAGGTCTTCCGCCGCTCCGGCGTATGGAGCTTGGGGTTGTTCCAGGCCAGCACCCATATCGCGGCCGCACGGCAGCCCTTGGCGGAGCAGATGGGGGTCTCGTCACTCACGGATTCGTCTCACAGAAGTCAACAAAAGGCGACGCCGAGCAGCCACGGGGGGAGCTGCCCGGCGTCGGTCCGTCGCTCCGACGGGGGATGCGGAGCGCCTACGAAGTATGTCATGGGTCACCCGCGGCCCGGCACCGGAACAGCACTATTGATCTGAGCTTTTCTTGAGCTTGGTGCGGAGGTGGCTTCCGTTTGTCAGCCCCTCGCCAAGGTCATTTCCGGTCATGTCTTCCGCTGTGTTTCGTCCGCCGGACCCGGTGCCGGATCGGGGACCGCATCGTCCGGGACGGGTTCCGCGAAGGGCACGCCGGGACCCGGCCCGGCGATCATCGGACGCGGCGGCGCGACCACGAAAGTGGAAGGGAGCGACGGCGCGTTCTCCCGCCCGGCGTTGGCGATCACCACCGCGATGTACGGCATGACCACGCCGAGCACCAACGCCACGACGGCCACGTGCCGTTCGACGTTCCACAGGGTCGCGGCCAGGATCACCGACAGCGTACGGATCAACATCGAGATGACGTACCGGCGCTGCCGGCCTCGTACGTCCTCTTGGAGGCTCGTCCTGGCTCCGGTGATCCGGAATACCTGGGTGCTGCCCCCGTCGTGCTGCTTCCGCATCACATTCCACCATCCGCCCGCATCGGACTCTCCCCTGCCCGCACCCGGACGGCCACCGGCCGGGAGGCCGGGCCCGGACACCCTCCACGGTACGCCTGGCCTGCGCCGCCTACGAGACCGGGGCACCTTCCGCCCGGGTGACGGACCTCAGCCGTCCCGCGTACGGCCGCACCCGACATGCGGCGTAGGCGGGGCGGCCCGAGACTGGGCGTAATGCTCACGTCGAGCCGTACAAGGAGGCAGCCATGGGCTGGTTGTGGGCCATCATCGTGGGACTCGTGCTGGGGCTGATCGCCAAGGCGATCCTGCCCGGCAAGCAGCACAGTCCCCTCTGGCTGACCACGATCTTCGGCATGCTCGGTGCCATCGTCGGCAACGCCCTCGCCCGCGCGATGGGGGTCGAGGAGACCGCCGGCATCGACTGGAGCCGGCACATCTTCCAGCTCGTTGCCGCGCTCATCATCGTGGGTGTGGGGGACATGGTCTACATGGCCACCCTGGGCAAGAAGAAACAGCGGACCTGAGCCGCGCACGACGAAGGGGCGGCCCTCCCGTGGAGAGCCGCCCCTTCGGAGTGCCTAGGCTCCGGTGACCTCGACCGCGGCGAGGTTCTTCTTGCCCCGGCGCAGCACCAGCCACCGTCCGTGCAGCAGATCCTCCGCCGCCGGTACGGCGTCCTCGGCGGTGACCTTCGCGTTGTTCACGTAGGCCCCGCCCTCCTTGATCGTCCGCCGCGCCGCCGACTTGCTCGCCACCAGCTCGACCTCGGCGAACAGATCGACCACCGGCGCCAGCTCCGCGACCTTGATGTGCGGCACCTCCGACAGCGCCGCCGCCAGCGTCCGGTCGTCCAGCTCCGTGAGCTCGCCCTGCCCGAAGAGAGCACGGCTCGCGGCGATCACGGCCGCCGTCTGGTCGGCGCCGTGCACCAGCGTCGTCAGCTCCTCGGCCAGCGCCCGCTGCGCGGCCCGGGCCTGCGGCCGCTCCTCGGTCTGCTTCTCCAGCTCCTCCAGCTCCTCGCGGGACCGGAAGGACAGGATGCGCAGGTACGTCGAGATGTCCCGGTCGTCCACATTGAGCCAGAACTGGTAGAACGCGTACGGCGTCGTCATCTCGGGGTCGAGCCAGACGGCGCCGCCCTCGGTCTTGCCGAACTTGGTGCCGTCCGCCTTGACCATCAGCGGGGTCGCCACGCAGTGCACCTGGGCCTCGGGCTCCAGCCGGTGGATCAGGTCCAGACCCGCCGTGAGGTTGCCCCACTGGTCGCTGCCGCCCTGCTGGAGGGTGCAGCCGTACCGGCGGTACAGCTCGAGGAAGTCCATGCCCTGGAGCAGCTGGTAGCTGAACTCGGTGTAGCTGATGCCCTCCTGGGACTCCAGGCGCCGGGCGACCGAGTCCTTGGTCAGCATCTTGTTGACACGGAAGTGCTTGCCGATGTCGCGCAGGAACTCGATGGCCGACATCCCGGCCGTCCAGTCCAGGTTGTTGACCATCACCGCGGCGTTCTCGCCCTCGAAGGACAGGAACGGCTCGATCTGCGCGCGCAGCCGGGTCACCCAGTTCGCCACCGTCTCCGGGTCGTTCAGGGTGCGCTCGGCCGTCGGGCGCGGGTCACCGATCTGGCCGGTGGCCCCGCCGACCAGGGCCAGCGGACGCAGGCCCGCCTGCTGGAGCCGGCGCATGGTGAGGACCTGCACCAGGTGACCGACGTGCAGACTGGCCGCGGTCGGGTCGAACCCGCAATAGAACGTGACGGGACCGTCCGCGAGCGCCTTGCGCAAAGCGTCCTCGTCAGTGGACAGGGCCCACAGGCCACGCCACTTCAGCTCGTCGACGATGTCCGTCACGGTTCTCGTATCTCCTTGGAAGTGCTGCTCGAAAGTGCTGCGGGTCGGGTACGAGGTTATACGCCCTGACTGACAGAGCTCATATTGAAGTCGGGCACCCTCAGCGCCGGCATCGCGGCCCTGGTGAACCAGTCGCTCCACTCCCTGGGCAGCGTCTTCTCCGTGCGCCCGGCCTCGGTGGCCCGGCCCAGCAGGTCCACCGGCGACTCGTTGAACCGGAAGTTGTTGACCTCGCCGGTCACCTCGCCGTTCTCCACCAGGTACACGCCGTCCCGGGTCAAACCGGTGAGCAGCAGCGTCGCCGGATCGACCTCGCGGATGTACCACAGGCAGGTCAGCAGCAGCCCGCGCTCGGTAGCGGCGACCATCTCCTCCAGCGAGCGCTCGCCGCCGCCGTCCAGGATCAGGTTGTCGATCCCCGGCGCCACCGGCAGCCCGGTCAGGCCCGCGCTGTGCCGGCTGGTCAGCAGGTGCCGCAGCTCGCCCTCGTGGACCCACTCGGTGGCCGTGAGGGGCAGTCCGTTGTCGAACACCGACGTGTCGCCCCCGGAGGAGTGCGCCAGCACGAAGGGCGCCGCCTCCAGGCCCGGCTCGTTCGGGTCGCTGCGCAGGGTCAGCGGCAGCTCGGTCAGCCTGTCGCCGACCCGGGTGCCGCCGCCGGGCCGGGAGAACACCGTGCGGCCCTCGACCGCGTCCCGGCCCGACGCCGACCACATCTGGTAGATCAGCAGATCCGCGACGGCGGTCGGCGGCAGCAGCGTCTCGTACCGCCCGGCGGGCAGCGCCACCTTGCGTTCGGCCCAGCCGAGGCGTACGGCCAGTTCGGCGTCGAGCGCCGCGGGGTCGACGTCCTTGAAGTCACGGGTGGAGTGGCCGGCCCAGGCCGAGCGGGTGCGGTCCGGGGACTTGGCGTTCAGCTCCAGCGTCCCGTTCGGCTGGTCATGGCGCAGGCGCAGCCCCGTCGACGTACCGACGTAGGACGAGACCAGCTCATGGTTGGCGAAGCCGTACAGCTCGCGTCCGCCCGCACGCGCGCGTGCGAAGGCCTCACCGAGCGCCGGGGCGAAGTCGGCGAACACCGCGGAGGAGGTCTCGGCCGGCGCGTCCGTGAAGTCCGGCGCCGTCGGTACGCCGGTGACCAGCGGCTGCGCGTCCTCGGCGGGACCGGCGCCGCGCGCGGCGGCCTCGGCGGCCCGGACCAGGGGCTCCAGCTCGTCCGGCGTCACCGCGGAGCGGGACACCACCCCCGAGGCCGTGCCCTCCTTGCCGTCGACGGTGGCGACGACCGTGAGCGTGCGCCCGCGCGTGACGCCGTTGGTGGTCAGCGCGTTGCCCGCCCAGCGCAGATTGGCGGTGGACTGCTCGTCGGCGATGACGACACAGCCGTCCGCGCGCGACAGCTCCAGGGCCCGCTCGACGATCTCGTGCGGCTTGTTCGTACGAGGACTCATCGACCGGCCTCCTGGGTGGTGTTGAGGATGTTGACGCTGCGGAACAGGGCGGACGGGCAGCCGTGCGACACCGCGGCCACCTGCCCCGGCTGGGCCTTGCCGCAGTTGAAGGCACCGCCCAGGACATAGGTCCCCGGGCCGCCGACGGCCGCCATGGAGCCCCAGAAGTCGGTGGTGGTCGCCTGGTAGGCGACGTCCCGGAGCTGGCCGGCGATGCGGCCGTTCTCGATCCGGAAGAAGCGCTGGCCGGTGAACTGGAAGTTGTAGCGCTGCATGTCGATGGACCAGGACCGGTCCCCGACGACGTAGATCCCGCGGTCGACGCCGCCGATGAGATCCTCGGTGGACATCCCGGCCGGGTCCGGCTGGAGCGAGACGTTGGCCATGCGCTGCACCGGGACATGGGCGGGGGAGTCGGCGAAGGCGCAGCCGTTGGACCGCTCGAACCCGGTCAGCCTCGCGATCCGCCGGTCCAGCTGGTAGCCGACCAGGGTGCCGGACTTCACCAGGTCCCAGGTCTGGGCCTCGACGCCCTCGTCGTCGTAGCCGATGGTCGCCAGGCCGTGCTCGGCGGTGCGGTCGCCGGTGACGTTCATCAGCTCCGAGCCGTACCTGAGCTTGCCGAGCTGGTCGAAGGTGGCGAAGGAGGTGCCGGCGTAGGCGGCCTCGTAGCCGAGCGCCCGGTCCAGCTCGGTGGCGTGCCCGATGGACTCGTGGATGGTCAGCCACAGGTTGGACGGGTCGACGACCAGGTCGTACACGCCCGCCTCGACGCTCGGCGCGCGCATCTTCTCGGCGAGCAGCTCGGGGATCTGCGCGAGCTCGCTCTCCCAGTCCCAGCCGGTGCCCCGCAGATACTCCCAGCCGCGTCCGGCGGGCGGCGCGATGGTGCGCATCGAGTCGAACTCGCCGCTGGACTCGTCGACCGACACGGCGGTCAGCTGCGGGTGCAGCCGGACGCGCTGCTGGGTGGTCACCGTCCCGGCGGTGTCGGCGTAGAACTTGTTCTCGTGCACGGTGAGCAAGGAGGCGTCGACATGGTTCACCCCGTCCGCCGCCAGCAGCCGGGAGCTCCATTCGGCGAGCAGCCCGGACTTCTCCTCGTCGGGCACGGTGAACGGGTCGATCTCGTACGACGAGATCCACGTCCGGTCGGCGTGCACCGGCTCGTCCGCCAGCTCCACCCGCTCCTCGGAGCCGGCGGCCTTGATGACCTGCGCGGACAGCTTCGCCATCGCCACGGCCTGGGCGGCGACCCGGGCCGCCGCGTCCATGCTCAGATCGACGCCGGAGGCGAAGCCCCAGGTCCCGCCGTGCACCACGCGCACCGCGTAGCCGAGGTCGGTGGTGTCCGAGGAGCCCGCGGGCTTGGCGTCCCGGAGTCGCCAGGACGCGCTGCGCACCCGCTCGAACCGGAAGTCCGCGTGCTCGGCGCCGAGGGCACGCGCGCGTGCCAGCGCGGCGTCCGCCAGAGCGCGCAGGGGTAGTGCCGTGAAGGACTCGTCGATGGTATGAGGCACCTGGGTCTCTTCCTGTCGCCGTTACCGTGGTCGCTCCGATCATGTCGCGCGGGCCGGTCCGAGGACCACACGTTTGCCGCCCGTGGCCGGTTCGGTTCTGTAGGGATCCGACAGTGACGCCGACGCGCCACTGTCGGTGCCCGCTTGTCCCCATGAGCTTCGGGACCGATAGGTTTTCGGGGAAGCCGCCTGTCATCCAGGTGTTCGGGCGGGTTGTCAGACCGCTATCGAAAGGGTGATCCGTTGAGCCGCTCGGTTCTCGTCACCGGAGGCAACCGGGGCATCGGCCTCGCCATCGCCCGTGCATTCGCCGACGCCGGCGACAAGGTCGCCGTCACCTACCGCTCGGGTGAGCCCCCGAAGGGCTTCCTCGCCGTCAAGTGCGACATCACCGACACCGAGCAGGTGGAGCAGGCCTACAAGGAGATCGAGGCCGAGCACGGCCCGGTCGAGGTCCTCGTCGCCAACGCCGGCGTCACCAAGGACCAGCTGCTGATGCGCATGTCCGAGGAGGACTTCGCCTCGGTCGTCGACACCAACCTCACCGGCACCTTCCGGGTCGTCAAGCGCGCCAACCGGGGCATGCTGCGGGCCAAGAAGGGCCGCGTGGTGCTGATCTCGTCGGTGGTCGGACTGCTCGGCTCCGCGGGGCAGTCGAACTACGCCGCCTCCAAGGCCGCGCTGGTCGGCTTCGCGCGTTCCCTCGCCCGTGAGCTGGGGTCGCGCAACATCACTTTCAACGTCGTCGCGCCCGGCTTCGTGGACACCGACATGACCAAGGTGCTCACCGACGAGCAGCGCGCGGCCATCGTGTCGCAGGTCCCGCTCGGCAGGTACGCGCAGCCGGAGGAGATCGCCGCGACGGTGCGGTTCCTCGCCTCGGACGACGCCTCGTACATCACTGGAGCCGTCATTCCCGTTGACGGCGGACTGGGAATGGGTCACTGATCACCATGAGCGGAATTCTCGAGGGCAAGCGCGTCCTGATCAGCGGTGTGCTGATGGAGTCCTCCATCGCCTTCCACGCCGCCAAGCTGGCCCAGGAGCAGGGCGCCGAGATCATTCTCACCGCGTTCCCCCGGCCCACGCTGACCGAGCGCATCGCCAAGAAGCTCCCCAAGCCCACCAAGGTCATCGAGCTCGACGTCACCGACGACGAGCACCTCGGGCGGCTCGCGGACCTCGTCGGCGAGGAGCTCGGCGGCCTCGACGGCGTCGTGCACTCCATCGGCTTCGCGCCCCAGGACGCCCTCGGCGGCAACTTCCTGAACACCCCGTTCGAGTCGGTCGCCACGGCCATGCACGTCTCGGCGTACTCCCTGAAGTCGCTGACCACGGCCTGCCTGCCGCTGATGCAGAACGGCGGCTCGGTCGTCGGCCTCACCTTCGACGCCCAGTACGCCTGGCCGCAGTACGACTGGATGGGCCCGGCCAAGGCCGCTCTGGAGGCCACCAGCCGCTACCTCGCGCGTGACCTGGGCAAGCAGAACATCCGCTGCAATCTCATCTCCGCGGGTCCGCTCGCCTCCATGGCCGCCAAGTCCATCCCGGGCTTCGGCGAGCTGGCCGCCGTGTGGGACGACCGCTCCCCGCTGGAATGGGACCTGAAGGACCCGGAGCCGGCCGGCAAGGGCATCGTCGCCCTGCTGAGCGACTGGTTCCCGAAGACCACGGGCGAGATCATCCACGTCGACGGTGGTCTGCACGCCATCGGCGCGTAACGCCGCCGCTCGGCCTCGGCCGACCCCTGAGGGCCCCGCACCCGACCGGTGCGGGGCCCTCGGCACGTGGTGCCGGTGTCGCTCGTTCGGCCTATCCGGCCGGGCGGGGCCCCACCCGGACGGGGCACTCTGGATTACGCCTTCACCACGCGTTTTCCTCGTCAGCACGGCCGAGGAGGTCCCTCTTGTGCGTCTGCCCCGCAGCCTCGCCCCAGTGACCGTCGCCGTAGCTCTCCTGGTGTCCCTGCCGTACGAGGCGACACCGCAGGCTCGCGAACCGGAGCCCTTCGGCTCCGAGTGCCGCACGCGCGTGCAGGGCTCCCACGTGATCGCCTACTGCCACAACCCCTACGCCGACATGGACCGCGTACGGCTGCACATCGAGTGCAGCCGGTGGTGGGACCTCGACACCGACAGCTCCCCGGTCGACACCGGCCCGGCGGCGACCGTACGGCTCACCGGGCGCTGCTGGAAGGAGGTCCGCTCGGCGTGGGTCAGCCACCAGCAGCGCTGAACCGGCCCGGACGGCACTGGAACGGATAGCCGGCCGCCTCCCGGGCCGCGGTCGTCGCGTCGCCCGCGCGGATCGCGTCCAGCAGCCGCGCGTGGTCCATGTACGTCTCCGGCGTCAGCTCCTCGCCGACGTCCTCACGCAGCCAGTCCCGCAACACCTCGCCCAGGTCCGCGTACATGGCCGTCATCGCGTCGTTGTGGGACGCGGCCACCACCGCCAGGTGGAAGGTGGCGTCGGCCGTCACGAACGCCTCCGCGTCGCCCGACGCCCAGGCCTCCTCACGCCGGAGCAGCAGCGCGTCGAGCTGCTTGAGGTCCTTCTCGGTGCGCCGCCCGGCGGCCAGCTTCGCCGCCCCCGACTCCAGCGTGGAGCGCAGCTCGGCGATGTGCCGCGGGTCGGCGTCGGCGAAGCGGCGGTGCATCACCCCGGCCAGCTCACTGGTCGCCACGACATAGGTGCCCGAGCCCTGGCGGATGTCCAGCAGGCCGTTGTGGGCGAGGGCGCGGACGGCCTCCCGGACCGTGTTGCGGGCGACTCCCAGCTGCTCGACCAGCTCCGGCTCGGTCGGGATGCGGGAGCCGACCGGCCACTCGCCGGAGGTGATCTGGTGCCGCAGCGCGGCGATGACCTGCTCGGACAGGGCGGAGCGGCGTTGCTGGCTCAGGGGCATGGCACACCTTCGCATGGGACGGGCGACCGGCCCAGGCCGGAGGTTGGACAACCATTCATCCCATGATTCTATGATGGGTGACATGGCAAGCGAGGAAACCCGGACGACGAAACCCGCCACCGTACGCAGTTCGGCCCAGCCGGCCGACGCCTCCCCGGTGCCCACGCGCGCGTGGACGACACGTCTGATCGTCCTCGGCATCGTGCTGGCCGCGCTGAACCTCCGCCCCGCGATCACCAGCTTCGGCGCCCTCCTCGAAGAGGTCCGGGACGGGCTCGGCATGAGCGGCAGCATGGCCGGGCTGCTCACCTCCGTGCCCCCGCTGTGCTTCGCGCTCTTCGGCGTCATGGCGCCCCGCCTCGCGCGCCGCTTCGGCCTAGGTGCCGTCGTCTGCGCGGGCATGATCGCCATCACGGCCGGTCTGCTGATCCGCCCCTACGCGGGCAGCACGCCCGCCTTCCTGGCCGCCAGCGCCCTCGCCCTGATGGGCATCGCGGTCAGCAACGTCCTGATGCCGGTCATCGTCAAGCGCTGGTTCCCGGACCGCGTCGGCTCCATGACGGGCCTGTACTCGATGGCCCTCGCCCTCGGCACCTCGGCCGCGGCGGCGGTCACGGTGCCGATGACGGACGCGCTCGGCGGGAACTGGCAGACCGGGCTCGCGGTGTGGGCGGCCCTGGCGGCGGCGGCCGTCCTGCCCTGGCTCCCGTTCGTACGGGACCGGCGGGCGCCGGGGGCGGACGAACAGGCGGGCGGGCGCGGAGGGGCGCCCGCGCGTGGGGAAGTGGGCGGGCGTGGGGGAGCGGCCCGGCGTGGGGAAGCGGCCGGGCGTGGTGAGGCATCCGCGCGTGGGGAGTCGGCCACCCGGGAGGAGGCGCCCGTACGGCAGGGGGCATCCGCTGGCGATGGGGCGGCCGGCCGGGCGGGAGCGCTCGCTCACAAGGACGCACGCCCGCGTGCGGAGGTGCCCGCGCTGCGGATCACGCGCAGCCGTACCGCCTGGGCGCTCGCCGTGTTCTTCGGGCTCCAGGCCACCGCCGCCTACATCACGATGGGCTGGATGCCGCAGATCTTCCGGGACGCGGGCGTGCCCGCGAGCACCGCCGGGCTGCTGCTGGCCGTCACCATGGTGATGGGCGTGCCGCTGGCCTTCGTCATCCCGCGCGTGGCCACCCGCCTGCCGCACCAGGGGCCGATCGCCCTCGTGCTCGGCGTCTGCGGGCTCGCCGGATACGCCGGCCTGTACTTCGCGCCCGCCGCCGGAGCCTGGGCCTGGGCCGTGCTGCTCGGCATCTCCAACTGCGCCTTCCCGCTGGCCCTGACCATGGTCGGGATGCGGGCCAGGACCGGCGCGGGCGTCGCCCAGCTGTCGGCCTTCGCGCAGAGCACCGGCTATCTGATCTCCATCCCCGGCCCGCTCCTGGTCGGCGTGCTCTACCAGCACAGCGGCGGCTGGGGCCTGCCGATCGCGCTGATGACCGCCCTGATGATCCCGCAGATGGCGGTGGGCGTCCTCGCCGGGCGCAACCGCACGGTCGAGGACGAGGCCACCCGCTGAGCCGCACCCCGCGGGCCCGCTCCCGGGCGGCGGGTGCGAGACTTGCCCCATGTCGCCAGTGCTCGACCCGAACCCGCAGAACGGCCAGAAGAAGATGCTCCTCGTCTTCGGCTCGTTCCTCGCCATCTTCGTGATCATCGCCGTCATCGCGACGATCGCCTCGCCGTGAGCCAGGGCCCGCCGCCGGCCCATGGTGGGGGTAGCCCCCCCATCCCCTAGGGGGCGAGTGTCAGGGTCAACTGGGTGGATCACCGGATGGGTTGAGTGCCGCGGATTCCGTAGCTTCGAGATGTGACCGCGAGACGCGGACCACGGAGCAGGTTCCCGGCCACTCGACGACCCGCGGAGGCACCCATGTCGGCCCCTACGCAGACTGCGCCCCACCCGGCACGCCGCGGTGGCGTCGACATCCGGCTGCCCTGGTGGGCCCTGGCCCTGCCCGTGCTCGCCTTCGTCACCCTGCTGGTGCTGATACTCGATCCGGCCGAGGCGCACGCCGCGACCGCAGACCCCGCGATCACCCAGCTCTTCGAGCGCGTACAGCAGCTGATGGCTCGCTGAACAGCGACGCGGTCGCCCGCCAACTCCTGGCGCCGCATGGCGTGTTTCATGCGAAGCTGGGACTCATGAGCGTCGCAGAATCCCGCAGGATCGTCCTCTTCCGGCATGCGAAAGCCGACTGGCCCCAGGTGACCGACCATGAGCGGCCGCTCGCCGAGCGGGGCCGGATGGACGCCGCCGTCGCCGGACGCAAGCTCGCCGACACCGGTGTCCCCTTCGACCTGGCCCTGTGCTCCACGGCGACCCGGACCCGCGAGACCTGGAAGCTCGCCGTCCACGAGTTCCCGCACCGGCCGAAAACGGTTTACGAGGAGCGGATCTACGAGGCCTCGCCGGGCGAGCTGATCGCCGTGCTCAACGAGACGCCGGACGAAGTGCGCAGCGCCGTCCTCATCGGCCACAACCCCGGTGTCCAGGGGCTGGCGGAGGTCCTGGCCGGGTCCGCCGAGGAGGACGCCCGCACCCGGATGGACCGCCGCGGCTTCCCGGCCGCCGCCTTCGCCGTGCTGAGCTTCACCGGGCCCTGGAAGGCCCTGGAACCGGGCGTGGCCCAGCTGCTCGACTACTGGGCACCCTCGGAGTGACCCCGTCCGCGGGGGAGGGGCCCGGTGCCGGGCCCCCTCTCGCCGGGCCGGGGACTCAGTCCTCGTCGTGCATGTCGGCGGCCTCGACCTCTTCGCGGGTGACGCCCAGCAGATAGAGCACCGTGTCGAGGAACGGCACGTTCACCGCGGTGTGCGCGGCCTCCCGCACCACCGGCTTGGCGTTGAAGGCGACCCCGAGACCGGCCGCGTTCAGCATGTCCAGATCGTTGGCGCCGTCACCGATCGCCACGGTCTGCGCCAGCGGTACGCCCGCCTCGGCGGCGAAGCGGCGCAGCAGGCGGGCCTTGCCCGCGCGGTCCACGATCTCGCCGGTCACCTTGCCCGTCAGCCTGCCGTCGATGATCTCCAAGGTGTTGGCCTGGGCGAAGTCCAGCCCGAGCCGGTCCTTGAGATCGTCCGTGACCTGGGTGAAACCGCCGGAGACCACGCCGACTTGGTAGCCGAGCCGCTTCAGCGTACGGATCAGGGTGCGGGCGCCCGGCGTCAGCCGTACCTCGCTGCGCACCTTGTCCACGACGGAGGCGTCGAGCCCTTCCAGCAGCGCCACGCGCGCGTGCAGCGACTGCTCGAAGTCCAGCTCTCCGCGCATCGCCGCCGCCGTCACCTCGGCGACCTTGTCCTCGCAGCCCGCGTGCGCGGCGAAGAGCTCGATCACCTCGTCCTGGATGAGCGTGGAGTCCACGTCCATCACGACCAGGCGCTGCGCCCGCCGGTGCAGGCCCGCCGCGACCACCGCGACATCCACGCCGAGCTGCGCGGCCTCGGTCACCAGAGCGGTCCGCAGCGGCTCGGTCTCCACGCCGGACACCGCGAACTCGACGGCCGTCACGGGGTACTTGGCGAGCCGGAAGATACGGTCGATGTTGCCGCCTGCGTGGGTGATCTTCGCGGCGATGGCGGCCGTGGCCTCCGCGGTGAGCGGATGCCCGAGCACGGTGACCAGGGAGCGGCCGAGTCCGCGCGGGCGGTTGTCGCCGAGCCCCGAGATGATCTCGGCCTGCATCTTCAGCGACTCCGCCCAGCTGTGGACGGTGGCCCGCAGATCCCCTTCGAGACCGCGGGGCGGCTCGGTCACGAGCGCGCACAGCACGATCCGGCCACGGGTGACGACCTGCTCGATGTCGACCACGTCGACGGAGTAGGCGGCGAGGGTGTCGAAGAGTCCGGCCGTGATGCCCGGCCTGTCCTTCCCGAAGATCTTGACGAGAAGGGTGGGGACGTCAGAGGTCTGCGAAGCGCTCATGATGTCTCCACCGTATCCGGCACCCAGTGCCTCCCGCCCCCGAGGTCCGCCTGCCGGACACGGAACACTGGGCGTCGGCCTGATGACCCGGACGTAACCCGCCGCCGACGCGGCGGGGCGACCGGGGCGGCGGCCCACGTCTCACATCGGCGGTGGAGGAGAGCGAACCGGGGCCGACCTAGGACAACCGACGCCCGGACCCGGCGGCGGAGGCGGGGGCCCCTCGCCAAAGCAGTCCGAGGACGACCGGCGCCCCGGACGCGACGGGGGAACACGCCTTCCGCGTCGGCCACGCCTCAACGGCGTCCCTTGGGCCCCCTCGGCGGCGCGGGTGGTGGCGGAGGAGGCGGGGGTGGCCCCTCGCCGGAGCCGTCCGAGGACGAACGGCGCCCGGGCTTCGGCGGCGGACCGATCGGCCGGACCACGGTGGGTGCGCCGTACACGTCGTCGCCGCTCCGACCGGCCTCCTCGGGCACCGCCCCCTCCGGGCGCGCGTCCTCCGGCTCCCGTAGCTCTCCGGGGGCCCGCAGGTACGGATTGGTGTCGGGATTGGGCGGCCGATACGGCACTCCGGGCGTGTACGGCCCGTCCCCGGGCGCCTGCCCGGACGCCCTGCGGGCCTGTCCAGGCGTGCCGGTTGCCGGCCCGGGGCTTCCGCTTGCCTGGCCAGGCGTTCCGGCTGCCTGTTCCGGTGCCGTGGCGGCTCGCCCGCCCGGCCCGTCCGCTCGCCCGGCCGCCCGGTCCGTCTGCCTAGGCGGCCCAATCGTCTGCCCGCTTGCCCAGCCCGCCTGCCAGGTAGGCGCGCCGCTTTGCCCAGGAGTCCTGCCCGCCTGCCGGGAAGATCCGCGTGCCTGATCAGATGCCCCCGGCGTCCCACCCGCGTGTCCGGCCGCCCCGCCCACCTGCCCTGGCGCCCCGCCCGCGTCCCAGGCCGGCCCGCCCACAGGCCCGGCCGCCCGCCCGGGCGTCCCGCTTTCCTCCCAGGTAGGCCCGCTCGTCTGCCCGGCCGCCGCGTCCGCCTGCCAGGAAGGTCCCCCCTCCTGGCTGGCCGCTATGCCCGCCTGCCCGTGTGCCCCGCTCGCCTGCCCGGCCGCTGCGCCCGCCTGCCCGTGCGCCCCGCCCTCCTGGCTGGCCGCTATGCCCGCCTGCCCGTGCGCCCCGCCCTCCTGGCTGGCCGCTGCGCCCGCCTGCCCATGCGTCCCCCTGGATTGCCCGGCCGCCGCGCCCGCCTGCCCATGCGCCCCGCTCGCCTCCCCGGCCGCTGCGTCCGCCTGCCAGGAAGACCCGCCCTCCTGCCCGGCCGCCGTGCCTGCCTGCCCATGCGCCCCGCTCCCTAGCCCGACCGCAGTGCCCGCCTGCCCCGCCCCTGCGCCCGTCTGCCCATGCGCCCAGCCCCCCTCCCCATGCGCCCACCCCGCCTCCCCAGCCGCCCCGCCCCCCTCCCGCACAGGCTCGCCCCCCTGCCAACGCCCCTCGTCGGCCCTCCACAACCACCCCGAGTCCGCCCCGCGAACAGCCCCCGAGTCCGCCCCGCGAACAGCCCCCGAGTCCGCCCCGCGAACAGCCCCCGCGTCCGCCCCCCGAACAGCCCCCGCACCCCCCACCCCCAAGTCACCCAGTGCCAAAGGCGCCGCCCCTTGCCCCGCCGCCCCCGTGGCGTGGGCCATCAGGGCCCCCGTCGCTCCCGCCCCCGCTCCCCACGCCGCGCCCAGCAGCAGTGCCGCCCCCAGCTGCCCGTGCAGTTCGACGGTCGCGTCGAAGGCGTCGACGCCGAGTACCGCCAGGGACGCGTCGACGGAGACCTCCGTCAGCCAGGCCAGCAGCGGCAGCGCCAGCGCCGTCACGATGCCGAGCCGCAGTGCGCACCGACCCGCGAAACCGAGGGCGCCGGAACCCCGTACCACCGGCGTCCGTACCGCCGTGAGCACCCCCGCCAGCAGCATCGCCATCGCCGCCGCCACCCCCAGCAGCCACACCCGTCCGTCCAGTTCCGCCAGCCGCCCCAGCGTCACGGCGCGGTCGGAGTCGACCAGCAGGTCGTCCAGCGGGTCCGGCAGGAACTGCGCCAGGGGACCGGCGGCCTCGCCGTCCCACGGCACGAACAGGCCGATCGGGATGCCCAGCCACACCCCGTTCGGCGCCCCGAGCAGCGCGGCGCCCGCGATCCGCTTGGGGTTGTCGTCGCCGATCAGCGCGTACGCCGCCGCCGCGAACCCCGCGAGGACCGCCATCAGCAGAACCCCCACCAGGGTGGACACCGCGGGCCGCACCACGCGGTGCAGGGCCGTCCAGCCGGCCGGCAGGGGAGTGCGCCGCGACGCCAGCAGCGCGATCAGCAGGATCCCCGCAGACCAGCACGCGCCGCCGAGCAGCGTCGATGCCGTGTCCACCGAGAAGCCGACGGCCGCCTCCGCGTCGATCAGGTCCCCGATCTGGTCGGGCAGCAGCCCTCCGATGTCCCCGACGTCCCCGAGCCCGGGAATCTCGACACCGCCCCCGCCTCCGCCCCCGCCGCCGGGCAGCTCGTCGAGTCCGAGCGCGCTCCCGTCGAAGGTGATGACGTCGTCCCCCGCCCAGGCCAGCCCGCCCAGCATCGCCACGGACAGCGCGACCACCGCGCCCGCGCGCGCGGCGAGTTCGGCCGGCGCGATCACAACTCCCGCCGCGCGCAAGGACCGTAGGAAGAACCACGACAGGAGCAGCGCGCCGACCAGGCTCACGCCCAGTGGCGTGATGTCGATGGCGGTCGTCGCCTCCGCCCCCGTAAGACCGAATGCGGACACATCACCCGAAGGCGTCACCGAACCGCCCGCCGCGAGCGCCACGACCGCCGCGGTCATCGGGCCCAGCGAGCCCGCCGTGTCCGCCTCCAGCAGGCGCAGACCCAGCGCGGCGGTACCCGCCATCCCGATCAACGCCCAGCTCACCGCGGCGACCGCGGACAGCAGGACGTCCGCCCACGGCACCTTTGTGCTCTCGGCGTTCCTCGACGCGCTCATGGCAGACCCCCCGATCCGCGCAGCGGCGAACTCGCCGCGCATGTCCCCCTCGCGTGGATTACCACTCTCCGGCCCGGTTTCCACCCCGTCAACGGAACCGGTCGATGCGTATGTGCGTGGTCTTCACAAGGCCCGACTTTCGGTCAGGGGGCCGAGCCTGAAATAGTTCCCGACGATGTTCGCCATCCCTAGACTCCCTCTGATGGGGGTAACTCGGGGGACTACTCAGTGGGGCATGGAGTGCCGGAACTCGTACTGGAATTGAATGGACAAACCTGGACGCTCGATCCGTCCAGGACATACACCCTCGGACGGGATCCGCAGGGTGACATCGTGCTGGACGACGCCAGGGTCTCCTGGCGGCATGCCACGATCAGCTGGAGCGGCCGCAGTTGGGCCATTGAGGACCACGGCTCCACCAACGGCACGTTCGTGCAGGGCCAGCGCATCCACCAGCTGGAACTCGGCCCCGGCTCGTCCGTGCACCTGGGCAACGCGACCGACGGCCCGCGCCTGAGCCTGACCGGCGCCGGCGTGTCCGTGCCGAAGGCGCAGGCCCAGCAGCAGCCGTACGCCGCCCAGGGCGCGAACCCGGGCTGGGCCCAGCAGGCGCCGCCGCAGCAGCAGGCCCCGGGGGCCGGCTGGCAGCAGCCTCAGCAGGGCGCGCCGAGCATTCCGCAGCAGCAGGGCCCCGGCGTCGGCGCGGGGGCGCCGCCGGTCTACGGCGACCGCAGCCCGACCACGTTCCACCAGTTCGCCGTCGGCCGGGTGATGCGCATCGGCCGTGCCCTGGAGAACGAGCTGGTCGTCTCCGACCTCCAGGTCTCCCGGCACCACGCCGAGTTCCACTCGACGCCCGACGGCCGGATGGAGATCCGTGACCTGGGGTCGCACAACGGCACCTACGTCAACGGCCAGCCGATCGCCAAGGGCGGTTCACAGCTCCTCGGCCCCGCCGACATCGTCGGCGTCGGCCACTCCACGTACCGGATCGTCGGCGACCGCCTCGAGGAGTTCGTCGACACCGGTGAGGTCTCCTTCTCGGCCCGCCACCTGACGGTCACCGTCGACGGCGGCAAGCAGATCCTCAAGGACGTCTCCTTCGGCGTCCCCGAGAAGTCGCTGGTCGCGGTCATCGGCCCGTCCGGATCCGGCAAGTCGACGCTGCTCAAGGCGCTCACCGGCTACCGCCCGGCCAACCAGGGCGATGTCCTCTACGACAACCGCAACCTCTACAAGCAGTTCGCCGAGCTGCGCCAGCGCATCGGTCTGGTCCCGCAGGACGACATCCTGCACAAGGAGCTGACCGTCAAGAAGGCCCTCAAGTACGCGGCCAAGCTGCGCTTCCCCGCCGACACCACCACGGCCGAGCGCGAGGCCCGGATCGACGAGGTGCTGCGCGAGCTGAAGCTGGACATCCACAAGGAGAAGAAGGTCACCTCCCTCTCCGGTGGCCAGCGCAAGCGCGTCTCGGTGGCCCTGGAGCTGCTCACCAAGCCGTCGCTGATCTTCCTGGACGAGCCCACCTCGGGCCTCGACCCGGGCATGGACCGCGATGTCATGCAGCTGCTGCGCGGCCTGGCCGACGACGGCCGTACGGTCCTCGTCGTCACCCACTCCGTGGCCGAGCTGGCGATCTGCGACAAGCTCCTGGTGATGGCGCCGGGCGGCGCGGTCGCCTACTTCGGCCCGCCCGAGGAGGCGCTGAACTTCTTCGGCTACGACACCTGGGCCGACGTCTTCTCCGCCTTCGAGAACTACCGCGACTACGACTGGGCGGGCCGCTGGAAGGGCTCGCAGCACTACCAGATGTACGCCGCGGACATCGACGCGGTCGCCCCGCAGTCCGTACACATGCCGTCGGCCCAGGCGATGCGCCCGCCCAAGCCGCAGGGCTGGGGTTCGCAGCTGCTGACCCTGGTGCGCCGCTATGTGTCGGTGATCGCCTCCGACAAGGGCTTCCTGGCCCTGACGGTGATCCTGCCGGCCGTGCTCGGCGCGGTCAGCCTGCTCATCGACCCGGACAAGGACCTGCTGGTCCGGCAGGTGAACCCGGGGACCGGCATGCCCGTCCCGAACGGCACGGCCACCACGGTCCTGCTGATCCTCGCGGTCGGCGCGTGCTTCGCGGGAGCCGCCAACTCCGTCCGTGAGCTGATCAAGGAACGGGTGATCTACGAGCGGGAGCGGGCCACCGGTCTGTCGCGCTCGGCGTACCTGATGTCCAAGGTGATCGTGCTCGGCACCATCACCGTGCTCCAGGGCCTGATGGTCGGCGCCATCGGCTTCTCCAGCCGGACCATTCCCGACGAGGCGCTGATCCTCGGCGAGGGCAAGACCGCGGTCCTGCTGGAACTGTCCATCCCGATCATGGGCCTGGGCTTCACGTCGATGATGTTCGGCCTGGTCATCTCCTCGCTGGTGAAGACCGCCGAGAAGACCATGCCGCTGCTGGTGATGTTCGCGATCGTCCAGGTCGTGTTCACCGGCTGCCTGTTCGCCCTGCACGGCAGCCCCGGCGTCAACGAGTTCTCGTACCTGATGCCGTCCCGCTGGGCGGTCGCCGCCGCGGGCGCCACGCTGGACTTCAACAACATCAGCCCGCCCAAGGAGAAGGGCGACACCGACCCGCTGTGGGACCACACGGTCGGCGCCTACAGCCTCGACATGATCGCCCTGATCGTGCTCGGCGTGATCTGCGGCATCCTGGTGGCCCGCTTCCTGCGCCGCCACGAGCCCGAGGTCATGCGCAAGTAACTCCCGTACGACCCCGAAGGGCGGCACCCGTCAGGAGGTGCCGCCCTTCGGCGTTCCGTACCGAGGCCCGCGCCGGCCTCAGTACGCGCTGTTGACGTTGTCGATCGAGCCGTAGCGGTCGGCAGCGTAGTTGGCGGCGGCGGTCAGGTTGGCCACCGGGTCGTACTGGCTCCAGGCGGTGCCGGGGACGTGGTAGGCGTCGAAGGTCGGCTTGATGACCTGCAGCAGGCCGATCGACGGGACGCCGTTCTGGGCGTTGATGTCCCAGTTGTTGATCGCGTTCGGGTTGCCCGAGGACTCCCGGATGATGTTGCGGTGCAGGCCGTGGTAGGTGCCGGGGATGTTGTGCTTGTCCATGATGTCCAGCGCCTCCTTGATCCAGCCGTCAAGGTTGTTGGCGTAGGTCTTCTTCGCGGCGACCGGCTTGGCCTGGGGGCGGGCGGCGGACCGGCTCGCGGCTTCCTTGGCCTTGCGGGCCTGCTCGGCCTTCTTCTTGGCGGCGGCCTCGGCGGCGGCCTTCTTCTGGGCCTCCGCCTTCTTCTTCGCGGCGGCGTCGGCGGCGGCCTTCTTCTTGGCCGCGATGGCCTCGGCCTTCAGGCTGGCGCTCGCGAGCTGGTCGGTGACGCTGGCCTTGACGTCCTTGATCTGCTCGGTCTTGAAGGCGACCTGGGCAGCGGCGGGCTCGGCGGTCGTCGTGGTCTGCGCATTGCCCGGCACCGCGGAGAAGGCGAGGGCGGCGGCGCCGAGCGTGGCGACACCTGCGAGCGCGATCTTGTGCTGCCTGGTCACCGCACGACGACCAGGGGTGGGGATGTTCTTGGGCATGGCGGGGAGACCTCTTCGAGTAGCGCGGAGGTCGCTCGCTGTCCGGCGGGGGACACGGGTGCTTCCGGCACAAACGCCGCGGGCGGACCCACGGCGTTGAGCGACGGGAGCCATTGTTAGCGGCCGCAAAATGGCCAGGCAAAGGTGTGACGTACGATCCCCGATAGTGGATCAGGTAAGGGCAAATCAGGACAGACAGGAATGTCTTTCCCGCTCACGTGGGGGCCGTTTATCTCCTATGTGCCTTCGTACGTGATCTGGGTCCTATGTGCGGCCTCACATCCGCCGGGTGGCAACCTCACCGGGAGTTGCTGGAGCAATGCTCTGGGTGAGGGTTCTCCGCCGGAAGGAGGAGATGTACGTCCCCGAACTCGTGCCACAGGTAGCGCCCGCGCAGCGCCTCCTCGTACCCACGGCCGATCGCCGCCCGCCCCGCGACCGCCTCCAGCATCAGCAGATGCGAGGCCTCCGGCTCGTGCAGCCCCGTCAGCAGCCCGTCCACCACCCGCACTCCGCGCTCCGGGGTGACCACGAGATCCGTCCACCCCGCACGCGCGCGTACCGCCCCGTCCGCGCCCACCGCCGATTCCACGGCCCGCACCGCGGTCGTCCCCACCGCGATCACCCGCCCCTCACCGGCCCGCACGGCGTTGATCAGCCGGGCCGAGGACTCCGGCACCGCGAACCGCTCCGGATACGGCGGCTCGTGCGCCTCCGCCGAGGCCACCCCGGTGTGCAGGGTGACCGGCGCGAACCGCACCCCCCGGCTCACCAGCTCCGCCACCGTCCGCGCCGTGAAGGGCCGCGCGGCACTCGGCATCTCCGCACTGCCGGACCCGTCCGCCGACTCCAGCGCGAACACCGTTTGGTACGCCGACAGCGGCTGATCGCGTTCCGTATAGGAGTAACGGATGGGCCGCCCGTGCTCCCGCAGCATCCCCAGCACCCCGGGACCGGACGCCCGGACCCACCACAGCCGCGCACCGTCCGCGCTCAGCGGCTCCTCGAACATCAGCCGCACTCCGCCCGGCAACCGCACCCGCGCGCCCGCCGGACCGCCCGCACGCGCACGCGTGGTGCCGTTGCCGTCCGGATCCCGCAGCTCGACCGCCCACCGCCCGTCGTCCCCGCGCGTGGAGAAGTGCACCACCACACGCGCGTGCCCGATCTCCCCGTCCACCGCTGCGGCCAGCGTCGGCGAGGTGTTCACCACCAGCAGGTCCCCGGCCCGCAGCAACCCGGGCAGCTCCCGGAACACGTGATGGGCCGGCTCCGTCCCCCGCGACACCAGCAGCCGCACCGAGTCCCGCCCGCGCCCGGGCCCCCGCTGCTCGGCCGGCACCCGCGCCGACAGCTCCGGCGGCACCCGCACCGCCAGCGTCATCGCCGACCCGCCGACAGCGCCGACGCCGCGTACCGCCCGCTGCCCGGCCGCTCGTCCAGCAGCCGCAGAAACGCCGGCACCACACTCCCCGGCGCCGGCCGCTCCCCGTCGTCGTCCGGTACGGCCGCCGCGTACAGGTCGGTGGCCATCTCCCCGGGATCCACCGCCCACACCCGCAGCCCGGGCTCCTCCGCGCCGAGCACCGCCGCCAGGTGGTCGAGTGCCGCCTTGGACGCCCCGTAGCCGCCCCACGTCTCGTACGCCTCGGCCGCGGCGTCCGAGCTGACCGTGACGACCGTGCCGGCCCGGGGCGCGCGCAGCAGCGGCAGCGCCTCCTGGACCAGGCCCAGCGCGGCGACCGTGTTCACCTCCAGCGCCCGCCGCAGCCCCTTCAGGGGCAGCTCCTCCAGCCGTACGAGCGGCTCGGCGCCCAGCGCGCTCGCGTTGTGCACCAGCAGATCGACACCGCCCAGCTTCCAGGCCGTGGCCACCAGCGCCGCCCGGTGCCCGGCGTCCGTGACATCCCCGGCCAGCGCCTCCACGCGCGTGCCGTGCCCGGAGACGACCGCCGCCGTCTCCTTCAGCACCCCCTCGGTGCGCGCGTCGAGCACCAGATCCCAGCCCCGCGCGGCCAGGGCCTCGGCCAGCGCCCGCCCCAGCCCTTTCGAGGCCCCCGTGATGATCGCTACCGGCATGACACGTCTCCTCCCAGATCGATGTGCCATCAACCTAGGAACGGGCCCGCCCGGACCGCCTCGGACGCGAGCCGCAGAGCGCCGGGTCCCTTTGACGGGCGGCCTGCGCCCGGGGACCCGAGACCTAGGGCCACCGGCCTAGGCGGGGGCGGCCACAGGTCCGATCCGGACTGTCACACCCCGCCGGTACCGTGAGGACATGAATCAAGGTCCAGGGTCCGGTTTGGCGGCGGTGAGCTCCGCGCTGCTGGCCATGAGCAGGCATCTTGAGGTGCGCGATGTCCTCAAGACGATCGTCGCCTCGGCCCGCGAACTGCTCGACGCGCAGTACGCCGCCCTCGGCGTCCCGGACGACCACGGCGGCTTCGCCCAGTTCGTGGTCGACGGCGTCAGCGACGAGCAGTGGAAGGCCATCGGTCCCCTCCCGCGCCAGCACGGCATCCTGGCCTCGATGCTGCACGAGGCCAAGCCCGAGCGCCTCGCCGACGTCCGCAAGGACCCCCGCTTCGAGGGCTGGCCCTCCGCCCACCCGGACATGTCCGACTTCCTGGGCCTGCCGATCCGCGACGGCGACGAGGTCATCGGCGCGCTGTTCCTGGCCAACAAGCGGTGCGCCAAGCCCGAGGGCGCCTGCGGCTTCACCGCGCAGGACGAGGAACTCCTCGCGATCCTGGCCCAGCACGCGGCCATCGCCCTGACCAACGCCCGCCTGTACGAACGCAGCCGCGAACTGACCATCGCCGAGGAGCGCTCCCGCCTCGCCCACGAACTGCACGACGCGGTGAGCCAGAAGCTGTTCTCCCTGCGCCTGACCGCACAGGCCGCGACGGCCCTCGTCGACCGCGACCCGGCCCGCGCCAAGGGCGAGCTCCAGCAGGTGGCCGTGCTCGCCGCGGAGGCCGCGGACGAACTGCGCGCCGCCGTGGTGGAGCTGCGCCCCGCGGCCCTCGACGAGGACGGCCTGGTGGCCACCCTGCGCACCCACGTCCAGGTCCTGGACCGCGCCCACGGCGCCCGCGTGACCTTCGACGGCCGCGGGGTGCGAGCACTGCCCGCCGCGCAGGAGGAGGCCCTGCTGCGGGTCGCCCAGGAGGCCCTGCACAACGCGCTGCGCCACTCGGGCGCGGACACCGTCGACGTGACCCTGCACCGCTCCGGCGCCGGAGCCGTGCTGCGGGTGACGGACAACGGCAGCGGCTTCGACCCGAAGACCGTCCGCCGCGCGGGCCGCCATCTCGGTCTGGTCTCCATGCGGGACCGGACCAGCGGGGTCGGCGGCACACTCACCGTGGAATCGGCGCCCGGCAAGGGCACCACGATCGAGATGGAGGTCCCCGGTGGCTGACCCGATCAAGGTACTGCTCGTCGACGACCACCAGGTCGTCCGCCGGGGCCTGCGCACGTTCCTCGA
This sequence comes from Streptomyces sp. NPDC002779, assembly GCF_042888685.1. Lineage (NCBI taxonomy): Bacteria > Bacillati > Actinomycetota > Actinomycetes > Kitasatosporales > Streptomycetaceae > Streptomyces > Streptomyces sp. NPDC002779. The sequence goes on from NZ_JBIAQC010000007.1 coordinate 478,665, forward strand.
AGTACAGGACGACATCGAGGTCGTGGGCGAGGCGTCCGACGGGGCCGAGGGAGTCGCCCGCGCCGAGGAGCTGCGGCCCGACGTCGTCCTCATGGACGTCAAGATGCCGGGCATGGACGGCGTCGACGCCCTGCGCAAGCTCCGCGAGCTGGACAACCCCGCGCGCGTGCTGATCGTCACCAGCTTCACCGAGCAGCGCACCGTGGTCCCGGCCCTGCGCGCCGGAGCCGCCGGTTACGTCTACAAGGACGTCGATCCCGACGCCCTGGCCGGCGCCATCCGCTCCGTCCACGCCGGGCACATCCTGCTCCAGCCCGAGGTCGCCGGGGCCCTGCTGTCCCAGGAGGAATCCGGCCCCGGCCAGGGCAGAGCCGGTTCGCTGACCGACCGGGAGCGCGAGGTGCTCGGGCTGATAGCGGACGGCCGCTCCAACCGGGAGATAGCCCGTGCGCTGGTCCTCTCCGAGAAGACGGTGAAGACCCATGTGTCGAACATCCTGATGAAGCTCGACCTGGCGGACCGCACCCAGGCGGCCCTGTGGGCGGTACGGCATGGTGTGGCCGGATAAGGGCGCGGCGCACGGCAATACGGAGGGTTCCGCTCCGGACTGAGATTCATACCGTCGTGGGAATGTCCCCCGGATGGCCGCATCCTTCGTGGATCTCCGCCGTTCTCCATGCGTGCCGCGGCGACTGCCGCGGTGATCGCTAGGAGGGGTCAGAAGTGAAGAACCTGAAGAAGGCAGCGGCCGTGACGATGGTGGCCGGCGGACTGATCGCCGCCGGGGCCGGGATGGCCTCCGCCACCGACGGCGGGGCGCTGGCCGACGGCAAGGCCGTGGGCTCCCCGGGCGTCGGCTCGGGCAACGTCGTCCAGGCCCCGGTCCACGTCCCGGTCAACGCGGTCGGCAACAGCGTGACCGTGATCGGCGCGCTGAACCCGGCCTTCGGCAACCTGGGCGTCAATCACTGACCTGCGCGCCGCGAGGCGGCCAGCGACTCCGGCCTCCCGGCTCGCCCGGGAGGCCGTTTCCGCTGCCGGCTCGGAGCGGCGGTGCGACACGGCTGCGGACTCCGACCAGCGGTGCCACACCGCCCACCGAGCCCTCGCTCACCGAACCCCCCGCTCCCGCTCCTCCACATACGCGTTGTACGCGGCCACCTGAGCCCGCCGTGCCGTCCGCTCCACCGGCCGCAGCGCGGCGGCCCGGGCCGCCATCTCCCCGGACGTCACCGCGGCGCCGTGGCCGTTCTCGGAGGCCAGGGTCACCAGCATCGCCACCCGCCGCGCAAGCTCCAGCACCCGCACCGCCCGCGGCGGATACCCCGGCGCCAGCGCCTCCCGCCCCCGCTCGGCCCGCGCCCGGTACGCGTCGATCGCCGCCTCGGCCACCGGCCCCGACCCGGCGACATCCAGCCGGGACAACACCTCGGTCGCCTCCCGCAGGGCCTCCGCCAGCTCCCGCTCGGCCTCACCGAGCGACGGCACATCCGCGGGCGGCGCCTCCCGCACCGGCAGCACCTGCCACACCACCTCGACGTGCACATCACCGTCGGGCCCCACCGCGTACACCTCGGGCACGAGCCCGAACGCGGCCCCGTGACAGACCACCGCCTCCTCGGCCTCCAACGCCCGCGCGTTGAACTCCGGCGGCCCGCTCAGGCCCAGCGGATGCCCCGGTGCCGGCAACGCGACCCGCAAGCCGCTCACCCCGAGCGCCCGCAACCGCCCGAGCGCCAACGTCAGCCCGACCGGCCCGGACTCGCCCGGCAGTCCCTCCACCCGGTGCACGGCGTCGTCCCCGACGATCGCGAGCACTCCGTCATCCGGCGACACGAGTCCGGCCAAAAAGGCATTTCCCCAAGCGGCGAGGCGCCCTGAACGTGGTTCCGAGAACATGCCCCCACCCTAAGGACCGTACCGATGGAATGAAGCGCCCGACCGGTGGCGTAGATTTCGTCGAGGGGTGCGCCCACCGGCGCACGCGACCACCGAGACGCCAGACCGGTCACACTGCAAGGGGAGACAACGCGCTCATGAGCGATGTTCTGGAGCTTCAGGACGTATCCGTGGTCCGCGAGGGCCGGGCTCTGGTGGACCAGGTCTCCTGGTCGGTGAAGGAGGGCGAGCGCTGGGTCATCCTCGGCCCCAACGGCGCCGGCAAGACCACCCTCCTCAACGTCGCCTCCAGCTACCTCTTCCCGACCAAGGGCACCGCCACCGTCCTCGGCGACACCCTCGGCCGGGTCGACGTCTTCGACCTGCGCCCCCGCATCGGCATGGCCGGCATCGCCATGGCCGACAAGCTCCCCAAGCGCCAGACCGTCCTGGAGACCGTGCTCACCGCCGCCTACGGCATGACCGCGACCTGGCACGAGGACTACGACGAGGTCGACGAGCAGCGCGCCCGCGCCTTCCTCGACCGCCTCGGCATGAGCGACTACGTCGAGCGGAAGTTCGGCACCCTCTCCGAGGGTGAGCGCAAGCGCACCCTCATCGCCCGCGCCCTGATGACCGACCCCGAGCTGCTCCTCCTCGACGAGCCCGCCGCCGGCCTCGACCTCGGTGGCCGCGAGGACCTCGTACGCCGCCTCGGCCGCCTCGCCCGCGACCCCATCGCCCCGTCGATGATCATGGTCACCCACCATGTCGAGGAGATCGCCCCCGGCTTCACCCACGTCCTGATGATCCGTCAGGGCAAGGTCCTCGCCGCCGGCCCGCTGGAGCTCGAACTCACCTCCCGCAACCTCTCCCTGTGCTTCGGTCTCCCGCTCGTCGTCGAGCAGATCGGCGACCGCTGGACCGCCCAGGGCCTCCCGCTGTCCTGATCCACCCGAACTGCGCCCTGTCCGCGGCAGGTTGTACGGACCTACCATGACGATGTGAACGACATCGACGCATGGGTGTGGTGGCTCATCGGCGCGGCCGCGCTCGGAATCCCGCTCGTGATGACCGCAATGCCCGAACTCGGCCTGCTCGCCGTCGGCGCCCTGGCAGCCGCGGCCGTGGCCGGACTCGGTGGCGGAGTCGTCCTCCAGGTCCTCGTGTTCGCCGTCGTCTCGGTCGCGCTGGCCCTCGCCGTACGGCCCATCGCCGCCCGCCATCGCAGCGGGCGCCCCCAACTCATCTCCGGGGTCGAGGCGTTGAAGGGCAAACAAGCGGTCGTCCTGGAGCGCGTGGACGCCTCCGGCGGCCGGATCAAGCTCGCCGGGGAGATCTGGTCGGCCCGCTCCCTCGACGGCGGCCAGGCCTACGAAGTGGGGCAGTCGGTGGACGTGGTGGACATCGAGGGGGCCACGGCGATCGTCATGTGACCTCGCACGACGTAACCGGGAGAACACCACACGGGGCACACGACGGTCTGTCAGACTCAACCGGCAAGATCTTCAACAGACATAAGATCTGCAGCAGTTAGGATCCACAGGATCCGCGACAGCGCCGAGGCGGAGAAGGGTACGGGGAGCCGACGATGGAACCGGTCATCATCGTCTTGATCATTCTGGTGGTGTTGGTCTTCATCGCCCTGATCAAGACGATCCAAGTCATCCCACAGGCCAGCGCCGCCATCGTCGAGCGCTTCGGCCGGTACACACGGACGCTGAACGCGGGCCTCAACATCGTCGTCCCGTTCATCGACACCATCCGCAACCGCATCGACCTGCGCGAACAGGTCGTGCCCTTCCCGCCGCAGCCGGTGATCACCCAGGACAACCTGGTCGTGAACATCGACACCGTCATCTACTACCAGGTGACGGACGCCCGCGCGGCCACGTACGAAGTCGCCAGCTACATCCAGGCGATCGAGCAGCTCACCGTCACCACGCTGCGCAACATCATCGGCGGCATGGACCTGGAACGCACGCTGACCTCCCGCGAGGAGATCAACGCGGCCCTGCGCGGCGTCCTCGACGAGGCCACCGGCAAGTGGGGCATCCGCGTCAACCGCGTCGAGCTGAAGGCGATCGAACCGCCGACCTCCATCCAGGACTCGATGGAGAAGCAGATGCGCGCCGACCGCGACAAGCGCGCCGCGATCCTCACCGCCGAGGGCACCCGCCAGGCCGCGATCCTCACGGCGGAGGGCGAGAAGCAGTCCCAGATCCTGCGCGCCGAGGGCGAGGCAAAGGCAGCGGCCCTGCGCGCCGAAGGCGAGGCCCAGGCGGTCCGTACGGTCTTCGAGGCGATCCACGCAGGCGACCCGGACCAGAAGCTCCTCAGCTACCAGTACCTCCAGATGCTCCCGAAGATCGCCGAGGGCGACGCCAATAAGCTCTGGATCGTCCCCAGCGAAATCGGCGACGCCCTCAAGGGCCTGTCCGGCGCGATGGGCAACTTCGGCGGCATGGGCGGCGGTTCAGGCGGCAACTCCGGCACCAGCGGCGCGGAACGCCGAGAGAAGCCGAGCATCGACTGAGCCACGACAACGGGGTCCGCCTCCGAACAGGGCGGACCCCAACTCCCCAGGGGCGCGGGGAACTGCGCGACCAGCCACAACGCCCCCGCAGCCGCCGGACAACCGATCCCGGCAGACGCAACCGCTATGCGGCGTCCCGAGCCAACCACTCCGGCAGCGCCGAGAAGTCCTCCGCCCCCAGCGACAGCAACATCGCATCGGCAGGCGTCGGCTCGAACGGCTGCCGAAGCAACGGCATCCCCGCCTCCTCCGGAGTCCGGTTCGCCTTGCGGTGATTGTCCTCAGCGCACGAGGCCACCGTGTTCAGCCAGGTGTCCTGACCACCCTGCGACCGCGGCACCACATGGTCCACGGTCGTCGCCCGACGACCGCAGTACGCGCACCTGTGCCGGTCCCTGACCAGCACCCCCCGCCTCGACCACGGCGCTCGTCTTCGGAACGGCACCCGTACGTACCGGCACAACCGGATCACCAGGGGCGCGGGTATGTCGACCGCGGCTCCGCGCATGCGCAGTTCGGGGTGGGACTGCTCAACGACGGCCTTGTCCTGAAGCACCAGAACGACGGCTCGGTTCAACGTCACCGTCGACAGCGGCTCGAAGCTCGCGTTCAGTACCAGCGTGTCCCGCATGACCAGCCCACCTCCTGTGCGCAGCGGCCCACCCCCTGGCGGGCTGGGATCAACTCTGGCCGGGCACGCCGAGATGGACAACGAAATAAAAAGTGCCCGCCCCTGATCACTTCCAAGACCAGGGACGGGCAAACGTTCAATGAACGTCAGGCTTCGGCGGCCACTTCGTACTCACCGATGAGCTGCGCACGCGCCAGCGTGTGGAACCGCAGATTGAAACCGACCGCGGCCGGCGAGGCGTCCGCGTCCGGACCGAGCTTCTCCTGGTCCACGGCGTACACCGTGAACACATACCGGTGCGGCCCGTCCCCGGCGGGCGGCGCCGCCCCGCCGAACTCCTTCGACCCGTAGTCGTTGCGCGCCTGCACGGCACCCTCGGGCAGACCCTCGAACGTGCCGCTGCCCGCACCCGCGGGCAACTCGGTGACCGACGCCGGGATGTCGAACACCACCCAGTGCCAGAACCCGCTGCCCGTAGGGGCGTCCGGGTCGTAGCAGGTCACGGCGAAACTCTTGGTCTCCGGCGGGAAGCCCTCCCACCGCAGCTGCGGCGAGGTGTTGCCGGCCGCGTAGACCTGAGCGTCCTTGAGGGTCGCCCCCTCCGAGACGTCCTCACTCGTGACCGTGAACGAGGGCACGGGCGGATGGAAGTCATGGGGGAGCGGCCGCCTCTTGAGCTCGGTCACCTCGGTACCTCCTGATCGGAACGTGCAGTGGCCTCCGAGCCTAGGACCAGTTGCGCTTGCTGCCGACCTCGGACAGCCACTGGTTGAGGTACGCCGCCCAGTCGGTCCCCTGGAAGTCGTTCAGCCCCACCGTGAAGGACCGGAAGGTGTCGCTGCCCGCGCTGAACAGACCCGGCTTCTTGTCCATCTCCAGCACGACGTCCATCGCGCTCTGGTCCGCGACGAAGCTCAGCTCGACCTGGTTGATGCCCCGGTACTGCTGCGGCGGGAAGAACTCGATCTCCTGGTAGAACGGCAGCTTCTGCCGCGTACCGCGGATGACCCCGCGCTCCATGTCCGCGTTCTTGAAGCGGAAGCCCAGCTGGACGAACGCGTCCAGGATCGCCTTCTGCGCCGGCAGCGGGTGCACGTTGATCATGTCGAGGTCGCCGGAGTCGACCGCGCGCGCGATCTCCAGCTCGGTGGTCACACCGATGTGCATCCCGCGCAGCGGCTGCCCGTCGATCGTCGTGATCGGCGTCTCCCACGGGATCTCAAGCCCGAACGGCACCGCGTGCACGGCCTCGGCCTGGAGCTCGAAGGCCCCACCGAGCCGCACCTTGGTGAACTCGATGTCCTGCTTGTACTCCTCGTCGCCGCTCTCGACCTCGACCTTGGCCTGGAGCCCGACCGAGAGCGCCTCGATCTGCTGGCCGACCGAACCGCCCTGGATCCGCACCTCGCCCTGGACCACACCGCCGGGCACGACATTGACCTCGGTCAGCACGGTCTCGACCGAAGCCCCGCCGGACCCCAGACTCGCGAGCAGCTTCTTGAACCCCATGACTCTCCCTCTACGACGACGTCCTTGATCCCTACAAACGCGATCCGGCGGTGGCCGGTTCCTTACCCTCACCCTCGCAAGGGGGAGGGCCCCTGACCACCCCGTGACCGCCACCCGTCTGCACTACCCTCGGACGGCATGATCGCGACCCCCGACCGTACGCCGCTCCCCAGAGACTTCTTCGACCGCCCCGTCCTCGAAGTAGCCCCCGACCTCCTGGGCCGCATCCTCGTACGCTCCACCCCGGACGGTCCGATCCTCCTGCGCCTCACAGAGGTGGAGGCCTACAACGGCCCTGACGACCCCGGCTCCCACGCGTACCGCGGTCGCACCGCCCGCAACGACGTGATGTTCGGTCCGCCCGGTCATGTGTACGTCTACTTCACCTACGGCATGTGGCACTGCATGAACCTGGTCTGCGGCCCCGACGGCACGGCGAGCGCGGTCCTGCTGCGCGCCGGCGAGATCATCGAGGGCACCGAACTGGCCCGCAGACGTCGCCTCTCGGCCCGGAATGACAAGGAACTGGCCAAAGGCCCGGCCCGCCTCGCCACCGCCCTCGGCGTGGACCGAGCCCTCGACGGTACGGACGCCTGCGCCCCGGGCGAGACCCCGCTGAGGATCCTGACGGGCACGCCGACCCCCTCTGACCAGGTCCGCACCGGCCCGCGTACCGGTGTGTCCGGAGATGGGGGCAATGGCGACCTCCATCCCTGGCGCTACTGGATCGCCGACGACCCCACCGTGAGCCCCTACCGGGCCCATGTCCCGAGGCGCAGCCGAAGTTGACTCGCCCCCCGGGAGGCGCGTAACGTGGCCCGAGCCGCTGAACCGGGTACGGCAATCGCCTGCAGCCGGAGCGGCCAAACCACTACCTACGACATCCCTCAGCGGGATCGAATTTGGCGTGCCTGCACGCCTGAATTCGAAAGCGCGGAGACTCGATTATGAGTCGGACGGGGAATCGGCTAACGTAGTGAATGTCGAAAGGCCGCGAGGCCGAAAGGCAAATCCCGTCGACAGGGAATCGGAGCCGAAAGGGTCTGATAGAGTCGGAAACGCAAGACCGAAGGGAAGCCCGGAGGAAAGCCCGAGAGGGTGAGTACAAAGGA